>NZ_UYXQ01000088.1 GCF_900624995.1 Pseudomonas antarctica
GGGCGAAGAACACCAATGCGCGCAAAAAACTGCAGTTGTTGCAGGACCTGGGCAATGCCCTTGAACACGCGCAATTACGCCGGTATGACCAGCCCAAGTTCGATGCGGCCAGCGGTCTGCCGGTCGGTGCCGAAGCGCTGCTGCGCTGGGAGCATGCGCAGCAGGGTTTATTGTTGCCGGCCGCGTTTATCGAGCTGGCGGAAAAGACCGGGTTGATCATTCCTATCGGTGAATGGGTGCTGAACGAAGCCTGTCGCCAGATGCGCGTGTGGTATGCGCAGGGCTATGAAGACTGGCGCATGGCGGTGAATCTGTCGGCCCTGCAGTTCTGCCATGCCGGGTTGGTCAACAGTGTCGCGGCCGCCCTCGACTGTCATCAGTTACCGGCCAACAGCCTGACCCTGGAAATCACCGAAACCACCGCCATGAGCGATGCCGATGCGAGCATAGCCGTGTTACAGCAGCTGTCGGACATGGGCGTGGACCTGTCCATTGATGACTTCGGCACCGGTTATTCCAGCCTGATGTACCTCAAACGCCTGCCGGCCAACGAGTTGAAAATCGACCGCGGTTTTGTCCGCGACCTGGAACGCGACAGCGACGACGCCGCGATTGTCTCGGCTATCGTTGCCCTCGGCCAGGCCCTTGGGCTGCGAATCGTCGCCGAAGGCGTGGAGACCGATGCACAGCAAAGCTTCCTGACCCGCTTGGGTTGCAACGCCCTGCAAGGCTACCTATTGGGGCATCCATTGCCGGCCGACGATTTTATGGCCGACATCCAACGTGGCGAAGCAGCAGTCGCGCCTGACAAAAGCTGTGAGTGACGGGTATTCTTAGGTCCAACCCTAACCATCAGGTTGAATCAGGAGGCCGCACGCATGGACAAAGTCGTCATCATCACCGGGGGCAGCCGTGGCATCGGCGCCGAAACGGCATTGCTCGCCGCGCGCGAGGGCTACCGCATCTGCATCAACTACCAGTCCGACGAAAACGCCGCCCATCGCGTGTTGGAACAAGTTCGCGACCTGGGTGCCCAGGCGATTGCAGTGCGTGCGGATGTCAGCATCGAAGATGAGGTGATCGCGCTGTTCAGTCGCGTGGATGCCGAACTGGGCCGTGTCACTGCGTTGGTGAACAACGCCGGCACCGTGGGGCACAAGTCGCGGGTCGATGAGATGTCTGAATTTCGCATTCTGAAGATCCTGAAGACCAACGTGCTCGGGCCGATCCTGTGCGCCAAGCACGCGGTGCTGCGCATGTCACCCAAGCACGGCGGACAAGGCGGCAGTATCGTCAACGTGTCGTCGGTGGCGGCGCGCCTGGGTTCGCCGGGTGAATACGTCGACTATGCCGCCTCCAAAGGCGCGCTGGACACCTTCACCATTGGCCTGTCCAAAGAAGTGGCAGGTGAGGGGATTCGCGTCAACGCCGTGCGCCCCGGCTATATTTTTACCGACTTCCACGCCCTCAGCGGTGACCCCGACCGCGTCAGCAAACTGGAGTCCGGCATTCCCATGGCCCGTGGCGGGCGCCCGGATGAAGTGGCGCAAGCGATCATCTGGCTGCTGTCGGACAAAGCGTCCTACACCACCGGCACATTCCTCGATTTGGGCGGTGGTCGTTAACGGTCCGATCATCGACGTTATCGAGCAAGCGCAACACGTTGTCCACGTTGTAGGCCGCATCGGCCCTGGTTCTCGGGGCGGGATTGGCATCAGTCCAGTCCCCGACCTGCAGCTTGAGCTCATCGCCGATTGGGTAATGATCGCGACTTTCCAGAGAGTGCCTCACGACGGGGCTTTGTTCGATGATCCTGTCTGGGGAGCGATTATCGATCCCCGCACGGCTCCCTTTATGGGGTTCTTTGCTCAGGAGGGTTGCGGTTTAAAACGACCGCACGATCCGCCCTAACGTCTCCATCGCCTGCTCCGACGCCTCGGTCCACGGGCTGCCGTAGTTCAAGCGAATGCAATTCCTGAAGCGCTGGGTCGCCGAAAATATCGGCCCCGGCGCGATGCTGATACCTTGTGCCAAGGCCATCTGGAACAGCTTCAGCGAGTCGGTTTTCTTCGGCAATTCCAGCCACAAAAAATACCCGCCGGCCGGCTGGCTGACCCGCGTCTGCGCCGGGAAGTAACGGGCGATGGCCGCCAGCATGGCGCTTTGCTGTTCCTCCAGCGCGTAGCGCAATTTGCGCAGGTGCCGGTCGTAGCCGCCGTGTTGCAGGTAATCGGCAATGGCCGCCTGGGCGGGCATCGAGGGGCACAACGAGGTCATCAACTTCAAGCGCTCGACCTTCTGCGCATAACGCCCGGCCGCCACCCAGCCGACGCGGTAACCCGGGGCCAGGCTCTTGGCAAAGGAGCCGCAGTGCATCACCAAACCTTCGGTATCGAAGGCTTTGGCCGGTTTCGGCGCGTGTTGCCCGTAATACAGCTCCGCATACACGTCATCTTCGATCAGTGGCACCTGATGGCCGCGCAGCAGTTCCACCAGCGCCTGCTTCTTGGCGTGCGGCAGCGTGGCGCCCATGGGGTTCTGGAAGCTGGTCATGGTCCAGCAGGCCTTGATCGGGTAGCGCTCAAGGCTTTGCGCCAAGGCGTTGAGGTCGATGCCGTCGCGCGGGTGCACGGGGATTTCCACCGCCTTGAGTTTCAGGCGTTCCAGCACTTGCAGGCAGGCATAAAACGCGGGGGCTTCAATGGCGACCAGGTCGCCTGGCTCGGTCACCGCCTGCAGGCACAGGTTCAGCGCTTCAAGGGCGCCGTTGGTGATCAGCAGCTCCTCCATGGGCAGCATCAGGCCGCCGACCATGTAACGCAGGGCAATCTGCCTGCGCAGTTGCGGGTTGCCGGGGGACATGTCGGTGACCACCAGTCGGGGGTCCATCTCGCGGCTGGCACTGGCCAGGGAGCGGGCCAGACGCGGCAACGGAAACAGCATCGGGCTGGGGAAGGCCGAGCCGAAGGGCACGGTATTGGGGTCCTTGATGGAGTCGAGCACCGAAAACACCAGCTCACTCACATCCACTTCAGTGGACTCATGCACGTGCTCGCTCACCACCGGCTCGGAAAACGGGCTCGGCGCATGGGCGTTGACAAAGTAGCCGGAACGCGGCCGCGCGCGAATCAGCCCACGGCGCTCCAGCAGGTAGTACGCCTGGAATACCGTGGACGGGCTGACGCCATAGGTCTGGCTCGCATAACGCACCGACGGCACTCGCTGGCCGGGCCCGAGGACGCCGGAGCGGATCAGTTCTGCAATGTCATCGGCAAATTTTTCGTAGCGTTTCATGAGGGCCTAATTAGCGTTGTAAAAGTGTACGCAGGGCTAAAGGTAGAGGCTGGCCAGCCAGCTCCCACCTGTGATCGTTTGTGTTTGCCAGACCTCAGCGGTTCATCGGCGCCACAAAGCGGCTGTCGGCAGCACTGTAGATCCACGGTTCATCCACATCCGTCACCTTGAAGCGCAGGGGCTGCGAACTGCTCGCCGGTGTGTCGGCCAACAACGCCACCGACACCGGCACATCGCTGATTTCCCCCGGTGCCAGGCTGATCTCGGTCTTGCCTTGTAACCGGAAGCCGTCGGCGTCGACCAGCTCCAGACGGTAGTCCTGGCGCTGCTGGGTCTTGTTGATGACCTTGAGGCTGTAGATGTTTTCGATCAAGCCCTGGCTGTTTTCGCGGAACATGCCACGGTCCTTGGTCACGTCGAGCGACACCATCGGCCGCCCCACTAAGGCCACCACCAAGGCGGCGATCATCACCAGCAACACGGCACTGTAGCCGATCAGCCTCGGCCTGAGCAGGTGGGTCTTGCCACCTTGCAGTTGGTGTTCGGAGGTATAGCTCACCAGGCCACGGGCATAGCCCATCTTGTCCATGATCGAATCGCAAGCGTCGATACAGGCTGCGCAGCCGATGCATTCCATCTGCAGGCCGTCACGGATGTCGATGCCGGTAGGGCACACTTGCACGCACAGCTGGCAGTCGATGCAGTCACCCAAGCCGACGTCGGCAGGCGTCACCTCACGTTTGCGTGGGCCACGGTGTTCTCCCCGTGCCGCGTTGTAGGAAATGGTCAGGGTGTCTTTGTCGAACATCACGCTCTGAAATCGCGCATACGGGCACATGTGCATGCACACCGCTTCACGCAGCCAACCGGCATTGAGGTAGGTGGCAGCGGTGAAGAACAAGACCCAAAACAGGCTTACACCGCCCATTTGCCAGCTCAGCAGCTCCAAGGCCAAGGGGCGAATGGGCGTGAAGTAACCGACAAAGGTCAGCCCGGTGAGCACGCTGATCCCCAGCCACAAAGCATGTTTGGCCGAGCGTCGCGCCAGTTTGTTCAGGCTCCACGGCGCCGCTTGCAGCTTGATGCGCTGGTTGCGTTCGCCTTCGGTGACTTTTTCACACCACATGAACAGCCAGGTAAACGAGCTCTGCGGGCAGGTGTAGCCGCACCACACGCGGCCGGCGAACACGGTAATCGCAAACAGGCCGAAGGCGCAGATGATCAGCAGTGCTGACAGCAGGATGAAGTCCTGTGGCCAAAAGGTCGCACCGAAGATGTGGAATTTGCTTTCAGCCAAGTCCCACAGCACCGCTTGCCGCCCACCCCAGTTCAGCCAAACGGTACCGAAAAAGGCCAGGAACAGCACGGCGGCACCGCTTACGCGCAAGGTGCGGAACAGGCCGCTGAAGCTACGGGTATGGATCAAGTTGTCGCTGGATTTGGCCTTCACCTTCTTTGGGTGTATGGGCTCAAAGGTTTCCACAGTTGGGATTCTTTCGCTCATGGTCATTCGCTCATCAGCCTCCATCAGGCGAATGAACTATGAACGCCGCTCTGTTTGCATAACAGACTCAGCTAGAGCGATAAAAAGCGGATCAGATAGTGCGTGGCAGCAGGCCTGCGACGATCTGCTGCACCCGATGGCGCCTGGAGTGCAGCGCTATTTAGCGGGTGCTGATACAGATCAATTAAATCACCGAATCACTGTCGGTTGCCTTCAGGTGTCTACGCCCGTCGATGGCGCCGGCGACGGTCAAGGCGTCGGCCTCGGCTTCAGTGACGTAGATCCGTTCGTCATTCAACACCACAAAAGACATGGCTTTGAGGCTGTCGGTACTCACCGTCACTTCAGGGGCGGGCAGGCTGCGTTCCGGGCCGTTTTCGTCGACCTTGAAGTAGCACGTCTGGTTGTCGATACGTACAGGCATGGTGATGTCCTTTTCCATAGGAGGGTGATCGTTAGGGTTTGCGATGTGGCCAAGCGTTCCAGGCAACTGACTGGCGGTCGCCGCTGTCCATCTGCTTACCAACCCTCAAAAAGGAGCGCTTCCATGGACGCCTGGTGGCAAGAAGTGTGGCAAACCCTGCAGGCTGAATTCGCCGACATTGGCGATGCCAAGCAACTCACCCAGATTACCGTGCGCCTGCTGATCGCCGCGATCCTGGGCGCGATTCTCGGCTTTGAGCGCGAGCACAAGGGCAAGGCGGCGGGCGTACGTACCCACATGCTGGTGGCATTGGGCGCGGCACTGTTTGTGTTAGTGGCACAGATGTCCGGCAATCAAGCCGATGCCATGAGTCGCGTGGTGCAGGGCGTGATCGCGGGGATAGGGTTTCTCGGGGCCGGCACGATCCTCAAAGGCAAGGAAGATGAGGAGGGCCAATATGTCAGAGGCCTGACCACCGCTGCCGGCCTGTGGATGACCGCTGCGATTGGGGTGGCTGCCGGTATGGGCCGGGAGTCGACAGCGGTGTTCAGTACATTGTTGGCGTTGGCGGTGTTCAGTGTGATGCCTCGGATCGTCAATACATTCGAGAAGAATGATTGATCCCGGGGCAGATCGACACCGCATCAGAGGATGACCGGCGGCTCGCTCGTTGGCGGTTCCTGCACCGGCGGCGGCTCGTTTTCGGGCGGTTCCTGTTCAGGAATCGGCGGCGGCTCAGTCGGCGGCAGGGTCGGGTCGTCGATATTGGGGTCAGGTGTTTCAGCCGGAATCGGGATATTCATCGGTATGGCCTCCTTTGTGCTTTGCTCTATGGGTGGACAACCGCCGGGGAGATTTGATTCCCCGCTCAATGGCGACATATCCACCTGAACTTTTCCACTGGCAGCAGGCTCGGACCTATTACGGCCCTGCTCAGGGAGAGTGCTGCCGTCTCAGAATTCAGATCAAGCAAAGAGCGTCCACAGGGCGTAAGGGGAAGATGCTCGATGACTGCTGAAACACTCGCTCCAGATGATTCTTTATTGCCACTGTCCCAGGCGTTGTTGTTGCCCAGGATTGCTATCGAAAGCACCGCGCCCGTGATCGACGGCGGCGAATTTGCGGTGAAGGCGGTGGTTGGCCAACGGGTCAACGTCACCAGCAAGGTGTTCGCCGATGGCCATGACAAGCTCGCCGTGCTGATTCGCTGGCGCCCGCTGCAGGATCAAAGCTGGCACAGCGTGGCCATGGCCGACGTGGGTAACAATGGCTGGGAAGGCGCCTTCACCGTCGCCCAGCAAGGCCCTCACGAATATTGCATCGAAGCCTGGATCGATACCTTCGCTAGCTTCTGCTACGAGTTGCGCAAGAAGCATGAGGCCGGGGTGCCGGTGAGCCAAGAGTTGCAGGAAGGCCGCAGCCTGGTGTTGCAGGCGGCCGAGCGCAGTGACAATGAACTGCGCGAGCGTCTGATGCTGTTGCACCACGAACTGTCCGGCCTGCTGGAAACCGAGCAGGTCGCGCAATTCCTGCACGAAGACAGTGCGCACTTGATGACCCAGGCCGACCCTCGCGCCTACTTGAGCATCAGCCCCGCCTACCCGATTGATGTCGAACGTGAGGCTGCGCAGTTTGCCAGTTGGTACGAGCTGTTTCCCCGCTCGATCACCGACGATCCTGCGCGCCACGGCACCTTCAACGATGTGCACTCACGGCTGTCGATGATTCATGACATGGGCTTTGATGTACTGTACTTCCCGCCCATCCACCCGATTGGACGCAGCCATCGCAAAGGCAAGAACAATTCTTTGACGGCGGGCCCGGATGACCCAGGCAGCCCGTACGCGATTGGCAGTGAGGAGGGTGGCCATGAAGCCATCCACCCGCAACTGGGCAGCCGCGATGACTTCCGACGCCTGGTCAAGGCCGCCGCTGACCATGGTCTGGAAATCGCGCTCGACTTCGCGATCCAGTGCTCCCAGGACCACCCGTGGCTCAAACAGCACCCTGGCTGGTTCAACTGGCGCCCGGACGGCACGATCAAGTACGCGGAAAACCCGCCGAAAAAATACCAGGACATCGTTAACGTCGACTTCTACGCCGCTGACGCGATCCCAAGCCTGTGGACAGAGCTGCGCGACGTTGTGGTGGGTTGGGTGGAGGAGGGTGTGAAGACGTTTCGCGTCGATAACCCGCACACCAAGCCGCTGCCATTCTGGCAATGGCTGATCAGTGATGTGCGCGCCAAGCACCCGGACGTGATCTTCCTGGCCGAGGCGTTCACTACGCCGGCGATGATGGCGCGCCTGGGCAAGGTCGGGTACTCGCAGAGCTACACCTATTTCACTTGGCGCAACACCAAGGCGCAACTGAGCGAATATTTCGCGCAGTTGAATGAGTCACCGTGGCGCGAGTGCTACCGGCCGAACTTCTTCGTCAATACGCCGGACATCAACCCGGGCTTCCTGCATGAGTCGGGCAGAGCGGGCTTTTTGATCCGCGCCGCGCTCGCCACCATGGGCTCGGGTCTGTGGGGCATGTATTCGGGTTTCGAACTGTGCGAAGCGGCGCCCGTGCCGGGCAAGGAAGAATACCTGGATTCGGAAAAGTACGAGATCCGCCCGCGCGACTTCACGGCGACCGGCAACATCATTGCCGAGATCGCTCAGCTTAACCGCATTCGCCGTCAGAACCCGGCGTTGCAAACGCACCTGGGCCTGAAGCTCTACAACGCTTGGAACGACAACATCCTGTACTTCGGCAAGCGCAGTGAAGACGGCAGCAATTTCATCCTCGGCGCCGTCAACCTTGACCCGTTCAACGCCCAGGAGGCGCATTTCGAGTTACCGCTGTGGGAAATGGGCTTGTCCGATGATGCCCAGACCCAGGGCGAAGATTTGATGAGCGGCCATCGCTGGACCTGGTACGGCAAGACCCAGTGGACGCGCCTTGACCCGCAGATGCCGTTTGGCATCTGGAGAATCAGCGTTTCCTGAGCCCGGCGAAGTTCCACGTGTGGGAGGGGCTTGCTCCCGATAGCGGCGGATCAGTCAATGAATTCACCGGCTTGATAGCGCGCTTTCGGGAGCAAGCCCCGATCCACATTGATCCGGTCTAGTTCGCAAGATTTCTCGAATTTTCAGGAGTTTCCAATGGCGAAGAAACCCAAGGCTGCCACCTTTATTAAAGACCCGCTCTGGTACAAAGACGCGGTGATCTACCAGGTTCACGTCAAATCCTATTTCGACTCCAACAACGACGGCATCGGTGATTTTCCCGGGCTGATCGCCAAGCTCGACTACATCGCTGACCTCGGCGTGAACACCATCTGGCTCTTGCCGTTCTACCCCTCGCCACGCCGCGACGACGGCTATGACATCGCCGAATACCGAGGCGTGCACAGCGATTACGGGACCATGGCCGACGCCAAACGCTTTATCGCCGAAGCCCACAAGCGCGGGCTGCGGGTCATCACCGAGCTGGTGATCAACCACACCTCCGACCAGCACCCTTGGTTCCAGCGTGCGCGCAAAGCCAAGCCAGGTTCGGCGGCAAGGGACTTCTATGTGTGGTCCGACGACGATCAGAAATACGACGGCACCCGCATCATTTTTCTCGACACCGAGAAGTCCAACTGGACCTGGGACCCGGTCGCCGGCCAGTACTTCTGGCACCGCTTCTATTCCCACCAGCCGGACCTCAACTTCGACAACCCGCAGGTGATGAAAGCGGTGCTGTCGGTGATGCGCTACTGGCTGGACATGGGCATCGACGGCCTGCGTCTGGATGCCATCCCGTACCTGATCGAGCGCGACGGCACCAATAACGAGAACCTGCCGGAAACCCACGATGTCCTCAAGCAGATCCGCGCCGAGATCGACGCGCATTACCCGGACCGCATGCTGCTCGCTGAAGCTAACCAGTGGCCGGAAGACACGCAGCTGTACTTTGGCGACAAAAAAGGCGATGACGGCGATGAATGCCATATGGCGTTCCATTTTCCGCTGATGCCGCGCATGTACATGGCCTTGGCCCAGGAAGATCGCTTCCCCATTACCGATATTCTCCGTCAAACCCCGGAGATCCCTGCCAATTGCCAATGGGCGATCTTCCTGCGCAACCACGATGAGTTGACCCTGGAAATGGTCACCGACAAGGAGCGCGACTACCTGTGGAACTACTACGCGGCGGACCGCCGCGCGCGGATCAACCTGGGCATTCGTCGGCGCCTGGCGCCGCTGGTGGAGCGTGACCGCCGCCGTGTGGAATTGCTCAACAGCCTGTTGCTGTCGATGCCGGGCACACCGACCCTGTATTACGGCGATGAAATCGGCATGGGCGACAACATCTACCTGGGCGACCGCGACGGCGTGCGCACGCCGATGCAGTGGTCTATTGACCGCAACGGCGGCTTCTCGCGCGCCGACCCGGCCAGCTTGGTGTTGCCGCCGATCATGGACCCGCTTTACGGCTACCAATCGGTCAACGTCGAAACGCAAGCCCAGGACCCGCACTCACTGCTGAACTGGACTCGGCGCATGCTGGCGGTACGCAAGCAGTCCAAGGCCTTTGGCCGCGGCAGCTTGAAAATGCTCTCGCCGAGCAACCGCCGCATCCTGGCTTATACCCGTGAATTCACCGGAGAAGACGGGCGTACTGAACTCATCCTGTGCGTGGCCAACGTGTCGCGCAGCGCCCAGGCGGCCGAGCTGGACTTGTCGGCGTTTGCGGGCATGGTGCCGGTGGAGATGCTCGGCGGTAATGCCTTTCCACCGATAGGCCAGCTCAATTTCCTGCTGACCTTGGCGCCGTACGGGTTCTACTGGTTCGTGCTGGCAGCGGAAAACCAGATGCCGAGCTGGCATGTGGAACCGGCGCAAAGCATTCCTGACTTCACCACGCTGGTGCTGAAAAAACGTATGGAAGAGTTACTCGAAGAACCCGGCCGCACCACGCTGGAGCAAACGTCGCTACCTGCCTGGCTGCCCAAGCGGCGCTGGTTTGCCGGCAAAGACACGGCCATCGACAGTGTGCGTATTGCCTACGGCGTGCGCTTTGGTGACCCGCAGCACCCAGTGCTGCTCAGTGAGATCGAGGTGAGCAGCGGTGGCCAGATCAATCGCTATCAACTGCCGTTCGGCTTTCTCGGTGACGACCAGTTCACCAGTGCCTTGCCGCAGCAATTGGCGTTGGCCCGAGTGCGCCGTGCGCGTCAGGTTGGCTTGGTCACTGATGCCTTCAGCCTCGAGCACTTTATTCGCGCGGTGATTCAAGGTTTGCAGGCTGGCACAGTGCTTAATACCCGTGAAGGCGACCTGCGCTTTGAGGCCACCCCGCATCTGGCTAAGTTGCAACTGAGCGATGAGTCGCAGGTGCGCTACCTCGCGGCCGAGCAGTCCAACAGTTCGGTGGTGGTGGGCGAGAGCCTGGTGCTCAAACTCATCCGTAAGGTCAGCGCCGGGGTGCACCCGGAGCTGGAAATGAGCGCCTACTTGACCGCGGCCGGTTACCCGAATATCTCGCCGTTGCTGGGTTCGATGATTCGCCGTGACGCCCAAGGGGAAGACAACCTGTTGATGATCGCCCAGGGCTACCTGAGCAACCAGGGTGATGCCTGGGCCTGGACCCAAAACAGCCTGGAGCGCGCGATTCGCGACGAACTGGCCGAAGCCATTTCCGAACAGGAGCAGCACTACAACGCCTTGGGCGAGTTGCAAGACTTCGCCGGTCTGCTCGGCCAGCGGCTGGGTGAAATGCACGTGGTGCTGGCGGCGCAAACCACCAACACAGACTTCAAGCCGCAAGTCACTACGGTCAAGGACACCCAGGCCTGGGCCAAGGATGTCGGCGCGCAGATCGACCGCGCGCTGCACTTGCTCAAGCTCCATCAAAACCTATTGAACCCTGCCGATCAGGCGCTGGTCAGTGAATTGCTGGCACACAAAAAAGCCATCGGCAGTCACGTCCAAGCCTTGGCGAAAGCCACGGCAGGCGGCTTGCGGATTCGTGTCCACGGTGACTTGCACCTGGGTCAGGTGCTGGTGGTCAAAGGCGATGCCTACTTGATCGACTTTGAAGGCGAACCTGCACGCCCGCTGCATGAACGGCGCGGCAAACACAGCCCGTATAAAGATGTGAGCGGCGTGTTGCGCTCGTTCGATTACGCGGCCGCCATGGCCTTGAATGTGCAAGGAGTGGATCACTCGCCCGAAGCGGACATTGCCCGCAAACGCGTGACCGACCGCTACCTTTGCGAAGCGCGTGAGGCATTTACCCAGGCTTATCATCAGGCGACGACTACACTGGCGCATGCCTGGCAGGATGCCAAAGGCCAGAGCGCCGCGCTGACGTTGTTCAGCCTGGAGAAGGCCGCGTACGAAGTGGCCTACGAAGCGGAAAACCGCCCGACGTGGTTGCCGGTGCCGTTGCAAGGTTTGCACGGCCTGCTCAGCGGGCTAACACCTATATCGAAAACTGCACGCGGTGGGGAGACGTCATGAGCTTTACAAATAAAGAACCGCTGCAACCGAAGTTGACTGCAATGCCGGCGCCAAAGGACATTGAGGCACTGGTTCGCGCCGAGCACCCTGACCCGTTCTCGATTCTGGGGCCACATGATGACGAGCACGGCGGGCAGTTTATCCGCGCGTTCCTGCCGGAGGCCTTGAGTGTTCAAGTATTGGCGCGCGACAGCGGTGAGCCGATCGGCAGCCTGGACGCGACCCAGGTGCCGGGGTTGTTTGTCGGGCATTTCGCGACTCGCCAGGGTTACCTGCTGAAAATCCAGTGGGCCGGCGGTGAGCAGATCACCGAAGACCCTTACAGCTTCAACCAATTGCTCCTGGGTGAAATGGACCTGTACCTGTTTGCCGAAGGCAATCACCGTGACCTCGGCAGCTGCCTGGGCGCCCAGGTAACCAGTGTCGATGGCATACAGGGCGTGCGCTTCGCCGTCTGGGCGCCAAATGCTCGGCGTGTGTCAGTGGTGGGTGATTTTAATATATGGGATGGCCGTCGCCATCCGATGCGCTTGCGTCACCCATCGGGCGTGTGGGAAATCTTTATCCCGCGCTTGCAGCCCGGTGCGGCCTACAAGTATGAAATTCTCGGCGCCAACGGGGTTTTGCCGCTCAAGGCCGACCCGATGGCACTCGCCACCCAATTACCGCCCGACACCGCCTCAAAAGTCGCCGCGCCGTTGCAGGTCGACTGGCAAGATCACGCGTGGATGCAGGCGCGTGCCGACAAGCAAAAACCCACGGCGCCGTTGTCGATCTATGAATTGCACGTGGGCTCCTGGCAGTGCGAGCTGGACGAGGCCGGCGAGGTGTCCCGTCAGTACGGTTGGCGCGAACTGGCCGAGCGCTTGATTCCGTATGTGCAGCAATTGGGCTTCACCCATATCGAGCTGATGCCGATCATGGAACACCCGTTCGGCGGCTCATGGGGCTACCAGGCGTTGTCGCAGTTTGCACCGAGCGCGCGTTTTGGCTCACCGGAAGATTTCGGCTTTTTCGTCAATGCCTTGCACCTGGCCAATATCGGCGTGATCCTCGACTGGGTGCCGGCGCATTTCCCGACCGATACTCACGGTTTGGCCGAGTTCGACGGCACCGCGCTGTATGAATACGCCAACCCGCTGGAAGGCTTCCACCAGGATTGGGACACGCTGATCTACAACCTGGGCCGCACGGAAGTGCACGGCTTTATGCTGGCCTCGGCGCTGCACTGGCTTAAACACTTCCATGTCGACGGTTTACGCGTGGATGCGGTGGCCTCGATGCTGTATCGCGATTACTCGCGCAAAGCTGACGAGTGGGTGCCCAATCGCTATGGCGGTCGCGAGAACCTGGAAGCCATCGACTTCCTGCGCCATCTGAACGATGTGGTCGCCCTGGAAGCCGCGGGTGCGTTGGTGATTGCCGAGGAATCCACGGCGTGGCCGGGTGTCAGCCAGAGCACCCAGCAAGGTGGCCTGGGCTTTAACTACAAGTGGAACATGGGCTGGATGCACGATTCGCTGCATTACATCCAGCAAGACCCGGTGTATCGCGCGCATCATCACAATGAGCTGAGTTTCGGCCTGGTGTATGCCTGGTCCGAGCGTTTTATCCTGCCGATCTCTCACGATGAAGTGGTGCACGGCAAACACTCGTTGATCGACAAGATGCCCGGCGACCGCTGGCAGAAGTTCGCCAACCTGCGGGCCTACCTGAGCTTCATGTGGATGCACCCCGGCAAAAAACTGCTGTTCATGGGGTGCGAGTTCGGCCAGTGGCGTGAGTGGAACCACGACCAGCAACTGGACTGGTACCTGCTGCAATACCCCGAACACCGGGGCGTGCAAAAGCTGGTTGGCGACCTCAACCGCCTCTACCGTGAAGAGCCCTCGCTGCACGAGCAGGATGACGCGCCTCAAGGCTTCCAATGGTTGATTGGCGATGACGCAATTAACAGCGTTTATGCATGGCTGCGGTGGAGCAAGGACGGCAAGCCGGTGCTGGTGGTCGCCAACTTCACCCCGGTGCCTCGTGAAGCCTATTGCGTGGGGGTGCCGATTGCCGGGCGCTGGAGCGAGGTGATAAACAGTGATGCCGACACGTACGCTGGCTCCAATTACGGTAATGGGGGAGAGGTATTTACCCAGGATGAACCGCAGCATGGGCAGCCGGTGTCGTTGTCGTTGAATTTGCCGCCATTGGGTGTGTTGATTCTGCGGCCGCAAGCGTTCTAAAGGCTCTAGCATGGCGGATTCTGTTGTCCGCGCTACTGGCAGGGTGCCACAATGGCGCCTTTGTCGTAGCAGTCGAGACAGGCGTACTTCATGAATGGCCTTGGACGTGGGCAGGACCCGGATGGCTTTATCGAAGAGCAGGTGCGAACGGACCGTTTGCACCAGCTGTTTCGCCAATCGTTCTCCGCTATTTTCGGCAGTTATCTAGCCGCCATCATGCTCTGCTGGCTGTGTTGGGACCGCTTTGACCATGAGGTCATGCTGGTCTGGCTGACAGTGCTGACGGTGACCTCGCTGTTGCGGGTCAAGATGTTCTTGGAGTGGTTTGGCTGCCCCACCAACGAGCGTACACCTCAGCGTTGGGAGCGGCGTTATTGGGTAACCCTGATGCTTTCGGCAGGCGTGTGGGGGCTGGGCGCAGTGGCTGTCATGCCCACCGACGACCGCGTCTCCCAAGTGCTGGTCATGCTGTTTAGTGTGGGCATGTCGGTCAGTGCCGTTTCGTGTTATTCGGCCTACCGTTATATGACGCTGGGCTCCATAGCCCTGGTGCTGTTTCCGTGCACGTTGTGGCTGCTGTTCCAGCCGTCGCCGATGCAGGTGGGTGTGGCCATTGCTGTGCTGGTGTTCTCAACCTTCGTGGCCAGTGCCACGCGCAAACTTTCGGATGCCCTGGAAAAAGCCTTTCGTCTGACGCGACAAATGGAGCGTGCGCACACTATTTCGGCGCGCGCCGCCCAGACCGACGAACTCACTGGCCTGATGAATCGGCGCGCCTTTTTCGAACACGCCCAAGTGCTGTACGAGCAGTGCCGCCATAATCAGCAACCGCTGTGCGCGCTGATGCTGGACATGGATCACTTCAAGGCGATCAACGACACCTACGGCCACCAGGCTGGCGACCAGGTGTTGCGTCAAATTGGCGGAGTCATCAGCGCGTCGTTTCGTCAGGCTGATGTGTATGGCCGCCTTGGAGGCGAGGAGTTTGCCGTGTTGTTGCCCAATACGTCATTGGAAACCGCGCGGGGTATCGCCGAGCAACTGGTCAACGCGATTTCGGGCATGGCCTGCGAACCGGTGCAGGGCTTGACCGCAAGCCTCGGGGTTGCCACCACACGCAACCTCGATCAAGACCTGCACAGCCTGATCAATACCGCTGACAAGGCGCTGTACCGCGCCAAGGCCATGGGCCGCAACCAGGTCGCGGTGGCGGAGTAAACGTCAGCTCGACTGCATGGACTTGGCCAACGCGCGTGCCACCTGATCGGCAGAGTAGGGCTTGGCCAGGAACTCGACACCTTCGTAGCCACTGTCAGCCAGCTCCTCGCTGTAGCCTGATGTAAGAACCACCGGCAGGTCGGGCCGCCTTTGGCGCAACAGCTTGGTCATCGCCACGCCGGTCATGCCCGGCATCACCACATCCGAAAAAATCGCATCGAACGCCATGCCATCCGGGCCGGCCAGCGCCAGTGCCTGTTCGGCATGGGTGGCCCACGTGGTCTGGTAGCCCAGGTCCCGCAAGATCTGATTGGCGAAACGCCCGACTTCCAGGTTGTCTTCGACGATCAGGATGTGGCGCTGCGCGGTGTGGTGAACCGGGCTGTGGTCGTCCTGCGGCGCGATGGGCTGCACAGCCTCAGGTTTGGCCTCGGGCAGGTATAGGGTGAAGACGCTGCCTTGGCCAACGTGGCTGGCCACATCAATGTTACCGCCCGACTGCTTGGCAAACCCGAACACCTGCGACAAGCCAAGCCCTGTGCCTTTGCCGACGGCCTTGGTGGTGAAAAATGGCTCGAAAATACGTTCGACGGTGTCGCTGCCGATCCCGATGCCGGTGTCGGCCAGTGCAATGGCCACAAACGGTTGGTGGGCTTCGGCATCGCCACGAATGCGTGGCAGCGCCGCCACGTTAGACACGCGCAGGGTCAGCGTGCCTTGACCTTCCATGGCGTCGCGGGCATTCAGGGCGATATTGATCAGTGCGGTTTCAAACTGGCTGGAGTCGACGCGCACATAGCACGAGCGCTCCGGCAACTCGACCTGCACATGGATGCGGGCGCCGGTCAGGCTTTCGAGCATCTCGCCGATGTTCCTGACCCGCAGGCACACATCGAAGACTTCCGGGTTGAGCGGTTGGCGACGGGCAAAGGCGAGCAGTTGACTGGTGAGCTTGCTGGCGCGCTCTACGGTGTCAGAAACGGCGCTCATATAGCGTTGGCGCCGCTCTTCGGACAGCCCCGGCTGGCGCAGGAAATCCACCGAGGAGCGAATAATCGTCAACAAGTTGTTGAAGTCATGAGCCACGCCGCCGGTCAATTGGCCAATGGCTTCGAGCTTTTGCGACTGGTGCAGGGCCGCCTCGGCTTGGGTCAAGGCGCGGGTGCGTTCTTCTACGCGCTGTTCCAGGGTGGCGTTCAGTTCGGTAATGGCGGCCAAGCCCTCGCGCACGGCGGCGTCGGCGCGCACCCGTTCGATGTGCGCCCAGGAGCGCTCGGTGACTTCACCTACCAATGCCAGGTCGTAGGGCGACCAGACGCGTGCGGATTGGTGATGCACGGCCATCAGCGCGGTCAGGCGCCCGTCCTTGATCAACGGCAAGCACACGGTCGCCGTAACGCCCAGCGCCTGGTAGACAGCTGACTCTTCGGGGGAGAATTCCATGCGGTTGTCACTCACCACAAGCGGTTCACCTGCGCGCAGGCAACGCACGGCCCGTTCCCCGAACGCCGCCAGGCTATAACGCCCGACAATACTCGGCGAACCGGGTGCCGCCCAGTTGCCCCGGATCGTGAAGCCGTCTTCATCGGCGTCCATGTCGGCGTAAGCGCAATTGGACACCTGCAGGTGTTCGGCCAACAGACGCGTGGTGGTGGTCATGATGGCTTCGGCGTCGGTGGCGCTGGCCACCGCGCTGCCGATGGCGTCCAGCACCGTTAAGCGGCGGGCGAAAAACACGGTGGCAGTGGTCTCGGTGACGGTGTCGAGCATGCCGACGACCTTGCCCAGCGAGTCGCGGATCGGGCTGTAGCAAAAGGTGAAATAAGCTTGTTCGGCACCTGCTCCGCGCTCGATCACCAGCGGGTAGTTGTCGATATAGGTCGCATGCCCTTCAAAGGCGGCGTTGGCTATAGGGCTGAC
>NZ_UYXQ01000089.1 GCF_900624995.1 Pseudomonas antarctica
GCGCAAGCCGCCGATCTATGCCGGCTTGGTGATTTTCGCCGTGGCCAGCGTCGGTGGCGCATTGGCGCCGACCATCGAGGTGCTGATTGGTTTTCGTGCCCTGCAGGCATTCGGTGCGTGCGCTGGCATGGTCATTCCCCGGGCGATCGTGCGCGACCTGTACACCGGCCATGAAGCCGCACGCCTGATGGCCTTGCTGATGCTGGTGATGAGTGTGTCGCCGATCCTGGCACCTTTGGCCGGCAGCGTGGTGATTTCACTCTGGAGCTGGCGCGAAGTCTTCGCGGTACTGGCGGTGGTGTCCGTGCTGTGTCTGATAATGACCATTGTGCAATTGCCCGAAACCCACCCGCCTGAGCGCCGCCTGGGCAAGACCTTGGGCAACGCCATCGGCAGTTACGGCGCGTTGTTGCGCGACCCGGTCTTTATCGGCCTGGCGGTGGTCAGCGGTTTCGGCCTGGCCACCTTCTTCGTATTTATCGGCAGCGCGCCGTTTGTGTACATCGAATACTTCGGCCTCACACCCACACAATTCAGCCTGTGCTTTGCGCTGAATGCCGCCTCATTTTTTGCCATGAGCCAAATGACCGCACGCCTGAGCGCGCGCTTCGGGCTGGCGCCGGTGATTCGTTGGTCAGTGATGGCCGTGGCGGCTGTCATGGTCTTACTGGCAGCCACCACGTTGTGGGGCAATCACCTGGCGGTGATGATGACCCTGCTGTTTATCGGCTTCGGTTTCCTCGGCCTGCTGTTGCCAGCTGCCGGCGTGTTGTCGCTGGAAGACCATGGTGCAGTGGCCGGTTCCGCATCGGCGCTGCTTGGTGCGATCCAGATGATCACTGCTGCCGTGTCCATGACCTTGGTTGGCGTGTTCGCCGACCATACGCCGGCCCCCATGTTGGTCGGCATTGCGCTGTGTGCGGTTGCGGCAATGCTCGTTACGCTGTGGACCTTACGCCGTCTGCCCGCACACCTGGCATCCCGAGCCCCTCCCACCCCGCCAACCCGCTGAACAGGCCAGTCAAGGCGTGCGTCACGCGTTGGACTATAGGCGGCTCGGCGACGCGTGCCCGCACCGTTGAACCTACTTGCAGAGCTACCTGAGCGAGTGACTCATTGGTATGTCTGCTTCGGGCAATGGGCACCATTCGTCGGGCGTGCCAGGCATCCGCTATAACTATCTCCGCCCGTAAAACGACTAACTCCATAGCCCCATCAAGATCTATGGAGACTGTAATGACTGACTACCCTCGCCCACCTTTCGCCCCTCAAGCGCAATCTGTACCCGGTGCCCAGAAGAAAATGGACCCCTACCCCGATTGCGGCGAGCGGAGCTACAAAGGCTCCGGTCGGTTGGCCAACAAGATCGCTTTGATCACCGGTGCCGACAGCGGTATTGGCCGCGCCGTAGCCATTGCCTTCGCCCGTGAAGGCGCTGACGTGGCCGTCGCCTACCTGGACGAACACGAAGACGCCCAGGAAACCGCGCGCTGGGTCGAAGAGGCGGGTCGCCAATGCCTGCTTCTGCCAGGTGATATCGCGCAAAAAGCCAACTGCCAGGCGCTGGTCGAAAAGACCGTTGAACAGTTTGGCCGTATTGACGTGCTGGTCAACAACGCCGCGTTCCAGATGACCCACGAAACCCTCGAAGAGATTGAGGATGAGGAATGGGTCAAAACGTTCGATATCAACATCACCGCAATGTTTAGGATCTGCAAGGCCGCTCTGCCGCATATGAAAGCCGGCAGTTCGATCATCAATACCAGTTCGGTCAATTCGGACATGCCCAAGCCCACGCTGCTGGCCTATGCGGCGACCAAAGGCGCAATCGCCAACTTCACCGGTGGCCTGGCGCAGTTGCTTGGCAGCAAGGGCATCCGCGTCAACAGCGTCGCGCCAGGCCCGATCTGGACGCCGCTGATCGTTGCGACCATGACCGATGATGACGTGAAGAGCTTCGGTGAAGAAACCCCGCTGGGCCGCCCCGGCCAGCCTGTAGAAGTGGCGCCGATCTATGTGCTGCTGGCCTCGGATGAGGCCAGCTACATGTCCGGTTCGCGCTATGCGGTGACCGGCGGCAAACCGATCCTTTAAACCCGGTACAAAACCAAATGTGGGCGGGGGCTTGCTCCCGAAGACGCAGTGACAGTGACAGATAAGCTGACTGACCCGCGGCTATCGCGAGCAAGCCCCTTCCCACATTTTCCTCTGCGCCATGGCTGAAGCTACAAGTCAAACCGCTCCACCGCCCGGCGCCGCTCATTGTCGTCGCGCACGTCGTAACTGGCGGTGGTCTGGATATTGGTGTGGTGCGCGAGTTTCTGCGCGATCGACAAGTCGTGCTCTTCAATCACACGCGTGATGAACGAACGCCGGAAATCATGCGGCATGATCTTCACGCCCACCTGTTCGCCACGCTGGCGAGCAATGTAGTAAATCGCATGCTTGGTGATGCGCTCACGGGTGATATGGCTGCCACGGCGAATGCGGTTAAACAGGAATGTATCGTCCTGCTCGCCGTCCTTGAGCTGCTCGCGCCGGAATTCCAGCCATGCCGTGAGCTTTTCAAACGCCCAGGCCGGCGCGTACTTGATCAGTTCCTTATTGCCTTTGCCGGTCACGCGCAAACTGCGCTCTTGGAAGTTGACCTGCGCCAGGTCGAGGTTGACCGACTCCGACTTGCGCATGCCCGAGCCATACAGAATGCCGATGACCGCCGCATCCCGCAGGCCCTGTGGGCGCGGGTCGGCGGCGCAGACTTCCATCATTTCGCGGATCAGGGTACGTCGCAGGTTGCGGCCCTGGCCCAAGCGTGTGCCAGGGGCGGCCTTGACCGAGCGTATCTTGAGCAAGTGATCGTGGCTGATCAGGCTCATGCGCCAGGCTTCGTTCATCACCCCGCGCACGGCATTCACATACAACGATGAAGTGTTTGGCGCATAACCGTCTTCGCGCAAAGCGGCGACCAGGGCAATCACGTGTTCGGGCTGCAGGAGGTGCCAGTCGATCTCTTCGAGGTTGATGTCTTCGAAGCCCAGGCGGTCGGCGGCGTCTTGCAGCACGTAGCGCATGGTCAGCTGGCTGGAGGGCGCCAGGCGGGTGAGGTAGAGGGTCAGCGGGTTACGGATAGACTCAGTCAAGGTAGATCAGCCTTTGGATTAAATACCTCGATCAAGCCATTGTTTAATCGAGGTATTTAGTGAATTGGCGAAGGCCGAGTCTAGCGCAGGACCGGCCCTGGCACAAAATCACGGGGCTGATTCATCATCCCCGGTCGGATCCTCGGGCTGAGGCTGGGTCTGGGATTGGCCCCACTCGGTGTCCTGCTTGTGCATCAATGCAAACCAATGCTGACGCATGAATGCCAGGTAGCTGTCGGGGGCTTTGGCAAAGTCCTTTTCATCACCATAGCAGCCCGGCAGGGGCAACTCGGTGCCTTGCTCCTTGTACTGGCTGACCAGCGCCTGTTGCGCCGCAATACTGCAGTCCTTGGGCAACGGCATGCCACGCAACGCGCCCGCTTCCTCGTCCCACCAGCTTGCGCCGACGCGATCAACGCCGCGCAGGCGGTACTTTTGGGACTTGCCGACATGCATGATCAACTTGAATTCGTTGGGGCTGACATCGCTGGTGCACGTGCGCGAATAACCCACGGTCGCCTGAGTGATGCCATCGCCGGTCAAATCGGTGACTTTGGTCGCCGCCATGTCAAAGCGCAACGCCGCGTCGAACTGGCAATGCTGCACATCGTCGTAAAGCATCCACATGCGCTTGGGATGGTCGCCATCCAACAGATACTGGGCCGCGTAAACAAATGCGGACTGGGTGCCGTCGTCTTCACGCTCGCTGACCTGCTCGGCGAGCACCAGAAGATTCTTGCCTTGGCGGTCGTCCCAGGTGTACGCCGCGACCTGTTTACCGCGCACTTCAACGCCTTCCGGCACCTGGTCGACAAGGGTGAGCGCAACCGTATCATCGGCCCGTACGGTTGTGACGCAGGCCACAGCCATCAACAATCCCATCAACGCGGGCCGCAACTGGCCGCGTAAAAGCTGCACGCTATTCATCCGAGTACCCTGGCAAGAGATGGCTTACTTTACCGGCACTTGAGGGGCAATGCAGAGAAGATTGTTGAATAAACCAGGCGAGGCGCTGCAGGCTGCAAAAAACGCCTATATGTTACCCGCTCAAGGTATCCCTTGGCGCATCCGTTAGTTAGCTGAACCCTAGCTGTCTACCTGTCAAATAAACGAGTTTTTCATCTGCCTTTCATATTCGTTCAACATTTTTGCGCTTAATCTTGGCGCCAGGACTTGAGAACAAGCAACGCGTTCTATGACTAACTAGTTGATTCGGCTTTACCTTTCACAATTTTGGTCTTTACTCCGCTAGCCTATGGAAGAAAACATTGCCCTTCTCAGGAATGTCGAATGAACACTGCAAACCCACGCTCCGTTTAATCAGTTTTCTGAACATTCAGCCGCTGATGACTGCTGTTTTCACGCTCCAACCGCTCTAGCCCCGAGGTCATGAATCTTTGAAACCCTACCCTATTCATTGCGTGTCGATCGTTATCCCGGTCTACAACGAACAAGAGAGCCTGCCTGAATTGCTGCGTCGCACGACGGCAGCCTGCAAGCAACTGGCCTACGAATACGAAATCATCCTGGTCGATGATGGTAGTCGCGACAACTCCGCCCAATTACTGGAAGACGCCGCCGCGCAAGACGGCAGCAACGTGGTGGCGGTGATCCTCAACCGTAACTACGGCCAGCATGCGGCGATCATGGCCGGCTTTGAGCAGTGCCGGGGCGAGGTGGTGATTACCCTCGACGCCGACCTGCAGAACCCGCCGGAAGAAATCCCGCGCCTGGTCGAACAAGCCGCCTTGGGCTACGACGTGGTTGCCACCGTACGCAGCAACCGCCAGGACTCGGCTTTCCGCCGCTGGCCTTCGCGCCTGATCAACTTGGCCGTGCAGCGTTCCACCGGCGTGGCCATGACCGACTACGGCTGCATGCTGCGCGCTTACCGGCGCACCATCGTCGACGCCATGCTCGCCTGCCGCGAGCGCAGCACCTTTATCCCGATCCTGGCCAACGGCTTTGCCCGCCACACCACCGAGATCCTGGTGCACCACGCCGAGCGTGAACATGGCGAGTCCAAATACAGCCCGATGCGCCTGATCAGCCTGATGTTCGACCTGCTGACCTGCATGACCACCACGCCATTGCGCCTGCTGAGCATTGTTGGCTTCAGCCTGGCAGCGTTGGGCATGCTGTTCGCTTTTGCCTTGATCATCATGCGCCTGGCCTTCGGTGCTACCTGGGCCGGTGACGGTACGTTTGTGCTGTTCGCGGTCTTGTTCGTGTTCACCGGTGGCCAATTTATTGGCATGGGCCTCTTGGGTGAATACCTGGGCCGCATGTACAGTGACGTGCGCGCCCGGCCACGGTTCTTTATTGAAAAAGTGCTGCGCAACCAACCGGCAGCACCGGCTCCAGTGGTCGTCGTTGACGGCCTGGTGTCCTCCCATACCTCCACCTCTACTTCTCCTTCCGATCAGGTTTCGTCATGAATTCAAAAGCTGTTGTCTTCGCATACCACGATATTGGCTGTGCAGGCATTGAAGCCCTGCTGACCGCCGGCTACGACATTGCTGCCGTGTTCACCCATGCCGACGACCCCAAGGAAAACAATTTCTACGGCTCCGTCGCGCAACTGTGCGCTCGCAACGGCATCCCGGTGCACGCACCGGAAGACGCCAACCACCCGCTGTGGATCGAGCGTATTGCCAAGCTGAACCCGGACTACATCTTCTCCTTCTACTACCGCAACCTGCTGAGCGAGCCGCTGCTGGCCACCGCCAGCAAAGGCGCGTTCAACCTGCACGGTTCGTTGCTGCCTAAATACCGTGGCCGCGCCCCGGCCAACTGGGTGCTGGTCAACGGCGAAACCGAAACCGGCGTGACCCTGCACCGCATGGTCAAGCGTGCCGATGCCGGCGCGATCCTGGCCCAGCAGAAAGTCGTGATCGAGCGCACTGATACCGGCCTGACCCTGCACGCCAAACTGCGCGACGCAGCCACCAACCTGCTGCGTGACGCCCTGCCGCAACTGGCTCAAGGCAAGCTGGCCGAAACCGCCCAGGACGAAAGCCAAGCCACCTACTTCGGCCGCCGCACGGCGGCTGATGGCAAGCTGGACTGGAAAAAACCGGCTGAGGAACTGTTCAACCTGGTTCGCGCCGTGACGCAACCTTACCCGGGCGCCTTCTGCGCGGTCGGCGAGCACAAACTGATTGTTTGGCAAGCTGACGTGGTCAAGGGCAACGAAGGCCTGGCGCCTGGCCGTGTGATCAGCGTCAACCCGCTGCGCATCGCCTGCGGCGAAGACTCCCTGGTGGTCAAGTTCGGCCAGCGCAACGCCAATGGCCTGTACCTGGCCGGCCCTTCCCTGGCCGACGAACTGGGCCTGGTGGACGGTTCTGTACTGCGCGGCGCCGAGTCCGGCCGCAAGCCACGGCGTACCCGCGTGCTGATCCTGGGTGTGAACGGTTTCATCGGCAACCACTTGTCCGAGCGCCTGCTGCGTGACGACCGTTACGAAATCTACGGCCTGGATATCGGCTCCGACGCCATCGAGCGCCTGCGCAGCCACCCCAACTTCCACTACGTGGAAGGCGATATCAGCATTCACTCCGAGTGGATCGAGTACCACATCAAGAAGTGCGACGTGGTCCTGCCGCTGGTGGCCATCGCCACGCCAATCGAATACACCCGTAACCCGCTGCGCGTGTTCGAGTTGGACTTCGAAGAGAACCTCAAACTGGTTCGCTACTGCGTCAAATACAACAAGCGCGTGATCTTCCCGTCGACCTCCGAAGTCTATGGCATGTGCCAGGACCAGTACTTCGACGAAGACACCTCCAACCTGGTGGTCGGCCCGGTCAACAAGCAGCGCTGGATCTACTCGGTCTCCAAGCAACTGCTGGACCGCGTGATCTGGGCTTACGGCGACAAAGGCCTGAACTTCACCCTGTTCCGTCCATTCAACTGGATGGGCCCACGCCTTGACCGCCTGGACTCGGCCCGTATCGGCAGCTCCCGTGCCATTACCCAGCTGATCCTGAACCTGGTGGAAGGCACGCCGATCCGCCTGTTCGACGGTGGCGAGCAAAAGCGTTGCTTCACTGACATCGCCGACGGTATCGAAGCCCTGGCGCGCATCATTGATAACGACAACGATGTGTGCAACGGCCAGATCATCAACATCGGCAACCCGGAAAACGAAGCCAGCATCCGTCAGTTGGGCGAAGAACTGCTGCGTCAGTTCGAGGCGCACCCACTGCGCAGCAACTTCCCGCCGTTCGCCGGTTTCCGCGACGTAGAGAGCAAGGCGTTCTACGGCACCGGTTACCAGGACGTGGCACACCGCAAGCCAAGCATCGAAAACGCCAAGCGCCTGCTGAACTGGGAGCCGACCGTGGAGATGAGCGAAACCATCGGCAACACCCTGGATTTCTTCCTGCGTGAAGCGATGCTTGAAATCGCGGATAAGAAGTAATGCAGGCAGGCCTTCGCATCGACGTCGATACCTACCGTGGCACCCGTGAAGGTGTGCCACGGTTGCTCGAATCCCTGGATGAAGCCTCGGTAAAAGCGACGTTCTTCTTCAGCGTTGGGCCGGACAACATGGGGCGCCACTTGTGGCGCCTGATCCGCCCGCAATTTCTGTGGAAGATGCTTCGTTCCAATGCTGCCGGGCTGTATGGCTGGGATATCTTGTTGGCCGGCACCGCCTGGCCGGGCAAACCGATTGGCCGTGACCTGGGGCACTTGATGCGCCAGGCCAAGGCTGCCGGTCATGAAGTCGGCCTGCATGCGTGGGACCACCACGGCTGGCAGGCCAACACCGGGCGCTGGAGCGATGCACAACTGGTCGAGCAAATCCGCCGTGGCGTCGACACCTTGAGCGACATTCTCGGTGAGCGCATCGATTGTTCAGCGGCCGCCGGTTGGCGTGCCGATGAGCGCGTGGTGCAAGCCAAACAAGGCTTCAACTTTCGCTACAACAGCGATTGCCGGGGCACCAGCCTGTTTCGACCCACCTTGGCCGATGGCAGTGCGGGCACCCCACAAATTCCGGTAGACCTGCCGACCTTCGACGAAGTCGTCGGGCCAGTGGTGGCTGCCAAAGACTTCAACAGCTTCATTCTTGACCGCTTTGGCGAGTCGAAGCTGAACGTCTACACGATCCACGCAGAAGTAGAAGGGATTCTGATGGCTGATGATTTTCGCCAGTTGCTTGCCCAGGCCGGGCAGCGCGGCATCGACTTCAAGCCCTTGGGCGACCTGTTGCCCGATGATGTGACCACCTTGCCCCAGCAACACCTGGTGCGCGGCGCCCTGAACGGCCGCGAAGGATGGCTCGGAGTACAGCAGGCATGATCCGGCGCTGGGCATTGCCCTTGCTCCTATTGGCATTCGGCGTGTTTTACCTGTTACCACTGGCCACCCACGGCCTGTGGATTCCTGATGAAACCCGTTACGCGCAGATCAGCCAGGAAATGCTGCTGACTGGCAAGTGGGCCTCGCCGCACTTTATGGGCATTCGCTACTTCGAAAAGCCTGCCGCCGGCTACTGGATGATTGCGCTGGGCCAGGCGATTTTCGGGCAAAACCTGTTCGGCGTGCGCTTTGCGTCCGCCCTGAGCACCGGGCTGAGCATCTTGCTGGTCTATCTCGTGTCTCGCCGGCTGTGGAATGACCCGCAAAAAAGCCTGGTCAGCACCGTGCTGTACATGAGTTTTGTCAGCGTGGCCTTGCTCGGCGGTTATGCCAACCTGGACCCGCAATTCACCTTCTGGGTCAACCTGACCGGCGTTGCGCTGTGGTTCTGCTTCGACAGCACCACGCGCCGGGGCCGCTTGTGGTCCTGGGCCTTGCTCGGCTTTGCCTGCGGCATGGGCTTCATGACCAAGGGTTTTCTCGCCTGGCTGCTGCCGGTGCTGATCGCCCTGCCCTACGCCATCTGGCAGAAACGCTTTGGTGAACTGCTCGGTTACGGCGTGGTGGCGGTCGTCGTCGCCATTGTTGTCAGCTTGCCCTGGGCGCTGGCCGTGCACCTGCAAGAGCCGGACTACTGGAACTTCTTCTTCTGGCACGAGCATATCCAACGCTTTGCCGGAGACGATGCCCAACACGCCGAGCCGTTCTGGTACTACCTGCCGCTGATGGTTGCCTTCTCGTTGCCCTGGATCGCCTTGCTGCCGTCCACGGTCAAACAGGCATGGCTGGGAAAACGCCTGCCCAAGACTGCGTTCCTGCTGCTGTGGCTGCTGATGCCCCTGGCGTTTTTCAGCCTGGCCAAAGGCAAGTTGCCGTCTTACATCATGCCGTGCCTGCTGCCGCTGGCCTTGCTGATGGGCTCGGCGCTGAGTGACAAGCTTGTACAAGGCCATGGCCGCGCATTGCGCATCAATGGTTGGCTGAACGTGGGTTTCGGCGTGCTGGCCTTGCTCGCACTCAGTGGGTTCCAAATGAAGAAGCCGGTGTACGCACACGGCGAGGAAACCCTCAGCCTGCTGTTGGTGTTTATCTGCTTGTTCGGCTGGGTCGTCGCCAACCTATTGCAAGCCGCACGCCCTTTGAAATTTTGGGCCGCGCCGTTGATCGGCAGTGGCTTGCTGGTGCTGCTCGTGCCCGCCGCGCTGCCGCATTCGGTGGTTTATAACAAAACGCCGGATCAGTTCATTATCGACCATCAGCACGAACTGCAAACGAGCACCGCCTTGCTCAGTAATGACCTTGGCGCGGCGTCGGCCCTGTCCTGGCGCCTGGGGCGCCCGGATGTCGCGCTCTACAACACCGTTGGCGAAGTGAAATACGGCATCGCCTACGCGGACACCGCCCACCGCAAGATCGACACTGCTCAGGTCCAGCAATGGATGACTGAGGCGCGCAAACAGGGGCCGGTCGGCGTGGTCATGCGGGTCAAGGGTGACGATGAAGTCGCTGAGGTGAACCTACTGCCCCAAGACGGTAAACGCTACGAGCAAGGCAACCTGGTGATCCTGATCTTCCCACAGGCCGCGCCATGATCACCCTGGTTCTTTTACTCAGCGCGTGCCTGCTCACGTGCATGGGCCAGGTCTCGCAGAAGTTTGCCGTGGAAAGCTGGCGCGACCAGCCGGACGGTTGGGCGCCAAAACTGCGCTCACCCTGGCTCTGGACGGCGCTGGTGTGCCTGGGCCTGGGTTTGCTGGTGTGGCTGTTGGTGCTGCAACGCCTGGAAGTGGGTATCGCCTACCCCATGCTCAGCCTGAATTTTGTACTGGTCACGCTGATGGCGCGGTTTGTCTTTCATGAGCACATCGATGGCCGTCACTGGCTGGGTGTGGCGCTGGTGATCGGCGGTGTGGTGTTGCTGGGGCGTCACGTATGAGCCGGGTTCAAGGGTTTGCCCTGGCCCTGGGCAGCGTCGGCCTGGTCAGCGCCGCCCAGCTGGGCATGCGCTGGAGCATGACGCGCCTGCCTCTGCCTGCCGAGTGGCTGAACGCGTTCAACAGCAACGCCATCGACCTCGGCGCCTTGGGTGTAGTGATCCTGGCGATCATCGCCTATGCGCTGTCGATGCTCTGCTGGCTCGGCGCACTCAAACATTTGCCACTGGGCCGCGCCTATTCGCTGCTCAGCATCAGCTACGCGTTGGTCTACCTGCTGGCCGCCAGCCTGCCGGTATTCCACGAAGATTTTTCCCTTTCAAAAACCCTGGGGGTGGCGTTGGTCATCCTCGGTGTTCTGGTTATTAACTCTCGTCGTGCTAGCGTTACAAGCCTCAGGAATGCCCCATGAAAATCAGTGTATTTGGTAGCGGTTACGTCGGTCTGGTGCAGGCCACCGTATTGGCCGAAGTCGGTCACGATGTGATCTGCATGGACGTGGACAAGAGCAAGGTCGAATCCCTGCAGAAAGGCCATGTGACCATTTTTGAGCCGGGCCTGGCGGCCATGGTCAAGGAAAACCTGGAAAGCGGACGCCTGCACTTTACCTTTGATGAAAAGCTCGCCGTAGAACACGGTGAAGTGTTGTTTATTGCCGTGGGCACGCCGTCGGATGAAGACGGTTCGGCCGACCTGAAATATGTCCTGTCGGTGGGTGATGCCGTGTCCCGCCACCGCGTGGAGCCAGTGATCCTGGTGGAGAAATCCACCGTACCGGTCGGCACCGGCGACACGTTGCGCGCGCACATCGAAAAGAGCCTGCGCGTGGCCGGTCGGCACCTGGAGTTCGATATCGTCTCCAACCCGGAATTCCTCAAGGAAGGCTCGGCCGTTGCCGACTGCCGCCGCCCGGACCGGATCATCATCGGCTGCGAGCGTGAAGAAGTGCGTGAAGTGATGCGCGACCTGTACGCGCCGTTCAACCGTAACCACGATCGCATCATCTTCATGGACCTGCGCAGCGCCGAACTGACCAAGTACGCCGCCAACTGCATGCTGGCCACCAAGATCAGCTTTATCAACCAGATTGCCGAACTGGCCGAACACCTGGGTGCCGACATCGAAGCCGTGCGCCTGGGCATCGGTGCCGACTCGCGCATCGGCTACCACTTCATCTACCCGGGTTGCGGCTACGGCGGCTCGTGCTTCCCCAAAGACATGCGCGCCTTGATCCATAGCGCCAAACAGGCCAACTGCTCCAGCGACCTGCTGGAAGCCGTGGAAGCCATCAACCAGCGTCAGAAGAGCAAGCTGTTTGAGCGCATCAACGCTTACTTCAAGGGCAACCTGCAGGGTAAGACGTTCGCCTTGTGGGGCCTGGCCTTCAAACCCAATACCGATGACATGCGCGATGCACCCAGCCGTGTGCTGATGGAAGCCTTGTGGGCCGCCGGCGCCAATGTACGTGCGTTCGACCCTGAAGCCATGCAGGAAACCCAGCGCATCTATGGCGACGAGTCGCGCCTGACGCTGCTGGGCACGCCGGAATCGGCCTTGAGCGGCGCCGATGCGCTGATCGTCTGCACCGAATGGCAGCAGTTCAAGGCACCGGATTTCGAACTGATCCACGCTCGCCTGAAAAACCCGGTGATCTTCGACGGTCGCAACCTATATGACGGTGAGCGCCTGGCACGCAAAGGCTTCAAATATTTCCCAATGGGCCGGGGTGACTCCTGCGAGTTACCGATTCCCCAGCAAAACTGGGTACCTCAGGTCGAGGAAGCCTGAGACGTGAATAGAGCTCATCCGCCCCTGCTCAATGCAACGATCCGTCACCAGTCGCTGGGGCTTGGGCTTCTGGCCTTGGTGCTGTTTATAGTGGGTAACTGGCACCAGGCGATTATCGGGTTCGACTCGCGCTTTGTGCTGTTCGCCCAGGAGATGCTGCGTCATGGGCCGAGTTTCTTCCCCACGACCTACGGGCAGCCCTACGCCGATTACCTGGCGACCTCAACGCTGCTGACATGGGTGTTGTCGTTGCCGTTTGGCCAGGTCACCAGCCTCACGGCGTGGCTGCCCACCGCCATCGCTTCGGCGCTGATCGTCACGCTGGTGTATCGCCTGACGGCGCCCTACTCCACGCGCTGGGGCCTGCTGAGCATTGCGATGTTGTTGCTCAGCAGCACCTTCATCAGCGAAACCCGTGCCGTGTCCCTCGACCAGATGCTCGCCGCCGTTGCCCTGGCGGTGTTCTACCTGGGTTATGCGCATGATCACTTCGGTGCAGCCAAGCGCCTGCACTGGCTGTTCCTGCTGCTGATTATCGGCTTCGCCATCCGTGGGCCTATCGGCCTGGTGATTCCAACGGGGGTGCTGTGCAGCTATTACTTGCTCAATCGGCAATGGCGCCAACTGTTTACGTTCGGCCTGATCGCCCTGGCGTTGCTGGCGGCGTGTGTCGGCCTGTTGCTGCTGCTGGCCAAGCTCAGTGGCGGCGAGGACTTCATGCAGGACGTGATCCGCATGCAGTTCCTCGGCCGCATGGACGGCACCGAAGGCTCCGGCGGCGTGCTGTATTACTTCACCAGTTCCATAGGCAATTATGCCTTGGCCTATCCATTGGCACTGTTGGTGCTGCTGGCTGTGGTAATAGGCGGGCGTCGGGCTCCGGACCCGGCGTTGCAACTGGTACTGTATTGCGCGGCTGCCGGTTTGCTGGTGATGCTCGGTTTGTCAGTGCCACAGGCGAAAAAAGCCCGCTACATCCTGCCAATGCTCCCGATGGCGGCGATCATCGCGGCCTACCCGTTCCACGTCAGCCAAGGGCGCTTATTTGCCTGGTTGCGCGGGTTAATGCTCGGTGTCTGGACGTTGTTGCCGGCGTTGTTGATGATCGGGCTGGTGGTGGCGCGCAGGCGTTATCCGGAACAGTTGAGCAGCCTTGGGCTGATGTTCATCGTGCTGGGTATGCTTCAGGTATTGGCGCTGCTGGCGGTGTTGAAACCGCGGTTGCGGCCATTGGGCCCAGCGTTCGCAGCGGTGCTGGCGCTGTGGTCGACCTACATCATCGTGGTCGAACCGCTCGAGCGTTCGCTGTACGACACCCGCACCTTCAGCCTCGCGGTTAAAGCCCAGATCATGCAGCAGCCTGCACCCGTTGTACTGCATGGGCTGGGTAAAGATGCCAAGGCCATCAAGTTCATGGTCAACTTCGACTGCGATAAGGTGCCGCTGTTTACTCAGTCATCTGCCGACCTGGCGCCGCTGCAAGCGCCAGCCTGGCTGGTGATGAGTGCGCAGGCGTTCAGTCGGTTGCAAGACCCGCGCTTGCGCGCCCTCACCCCGACCCTCACCGGGGAGTTCGATAAAGACCCCTATGTGTTGCTGCATCTGGAGAAACCCGCGGCGCCCTGATCGCGTTTACAGCAGCGGTTTAATAAACAACGCCCACTCTGTTAAGGAGTGGGCGTTTTTCGTCATAACCACCAAGAAAACGCCTACATAGCTATGCGTAACAGCTGTCGCACATTGTCTTCCGGCGCCTGGAACCCAAATGTAGACTCGTTGCACAGTGCATTAACTATCTACTACCACGATCTCGACAGGCTGGGGTGAGTGCACGCAAGTCACCGTGACTTACTTCATTAAGAGGGCTATGCCGTGCTGGAAGATCTGTTACTTATTCCTGTACCGAGGCTGGATCGGTTGATGGAACTGCGCGACGCCCTGGTGGCGTTAAAAGGGCCGCTGGCCGACGACCCTGCGCTGCAGGAAAACCTGCAAAAACACCTGTTCAACGAAGAAGCAGATATACGCGTCCTGGGCCACCTCAACCCTGTTCCGTCGCAGAAGGAACACCTCATGTCACTCGGCGAGGCCACCTAACTGCAATATTTTTGCATTAAACCCTCATTAATATGCATTGGCGACCAGGCATCAACGTCGGCACACTGCGCGGGTTCCTCCCCCAAAGGCTGGAACCTTCAAAGGGCTTTTCCGGGAAACCAGGCAAGCCTTTTTTTTCGCCCGCTTTTCATGGACTGCTCGATGCTCGCTCGCTGGTTACCCGCCGCAATCAACACCCGCCCTGGCGAATGGAGCCGCGCCGCCATCGGCATGGCACTGGGCACGCTGTGCAGTGTTTGGGTATGTGCCCAAGTATTTGGTATGGAAGTGGCCTTGCACTTGCTCGGCCCACTCGGTGCCTCGGCAGTACTGCTGTTTGCCGTGTCGTCCGGAGCGCTGGCCCAGCCTTGGTCGATCATGGGCAGTTATTTGTGCGCAGGCATTGTGGCGTTGTTGGTCGCGCGCGTGCTGGGGCGCACCTTGGGCAGCGCCTGCTTCGCAGCGGGCATGACGGTTATCCTGATTTGCTGGCTACGGTGCTTGCATCCGCCGGCAGGCGGCCTGGCCATGACGCTGGTGCTCGCCGACCCTGCGTCCAGCGCCCTTGGCTGGCAGGCACTGGCGCCAGTCATGCTCGGCGCGGGTGCATTGCTGGCGTGTGCGTTGGCCTATAACAATGCCACGCGCACGCGTTACCCCAAGGCCGCGCTCGAGTCGCCGCCCATCGGCGTAGGCAATGCTGCGCCGCTGACCGATCCGTCGATAACCGCGGCCGATTTGAAGCGGGCCTTGGCTGAGATGGAGCAATTCTACGACGTAGCACCGGCCGAGCTTGAACAGCTGATCCACGCGGCGCAAGGCCATGCGCGACGCCGCAGCATTGGTCAGGTACTGGCCAGCCGCCCCACTGCATAAATGCAAAAACGACCTGCATGATTCCGGGTTGTACTGGGCAAATTTGCACTGGTACGATCACGAGAGGGTTCGCCCGTGAACATCTTGATAAAGAACAATAAAAGCAGGGAGTTACAGATGACTGCTCAGGTTTCATCCGAAGCAAGCCGCGCTGATAGTCTTCAGGAAGAAGTGCTGGCCGAGGTGCGCAACCATATCGGCCACCTCACCCTCAACCGCCCCGCCGGCTTGAATGCCATTACCCTGGACATGGTCCGTAGCCTGACCGCGCACCTGCAGGCTTGGGCACATGACCCACAGGTCTATGCCGTTGTACTGCGCGGCACTGGCGAAAAAGCCTTCTGCGCCGGTGGCGACATCCGGTCCTTGTACGACAGCTTCAAGAATGGCGACACCCTGCACGAAGATTTCTTTGTCGAAGAATACGCACTTGACCTGGTCATTCACCACTACCGCAAACCGGTAGTGGCATTAATGGACGGATTCGTCCTTGGCGGCGGCATGGGCCTGGTCCAAGGCGCTGATTTACGCGTCGTCACCGAACGCAGTCGCCTGGCAATGCCGGAAGTGGCCATTGGCTATTTCCCGGACGTGGGCGGCAGCTACTTCCTGCCACGCATTCCCGGTGAGCTGGGCATTTACCTCGGCGTGACCGGCGTACAGATTCGCGCCGCCGACGCGCTGTACTGTGGGCTGGCAGACTGGTACATCGGCAGCGCCAAACTCGCTGAGCTGGACCACAAGTTCGACCGCCTGCAATGGCAGGACTCGCCACTCAAGGATCTGCAAGGCCTGCTCGCGAAATTGGCCGTGCAGCAGTTGCCCGATGCACCGCTGGCAGCCCTGCGCCCGGCCATCGACCACTTCTTCGCGCTGCCGGACGTGCCCAGCATCGTCGAGCAGTTGCAGCAAGTCACCGTCGCCGACAGCCATGAATGGGCGCTAAACACCGCCAACCTGATGCAAACCCGTTCACCGCTGGCAATGGCCGTGACCCTGGAAATGCTCCGTCGTGGCCGCCGACTGCCGCTGGAGCAGTGCTTTGCGCTGGAATTGCACCTGGACCGCCAGTGGTTTGAACGCGGCGACCTGATCGAAGGCGTTCGGGCCTTGATCATCGACAAGGACAAAAGCCCGCGCTGGAACCCGCCCTCGATTCACCGGTTGGACGCAACCCATGTGGAAAGCTTCTTCCACAACTTCAAGCAGGTTGGGAGATAAGCCGTGCAAGACATTGAATATACTGAAGAACAAGTAATGATTCGCGACATGGCGCGCGACTTTGCCCGTGGCGAGATCGCCCCGCACGCGCAAGCCTGGGAAAAGGCCGGCTGGATCGACGATGCACTGGTCGCCAAGATGGGCGAACTGGGCCTGCTGGGCATGGTGGTGCCGGAAGAATGGGGCGGCACCTATGTCGATTACGTTGCCTATGCCCTGGCGGTCGAAGAAATTTCGGCTGGCGATGGCGCCACCGGCGCATTAATGAGTATCCATAATTCAGTGGGTTGCGGGCCAATTCTCAACTACGGCACACAAGAACAGAAGCAAACCTGGCTGCCTGACCTCGCCAGTGGCCAGGCCATTGGCTGCTTCTGCCTGACCGAACCTCAGGCCGGCTCTGAAGCCCACAACCTGCGCACCCGCGCCGAGCTGCGCGATGGCCACTGGGTGATCAACGGCGCCAAACAGTTTGTCAGCAACGGCAAGCGCGCCAAGTTGGCTATCGTCTTTGCGGTGACAGATCCGGACTTGGGAAAAAAAGGCATTTCGGCCTTCCTGGTGCCCACTGCTACGC
>NZ_UYXQ01000090.1 GCF_900624995.1 Pseudomonas antarctica
TCTGGGCTTCGATGAACTGAAGCAACTCGCTGTCGAATCTTGCGTAACTCCTTGTTTACCAAGGAGTTTTCCGTTTCGACTGCGCCGGAAGTGGGGCGAATTATAGACTTCCAGAATCTGCCGTCAACCCCTTTTTTTCACATTTCTGTCATATAGGTCAAAAACACCCCAAAATCGCAAAAGCCAGCCCCGAAGGGCCGGCTTTCAGCCCACCTTACAAACTAGGAAAGGCGAACTGCGATGCTTCATGGCTGGCCCGCTGCGGCCAACGCTGGGTGATCGCCTTGCGACGGGTATAGAAACGCACCCCATCCGGCCCATAGGCATGCAAGTCGCCAAACAGCGAACGCTTCCAGCCGCCGAAGCTGTGATAGGCCACCGGCACCGGCAACGGAACGTTGACCCCGACCATACCCACTTCAATCTCATCACAGAACAGACGCGCCGCCTCCCCGTCACGGGTAAAGATGCACGTACCGTTACCGTATTCGTGATCATTGATCAGCTGCATCGCTTCTTCCAGGCTGCTCACTCGCACCACACACAGCACCGGCCCGAATATCTCTTCTTTATAGATACGCATCTCAGGGGTCACACGATCGAACAGGCTGCCGCCCAGGAAGAAACCTTCTTCATGGCCCGCAATACTCAACCCGCGACCATCCACCACCAGCTCAGCGCCTGACGCCACACCGTCTTCTATATAGCCACTGACCTTATCCCGCGCCTGGCCAGTCACCAACGGCCCCATGTCCAGGCCACAGGAAGTACCCGCGCCGATCTTCAGCGCCTTAACCTGCGGCACCAGCTTGGCGATCAACGCATCCGCCACCTGGTCACCCACGCACACCGCTACCGAGATCGCCATGCAACGCTCACCGCACGAGCCATAGGCCGCGCCCATCAACGCACTCACGGCGTTATCGAGGTCCGCATCCGGCATCAGCACCGCGTGATTCTTCGCCCCACCCAGTGCCTGCACACGTTTACCGCGCTTGGTCGCTTCGGAATAGATGTATTCGGCAATCGGCGTCGAGCCCACAAAGCTCAGCGCTTTGACTTCCGGCGCTTCGATCAGCGCATCCACCGCGCCCTTGTCACCGTGCACCACGCTCAGCACGCCTTTAGGCAGACCGGCGTCTTGCAGTAACTGCGCGATGAGCAGTGTGGAACTCGGATCACGCTCCGAAGGTTTCAGGATGAAGCAGTTACCGCAAACAATCGCCAGCGGGTACATCCACAACGGCACCATGGCCGGGAAGTTGAACGGGGTAATACCCGCCACCACGCCCAGCGGCTGGAAGTCGGACCACGCATCAATATTCGGCCCCACGTTACGACTGTACTCGCCCTTGAGAATCTCCGGTGCCGAACACGCGTACTCGACGTTCTCGATCCCGCGCTTCAATTCGCCCGCAGCGTCTTCCAACGTCTTACCATGCTCTTCGCTGATCAACTGCGAGATACGCGCTTCGTTCTGCTCCAGCAATTGCTTGAAACGAAACATCACCTGGGCACGCTTGGCCGCCGGCGTATTACGCCAGGCGGGGAACGCCGCCTTGGCCGAGTCGATTGCGCGTTGAATGGTTTCACGACTAGCCAATGGCACCTGGTGAATCACCTGGCCGGTGGACGGGTTGTACACGTCGGCAGTGCGGCCGGACTCACTGACCAACTGGCCATCGATCAAATGCTGGATAAGGCTCATGCAGGGCTCCTGAAAAGTTGTTCTATATAGAAGGAGAAATCAGTCGATCTTGTTCAGCACTTCGCCGACCGCGTCAAACAGACGATCCAGGTCCTGCGGCTTGCTGTTGAAGGTTGGCCCGAACTGCAGGGTGTCGCCGCCAAAGCGCACGTAGAAGCCGGCTTTCCACAAGGCCATGCCGGCCTCGAATGGACGCACGATGGCATCACCGTCACGCGGGGCAATCTGGATCGCACCGGCCAAGCCGTAGTTACGAATATCGATCACATTCTTGCTGCCTTTCAAGCCGTGCAGCGCATTCTCAAAGTGCGGGGCGACTTCGGCGACGCTCTGCACCAGGTTTTCTTTCTGCAACAAGTCCAATGCCGCAAGGCCTGCAGCACAAGCGACCGGGTGCGCCGAGTAGGTGTAGCCGTGGGGGAACTCCACTGCGTATTCTGGCGTCGCCTGGTTCATGAAGGTCTGATAGATCTCGCTGCTGGCAATCACCGCGCCCATCGGGATCGCGCCGTTGGTGACTTGCTTGGCAATGCACATCAGGTCCGGGGTTACGCCAAAGCTGTCGGCGCCGAACATCGAGCCGGTGCGGCCGAAACCGGTGATCACTTCGTCGAACACCAGCAGGATGTTGTGCTGATCGCAGATCTCACGCAGACGCTTGAGGTATCCCTGTGGCGGTACCAACACGCCAGCGGAACCGGCCATCGGTTCGACAAACACCGCGGCGATGTTCGAGGCGTCGTGCAACTCGATCAGCTTGAGCAGCTCATCGGCCAAGGCGATACCGCCCAGCTCCGGCATACCACGGGAGAACGCATTGCTCGCCAACAAGGTGTGCGGCAGGTGGTCAACATCCATCAAGCCCTGACCAAACAGCTTACGGTTACCGTTAACGCCACCCAAACTGGTGCCAGCGATGTTCACACCGTGGTAACCACGGGCGCGGCCGATCATTTTGGTCTTGGTGGCTTGCCCCTTCAGGCGCCAGTAGGCACGCACCATCTTCACTGCGGTATCGGCGCACTCAGAGCCGGAGTCAGTAAAAAACACATGGTTCAGATTGCCTGGAGTCAGGTCAGTAATCTTTTCCGCCAGCTGGAACGACAACGGATGACCGTATTGGAAGCCCGGGGAGTAGTCCAGGGTGCCCAGTTGCTTGGAGACCGCTTCCTGGATTTCTTTGCGTGTGTGCCCGGCGCCGCAGGTCCACAGGCCCGACAACGAGTCGTACACCTTGCGGCCCTTGTCATCGGTCAACCAACTGCCTTCAGCGGCCACGATCAGGCGCGGGTCACGTTGGAAGTTACGGTTGGCGGTGTAGGGCATCCAGTGCGCATCCAACTTCAGTTGGCTGGCCAGGGACGAAGGGGCGTTTTCGGGCATGTTCATCAGCAAAACCTCGCAGGGCAAAAGGCAGCGTCGGGATTGAAAAGCGTTGTTGCAGCTAAGTTGCCACGAGGATAAAGTCGATGAAACCCAACTCTTCTAACCTTCAGTCAGGCCTTGACTAAACTATGAGCAGCCGTCGACCCGACCCACTGGCCCAAGTCAGCGACTTCGATATCCGTCTGCTGCGCATCTTTCGCAGCGTGGTGGAGTGCGGCGGCTTCTCGGCGGCAGAAACCGTGCTCGGCATCGGCCGCTCGGCCATCAGTCAGCAGATGAGCGACCTCGAACAACGCCTGGGCTTACGCCTGTGCCAACGCGGGCGCGCCGGCTTCTCCCTGACCGAAGAGGGCCGCGAGGTCTATCAATCGGCTCTGCAACTATTAAGTGCCCTGGAAAGCTTTCGCACAGAGGTCAACGGCCTGCACCAGCATTTGCGCGGCGAGTTGATCATCGGCCTCACCGACAACCTCGTCACCCTGCCCCACATGCGCATCACCCACGCCCTGGCACAGTTGAAGGAGCGCGGCCCGGACGTGCAAATCCAGATCCGCATGATCGCCCCCAACGAAGTGGAGCAAGGCGTACTCGACGGCCGCCTGCATGTCGGCGTGGTGCCCCAGGCCAGCGCCTTGTCAGGCCTGGAATACCAACCGCTGTACAGCGAACGTTCGCTGCTCTATTGCGCGGTTGGCCACCCGCTGTTTTATGCCGACGACAAGCAGCTCGACGATGCACGCATCGACACCCAGGACGCCATCGCCCCCACTTTCCGCCTGCCCGCCGACATCCAGGCGCATTACCAGGCACTCACCTGCACCGCCAGCGCCTCGGATCGCGAAGGCATGGCGTTCCTGATCCTCACCGGCCGCTATATCGGCTACCTGCCCGATCACTATGCCAGCCTGTGGGTGCAACAAGGCCGACTGCGCGCGCTGAAACCGACTACACGCTTTTACGATTTAAGCCTCGCATCGGTCACGCGCAAGGGCCGTCGCCCTCATTTGGTGCTGGAAAGTTTTCTCGAGAGTCTGGCGGCAACGCGCTAACTCGGGCCTCTCGCCAAAAGCTGAGCAACTGGACAGCTTTTTGCAAGGCAGCAGGACCTTGAACCGTCCTCCTTGAGTTTGCCCACCATGCCACCAGAATCCTCCAGCTCCAGTGACCTGATCTACGGCCTCGATGACCGGCCAAAACCGCTGCCCGCCCTACTGGCAGCGCTGCAACATGTGCTGGCCGCTTTCGTCGGGATCATCACCCCGCCACTGATCATCGGCTCCACCCTGGGCCTCACCGCCCATTTGCCCTACTTGATCAGCATGGCGTTGATGGTCTCCGGCGTCGGCACGTTCATACAGGCACGCAGGCCATTTGGCATCGGCGCCGGAATGATCTGCCTGCAAGGCACGAGCTTTGCGTTTCTCGGCGCGATATTGTCGGCGGGTTTTCTGGTGAAACAACGCGGCGGCAGCCCGGAAGACATCATGGCGATGATCGTTGGCGTGTGTTTTTTCGGCGCAGCGGTGCAGATCGTGTTGAGCCGCCTTATCGGCCAACTGCGTCGCGTGATCACGCCCTTAGTCACCGGGATTGTGATCACGCTGATCGGTATCAGCCTGATCAAAGTCGGCATCACCGACCTGGGCGGCGGGTTTAACGCGCCGGACTTCGGCGCGCCCATCAATCTGGCGCTGGGCGTGTTCGTGGTGCTGACCATCATTGTGCTCAACCGCTCGAACACCCCGTGGGTACGCCTCTCGGCGATCATCATCGGCCTGGCCCTCGGCAGCCTGGCCGCGTGGTTGAGCGGCAAACTGGTGCCACAAGCCCTCCCCGACTTGCCTTTGATCAGCATGCCAATCCCATTTCGCTTCGGTTTCAACTTCGACTGGAGCGCCTTCCTACCGATCGCACTGATTTATCTGATCAGCAGCATCGAAACCGTCGGCGACCTCACCGCCAATTGCATGATCGCCCGCCAGCCCATCAGCGGTCCCTCCTATATAAGCCGACTCAAAGGCGGCGTATTGGGCGACGGCGTGAGTTGCATGATCGCCGCCACATTCAGCGCCTTTCCCAACACCACCTTCGCGCAGAATAACGGCGTGATCCAACTCACCGGCGTGGCCAGTCGTTACGTCGGCTTATACATCGGCGTATTGCTGTTCTGTCTCGGCTTGTTTCCGCTGATCGGCGCGGTGCTGCAGCAAATCCCCAAGCCGGTATTGGGCGGCGCCACCTTGGTGATGTTCGGCAGTGTGGCTGCGGCCGGTGTGCGCATCCTCGCCCAGGCACCGCTGGACCGGCGCAGCATGCTGATCATCGCCACCTCGTTCGGCGTAGGCCTGGGCATTGCCGCCCAACCGGGCTTGTTGCACTTGATGCCGGCCTTGGTGCAAAACCTGTTCGATTCCGCCATCACCAGCGGCGGCCTGACCGCCATCGTATTGTGCTTGTTATTGCCGGAAGCCAGAGCGACCTGCGCTGCCGCAAACCACGTGCCGGAAAGCGACACGCTGGAATCGCTTTGACGGTTTTATTGCATCGGGACTTGTCTGAGGCTTGAGGGTGGGTTATCTGTGCACACATCGTCTCTATCGATCAGCACGGAAACCTCCATGAGCCTCGAAGTTCCTGCCCACAGCAACCACGCCGGTAAACCTGCCAGCCGCATTCGGCAAAAGAATGAACAAGCCATTCTCCAGGCTGCTGAAGATGAATTCGCGCGCCATGGCTACAAAGGCACCAGCATGAACACCATTGCCTCGAGTGCCGGGCTGCCCAAGGCCAACTTGCATTACTACTTCACCAACAAGCTCGGCCTGTACATCGCGGTGCTGAGCAATATTCTCGAACTGTGGGACAGCACTTTCAACGCGCTGACCGCCGAGGACGACCCGGCCGTGGCGCTCACTCGCTACATCCGCACCAAAATGGAGTTTTCCCGGCGCCACCCGCAGGCCTCGCGAATCTTCGCCATGGAGATCATCAGTGGCGGCGAATGCCTCACCGAATATTTCAGCCAGGATTACCGCGCGTGGTTCAGTGGCCGCGCAGCGGTGTTCCACGCTTGGATCGACGCCGGCAAAATGGACCCCATCGACCCCGTGCACCTGATCTTCCTGCTGTGGGGCAGCACCCAGCACTACGCCGACTTCGCCACCCAGATCTGCCGCGTCACCGGTCGCACCAAGCTGACCAAACAAGACATGGAAGACGCCGGCACCAACCTGATCCATATCATTCTCAAAGGCTGTGGCATCAAGCAGGCCCTCTAAACGAAGCGAGTTATGTCTTTTACGCTTACAGGCCTTTGCGAATTTCGTGAAGAAATACGCAAAAGCCGCTTCATCACCTTGGCGGCGCCCATCACCAGCCCGCAGGACGCCCAAGCGTTTTTCGAGCTATACAGCGACCACAACGCCACGCACAACTGCTGGGCTTGGAAACTGGCCGACCAGTACCGCAGCAACGACGACGGCGAACCCGGTGGCACGGCTGGGCGGCCGATCCTGGCGGCGATCGAAGCCCAAGGGTTTGACCAAGTCGCCGTGCTGGTGATTCGCTGGTACGGCGGCATTCAACTGGGCACCGGTGGGCTGGCCCGGGCGTACGGCGGCGGCGCGAATAAATGCCTGCAGAATGCCGAACGCATCGAACTGATCAGCCGCGTGCCGCTGAGTTGCGCCTGCGGATTTTCCGAGTTGAACCTGGTAAAGCTGCGCGTCGCCGAACTCGGCGGTTTGGTGGTGGAGGAGACTTTCACCGCCAATGGTGTGGAACTGCAACTGGCACTGGGCGAGGCACACATCGACACCCTGCAAACCCAACTCGCCGACTTGAGCCGTGGGCGCATCCTGCTGGAGCGCTGAAGCTGCTAATGTTGTTCGCTCAACGCCCTGAACCGCGACGTCAAAGGAAGCCCTGCATGTCTACGCAAAAAACTGCACTGATCATCGGCGCCTCGCGCGGGCTGGGCCTTGGCCTGGTCAAGCAATTGCTCCAGAACGGCTGGGATGTGACCGCCACCGTGCGCGACCCGAGCAAGGCCGATGCCCTGAAAGCCGTAGGCTCGGTACACATCGAGAAGCTCGACATAGACGATCAGCAAGCCGTGATCGCCCTGAGCCAGCGCCTCAAGGACCGTACCTTTGACTTGCTGTTCGTCAACGCTGGCGTCAAAGGCCCGGCCAATCAAGAGCCTGGCCACGCCACCCTGGCGCAAGTCGGCCAGCTGTTTTTCACCAACGCCGTGGCGCCGATCAACCTGGCCCAGCGTTTCGTCGGGCAGATCCGCGAAGGCAGCGGTGTACTGGCCTTCATGAGTTCGGTACTCGGTAGCGTGACCATTTCCGACGGTTCAGACCTAGCGTTGTACAAGGCCAGCAAAGCTGCACTCAACTCCATGACCAACAGCTTCGTCACCCAACTCGGCGACCACACGCTCACGGTGCTGTCACTGCACCCGGGCTGGGTGAAGACCGATATGGGCGGCGAAAACGCGCAAATCGATGTCGATACCAGCGTTCGCGGCCTGGTGGATCAAGTGAACGCCTACACTGGCAAGGGCGGCCATCACTTTATCGACTACAAAGGCGACACTATCGCCTGGTAAGCGCAAACGCAGGGTTATCGACCGATTGCCGTCGATAACCCTCCACGCGTAAACTGCCCCCTCGCGTTTACCCGCGACCCTGGATCAGCAGACAGGGCAACACTGAGCTGGCAAACCTGAACCCATCATTCAGAGGAGCCGGCCAATGCCTGCGACCCGTATCTGGTTAAAAAACCCCCTCGCGATTTTCACTGCCAATGGCCTCGACGCCCGTGGTGGCCTGGTGCTGCAAGACGGCGTGATCACCGAAGTGCTCGGCTGGGGAAAAGAGCCCGCCGTGCCTTGCGGACAAGTGTTCGACGCTCGCGAACATGTGGTCCTGCCGGGGCTGATCAACACTCACCACCACTTCTACCAAACCCTGACCCGCGCCTGGGCGCCGGTGGTGAATCAGCCATTGTTTCCCTGGTTGAAAACCCTGTACCCGGTGTGGGCTCGGCTGACCCCGGAAAAGCTCGCGCTGGCGTCCAAGGTCGCGTTGGCTGAATTGCTGCTCTCGGGCTGCACCACCGCAGCGGATCATCACTACCTGTTCCCCGATGGGCTGGAAAATGCCATCGACGTACAAGTCGAAAGCGTACGCGAACTGGGCATGCGCGCCATGCTCACCCGCGGTTCCATGAGCCTAGGCGAAGCCGATGGCGGCCTACCGCCGCAACAGACCGTGCAACAAGGCCAAGTGATCCTCGAAGACAGCCAACGCTTGATCCGCGAATACCACCAGCGTGGCGACGGCGCGCAGATCCAGATTGCCTTGGCGCCCTGCTCGCCGTTTTCGGTCACACCGGAAATCATGGAGGCCAGCGCCGAACTGGCCAACAACCTCGACGTGCGCCTGCACACTCACCTGGCAGAAACCCTCGACGAGGAAGACTTCTGCTTGCAGCGCTTCGGCCTGCGCACCGTCGACTACCTCGACAGCGTCGGCTGGCTCGGCCCGCGCACTTGGCTGGCCCATGGCATTCACTTCAACCCGGATGAAATGGCGCGTCTCGGCGCTGCGGGAACCGGTATTTGCCATTGCCCAAGCTCGAACATGCGCTTGGCTTCCGGTATCTGCCCGACGTTGGACCTGCTCGCAGCCGGTGCGCCGCTTGGCCTCGGCGTGGACGGCTCCGCCTCCAACGATGCGTCGAACATGATCCTTGAAGCCCGCCAGGCCTTGTATATCCAGCGTCTGCGTTACGGTGCCGAGAAGATCACACCCGAGGGTGTATTGGGTTGGGCCACCAGAGGTTCAGCGCAACTGCTGGGCCGTACGGATATCGGTGAGTTGGCCGTCGGCAAACAGGCCGATCTGGCACTGTTCAAGCTCGATGAACTGCGTTTCTCCGGCAGCCACGATCCGATTTCGGCGCTGCTGCTGTGCGGCGCCGACCGTGCGGATCGGGTGATGATCGGCGGGAAGTGGCGCGTGATTGACGGCCAGGTCGAAGGCCTGGATTTGAAAGGCTTGATCGCCGATCACACCCAGGCAGCGCGGGAGTTGATCAACCGGGCGTAACTGAAGAAGGACTCCCACAGTCGTTTCCAGGGTGCTCTGAACAACCGGTTACACCCCCAGCAGCGACAGCATGATAAACGTCGCAAACAACACAAAATGGGTCATCCCTTCGATGGCGTTGGTTTCGCCATCGTTGAGGTTGATCGCGCTGACGATCAGCGTGATAAGCACCATCACGGTCTGCACCGGTGTCATCGCCATCTGGAACGGTTGGCCGGTGTAGAGCGCCATGGCTTCCATCACCGGCACGGTCAGAATCACCGTCGACAATGACGCGCCCAGTGCGATGTTCACCACCGACTGCATGCGGTTGGCCAAAGCTGCGCGCAAAGCCGTCAGAATTTCCGGCGCCGCCGAAATGGCCGCGACCACAATCGCCGTGATCACCGGCGGCGCCCCTGTGCCTTCCAGACCCAGGTCGAGGGTCTTGGACATCACCTCGGCCAGTGCGCCAATCACGATGACGCCAAACACCAACGTACCGATGGAGAACGCCAGGCTGATCGGCGGTTCCTGCTGCTCTTGCGGCTGTTTATTGCGGCGTTTTTCCGGGTAGCTGTAGCTGAAAAAATAACTGTGCGGCCCCACCTGCATGCGCAGGAACAGGGTATAGAGCACCACCATCGCGCCGATGGTGAAAGCTGAGTAAATTTTCCAGTCTGCCTGCGGGATAAATTCCGGCACCACCATCGACACGCCCATCGCCGTGAGGATCATCACGCTGTAGGTGCGGGCCGAATCGTCGTTGTAGGACTGCTCACCATGTTTGATGCCGCCCATCAGTGCGGCCAGGCCGAGGATGCCGTTGATGTCGAGCATTACCGCCGAGTAAATCGTGTCACGTACCAGGGTCGGCGACGGCTCGTTGCTCATCATGATCGCCAGGATCACCACTTCCACCAGCACGGCGGCGAGGGTCAGGATCATGGTGCCATAGGGGTCGCCGACTTTTTCCGCGAGCTGCTCGGCGTGATGGGCCACACGCATTGAGGCCACGACGATAAAGCCGATCAGCACAACACCGGCCAGCAGCGCCATCATTTGGCCGCTGTGCAGCATCCAGTGCTCCAACGGGTAAGCGGCGATGGCGGCGATCAGCGCCAGCAACATGTATTTTTCTTGCTTGAGGGATGTGAGCATTCCGGGCCTTTTCATACGGCTAATCATTCATTGATGGGGTACAGACTGCGCCACGCCGCTAACGTTTCGTTACACCTTAGTTCACGCGCTGCTTGCGTGAACAAAACCAATACTCTCCTGCTGGTCAGGTTTTGCCGATTATTTCGGCGATGGCCTGTAGAATGCCGCCATTGCACCTGATGAGAATGTAGACATGTACGATTGGCTCAACGCCCTGCCCAAGGCTGAATTGCACCTGCACCTGGAAGGCTCGCTGGAGCCTGAGTTGCTGTTCGCCCTGGCCGAACGCAACAAGATCGCGCTGCCGTGGAACGACGTCGAAACCCTGCGCAAGGCTTACGCCTTCAACAACCTGCAAGAATTTCTCGACCTGTATTACAAGGGCGCCGATGTGCTGCGCACCTCCCAGGATTTCTATGACCTGACCTGGGCCTACTTGCTGCGCTGCAAAGAACAGAACGTGATCCACACCGAACCCTTCTTCGACCCGCAAACCCATACCGACCGTGGCGTGCCGTTCGAAGTGGTGCTTAACGGTATCGCCGCTGCACTAAAAGATGGCGAGCAGCAACTGGGCATCACCAGCGGTTTGATCTTGAGCTTCCTGCGCCACCTGAGCGAAGCCGAAGCCGAGAAGACACTCGACCAGGCGCTGCCGTTCCGTGATGCGTTTGTGGCCGTGGGCCTGGACAGTTCGGAAATGGGCCACCCGCCGAGCAAGTTCCAGCGGGTGTTCGACCGTGCGCGTCACGAAGGCTTCCTCACCGTGGCCCACGCCGGCGAAGAAGGCCCGCCCGAGTACATCTGGGAAGCCATCGACCTGCTGAAAATCCAGCGCATTGACCATGGCGTGCGCGCCATCGAAGACGAGCGTTTGATGCAACGCATCATCGACGAGCAAATCCCGCTGACCGTGTGCCCGCTGTCCAACACCAAGCTGTGTGTGTTCGACGACATGGCTCAACACAACATCCTCGACATGCTCGAACGTGGCGTAAAAGTGACGGTAAACTCGGATGATCCGGCGTACTTCGGCGGTTATGTCACCGAGAACTTCCACGCGCTGCACACCTCGTTGGGCATGACCCAGGACCAGGCCAAACGCCTGGCACAGAACAGCCTGGATGCGCGGTTGGTAAAGCCATAACTGGATAAACGCCGGTTAACAATGTGGGAGCTGGCTTGCCTGCTCCCACACTTGTTCTATGTCGCCCTCTAAGCCTCGGCCAGTTCTTCCAGCGTCTTACCCTTCGTCTCCATCCCAAAGACCCACACCACCAGCGCCGCCACCGCAAAACACAGCGCGCCCAAGGCAAACACCCCGCCCTCCCCGGTGATCGGAAACACCAGCCCGGTCACCAATGGTCCCAGCAATGACCCAACCCGGCCAATTGCCGAGGCAAACCCGGAACCAGTGGCCCGCGCCGAAGTGGGATACAGCTCCGGCGTGTAGGTGTAGAGCACCGCCCACATGCCAAACAGAAAGAACTGCATCAACAGCCCCGAGGTAAGCAGCAGCCCCACGTTGCCGCCAAACACCGCGCTCTGCCCATACAGAAATGCCATCACCCCGCCGCCCAGCAACGTCACCACGCACACCGGCTTACGCCCCCAGCGCTCCACCAGCCAGGCCGCCATCAAGAACCCGGGAATCCCACCCAGGGAAATGATCACCGTGTAGTACACCGATTGGGTCACGGCAAAACCCGACTGCTGCAACAATGCGCTCAGCCAGGACGTCAGCCCATAAAAGCCCAGCAAGGCAAAGAACCACACGCTCCAGATCATCATCGTGCGTTGGCGATACTGCGCCGACCACAGTTGTTGAAACGCCGAGAAAAACGTCCCCGGCACGCTCTCAACCCGTGGCAAGGCAATCGGTTCCGGCAAGTCGGCGCGCCCCAGCGAATTGCGCACTTTTTGCTCAATGCCCAGCAACACCTTATCCGCCGCCGCATGCCGGCCGGCCTGCTCAAGCCAGCGCGGCGACTCCGGGATAAAAAACCGAATCGCCAATACAAACACCGCAGGCACCGCCAGCACCAAAAAGATGTCGCGCCAGCCAATCACCGGCAGCAGAAAATAAGACAGCACGCCCGCCGCCACAAAACCGAGCGGCCAGAAGCCATCCATCAAGGCGATATAGCGCCCGCGCCTCTTGGCTGGGATCAGCTCCGAGAGCATCGACTGCGCAATCGGGAACTCCATGCCCATGCCAATGCCCAGCAGGATGCGAAACAGCGTCAATGTCTCCACCGTCTGCGCGGTGGAACACAGGTAACTGGCGACGCCCCACAACACGATGCTCCACTGGAACACCGGCTTGCGTCCGAAGCGATCTGCCAACATCCCGGATAAAGAGGCACCGATCACCATGCCAAAAAAACTCGAACTGGCCAGCAACCCGGCCTGGGCCGTGCTCAGGCCAAACTCGGTTTTGATCGAGCCCAAGAGAAACGTCATCATCGCCAGGTCCATGGAGTCGAAGAAAAACGCCAGGGCGATGATGATGAAGATGATTCGGTGGTAGCCGCTGATGGGCAACCGTTCCAGCCGCTGTGCTGCGCTATAACCTTGCATACCCATGCTGCACCCCCTGTATGAAAAAACCCCTCGGCGAGTGTGCGGCATCATTTACACCGCTAATTGCTGGATGCGACCTGACTGAAACTCTGAACGACCATTGCGCGCCTACAACGCGGCCAGCCGGTTGATTTCCAGCCGCCCAATGTCGGTGACCAACAACGCGTGGGACGCGTTGACCGCGCTGATCCAGCCGGACTGCAAAAACAGTTGCAGCAGCCCCGCGCCCAATGCTCCCCCCAAATGCGGTTGCTGCTGGCTCCAGTCAAAACAGTCGCAAGCCAAGGGCGCGGCCAACGCCTGGGTAAAAATGCCCAATTGCGCCAAGTGCCGCATCCCCGCGAGGGTGACATCGGTACGCTGCTCATGACGGTCGATCCAGCCGGCCTCCAGCATTCGCAGATAAATCCCCGCCGCCAACTCGCCGCCCAGGTGGCCGTGGCATAACCGCGCGTGGCGCAGTGACGCGGGTGCCAGCAAAGCCGGCGGTAAAACATCCGGAGTGCTGCGCGCGGCACTGGCCATGGTGGTGCTGGCTAAGGCGTCGATGGCCGCACTGACATCGGCGGCCGCCACGCGAAACAGCCGCTTGCCACGCCGGGTATCGACCCGCAGCAAACCGCCCCCGGTGAGCCGCGACAAATGCGCGATGGCCGATGCCGGTGACAGCCCAGCGAGCGTCGCCAATTCCTCTGAGGACTTGGCCGACCCATCCATCAAGGCCCAGAGCATGGCGGTGCGTTTAGGCTCGCAGAGCAAGCTGGCGATGTGACTGATGCAAGGTGCTGCTTCCATGTATTCACTCCTTGTTAATCATTTGTCTGCTGCGGTTGGAACCAAAGTATAGGGGCGCAAACCGCCCGTTCCGCGGCGTCTGACAGCGCGGATAGGGACAGGATCTGAGTGAAATTTCCTGCATTGGCGGAGGCTATTACCCAGCGTTCAATCGCTCCGGCGATTGCGCCGTCAGCGTCGCACAACGGGCCACGAGCATTTCGCGCAACAGGTTGATAGGTTTGCTCAACTGCGCACGGTGGGCGCACAGCAGATTGAGCGGCGTACGCTCGCCGCGCAGCTCCGGCAGGATCACTCGCAAGCGCCCGGCCAACACGTCGCCGCTCACATCCAGCCAGGACTTGTAGGCGATGCCGACACCCGCCACGGCCCAGCGACGAACCACATCGGCGTCGTCACTGAAGCGGTCGCCGCTCACCGTCAGGCTGACCTCGCGCTTGGCGTCGTGAAAACTCCAATGGTCATGCACGCGGCTGCCGAGCATGTACAGCAGGCAATTGTGTTGGGCCAGTTGCTCCAGGTGGCGCGGCTCGCCATGCCGCGCGAGGTAGCTGGGCGCGGCGCACAGCACGCGGATATTGTCCGGGGCGATGGGCAGCGCGATCAAGCTGGAGTCTTCGGGCTCGCCATAACGCAGGGCGATGTCCACCGGCTGGCGAAACAGGTCGGCAATCCGGTCGCCTAACAGCAGGCGCACGGTCAATTGCGGGTATTCTCGTTGAAACTCATCCAGCCACGGCAACAACTGGTTGCGGCCGAAGTCCGACGGCGCCGACAACTGCAGCACACCGCTGACGTGATCCTGGCTACTGGCCAATAAGCGTCGCCCTTCGTCCAGCGAACTCAGCGCCGCGCGCGCGTATTCCAGGAACCCTTCACCTTCGGCAGTCAGACGCAAACTGCGGGTGGAACGCGCCAGCAAACGTGTACCCAGTTGCTGTTCGATGCGCTTCAACGCGGCGCTTGCCACCGCTGGCGACAGGTCCATGACCCGCGCGGCAGCGGACAAACTGCCCAAGTCCGCCGCACGCACAAACAACTGCAAATCATCAAAACGCAGCATGTATTCCCGCCCATTATCAAAAAACCATTGAAACAGACTGCTGTTTTAGCGGCTTTTATCTGCACGGGAAATAGCCAATTATCTGCCCATCCCGTTAATCACGTGCCAGGAGTTGAATATGCCCACTGCCTTTAACGTCATCGCCACGCTGATCGCCAAACCCGGCCAACACGCCACGCTCGAAGCCCTGCTGCGCGACCTGCTGGAGCCGACGCGCCTGGAAGCCGGTTGCGAGCGGTACGACCTGCACCAGGACCTGCAACACCCCGAGACCTTCTACATGCTCGAACGCTGGAGCGACGACGCGGCGCTGGCCGACCACGACAAGAGCGCGCATATCCAGCGTTTCCGCGCCAAGGCCGCTGATGTGATCGAACACTTCGAACTCAAACGCCTGAAATTTCTTGCCTGATTACCGCCCTTTTTCCGGAGCCTTCATGAAAGCCATTGCCTACTACAATTCACTGCCGATCACTGACGTAAAAGCCCTGCAAGACATCGAACTGCCGGAACCGGTCGCCGGCCCGCGCGAACTGCTGGTGGAAGTCAAAGCCATCTCGGTCAACCCGGTGGACACCAAGGTGCGCCAGAACGTCGCCCCGGAAAATGGCGCCGCCAAGGTGCTGGGCTGGGACGTGGCCGGTGTGGTCAAGGCCGTCGGCAGCGACGTAACACTGTTCAAGGCTGGCGACAAAGTGTTCTACGCCGGTTCCCTGGTACGCCCGGGCGGCAACAGCGAACTGCACACCGTAGATGAACGCATCGTCGGCCACATGCCCAAGAGCCTGGGGTTTGCCGAAGCTGCCGCGCTGCCGCTGACCGCCATCACCGCCTGGGAACTGCTGTTCGAGCGCCTGCAGGTCCGTGAAGGTAAAGAGGATGAAGGCCAGAGCCTGCTGATCGTCGGCGCCGCCGGGGGTGTGGGGTCGATATTGACCCAGTTGGCCAGCCAACTGACCGCACTGAAAGTCATCGGCACCGCCTCGCGTCCGGAAACCCAGGAGTGGGCCAAGGCACTCGGTGCTGACTTGGTGATCGATCACAGCCAACCACTGAGCGAAGCGCTGAAAAACGCCGGCCACTCACACGTGACTCACGTTGCCAGCTTGACCCAGACCGATCACCACCTGGACCAACTGGTGGAAGCCCTGGAGCCGCAAGGCAAGCTGGCACTGATCGATGACCCCAAAGCGCTGGACGTCAGCAAGCTCAAGCGCAAGAGCCTGTCGTTGCACTGGGAATTCATGTACACGCGCTCGATGTTCGAGACGCCGGATATGATCGAGCAGCACAACCTGCTCAACCGTGTGGCCGAACTGATCGATGCCGGCACGCTTAAAACCACGGTAGGCGAGCACTTCGGTGTAATTAACGCCGAGAACCTGCGCCGTGCCCACGCGCTGCTGGAAAGCGGCAAGGCCAAGGGCAAGATTGTTTTAGAAGGGTTCTGAAAACGACTGTCAGTGTCGTCCTTTACTCCTGTGAGTAATGGACGACACCATTAGTCAGAGAGTTGATCTTTGTCATATTTGTGAACGCATTCGGGTTTATATTGGCCGCCTTTGCCACGATTCTTTTACGTGAGGAAGTCAGCAATGAAGATCCTGATAAGAGCGTTAGCAAAATCTCCCGGCAACAAATGGCGAGAGTGTCAGATTTTTTGTGTGCGGGCCGGTAACGGCCTGCCGACAGGCAGGCCTTAGTTTTACCAGGTAGGCCTGATAAATCGATCTCCGTACAGAATCGCAAATTGGTTCATCGCACTCTTCCAGTCATGTGCCGGTTTGCCCCAGTTAGCAGTGATATTTCGCAATCCCAACCAGATTAATTTTGTTGCAGCATCGTCCGTTGGGAAGTGCCCTCGGGTC
>NZ_UYXQ01000091.1 GCF_900624995.1 Pseudomonas antarctica
CCCACCGCGCGTCAGGTAGCCTCGGGCAAACAGGTGCGGTGCCCGAGCCGGGTCCGGCACGCCTTTCTTGCGCAGGGTCGCGCTCATGGCCACGCCAGCTTGACCGGCCCCCACCACCAGCGTGTCTATTGTTGTTATTGCTTGAGTCATGTGTCTGTCCTTGCGTAATGCAGTTGGATTCAGCTTGGGCATGGCTTCAAGGCTAGGGGGAGGGCGGTTTTTAATAAAATATTATTAAGCTTTGAACAGAGCATAAATATCGAATGCAGGCTCACCCTATCGGGTGATTTCGAGGAGGGGGCGGGTGTGTGACCATCCTTGCAGTTCTTAACGCGAGTCTTTGAAGTGGAAAACGACCGGCTTTCTTCTGCGCAATGGTTCGAACAGATGGCCCGGGTGACCGAGAGTATCGGGCAGTCGGGGTTCGCCGCGACCTTGTTTGAGGCCCTTGGGGTGCTGCAGCCGATCCAGGCCACGACGCTGTATTTCTACCCGCGTGGCGGCATGCCCAGCGCGTTGTTCGAGTTGGAGGGGCCGTGGTTGCCACAAGGCAATGTGCGCCAGTACCTGTCGGGGTTCTATTTGCTCGACCCGTTTTACGGCGCCTGCGTGGAGGGCGTCAGTTCCGGGTGTTACGGCCTTGCCGACGTCGCCCCTGACCACTTCGAACTCACCGAGTACTTCCAGTCGTTTTATCGGCACTCGCACTTGGAAGATGAACTCAACTACATCCTGCAATCGAGCAACGGTTCGAGCCTGGCAGTGTCGCTGGCCTTTACGCAAAAGCTCGACGCCGCCGCCACCGCGCACTTCAAGCGCATCACCCCGTGGGTGCTGGCGGTGCTGGGCAAGCATTTTGTCGGCCTGGATGCCCAGGGCGCACGCTTTGAAAACCTGCTGGAGCAGCGCATTCACTCGGCGCTGAACAACTTCGGTTCGTCGATATTGACCGAGCGCGAATGCCGCATCGCCCAGTTGATCCTGCGCGGGCATTCCACGCGCTCATTGGCCGAGCGCCTCGGCGTGTCGGAGGACACCATCAAGTCCCACCGCAAACACATCTACACCAAGCTGGATATCGGCGCGCAATCGGAACTGTTCGCCTTGTTCATCGACTCGCTGGCCGAAGCCCAGGGCGTGCTGAGCAAAGACCCGCTTGAGCGCTACATGAGCAAGAACCGCTAGGCGGTGTTGCTCCTCCTTGCGTCATTACTATAAGAGAGAAAAACCATGAACTTACCCGCCCAACTGAATCGCCGCACCGAGGATTATCAGCGCGCTGATGCGGCCCACCACATCCATGGGTTTGTCGATCAAAAGGCGCTGAATGCCGAAGGCCCGCGTGTGATGGTGCGCGGTGAGGGCCTGTACCTGTGGGACAGCGAAGGCAAGCGCTACCTGGACGGCATGTCCGGCCTGTGGTGCACCCAACTGGGCTATGGGCGCCGGGATTTGACCGCCGCTGCCGCCGCGCAGATGGATCAGTTGGCTTACTACAACATGTTCTTTCACACCACCCACCCGGCGGTGATCGAGCTGTCGCAACTGCTGTTCAGCCTGTTGCCGGGGCACTACAGCCACGTGATCTACACCAACTCCGGCTCCGAGGCCAACGAGGTGTTGATCCGTACCGTGCGCCGCTATTGGCAAGTGGTCGGCCAGCCGCAGAAAAAGATCATGATCGGCCGCTGGAACGGCTATCACGGCTCGACCTTGGCGGCGTCTGCGCTGGGCGGCATGAAGTTCATGCACGAGATGGGCGGGATGATTCCCGACGTCGCGCACATTGATGAACCTTACTGGTATGCCCATGGCGGCGAGCTGACGCCGGCCGAGTTTGGCCGCCGCTGTGCCCTGCAGTTGGAAGAAAAAATCCTCGAGCTGGGTGCCGAGAATGTTGCGGGCTTTATCGCCGAGCCGTTCCAGGGCGCGGGCGGGATGATTTTCCCACCTGAAAGCTACTGGCCGGAAATTCAGCGCATTTGCCGCCAATACGACGTGCTGCTGTGCGCCGACGAGGTGATTGGTGGCTTTGGCCGTACCGGCGAATGGTTCGCCCATCAACACTTCGGCTTTGAGCCGGACACCTTGTCGATCGCCAAGGGCCTGACCTCCGGTTACCTGCCGATGGGCGGCCTGGTGTTGAGCAAGCGTATCGCCGAGGCGCTGGTGGAGCAGGGCGGTGTGTTCGCCCACGGGCTGACCTATTCCGGGCACCCGGTGGCGGCGGCCGTGGCGCTGGCCAACCTCAAGGCCCTGCGCGATGAAGGCATCGTGCGCCAGGTCAAGAACGACACCGGGCCGTACTTGCAGAGCCTGCTGCATGAAGTGTTCGGCAACCACCCGATGGTCGGCCAGATCCAGGGCGCAGGCCTGCTCGGGGCCTTGCAGTTCGTTGAAGACAAGGCCACGCGCAAACGCTTCGACAATGAAAACGACCTGGCCTGGCAGTGCCGCACCTTTGGCTTTGAGGAGGGCGTGATCATCCGCTCCACGCTCGGGCGCATGATCATGGCGCCGGCACTGGTGGCTACGCGCGCGGAGCTGGACGAGCTGGTTGAAAAGACCCGCATCGCGGTTGATCGCACCGCACGGATCGCGGGAAAGCTGTGAAGTGACCTGCTCACTCCCACGCACGGGGTGGTGAGCACCCTCCATCAGACATCGCTTGAACGGCAGTCGATGCCAACGACTGCCGCGACGGCCTGCATCCCGATTTCCAGGAGTCACCCATGAATACAATAACAAGCGTGGCCGAAACTCCCTCCCATCACCGCGCGCCCAAAGCCGCTTCGACCCGCAGGTTTCGCCAGCCGCTGGGCCTGGTCGGGCTGGTGCTGTTTGGTCTTGCGTACATGGTGCCGCTGGCGGTGTTTACCACCTATGGGCTGGTAACCCAAATGACCAAGGGCCACTTGCCCACCGCCTATATGCTGACCCTCGCCGCCATGCTGCTGACGGCCTACAGCTATGGGCGCATGGTGCAGGCGCATCCCTTTTCCGGCTCGGTGTATTCCTATACCCGCAAGGCGTTTGGCGCGTATTTCGGCTTTATCGCCGGCTGGACCTTGCTGCTCGACTACATCTTCTTGCCGCTGCTCAGTTATTTGCTGATCGGCATCTACCTGTCCGAATACTTCCCCGGCGTGCCCACTTCCGTGTGGGTGCTCGGCTCGATTGCGCTGGTCACGGCGCTGAACCTGGTGGGCATTGAGTCCATCACCCGGGTCAACTGGATACTCATCGTCGCCCAGTTGGTGTTCATCGTGGTGTTCGTGGCGTTGTCGGTGCACACCCTAAGCGGGCAGCCCGCACCGGTTTCGCTGTTGGCGCCGTTCCACCATGAAGGCTTCAGCCCGCCGTTGATCATGGCGGGCGCGGCGGTGCTGTGCCTGTCCTTTCTGGGCTTCGATGCGGTGTCGACCATGGCCGAGGAAACCCCCAACCCGCGCCGCACCATCCCGCTGGCGATCATGGTGGTGTCGCTGTTTGGCGGCTTGCTGTTTTTGCTGGTGTCGTATTTCGCGCAACTGGTGTTCCCGGAATGGAACAGCTTTGTCGACCCGGATTCGGCGTCGGTGGACGTGATGCGCCGCGTGGGTGGTGAACTGCTGGTGACGGCTTTTACCGCCACCTATGTGGCGGGCTGTTTCGCCTCGGCGATGGTCTCTCAGGCGAGTGTGTCGCGGGTGTTGTTCGCCATGGGGCGCGACGGCGCGCTGCCTCGGGTGCTGGGCAAACTGGTGACGAAAAAACGCGTGCCGGCCACGGCGATTGTGCTGGTCAGCCTGTTCTCGTTGATTGCCTTGTTCATCACCCTGGACACCGTGGCCAACATGATCAGCTTCGGTGCGTTGTTCGCGTTTTCGGCGGTGAACCTGGCGGTGATCAAGCATTACCTGATCGACCAGAAGTTACGCGGCACGCGCAATTATCTGCTTTACGCCGCGCTGCCAGGCCTGGGTTTCCTCAGCACCGTGTGGCTGTGGACCAGCCTGTCCAGCATGTCTTTCACGATCGGCCTGTGCTGGATGGGGGCTGGCCTCCTTTGTTTGCTAGGCATTACCCGCGGTTTTAGCGTGAAGATGCCGGAACTGCAGATCGCTGAATAAACCCCGCGCTATCCATCGATATTTATTGGGAGTACACCGTGTTCGACCTTAATTACTGGCAACAGCGTGTTGCCCGCCAGACCTTCATCGACACTGCCTTGATCGGTGGCCAACCCGTCAACGCGGCGGGCGGCGCGACGTTCGACGCCATCAACCCGGCCAACAATCAGCTGCTGGCGCGTGTTGCCGCCTGTGGCGAGGCCGAGGTGGACCTGGCTGTGCGCAGCGCGCGCCAGGCCTTCGACACCGGCCCTTGGCGGCGCATGCCGCCGCTGGAACGCAAGAAAATCCTGATCAAGCTCGCCGAGTTGCTGATGACCCACCGCGAAGAGCTGGCGCTGCTTGATTCGCTGAACATGGGCAAGCCGGTGATGGATGCCTACACCATTGACGTGCCCGGCGCCGCGCATGTGTTTGCGTGGTACGGCGAAGCCCTCGACAAAATCTACGATCAGATCGCGCCCACGGCGCGCAATGCACTGGCGACCATCACGCGTGAAGCGTTGGGCGTGATTGCGGCGGTGGTGCCGTGGAACTTCCCACTCGATATGGCTGCCTGGAAGCTTGCATCGGCGTTGGCGGCCGGTAATAGCGTGGTGTTGAAACCCGCCGAGCAGTCGCCTTTTTCAGCCTTGCGTCTGGCCCAGCTCGCCCTTGAAGCCGGTATCCCGGAAGGTGTGCTGAACGTGGTACCTGGCCTCGGTGAACATGCCGGCAAGGCGTTGGGGCTGCACCCGCACGTGGATGGCCTGGTGTTCACCGGCTCCACCCAGGTCGGCAAATACTTCATGCAGTATGCAGCTCAATCCAACTTGAAGCAGGTCTGGCTGGAGTGTGGTGGCAAGAGCCCGAACCTGGTGTTCGACGACTGCCAGGACCTGGACCTTGCGGCAGAGAAGGCCGCCTTCGGGATTTTTTTCAACCAGGGCGAGGTGTGCTCGGCCAACTCGCGGCTGTATGTGCAGCGCTCCATCCATGACGAGTTCGTTGAGCGCCTGATTGCCAAGTCGCGTGCCTGGATGCCGGGTGATCCGCTGAACCCCGCCAGCGCTGCCGGTGCAATTGTCGACCGTGAGCAGACCGCACGCATCATGCACGCCATCAGTCAGGCCCAGGGCGAGGGCGCCAGGCTGTTGTGCGGGGGCGAACAGGTGATGATCAATGGCTCATCAAACTTCATTCAGCCGACCATTTTTGGCGACGTGACCTGCGACATGCAGCTCTCGCGTGATGAAGTGTTCGGCCCGGTGCTCGCCGTCAGCGCCTTTGACACGGAAGAGGAGGCCATACAGCTGGCCAATGACAGCGTCTATGGCTTGGCGGCATCGGTATGGACTGATGACCTCAACCGCGCCCATCGCGTCGCGCGAGCCTTGAATGCCGGGACTGTGTCGGTCAACACCGTCGACGCCCTGGATGTTGCGGTGCCGTTCGGCGGTGGCAAGCAGTCCGGCTTCGGGCGTGATTTGTCGCTGCATTCATTCGACAAGTACACCCAGCTGAAAACCACCTGGTTTGAGCTGCGCTGACTCAAACTATCGTGCGGTGGTGCATTCATGGGGGCACGACCACTCAGCCCTGCCAGGAAAAGCGCCTAGAACTCCCCGCAATACCTGACCGCCGCCGCCCGCGGCAGTACCTTCAAGCTGCGCAGCGGCGACGACACATGAATGTGCACGTGAGGTGATCTTCGCTGGGTTTCATATTGCTGCAGCTGGCAGCGCCAATGATCAAGGCGCCCAACAGGGTTAGGCGGGACACGGAGGATTGCAGGTTCATGGTGTTTCTTCCTTGGGGTTGTTATGGTTTTTCCAGCGCGCACCGCGCCCACGCGCGATAAATGCACGGTGCCGGGGGAGCGTTGGAAGTGCCGGGGAATATAGCGCCGCTGGGCAAAGGGGTCGATTAGCACACGTGTGCTAATGGCACGATGAGGTCATGGACGGAGAGAGCAATGCTAGAGATCAAACGCGCCACCGAAGCGGACGCCCAGGCGGCGTTCGACATTCGCCTGTTGGCCATCCGCAGCCAATGCATCGGCGCCTACACCCGCGAACAAATGCTGCTGTGGACCCGTGGCCGCGCCGAAGACGGTTACAGCGTGCTGATGGACAAGCCCTTTTACCTGGGGTGGGTGAACGGTGAGCCCGTGGTCACCGGGATGCTCGACCCTGACAACAACGAAGTGGGCGCGTTGTTCGTGCTGCCTGAGTTTGCCGGGCGTGGGTATGGCAAGGCGATGCTTGATCACTTGGAAGCGGTGGCGCGGGAACGGGCGATTGAAGAGGTTGTGCTGGATGCGACGCTGAACGCGGCGAGCTTCTACAGAGCGTGCGGCTATGTGGGCGATGAGCAGGCGGTGTATCACTCGCCGTCTGGGCTGGTGCTGGCGTGTATTCCGATGGCCAAGCGACTAGTTGCTATGGAGGCGACCTAGCCAATCCTGATGCCCTCAGGGGATTGCAGCCAGGCTTGAAAGGCCGTGCGTAGCCGCTCGATAACCCGGCCAACCGAATCGCCCTGAAGCCCGGCGGTGTCGGGTTTTTGCCCACCTGGCGCCACACAAACAGTGTCAGCAGGGCCCCATCGGTCAGCGTCTGCGCCAGGTGATGGTTGAGCCGCCAGTGTTCGGCTTGCGAGGTCGATCTGCATAAGTACGCGTCCATGGGCGGACCATAAATGCAAGATGGATTTATTCCATGTTGTTTAGGTCGTGATTATTAATGAATTGTCCGAATGGGCAACTACTATCCCTGGCTGCTCTAAGAATTGAGTTGCTAGTGCACTCATCATCCATGAGGTCGGGTGTAGAGTTTTCACAATAACGACACAGTGGGCAGGTCTTTTCCTTGGTTTTAAGAAATTCATTGAATTTATAGGACGCGTAGAATTGAATAAATTGCTCGCTTTTGTATTTTTTTGGCAGCAGTGATATGTGTTCCTCGTGAGCGTTAAAGATAAGTGGGATTCCCAGCGTTGAAATCAGTAAGTCTATTTCTGCAAGAAAATTTGGTTTATCTTTTTCGTACAGCTCCGCAAAGAATAGTCGACCTTTGAGGTGAGTGGAAACATAGTGTATTACGTCATTTATCCAAGTGTTTATATCGCTAAATATATTGGATGGATACTTGTCTTCAAGATATTCCTTCATGGTGGATAGTCTGCGCGTTACTTTGGTTTCAATGGTCTCTCTAAAACCACCACGTGCGCCCCATAGAAATCTTTTTAAGGTGTGGTTCAATTGGGTGAAGTCGTAAAGGCATTCTTCTATACCCTCGACGCCAAGTGAACCGCTTCTAATGGTCTCTACTGTTTTAAATAAGTGATGCACTGGGTTGTCATTTTGCAAACAGAATTCAATTAGCGCTATTTTACAGGTTGTCGGCATTTCTCCCAGTTGAAGATTGTTAAAGACGAGCTCCATCGTTCTGTAAGGTATGTCTGGCTGTTCCGTCGGCCAGTGTTTTGATTCGATTTTGTGAGCGATATACTCAAGCATGTCGCGTGCCCCTACTTGGTAGGTGCCTTCAGGAATGATATTTGCGGTATATTTAAAAACTCGAGCATCAATCTCCTTTATGAGATAAATTTCGCTTTCATAGTCTGTAATATGAGAGACGTTGTCTATGAAGTTTGTCTGTCCCCATGTATGTTCAAATTGTTGGTCAAGGCACAAGGTTTCGTGGCTCCAGTCTTTGAACGGTCTGACAATTACTCCTTGTTTCGCCTTTTCGGTAACGGATAAAAATCGATTAACTTCGCTGATATTGTAGCGAATACAGTATGATAGAAAAATGTCTTGTATGAAATGAATGTACTCATGAATAAAGGTTTGAGTATGCGTATCAAGCCCTTCATCCAGTTTTTCGGTGGTATCGATAATCATGAAAAAATAGGAAGGCTCATAGGCGCCCTCTAGCGCGCTCTCAGATGTTTTTAATCTCATTGCTATCTCGTGGAGTAATGAATTTTTGGACGGTATCAAAGTGCCATCGTCGGGTCTATTCTTTATTTCCCAAGGATCGCATCAGTAGCACCGATCACCGAGAAGGTTTTGGTGGATATTGCGTTTCATAGGATTCAAGAGACTCGGCTCTGCCTAAGGTAGACTGGTTAACCCCAATCATCCCTTGCGATACACCACCCCCAACTCGCGTGCCAACTCAATAAAGTTTTGCAACGGCGCCGACGGGTTAAACGTGCGCCGCACCAGCGTAATCGGCGCCAGCAGCGTCGGCTTGGCGTCCTTGATTCGGCAATACACCACGCTCTCGCGGTGCACATCACGCATCGAGGCCGGTACCACCGAGATGCCTTCGCCGGCCGCCACCAGGCTGACGTTGGTTAGCATGCGTTCCACTTCAAACGCGATTTTCGGCTCGAACCCCGCGTTCTGGCAGGCTTTGATCAGGTTGGCGTACATGCCCGGCGCGCCGGGGCGGCGGACCAGGATGAAGCGTTCATGCTTGAGCGCAGTCAGCGGGATGGCACTGTCAGCGTCGCTCAACAGCGCATGGCCGATGGGCAGGACGAGCAGCATTTCTTCGTTAAGCAGGCGGTGGAAGGTCAGGCTCTGATGGGTGCTGACCGGTGCGCGCAGGATGCCGATGTCGATGCGTTGTTCAATGGCGGCTTCGGTCAATTCGCGGGCGCTGCCTTCGTTGATCGCCAGTTCGACAGCAGGGTAGCGCTCGCGATAAGCGCGGATGATGCGCGGGATCAGCGCATGGGCGGCGGCGGAACTGGTGAAGCCGATCGCCAGGGTGCCCTCAATGCCTTGGGCGACGCGAGAGGCCTTGAGCGCGCCGTGCTCGACGCGCGCCAGGATGATTCGCGCCTCTTCAAGAAATACCAGGCCACCGGCGGTCAGGTCCACGCCCTTGGGGTGGCGCTTGAACAGGTCGAAACCCAGCTCTTGCTCCAGAGCACGGATCTGCTGACTGAGGGGCGGTTGTTGCATGTTCAGGCGCGCAGCGGCCCGGGTGAAGTGTCGTTCTTCGGCCACCCTGATGAAATAGCGTAAATGGCGAAGTTCCATGGTGGTCTTTCCCGAAACAGGACGTAAGGTTGGCGGCCGGATACGGGCCGGCAGTCAATATGCCGAAAGCCCGCGACCACCACAATCCGTCAGCGCTTGCTATCGGCCAGCTTATCGAAGGCCGTGTCGAGATGGCCTTCAGCCGTCTTGAGCCGCTCACGCCGCTCTTTGAGCCACTGCTGATCGCCCTCCAACGTCTTGCGCGCCTGCACCAGCATGCGCTTGACCTCTTGCGGCTGCGGGCCGCCGGTGCCTTTGCGGGTCTGCACCATGGTGGTTGGCGACAACGCCGCGCGAAAACCTGCTTCATCCAGCGGCAGGCTGTTGGGCGTCCATTGGTACTTGTCCGCCGCCTGGCGATACAGCTTTTGCGCGTCGGCATACGGGAAGGTTTTCGGCGTGGTGCCGTTGCTGCGTGCTTCGGTGACGATCAGCGAGGCAAAGCTGTGCCCGATGCGGAACGGGACGTTGTATTGGCGTTCCAGGGTGTCGGCCAGCTCCATCGAGGTGGTCCATTCCGATTCGAGTTCTTCCAGCGCCCGCTGCGGGTTGATCTGCAACGCGTCGAGCACCGCGTCCAGGCTGTGGAACATCGTTTGTGTGGCGCGCAACACGCCCAGTGAGTCGAAGGCGAACTTGTAGTCGGTCATGCCGGTGGTGACGTTGTGCGCACGCAAGGTCACAGCCTGCGCCAGGCCGACCACGTCCGAGGCGCTTTCACGCGCCCGCATCAGCAAGCCTGGGTTGCGTTTTTGCGGCATGGCGCTGCTGGTGTAGGTGGCGGCTTCATCGAGTAACAACCACGGGCGGACTTGGTGGTACTGGGTGTGGATATCGCCGATCATCGCGCCCACGCGAATCGCCGAGGATGACGCTAGGTTGGCCGCCTCGATCGGTATGTCGTAAGTCGAGACTTGGCTTGAGTCCAACGAGTTCTCGCGCACGCCGTCAAAGCCCAGCAGTTCGGCCAGGCGCTCGCGGTTCAACGGGTAAGCCGAGTTCGCCAGGACGGCGGTGCCCATCGGGCTCTTGTTCAAGCGCGTGTAGAGCTCGCGGATGCGCTGGCCGTCGCGCTCGAACGCGGCTTCAAACGCCAGCAGGTAATGCGCGTAGCTGATGGGCATGGCCTGCACGCCGTTGGTGTAAGCGGGCACTAGCGTGTCGACGTTCTTGTCGGCAATGTTCAGCAGGCGCAGGCGCGTAGCATTCAGCGCCTCGCTGTAAGCCAGTACTTGGCTGCGCAGGACGGCCAGGCGGTACGTGGCGAGCATGTCCTGGCGGCTGCGGCCGGAGTGGATCAACGAGGCTTCGGGACCGATTTTGTCGGTCATGATTTTTTCCAATTGCAGCACGTCGCTGGGGCGCGTACCGCCGGGCTGGTCGGCCTGGGCGATGGCGTAACGCACGCCACCGGCGATCTTCTGGCCCATGTCCGGCTTGACGATGCCTTCTTCGGTGAGCATCACGATTGAGGCTTTGTTGATGCGGTTCAGCCAGGCGAACTGGGTTTGGGTCGGGTCGCCCTTGGTTTTGTGCTCGGTTTGAGAGCTGTCGGGCGTGGCGCCGACTTTGGCCGCCTGGGCTGCACATTGTTCGGTGGTGGTGCAGGGCAGTTCGCCGGTGTTGGCAGCATAGGCGCCGACGCTGTTGAACAGGGCGAAGGTCACCGCCAGGTGAAGCAGGCTTTTCAGCGCACGTTGGGGGGATGTGTTCACAGAGATACCTGATTTATTTTTGGAATTATGGGCCGTCGTACGCTGTGAGGTGCGCGCGGCAGAATCAGGCTAGCGGGTGTGCGGACAGATTGAAAATATATAGAAAGTGTTGAAAGCAGAGGTTTTGAGTATGAAGTTTATGTGGCGAGCGGGCTTATTGTGGCAAGCCCGCTCGTCACAATAAGCCTACCCGCCAAAAAAGGCAGGTCAGTGCATCTTGCTGTGGTCCATGCCACCCATGTCGTTCAGGGCGCGGGCCGATGCTTTCACTTCGATCGACTGTTTCTCGCCCTTGGCGTTTTCCACCGTCAGCGTCAGCGGCACCTGGTCGCCTTCCTTGATCTGCCCGGTCAGGCCCATCAGCATTACGTGGTAACCCTGCGGGTCGAGCTTGACCGCTTTACCGGCGGGCAGGGCCACCGAATTCACCGGGCCCATGCGCATCACGTCGTCTTTCATGCTCATCTCATGAATCTGCACATCCTTGGCCACCGGCGACGCCACACTGAGCAGTGTGCTGTCGCTGTCGGCGGTGACGGTCATGAAGGCGCCGCTGGACGTTTGGCCCGCGACGGTGGCGCGTACCCACGCGTCGTTCACGTGCACTTGGGCACTGGCGTGGGCGGCGAGGCCCAACAGGGACAGGCCGATGAGGGTGCGCTTGAGGTGTTGAACGGCAGTCATTAGCAGACCTCCATGACGGTGAGCAGGTCTTCTGCGCACTCTTTAGCGGTAAGGGATGCCGACAGGCCCAGGCGCAGGTTGCCACGGGTGTCGAAGACGAAACTGGTCGAGGTGTGCGACAGGGTGTAGGTATCACCGGCGGGGATCTTTTCATAAAAGATCCCGAACTCCTTGGCGGCCACGGCGATTTCTTCCGGGGTGCCATACAGGGCCTCGAAGCTGGGGTCGAAGGCCTTGACGTAGCGGTCTAGCAGTTCAGGTGTGTCGCGCTCGGGGTCGAGGGTGATGAACACCACTTGCATGATCTTGCCATCGCGGCCCATCAACTTCTTGGCCTGGGCGGCGCGGGCCAGGGTGGTCGGGCACACGGCTGGGCACTGGGTGAAGCCGAAGAACACCACCGGCATCAGGCCGCGAAACGAGCTCAAGGTGACGGTTTCGCCATCAGTGTTCTTGAGCTTGAAGGTGCGGCCCATGATCTTGTCACTGAGGTCCTTGCCGTACTTGAAGTTCAGCTTGGGGCTGTAGTCACAGCCGCCCAGCAGGCTGCCCAGACCCAACAGGCCCATACCGGTCAGCACTTTGCGGCGGGTGAATAACGTACTCATCAACTGTGCATCCTGTGAAACGCCTGCATTGCGCTGGATCTACATATCAGGCTTTGAAAAGGAGTAATGATGCGGGCGCACAGTCTACCAACCCCGGCCAGCCCACGTAATCTGCGACGTTCTGCCACAGGGGCGCGCGATGCTTCATCCCGTTGGGGCTTCGGTGGTAGAGTCGCCGCCATGAAATTGAGCCATCCTGACCGTTCGCTGATCGCCTGGGCCCTGTACTTTTGCGTGCTGATGAACGTGTTCGTCTGCGGTTTGGGCCATGGGCAGATGATGGGCCAACAGCTCAACGGCATCGGTGGCGCCTTCTGTTCGGTGGACGGTAGCCAGGCGCCACTTTCCGACAAAGGGTTGGGTAACCCGTCTTCCAGCAACATCTCGAACTACTTTGCCTGCCCGGTCTGCGCCGCCGTGACCGTGGCCCTCGTGTTCTTCATCGGGCTGGCCTGGCTATTGGGGCTCGGGCAAACCCCACGACCGGCTCATGAGCAACGCAACAAAGCCCCACCGCGCTACTCCTGGCCCTCGGCCAACCCCCGCGCTTCCCCTGCATTCTGACGTGTGCCTTGGGCTTCCTGTGATCAGGAGGCGTTCTGTCATCACGACTGTGAGTGCGTTTTATGAACCCTCAATTGCCTGCAGGCGCCAGCCGCCTGGTCTGCAAGGCGTCCCGTCGCCTGCGCGCGGAACCGACGCTGTCTGAATACCCGAGCAATTCGCGCTGCTTCGTGCACCTGGATGCGCGTTTATTGCCGTATTGGCATACCTTGTTCGACATTTGCCCGACGCTGCTCAAGCTGGACCCGCCGGAGGGGCTGAACCTGTTTCGCAGCTTCATGACCTGGGCTTATCGCAACCAGCCGCCGCTGGATTGGACCTACCACCTGAACGTCTGCCGCTGGCTGTTGGGCTCGGCGTATCGGTCGCAGATCGATGATGAGCCGATCGAAGCCTTTATGGCAGCGGCGGCGGCCTGTTGGATCAATACCGACGACAGCCAGGCCCAGGGTGTGGTCCTGGCCTGGCGAAGTTCGAGGATTTTCGACTGGAAAGGCGCCGCCGTTGCCGGCGCCGAACGCCAAGTATTGCCGGCGAGTGCAGCCGACTTTGCCTGGAGCCCGTTGACTCGACAGGGTGGCTTCAGCGGCTGGTTGCCGGTGCCGTGAGACGCTGGCGAATCCATTGCTCGACGCTGGTCACGGCGATGTGCTGCTGAGCGTTGAAGGTCACGGCGCGGTCCCAGGCCACGCCGTTGCCTTGGGCGAATACCGCGCGGTACTTGCGCAGGTTGTCGTCGGGGTTTTGCGCCAGGTCCGCGAGCAGTGTCGGTACTGACCAGCGCTGGCGGTTGAGCGTGACCCCGAGCACCGCATCGACGATATCGGCCAGTTGCCCATAGGTCAGGGTGTCGCCAGCGGTGTACACCACTTGGTTGCTGAGCGTCGGTTCGGCCAGCACGATCAGCGCGGTCAACCGACCGATATCGGCGGGCGTGGTCACGGTGACGGCGGTGTCCCAGTCGCCCAGGGCATGCACGCTGTTTTGCGCCAAGTCGACCACGCCGAACGACGGCTCGAACAGAAAACTGGTGAACATGCCCGTGGAAATAATCAGCCACTGCGTGCCTTGTTGCCCACGCAACAGGTCGCGTACATCCAGTTGCTCATCGAACGTATCTTGCGGGCTGCCACGGCCGATCACGTCGTAATCCACGCCGAACTGCCACGGCACATAACGTTGCACGCCACCTTCGATGGCGGCCCGCGCGAGCTTGGTTTGAGTGCCGGGGCCCGCCGCGAAACCGGTGCAGCAGATGACCGTGGTGAAAGGCGAAAACAGCGCGGCCAGGGTGCTTTGGCTGTCGTGTTGTAGATCACCGACCAACAGTTCGACCCCCAGCGCACGCAGTGTCTGCGCCGCTGGCGATTGCACGCTGGCGGGGCGCAGCAGCACGGCGATGCGTGGGGTGTTTGGCGCAGCCAGGGCCGCCAGTTCGCGTAGCACAGCCATGCCCAGTTCGCCGGCACCGAGCACCAGAATGGAAGAGGCGGTCATAGGGTTCTCCGTCGGTATTGAAAGTCGTGGCATGCTTGCAGAATTAATCGCCGCGCATAAGAAGGCACACCCGTGATACCAGGAGACCCGCATGGATAACGATGAGATCATCCGCCGCTCACAAGCGGCCTGCGACGCCTTGAGTGCTGACGATGATGGCCTCAAACGCGAGGTGCTCACGCATGCGGGCAACCGCTGGTCATTGGGCATCGTGCATGTGCTAGGTGTGTCCGGGCGGCTGCGCCACGCCGAGATCGGGCGGCGCCTGCACGGCGTCACCCAGCGCATGCTGACGCGTACCTTGCGCCAGCTGGAACGCGACGGCCTGGTGGTGCGCCATGACTTTCAGGAGGTGCCGCCCAAGGTCGAATACGCGCTGTCGGCACTTGGCACACAGCTGCTGGTGCACATGATTCCACTGTGGACTTGGGTGGTGGAAAACGGCGAGGAGTTTCGCCAGGCGCGGGAGCGGTTTGACGTGAGCCGAGACGAGGTTTTGTGATCGCCGCGTTGGGACGGCACAATGGCCGCCTCGAAAGGACCTGCGGCACAAATGTGATGGATTACTCGGTTCAATCTCCCCGCTCGCCGATGTGGCTGGCCGTTGCGCTGCTGTGTGCAGGGACGCCGGCGTGGGCTGCCTCGTTTGACTGTAAAAAGGCCTCGACGCCCGTCGAGCTTAGCCTGTGCGCCAACCCTGAATTGAGCCGACTCGACACCACGCTCGGCGAGCACTACCGGCGCGCGCTGGGAAAGCTCCAGGGGCCCCCACGCGCAACCTTGCGCAGCGATCAGCGAGCCTGGCTGAAAACGCGGGACGCCTGCGGCAGTAACACCGCGTGCTTGCAGCCATTATTGAGCCTGCGACTGATCGAAGTCGGCAAGCTCACGCAGCCGGACACCGCCGAACTGGATGCAATCATCGCCAGTATTCCCGAGCATCCGGCAGAGGCCGCGCAGGGTTTGCGGCGTTTTCCTCGGAATGAACTGGCGGCGGCCTGGTTGGTGTACCTGCAACATTTTGAACCGCAAAGCGGCGTAACCGTGCAGCAAGCGCAAGAGAAACGCCAGCAGGTGCTCGAGGCACTCAAGACCGACAGCTACCCGTGGGAGGTTTTCCAGGACCTGAGCAACGACCCTATCACCAGCCCTGAGCGCATCACCCTGACACTGCTGCGCATGATGGTCGAGCGTGCACAGTACGCAGTATTCGCCGACCAGCGCGCGTCTGTGCACTGCTTTGTCTTCAGTCGACACGGCGCAGACGCCTATGAAACCTTCGGCCCTTTGTACGGTTCTACCCGCGACAGCTTCGCGCCGTTGTGCGCGCCACAAGGTGAGCTATTTAAACAACCGGCGTGGCAGCAATTGGACGCCAGCGTCGACCCCGCCATCGCAAAGGCCAGTGGCAACAGCGGCACGATCCGGTTTTGGAGTTACGCCGATTGGCGTCGTTTGGCGTTGCGTGCGACGGTATCACCGCGCGACTTTCTCAAACCGGTGGCGGGCGCAGAAGATCCTGAGCCAGCCATACGCAGTTGGGACGATGAAAAGCGCTGGTCGAACGAACAACGCACACTGGCCTTGGCCGCCGTAGAACCGGCGCGGCAAGTGACGGCGGCGTGGTTGCAGCGTGAGCGCGGTTTTTCGGCTGATGAGGGGCAGGTGGCAGCACGCGAAATCGTCCGCCAGTGGCTGGAAAAGCGCCTGGCTTTTATCGGCGAGTCAAGCGGCGAGTAGGTGGCACGCGAGGGGCTGGCTGCTGCTGGGCGTGAGCGCTTAGGTGAAAATCGGATGGAACCCTCGGGCCATCTGCTTGACCTAATGCATAGACCTCAGGAGGTGAGCTATGCAATTGGAAACTATCTGGATCATTCTGGCAGTCATTCTGCTGGTCTTGGAATTGTGGGCGATCAACGTTGTATTGCGCAGCACCGGTGGCTGGGAGACCAAGGGGTTGTGGTTGATCATTCTGATTTTCGTGCCGCTGTTCGGGCTGATTGCCTGGGCCATGTTTGGGCCAAAACGGGAGATGGCTGCGCAGCGCAAAAGCTGAACCTAAGCCTGTCGATCATCAGGCGCCAC
>NZ_UYXQ01000092.1 GCF_900624995.1 Pseudomonas antarctica
CCAAGCGGAGGTTCAACGCCTGCAAAGCCTGCGTATCGACCGGCAACCCCCTGTCGGCGTCCCGGCTCAATGCACGAAGCTGTCGACGGCCCTCTTCCTGCTCCGCACAGATGTTTTGCAATGCCTCAGGCGGCATTGCCTGACGCGCACGCACCCGGGCACACGCGGTGTCCAACACATCCACGGCCTTGTCCGGCAACTGGCGGCCCGCGAGGTAACGAGCGCTCATATGCGCGGCCGCCACGACGGCATCGTCACGAACATAGACCCCGTGGCTCGCCTCATAAACCGAGACCAGACCGCGCAGGATGGACACAGCCTCGTCCACGCTCGGCTCGCCGACCAGCACCGGCTGAAAACGCCGCGCCAATGCCGGGTCTTTTTCGATGTACTGCTTGTACTCCGACCAAGTAGTCGCCGCGATGGTACGCAGCCCGCCTCGCGCCAATGCCGGCTTAAGCAGGTTGGCGGCGTCGCAACCTCCAGCCTGGCCTGCGGTGCCCACCAGGGTATGGGCTTCGTCGATAAACAGAATCACCGGCTGTGGCGCGGCATTGACTTCATCGATCAAGCCTTTGAGGCGCCGCTCGAATTCGCCCTTGAGGCTGGCGCCCGCTTGCAGCAGGCCCATATCCAAGGTCAGTACGCGAACATCCTTGAGCGCCTCGGGTACCTGCGCAGCGACGATTTTCAGGGCCAGCCCTTCGACAATCGCCGTTTTCCCCACCCCAGCCTCGCCGACCAGAATCGGGTTGTTCTTGCGTCGCCGTACGAGGATATCAATCAGTTGTCGGATCTCACTGTCACGGCATAGCACCGGATCGATCAACCCTTCACGCGCCTGGCCGGTGAGATCATGGGTGAAGCGCTGCAACAGCGAGTCCGGCGGCACGCGTTGCGACTCAGACGCCTGACTCGCCAGGAAATCACGCACACGGCCAGCATCCAGACGGCTCAGCACGGGGTAATAGCCACTGCCGGAGTAATCCAGCGGGTGCCGCAGCAGCGCCAGCAACAGTGCGCCGTGATCCACAAAGCGTTGTTCCAGCTCAATGTGAGCAACCATCAGCGCTTGCTGCAACCAGCGAACCAGCGCCTGGGCAAAGACCGGGTTGCGTGTCGCGCTCTGCTCACTTCGGGGCTGTAATACCGCGTGCAGTTCGCCCCTCTGTACCTCCGCGTCCGCCAATGCCTTGGCCAACACCCCGTCGGGATGCTCAAGCAAAGCCAGGAGCAGATCTTCCACCAACACTTCACGGCCACCGCGCATGACACAACGCTCAGACGCGTGTTCCAGGTCTCGCCGTGCCTGGGCTGTCAACGTGCGTATCAGTTGTTGCAGGTCCACATTAATCATGATCATCAGTCCCTAATGAAATTTGCCCGCAAGTGTGACCACGCCATCGGCATGTTCATGGTCCAACCAACTGGTCCAACCCAGGCGGCAGACGTTGCGCTCGCCAATGTGCAGCGCCTTGATCTCACCTTCAGCCAGCACAAGGCGCAGGTCGTACTCCAACGGATCGCGCGTGGTGAGGCGCACCAGTGAACACAAGGGTTGGTACCCGCTGCCCGTGGGCAGGAACTCATGAAGACGCTGCCAACTCAGTGCCAGCATCTGCACCCTGAACTTCCCACTGCGGTCGGCCACACGCTGCCCCAGCACCAGGTTTTGACCGAGTTCGCTGTTGACGACGCCCAAGTTATTGCGTTGCAAAGGCGCCACCTCCACCGTGCGCTCAACCCACTGTTCGATGAACAACGCGGTGTGCTTGAAGTAATACCGCAGGACGGTCTCAATCAACGCGGCCGAATGCGCGCGCAAACTCAGGAGCCCCAGGTACGGCAACAGGCGCTTGCAGTCCAGTTGTGTGGCCCGGCGGATCGCTGCGCCACCCAAGCCGATCAGCGCAAACATCTGTTCGGAAAAGACATCGCTGGCCCCGTACTGGAAACACGCCCGATAGCGGTATTTACGCCAGATCGGCAACATCAATCGGTGCAGCCGTTGGTGGAACATGTCGAGAAAGTCGCGGGTGGGGTTGCCCCCGGATCGCTCGGTAAACGCCTGTTCACCATAAAACGCCGGAAGTGGCGATCCGGCACCAAATAACCCCAGAATGTTCAGGCGCAGGCGCGCGCGCAGTCGGTCGTGTTCCACAAAAAACTCCACACGATCTATGTCATGACCCGCAAACCCCAGGCCAGGGTTGGCCTGGAATTCCAATTGTTCATATAGCGCGTCCTCGTCCAATAACGGGTGGGCATCGCGCAATCGTTCGATCACCTGCTGGACCGCCTGGAATAGCGTGTACTCACGGATGACGCGACAAAGTTGAGTCAAAGCAGGGGCTGTTGCCCCATCCGGGATGGCCATAGGTACACGTCTCCTTGTGTGCTGGTGACTCGCAACTCGTGGTACGAATTAAGGCTGGCGTAGAGCGCGAAGAACTCATTGAGGACAGAAGTGAAAACAAACATGTCGCCCTGACCGAGAAACCCTTGCGGATCGACTGTCAGGTCAACGCGTAAACCGCGAATGGGCAGGCCCCGATGCAAACGGTCAACGGCCTCGTGGCTGATCGATCGCAGCGCGCCAAGCCTTGTCTGGCTGACTTTTTGTGCCTGCCGATCGTGATAGCGCGGCAAATCGTACGTTTCGAGGATTACTTTCAAGGCGTTGATGTCGGTCAGCGACACATAGTTGAGCGACATGTTGCTGATGAGCTTCCACAGGAAGTCCTGATCAAGCGGTGGCGCGAAGCTCGCAGTCGGCACCGTGATATTGCGAAAGGTCAGTGACTCCGGTGCCTGTTCGCAGGGCTGATTTATCTCGCCTGTTTGCAACTGCCGTGGCAGGTTGCTATTGGTACAGGTCAGTTCGATCGAGAGTGTTTCATGGCCTTTTGCGCGGCGAGCGCCGAACGCTATCCAGGTATCGAGGCCGCCATGCTGCAATGACAAGCGTTGGCGAATGCCGTAGCTGGAAGGTGCCGTCGACAGGTTGATATCGTCGTCATGCTCAAAGGATTCAAACGGTACGTATGCCTGATAACCCAACCCGCCAGGGCGCCATCCAATGACGCTGTCCACGGAAAACACACCGGCATTGCCCAGCGTATATTCACCCGGCACCAACAGGTACTCGTCGAGTTTTCCGTCCAGGCGAACGGGCACGGCATCATGTTTGAACAGGTTGACGATGGGCGTGCAATACAACTTCACGTTGTCCAGCGTGGGACGTTGCAGTGGGTGCGTCTGGGTGCGCAGCTCGAAGCGCAGCACCATGCCATGCACCTGCTTGAGCAGCTCGTGGGGAAGCGAGTGCAGCGCAGCCAACCCCTCAACATCGACAAACAGGTACTTGTCAGGAAAGGCGAAGTATTCCTGTAAGTGACGATAACCACGGAACGTGTTCTGCGGATAAGGTATCAACGCCTGCTCCTCTGAAAACCCCACCGGCTGGACCTGATTGGCGCGCAAACGCAGGGTTGCGGGTTGCCCATCAGCCCCGTTGACCGGCGAACCTGCGTGATCCAGCAACAGCAAATGAATGCCACCAAGGTGACGCAACAGGCTGAGGTACAAGCCTTGGCTGATGTAGCGGTCCCCAGCCATGTGCAGGCGCAAGGAGTCAAACGCAAGCTCACTGAAATTGCCCTCGGCACTCATGTTCAAGCGCAGGTCCAGCCATGTGCTTTCACCCTGCGACCTGTACTCCAGGCCACTGAGTTGCAGTGGCATCACATCAGTGGTGTAGCAAGTCCGAAAACGACAGCGCTCGCCTTGGATGGCTACGCTTTCCACAGCGGTATCCCGGGCCACTCGTACCGTGGGACCGGCACGTTTCAAGGGGTCAAACTGCAGGATGCTGAAGGCAGGCATTGGCCGCATGTAATTGGGCCATAGCAAGTGCATCAAGGAATGCGTCAGCTCAGGTAGCTCGTCATCCAGCTTCTGGCGCAGGCGCCCCGTCAGGAACGCGAACCCCTCGAGCAATCGCTCCACATCCGGATCCTGGCCGGTCTGCGCAAGAAAAGGTGCCAGCGCAGGATTACGCGCAGAGAAGCGCTGCCCGAGTTGCCGCAAGGCGCTGAGCTCACTTTGAAAATAGCGATTAAAGCCCATCGACGCAGACCTCAACGCGACCGGCGTCAGCCAGTCGCGCATGAAACACAACGGGCTGCATCACGCCTCCCACCATCAGCGCTGCTTCGATTGCAAATGCCAGGGTCAAAGACTCACCCACACGTGGCAACACCCTGACGCGCACATTCGCCAACCGCGGCTCGTAAGCCCGGATGAAACGCTCGATCAGCAGGCGTGACTGGCTCAAGGATTCATGCAGACTAAGACGCATGTCATTGAGGTCAGGCAAGCCGTAGTCAGGCAGTGTCTGGACGCTGCCTGCGCGGGTGCTGAGCATTTTCCCCAAATGCGCAGCGACAGACGTCTTGCTGCAGACTTGGGTTGACGCATCGAAATCGAGGCGTTCGAAAAGGCTATTGTTGTGAGGCATTCCCTGGCTTCTGCTCATTCTTTATCGAGCTTGCCGACCAGAGACAACGTGAAGTCTGCCCCCATGTACTTGAAGTGCGGGCGTACGCTCAAGTTAACGCGATACCAGCCTGGCTCTCCGTCGACATCGCTGACGACGATGCGTGCAGCCCGCAATGGGCGGCGTCCACGGACCTCGGCACTGGGGTTTTCCTGATCAGCGACGTATTGGCGAATCCACTTGTTGAGCTCCAACTCCAGATCCGTACGCTCTTTCCATGAACCCAATTGCTCGCGCTGCAGCACTTTGAGGTAATGAGCCAGACGGTTGACCACCATCATGTAGGGCAACTGGGTGCCAAGTCGGTAATTCAACTCGGCAGCCTTGCCCTCCTCACTGATGCCAAAGGACTTGGGTTTCTGCACGGAACTGGCGGAAAAGAACGCCGCGTTGTCACTGCCTTTACGCATGGTCAGGGCAATAAACCCCTCTTGCGCCAGCTCGTATTCGCGCCGATCAGAAACCAGTACTTCGGTAGGAATTTTGGTCTCGATCTCACCCATGCTCTGGAAATGATGCAACGGCAGGTCTTCTACCGCCCCGCCACTTTGCGGACCGATGATGTTCGGGCACCATCGAAAACGCGCGAAGCTATCGGTCAGGCGCGTGGCAAACGCGTAAGCGGTATTGCCCCACAGATAGTGCTCGTGGCTGTTGACCACGTTCTCCTGGTAGGCAAAGGTTTTGACCGGGCATTCAAGGGGGTCGTAGGGTGTTCGCAACAGGAAGCGCGGCACGGTAAGGCCGATATAGCGGGCGTCTTCGCTCTGGCGAAAACTTTGCCATTTGGCAAACTGAGGGCCTTCGAAATGGTCCCTGAGGTCCTTGAGATCAGGCAGCCCTGTGAAGCTTTCCAGTCCGAAGAAGGCTGGCCCGGCAGCGGCTATAAAGGGGGCGTGAGCCATACAGGCCACGCTGGACGCGTATTGCATCAACTTCACGTCAGGTGCGCTGGGTGAGAAAAAATAGTTGGCAATGATCGCGCCCACCGGCTGACCACCAAACTGACCGTATTCGGCGCTGTAAATATGCTTGTACAGCCCGGACTGGGTAATTTCAGCAGAGTCCTCAAAGTCATCCAGCAGATCCTGCCGCGAGACATTCAGCAGCTCAATCTTGATGTTCTCGCGAAAATTGGTGCGTTCAACCAGTAACTGCAGGCCCTTCCAGGCCGACTCCAGTGCCTGGAAATCAGGGTGGTGAAGGATCTCGTCCATTTGCTGGCTGAGCTTGGTATCGATCTCGGCGATCATCCGGTCGACCAGGCGTTTCTTCACCGGTTCTGCACTGTTCTGCGGCTTGAGCAATTCCTCGATGAACGCTGACACGCCTCGCTTGGCAATGCCGTATGCCTCGTCGTCGGCACTCAGCAATGTCTGGGCGACGATGTTGTCGAGGATGCTGTACTCGTCGGCAACGCTTGCGAGCTCCGGGTTGTGCTGGGTAGTGATCATGGTGTCAGTGTCCTTTTACTGAAGTGTTAAGGCGCCAGGTTGGCTCAGCCCCAGCTCGGCAAGTACTCGCGCACGCGATTCGTCGTCGGCCAGTGCCTGCTCAATCGCTTTGCGAAAGCTGGGTGTATTGCCCAAAGGCCCCTTGAGCGCCATCAACGCTTCACGCAATGCCATCAGTTTTTGTAGCTCGGGTATCTGCTCAACCAGGTGCGCGGGGTTGAAATCCTTCATCGAGTTAATCCGAACCTGGATGGCCAAGTCTTCGACGTCAGTGCACGCCTGCAGACGATTGGGGACACTCAGCGTCAAGCTCAACGCCTGTTTGGCCAGCACCTCATCAAGGGTGTTCTTGTCGATGCCAATGGGCTTTCGATCTTCGAGCTTGCGCGAATCTTCACGCTGGCTGAAATCCCCCAGCACCAGCAACTTCAACGGCAGCTCGACCTCCTCTTGAGCGCCACCGGTGGCGGGCTTGAAAGTGATATTGATACGTTCCTTGGGTGCTACCGAACCGTCTTTGGCCACGGTATTTCTCCTTTTTCAGTGGGCTCGAAAGCCTATTCGAGTACCGCTTCCAGATCGAAGTGGCACAACCTGCGATGGGTGACTTCCTTGCGCTCGCGCACGGCGTGGTCTTGCGGCAAAAGGTCATAACAGCGGTGCAGGAGCCGGGCGACTTGAAGAGCCAACTCGGGTTCCCAGCGCTCCAGGCCTGCGTGTTGTAGTTCAAGGTCCAACTGTTCAAGCTGGATCTTGCCCAGCTCATGTTTGCCCGCCCGAATACACAACCTGGCCAGCGCCAGTCGCCAGTGAAAACGGGCGCGGTCACCGCAGGCGGCATGCAACCCCTGCTTGAGTTCGCCGACCGCCGCCCTGAGTCCTTCCTTGCGCAGCCTGGACATCACCGCCTGCAAAGCGGCTTCCCAAGGCTCACTGCCAACATCGGCGGTGGTGCTTACGGGCTCGGCTTTATGCAGATGCCGAAGGACATGCAGCGCGATCCAGTCAACCGTCGCGGGGTCGGCAAACCCGCTGCCGTCGTCAAACCTGAACTCAGGCAAGCTCGGCAGGCGTTGCAACAGCAGCGCAAAATTCATTTCCAGCTCGGTCATCGCCAAGTCCGCCTGCAAGGCTTCAAGGCACTCCCAGGCCATACGCAACCCGTCGAACCAGAACAACGCACTGGCCAGGCTCACCTCAAGTTCGAGCAAAAGATCGGCGTAATGCCCCTGGTTAAAGCGATCCTTGAAACGCTTGAGCTTGTCGGGCGACGGCGCCCGCAATGCCGTTACCCGCTCATTGTTGGCGTCTGGATAACTGATCAGCGTCAGCCATGCCAAGGTTCGGTTCAGGCGCAAAGCACGCAGGTCAGTCGCACTCTGGCGTAGCCACCAAGCACACAAAGGGCGAGCCTGCTCCTGCAAAACACGCAGCAGTTTGTGAGCGTCTTTTTCGTTATTGACCGACTGCTCGGGCTTGCGCAATTGAGTTGTCACCTGCTTGACCTGGGCAATGACGCCCGCGAGTCCGCCAGGATCAATACGGCTTGGCGTGGCACGTGCCAGCCGCTCAGACAGCTGCCTGCGAATGGGCAACAACAAAGGCGCATCGTCACCCAGACGCTCGCCCCATAACGCGTCCAGGCTTGCGAGATGTTCCAGGAGCGCCTGGAACAATGGCAACGGGTCAGTCAGCGAAAGGCTCTGCGCAAAGAGCGGTTCCAGCCGCAACACCAACCAGCTAAACGCGGCACTGCGGGTACGCGACTTGGCGGGGTACACAGTCGCCCAGTGGTGCTCACACAGGTAACGCAATAACCCAAGGCCAGCCAACAACCCGGGAAACGAATCACGCTGATGCAGCGCCCAGGTCAACCAGACGGCGACTCGCAAATCCTTGGAGTGCTCGCGCAGCAGGCGCTCGCTGTTCTCACTGACCATCTGCCAATCCGGCAGGCCTGAACCATGAATCGATTGCGCCTTGCCAAGCTCGAACTCCAAGGCTTCAAACTCGCTCGAAAACCGAATATCACAGCCGGCAAAATCCTCTGACGAACAAGGCAGCCGTGCAACTTCAAGGTAATAAGCGTACAGCGTGTCTGAATAAACCATTTTAGGCCACAGAGAACTGTTTCATGATTACGGCAGCGAGCCAGTTACAATTAAATAAACTGGAGCCTTATTTGATTCCCGTTCAATACTCGAGGAAGCAGTCGAACCTTAGCCATCCAAAGAGCAATCAGCAAGCCGCAGACCTTCACTTAAGAAATCTCCTACGAGCCAGTAAAATCAGGACATGCGCAGTAGGTTGCGCAGTTAACTCAGCACAACAAACACTTCTACCCGGCTAAGCCGCGCACATATTCAATAAACAGCGTGAGCAACTAACTGCACACAAGCGCGCAACCATCGACACTAAAAACACGATAAACCCAAGGCAACTTTTAAGCCTCCCCCCAACACCCCACCCCAACATCCTTGTTTCATTGAGTCTTCTCATCTCAGGCACGCTTCTTGTTATAGAGACTTGCCTGAGCCGCGTCCTCGTCGCTCAGAAACACCTACTCAATCAGACAAGGAAACCAGTCATGCCAACACCCGCGTACCTCTCTGTTACCGGTGTTAAACAAGGTTTAATCACGGCAGGCACATTTACCCAGGATTCGGTCGGCAACATTTATCAGGAGGGACATGAGGATCAGATCCTTGTGCAAGCGTTTGCCCATCAGGTGATCATTCCCCGCGATCCGCAATCAGGTCAGCCAACCGGCCAACGGGTGCATAAACCGCTGATGATCAGCAAGGTCTTCGACAAATCCTCGCCTCTACTCTTCAGCGCGCTGACCACGGGCGAAGAAGTGTCCTGCCGGTTGGAGTGGTTCCGTACTTCCTCGGCCGGCACCCAGGAGCACTACTTCACCACTGAGTTGGAAGGCGCGACCATCGTCGACATTCAATCGCGCATGCCCAATTGCCAGGATCCGGCCAACGCGCACTTCACCCATTTGGAGGATGTGTATTTCACCTATCGCAAGATTGTCTGGACCCACGAAGTGGCCGGTACTTCGGGCTCGGACGACTGGCGTAGCCCAGTCGCCGGCTAACCTCGGCTGATGCAGGAACGGCGACCAAGGACGGCGCCGTTCGTGCTACTGATTGACTACACCATCGCCAGCGGGTGCTTGCGCTTGGGGGCGCCGAATACACGGTCGATCGCGTCCAGATCGTGCTCATCGAGCACCAGTTGCGCAGCACCGGCATTGAGTCGCACGTGTTCGGGTGTCACGGCCTTGGGGATGGCAATCACGCCGTCTTGTCGCAAGACCCAGGCGAGGGAGACCTGAGCAGGTGTGACTTCATGGCGGCGGGCGATTTGCTTGAGGGTAGGACTGGACAGCAGCTCACCGCCCTGGGCGATCGGGCAGTAAGCCATCAGCGGTAAATGGTGCTGTTGCCACCATGGCAGCAGGTCGAATTCGATACCGCGTTCTTCGATGTTGTAGAGCACCTGGTTGGTCGCACAGGCTGCAGATGCGAGTTCCTGCAGGTCGCCCACGTCAAAATTGGAAACGCCCCAACGGCCGATCTTGCCGGCCTCGCGCAGACGCTCGAAGGCTTCGACGGTTTCTTCAAGCGGGTACTGGCCACGCCAGTGCAACAGGTACAGATCAATATAGTCTGTGCCCAGGCGCTGCAGGCTGGCTTCACAGGCACGGGGCACGCCCTTGTGGCTGGCGTTATGCGGATAGACTTTACTGACCAGGAACACCTGGTCACGCCTGCCATGAATGGCTTCACCGACCACTTCTTCGGCACCGCCTTCGCCATACATTTCGGCGGTATCGATCAGGGTCATGCCCTCATCGATGCCCAATTGCAATGCGGCGACTTCAGCCCTGCGCCGGTCAGTGTTTTCGCCCATGCGCCAGGTGCCCTGGCCGATGACAGGCACGGGAACGCCAGCCAGATCGATGGTACGCATGACAACCTCCTGATGAGTTCGCGGATTAACAGTGTGGCAGTGACCGGACAAAAGGGTTCAATCGAAGTATGGTGAGCCTTTGCCAAGTCGCCAGGAAGAACCTGCAATGCTGTTTGTCGTCATGCTCGGGGGCAAGCACCCACGGGCCAGAATTGAAGTTCACGATGTGGTGTTCGCGGTGGCGGATACGCTGGAGGCGGCTTACCCGCAATTGCGCGACGGCTGGTTCGGCAGCCCCAAGGGCGTGCATATCGACGCGTGGATGGCCGTCGATGGCGTCGACGGCTGGAAAGTCGAGATCAGCCAGATGGCGCCCCAGGCGGATGCGCATCACCTGTATTTCATCAACCTGGGCGGTTATGAAGCCAATGTGTTTGGCGAGGCCCATCATTATTTGCTGGTGGTCGCGCGCGATAAAAAGCAAGCGATGAGCAAAGGCAAACAGCAGATGCTGCGCCACTGGTCCCAAGCGCACACCGACGGCGTGATGGACATCGATGACTGCCTGCCCATCGATCTGGTGGACGGTCGTTATGTGCACCTGGTGCAAGGCCCGCACCGGCCGATCATCCAACAGAATGACTACATCGTCTTGGCGTAAGCCCTCAGGTGCTGAGCACCAAGGGTTTACCAAACAGACGATTGCCATGGGTTTCTCCCTGGAAGGTATAGGTCGGTGAACCCAGCACCTCATACCCGCGCCGAGGGTAGAAACCCAGCGCCCGCTCATTGCCCACCCACACGGTGGCCCACAATAACCCGGCGCCGCCCCGCGCCGCGTGTTGCTCCGCCGCTTGCAGCAGCTGACAGCCAAGCCCCAAGCCGGTGAATCGCTCCTGAATATAGAGACGCTGGAGTTCGGCAGCGTCAGCGGCGTCGATCATCGAATGGCTGGCGTTGAGCTTGATCTGGGCGAAGCCAACAAGATGGCCATTTACTTGCGCGACCAGCAGCGAGACACCCGGCTGCGTGATCAGTTGACTAATGGTCTGCGGCGCGAAGGCGTGCAGTGCCTCATTGGCGATTGAGCTGCGAATGCCTTCGGTGGCATAGGTATCAAGGAAGACCTGCATGCCCAGCACGCCAATGCACACGGCGTCCTCAGCAATGGCGTCACGCATAATCATGTTTGGGATTTTGGAGGCAGGCATCGAGCATCCGTACTCTGAGTTGCAAGGCTCAACGTTTTACCACGAATGCACGTGACCGTATTTACCACTGCCGATTGCCCGCAGTAGGGTTTAGCCCTCGCCAAATCCGCAGGAGCCCTATGCCGGGTTCAGTTTCAAAGGTTGGGTTGGCTATAAACCGCGCTAGCAGGGTTACCAACTGCCCGACGCCCCGCCGCCGCCACTGGACCCACCACCGCCGGACGAACTGCTACTGGAGCTGGAGCTGCTGGAACTTGAGCCGCAGGAGCCACCGCTCGAACTTGAGCCCGCCCCTCCGGCGGTCTTGCCAAAGATGAACAACGCCACAAACGAGGCGATCGCAAACGCCAGCAACCAGCCTTCACGGCCCGCGTCGGCGACCAGCCCTGCCGCCACGTACACCGCCCCCGCCGCCAATAGCCGCACGGCAAAACCTAGCCGGCTGGTTTTCCAGGCGTCTCGCATGACCACCCACAGCACCAGGTACGCCCCCAGCACGACCAGTGCCCCCAGCGGCAATGCCAGCCAATGGACGAAGCTGACGTCGACGTTTCGATCTACCACCAGCAGCCCGCCGATGTAGAGCAACAAGCCGATCACGCCGTAAAACACTGTACGCGCAAGCCATAGCGCACCGAAGGTCGCGCCGCCGATCAGCTGGGTCAGCGGCAATAGCAGCATGTACATCGGCCAGTCCCGGCCGCCGCCATAAAACGCCAGCAGCAGCGTGACCACCACGACGGCAATCAATGCGCGGCGCCAAGGCAGTTTGCCGGCAGCTATCAGCACGCCGCCAATGCCGCCCAGGATAAATGCCAGCAACACGGCTATCGCCTGGGGGTGGATACCAGGGCCCGCCACCTCGGGCAGGTCGGCGCCGTCCACCAGCACGGTCAAGTCATTGACCGCCTGTTGAACACCGCCCGCATAGTCACCCTGACGAAACGCCGGGGTGATGTGCTCTTCGATAATGCGATGGGCCAACAAGTCGGTGACGATGCCTTCCAGACCGTAGCCCACCTCGATGCGCACTTTGCGGTCGTCCTTAGCCATCACCAGCAGGATGCCGTCGTTAGCGTCCTTGCGCCCCAGTTTCCAGGCGCGCAACACTTGGTTAGCGTAGTCCTCGATGCTCGCGTCGCCGGTAGTAGGCACCAGCAACACAGCCACCTGTGAGCCTTTGCGCTGTTCAAGGCCGTCGAGTTGTTTTTTCAGACGGGTAATGGTTTGGGTATCAAGGGTGTCGGTGAGGTCGATAACCCGCTGGTCGAGGGCGACGCCAATCGGTGAAGTGCTGGCCCGAGCGGTGATAAAAAGGCCGGCAACCATCAATACCAGCAGACTCAATACAAATGGATGCAACCCCCGCAGCATGTTGGTACCTGACGCTTGTTCCTGAAGGCGCCGACTTTACCTTATCGACGTATAACGCGTGACCCCACGCCTGCGACTATCTAAACTGCTCGCAGCCCGCATAGCAAAAAGCCATACACGAGAATTGCATGAACCTAAAGCACCGCAACAACGTCAGTGTGATGGGCAACGGGATGGCGACCCTGGTGTTCTCCCATGGGTTCGGCTGCAACCAGGCGATGTGGAATTACCTGGCCCCGGCCTTTGTCGACCGCTTCCGCGTGGTGATGTACGACCTGGTCGGGGCGGGCCTGTCGGACCTCAGTGCATTCGACAAAGCCAAGTACGGCACGCTGGATGGCTATGCCCAGGACCTGAACGAGATTATCGAAGCCTTTGCCGTAGGCCCGGTGATCCTAGTCGGCCACTCGGTCAGCGCGATGATCGGCACCCTCGCCGACCGCCAGGCCCCCGGGCGCATCGCCGCCCATGTGATGATCGGCCCGTCGCCGCGCTACATTGATGACGTCGATTACACGGGCGGTTTCAAGCGCAGCGACATCGACGACCTGCTCGACACCCTCGACAGCAACTACCTCGGCTGGTCCAGCGCCATGGCCCCGGTGATCATGGGTGCGCCTGGGCAACCGGCCTTGAGCGACGAACTGCGCGAGAGTTTCTGCCGCACCGAACCCGACATCGCCAAACAGTTTGCGCGCGTGACCTTTTTGTCGGACAACCGCCAGGACGTGATCGGCCTGACCGCCCCGGTGTTGATCCTGCAATCGAGCGACGACCTGATCGCGCCCCTGGCGGTGGGTGAATACCTGCACCGCGTACTGCCCAACAGCACGTATTGCCTGGTGGACAATGTTGGTCATTGCCCGCACATGAGCGCGCCGCAAGCCTGCGCAGCCGCGATGCAACGCTTCCTGGCGCCGTGGGCGATTACTGATGTCGGTTGACCTGTTCGACAACGCCGCCTGTGCCCTGGCCGTCACCGCTGAAGACGGCACGATCCTGCAAGCCAACGCGCGGTTCAGCGAATGGCTGGGCTTGAGCAGCGCCGAGCTGTGCGGGCGGCGCTTTCAGGATTTGCTGACCATGGGCGGGCGGATTTTCCACCAGACCCACCTGGCGCCGATGTTGCGCCTGCGCGGCAGTGTCACCGAAGTGAAGCTAGATATGCTGCACCACGACGGGCACAAAGTGACCGTACTGCTTAATGGCAACAAGCGCGAACAGGCCGACGCTGTGGTCTACGACCTCGCGCTGTTCGGCACCACCGACCGCGACAAGTACGAACGCGAGTTGCTCAACGCGCGCAACCTGGCCGAAGCGCTGTTGCAGGAAAAAACCGCCACCGAAATCGCGCTGCAGCAGGCCCAGGCGCAATTGAGCGAGGCCTATGCCATTGCCCAGCGACGCGCGTTGTTTGCCGAGCAGATGGTGGCGATCGTCAGTCACGATTTGAAGAACCCCCTGACGGCCATCCGTATGGCGTCCGACTTTCTCAAGCGTGGCGAGCGCACGACCAAGGAGCATCAGTTGTTGGGCCATATCGCCCAGTCGTCCGAGCGCGCCCATCGGATGATCGCCGACTTGCTCGACTTCACCCAAGCCCGGGTTGGCCACGGCATCACCATCAAGGCCGCACCGCTGGACTTGCATGCCGTGATTGCGCGCGCGGTAGATGAACTGCGGCTGGCCTTCCCCAAGGCCACGTTGGAACATCAAGCCCAAGGCCATGGCGATGCCTGCCTGGATGCCGACCGTGTGCAGCAGATCATCGGTAACCTGGTGGCCAACAGCGTGGCGTATGGCGAACCGCTCCAGCCGATCACCATCACCTCACGGCTAGGCGATACGAGCTGCGAAGTCGCGGTGCACAACCACGGCGCGGTAATTGCGCAAACGCTGCTGGCCAGCCTGTTCGAGCCCATGACCCGTGGCACCGACCAAGGCAGCGGTGTGCGCAGCGTGGGCTTGGGCCTGTACATCGTGCGCGAGTTAGCCAGAGTGCATGGCGGCGACGTAGCGGTAAGCTCCTGCGCCATTAACGGTACGACCTTTACCGTAAAGTTTTAGAACAGATACGCCGTGCCTTGCATGATCGGCGCGCGTTCGTGGATGATCAAATCGTCGCCATAGGCATGCATCTTCACGGTTCGAGGCTCAGCATACGGGGGTTTCATCCAAGCCGATTCAGGCGCATGTTAGCGTGTGTGCGTGCTGATCCGGCAGAGCCCGCCATGAAACAAACCTTCTTCGCTTTAACCGCACTGCTGCTCGCGTTTTCCCACGCGGCCATGGCGTCCGCGCAAAATCCCAGCCTGTGCCAGCCGGCCACGTCGAACCCGATGTCGAAGGCGCTGCTGGCCGCCGCCCAACGGCACCTGGCCGACCATCCGAACCCGCTGCCCCATCTGCACACTGAAGGCACCCTGCCCCACCACGGCATCCGTGAGCAAAGTAGTGCCGCCGAAAAAGACTGGCCAGTGATGCGCCAAGCGGCGCTGGCGTGGCGGTTGAACGGTGACCCGCGGTACCTCAAGCAAGTCGACGACTACCTGGCCGCGTGGGCCGACGTGTACCAGCCGGACTTCAACCCGATTGATGAAACCAACCTCGACATGCTGATCAATGCCTATGCGCTGACCGCCGATCACCTGCGCCTGGAAACCCGCGCCGCCAGCCGCCGCTTGATCAGCAACTTGGGCAACGGTTACATCGCGCACATCGAGCAATTCCATGGACAGAAAAAAGGCACCCAGACCAATAACTGGCAGAGTCATCGCGTCAAGCTGGTCAGCGTGGCCGCCGCCGCACTGGGCGACCGCACGATGCTTGAACACGCCCACCAGCTATTCAAGCAGCAGATCGCCGACAACGTGCTGCCGGATGGCGTGGTGACCGACTTCCAAGACCGCGACGCCCTGCATTACGTGGTCTACGACCTCGAGCCTCTGGTGCAAGCCGCAATGGCGGCCAAACCCTATGGCGTCGGCGGCGACTGGCTGAACATCAGCGTGAAGGGCGCGTCCCTGGCGGGCGCGCTCGATTGGCTGGTGCCCTATGCCACTGGGCAACGCCGCCACGAGGAGTTTGTGCACACCCACGTGCAATTCGACAAAGACCGTGCCGGGGTTGGTGAAGCCGGGTACAGCGGCACCTGGCAACCCAACAGCAGCGCGACGCTGTTCTGGCTGGCCGCGCAGCTGGACAAACGTTACCTGCCTGTGGCGACGCAACTGGCAGCCCACCCGGCAGACTGGATCAGTGCCTGCTATTTGAAGTAAGCGCGGCTAGACTGGCCGGGTTCCCCTTGCAAAGGATTGATGATGCTTATTGTGTTCAGCGGCCTGCCCGGCACCGGCAAAACCACGATTGCCACCGAACTGGCGCGCCAGATCGGTGCGGTGTACCTGCGTATCGATGTGATTGAGCAGGCGCTTCGGGATGCCGACGTGTTGGCCGGTGATGTGGGTGCCAGCGGTTATGGCGTGGCGAATGCGCTGGCGTTGAGTAATGTGCGCCTGGGGCACAGGGTCATTGCTGATTGTGTGAACCCGGTCAGGGAAAGCCGGGCAGCGTGGAAGGCCGTGGCGACGGCGGCAGGCGTTGAGTGGCTGGATATTCAGGTGATCTGTTCGGATCAACAAGAACATCAACGCCGGGTTGAAAGCCGTTCAAGTGATATTGCCGGCTTGGTCCCGCCTACTTGGCAGTCGGTATTGGCGCAGTGGTTGGGTCCTTGGGGTTAACT
>NZ_UYXQ01000093.1 GCF_900624995.1 Pseudomonas antarctica
GTGGGTGGGTGTGGGGAGGGGGCGGGAGGTGGGGTGGGGGGTGGGGGTGGGGGTGGAGGGGGTGGGGAGCAAGGGGGGGGGGGGGGAGGGGGGGGAGGGGGGGGGTGGGCGGGCGAAGTATGTGGAGACGGGGAAGTTGGCGGGCGGTGTGGCGGGGGCTTATTGGGGAGGGAAAGTGGGGGCGAGAATAGCCCGCCTCGGCTGTAAGGTTTTTTTGGGTGTCGCGGCAAAAGGAAACGGTGATTTGGCCTGCGCAGTGATCGGCGGCGCGGCGGGAGGGTATGCAGGAGGCAACGTATTCGGCACTGGCGGTGCGTTTCTGGGCGGGCAAATCGAAGAGATCGACGGTGATTTGATCTTTCAACCAGAGGGCGCTTAAGCATGGATTTTCAACTCATCCTCGCAATTTTTTTATCTGCAGGGGCGCTGATTTTCGCAGGGCTGACTTTATACGCTGAGTACACAAAGCTCGAAGCACTGGAAAGCTACTTCAGCGAGAACAAGGTGGTCTGCGACAACAAACGTTTTTGGGGCAAAAATCAGCACATCGACAGGTTTCATCGCATGCTCCTGATCACTGAACTGTTGGGCATGCCTAAATTTCACATCAAAAGAGGGGAGGTGACCGAGGCTGAGCTGGCGTCCGTCCCGCTATCCCTCAAGCGTTGGGCGCTGTGGCCGTATCATTTTGGGATGGTATTGGCTGCTGGCGCTGCCCTCTGGGTCTACTTGTATGGCTGGTAGCCTGCAATGATTTCTCGCCGGATCAGCTCTTATCGCGAGCCCGTTGCCCGATTCAATCGCAACGCCAGCCGCCACCATGCTCAACCCCAGCCCATTGCCCGGCGTATGCCGACTGGCCGCCACCGGCCTTGCAGATTGAACGCAGCAGTGCGCCCCGAACCATTATTGGCCGTCTGCGGATAAAGATCCTCATGGCGCGGCATCGTGCATTGATGTGCAGGCTTTCACCCGGAATGAGCAATGTGCGGTATCCCGATAGTGCATGGCGGCCGGTCGTTGATGAAAAGATACGTCGACGAGACATTCACTGAGGGCGTGTAGATATGAGTTGCGAAGGACCGATTACTGATGAAAACGCACGGGGTATCGACGTGTCGCGCTGGCAGGGCAACATCGACTGGGCGCGTGTGGCAGGCGCGGGTGTCACCCATGCGATAGTGAAGATGACGGAGGGCGGCGACTACACCGACCCCAAATTCGTCGAGAACTTCCAGGGGATGAAGGCGAACGGCCTGAAGGCCGGGGTTTACCACTATTTCCGTGCGTTGAGCAGCACACCGTGTGAGCAACTGGCCAATATCAAGGCCCGGCTCGCCGAGGTGGGGTTCAAGGTCGGGCAGGACATCCTCGCCATTGACGTCGAGACGAACCGCAACGAAGCGGCCACTGCGGACCAGATGGCCGATGCGCTGTTCCAACTGGTGACGCTTGTCAGGGTTTCGCTGTTGGAGGGCGCTTATCCGCATATTTATGCCTCGCCTAGCGTCTGGAGCAACAGCGTGGCCTGGCGCAAGTATGACTTCAGCGAATGCCCGCTGTGGATCGCCCATTGGGATGCCGCCCAGCCCACCGTGCCGCAAACTTGGAGCAAGCAGGGCAAGAGCTGGCAGTGGTGGCAGCACAGCAGCAAGGGGCGGGTTGAGGGTATTCAGGGCGCGGTAGACCTGGATTGGGTCAAGCCCTGATGCCTACAGCGCAACGGCGTCGATAGAGGCCGTTGTCCCTTTTCTGCTAAGCCTCGCGATTGTAGGTCTTTCTGTCAGTGGTGGGGGGCACGCCCACGATCGAGGGCACGTGTTGGCGTAACGAGAGGCTTGTACCAAACCCGCAGGCGTCAGCACCACGGGGGACGGCAAGCGCATGACAGCGTCATGGATAAAGACGCGACGGCTGGCGTGGGCGGTCGCGTAGGTATCCAGTGCGAGCAGTGCCTGTGCGTCGTAGGGCAACGCCTGGCGGATCTGCCGGGTCGTGCTCGTTGGATTGATCTTATTTTCAGCCAGTGGTAACGCTTATCCTCACATTGAAACATTTGCGCTGGTTTAATGTGTATGTCGACTCGCGAAGGAATCGCCCCCGTCGACTTGCCATTTATCGCCGCCACCTCGAGGAGCTACACCATGCAAGGACGTATGAAGTTAAAGCACCTGGCGTATCTATTCATCCCGCTGCTTGCCGCCTGTACCACGCCCGATAGAACCCGCGAACCCCTCGTCACTGCTCAGCCCCCGCTACAGCAGGCATTGCCGTTCGATAACTGCTCGGTGGGTTGCCCCAGCGGCGGCAGCCCGCTGACGTTGAACCACCAGGCGTACACGCTGAACAACAATGGCTCGACCAAGTTTGCCAACTGGGTGGCGTACAGAATCACCAAGGACACGCCAGCCAGCGGTCGCCCCCGCGACTGGAAGACCGACCCGGATATTCCCGCCGGCGACACGCTCGACCCGGTGGATTACAACGGCGCAAATGTCGCGCTCAAAGTCGACCGCGGCCATCAGGCCAACCTGGCGTCAATGGCGGGTGTTGCTGACTGGCAGACCCTCAATTACCTGTCGAACATCACGCCGCAAAAGGCTGATCTCAACCAGGGGCCTTGGGCGCACCTTGAAGACCAGGAGCGCACCCTCAGCAAACAGCCAGGCATTGACCAGGTGTTTGTCGCCACCGGGCCGCTGTATGAGCATTTTGTCGGCACGCTGCCGGGGACGAACAAGGTGCACACCATTCCCAGTGGCTACTGGAAAATCATCTTCGTCGGCAGCTCACCCGAAAGCGGGCTTTACGCCTCGTTTGTGATGAACCAGGAGACGCCCAAGGGCGCGAACTTCTGCGATTACCAGGTGACCGTTAACCAGATCGAGGCGCGCTCAGGTCTGACGTTCTGGAGCAATTTGCCGCAACCGGTGCAGGCCGCGCTGAAGTCGAAGCAGGGCCAGTTGCCGAGCCGGATCGGCTGTCAGTAGCGGCAAAATCAAGCGTATTTGGCTAATACCCCTCAGTCCGCTCGCTACAGAAGCCTGTTTGAACATGGTGCGTGCTAACTGCGCAAAGACGTTTGGATTTGATCATCAACGGTCTCGAGAAAATCCTCCATCCTGACGCCTCCTAGATCGACCACTGTAGCGCCGCCGGCACGTTGTAGTTATAGACCGGGGTTGAAATAACCACGTGCCCGACGACATCAACGCACTGGCGCTGCTCAGCGTCGACTTGAGGCCCATCGTCGCCAGCGAGCATCCCTTGGCCATGCTCGGCCGTAAGGCAAGGCGTGCTGACCTCGAGCCATAGGTGCAACTGGCACTGTCCGATCCGGTGTCACCCGTGGCGGTTTGTCGATTTGGCACGCCGGCTGTATTTTTTGCTCCCCGGGTTCGGTTGGTGTCGAATGCCGGAGCATCTGGCTGCGGACCACCTGGCCAGCGGGCGCCTGGTGCCGCTGGAGTTAGCCGCCGAACTGCAGCGCGCACCCGACACCCTCACGATCTACGCAGCGCACATGCAAAATCGCGTTTTAAGCACAGCAGGCCGATGGCTGCTCGATGACCTTCAGGAAAGGCAAGGCCCGTTAAAAATCCCTCCTAATTAATGTTTTCCCAATATTCCGGAAAATTTCTCGGTATTGCCTTCTCCAGTTGTTTGCCCAAAAGCTGTGGGTTGCGCCTGAGCTGATATCGCTTGGGTTTATTTCTTCAGGTTGTTGTTGGCAGATCATCGGGAAGGCGCAATACGCTTTGAAGCTTTTGGAGTAGAGCCGGTCTATGGGCAGGTCGGAATACTCAAACGCCAGCAATTTTTTGCACGCTGAATTGGACAGGATATAGGCGTGAGTACCTTTGGCCCGACATCGCGTGATATTAAAACTCCAAGTGAGCCACATAGTGCCCAGCGTCACGCCAAGGTAAAACAGGTCAGGCTGTCGGGAGCACAAAAAGTGATTGATGCGCTGGATAGCCGAGTTTTTTACGCCGACCAGTGTGGCGTCATCCTCCAGGATCAGGACGTTTTTATACCCGCGCTCGAGCGCCAACGCCGCGCAGGCCTGATGAGAGGTAAAACACCCGCGCTCAGGGTTGGTATCTTTTTTGGCAATATAAAACTCGATGTTCAAGCGAGTGCCTGCAAATTCCTTTCGAAGCAACGTGCGGCGGTCCTCACGCTCTTCAAGGCTGATGCAAAACACACCGTCCACTTGTAATGCTCCTAGAGATGACATAGCCGTGATCACTGCCTTTTAACCGTCTAAAGTGGGTCAGCGATCAAGGCTATGTTTTGGTCCTGCTATCGTCTGTAGGAGTGCTCCCAAGCGTATTGGCGAAACCTCAATAGATATGTGTAATCGAGATTACCCAGAGTGATACACACGGTTTTCGCGCACCTCCCTGAGCAACTCACGCGTGGCATCCGCGCGCAGCAGCAGTGTCATTTGCCTTTCGTCGATGATGATTTCCGCCACGATCAACCCACAAATCATCGGGGCGGTCACCAGCCAATGGTAGTAGCACTGGGTCGCCACTGACATGCAGACGCCAAGCACCCACAACGCCAACACCCATTTGGGCGCGCGTTGCTGCAGCGGGACCCAGAAGCGCTGTAGTTTTTTGAGCCGCAAGGTATGCAGTCTCAGCGCGTCTTCAAGGGTTGATAAGTACGCGTTAGCGAAAGGTTGCTGTGCAGTTGACATAGTCTAGGCCACCTAGAGTGCTAAACGATCCGAGCGCGGTTGGGCAGCGTGCTTCCCAGCCAGGCCAAGTTCACGTGTTCAACTTCTACCCAGTGCTCACCGGCAGGTTTTTCACCACAGCTCTTGAACGCCCTGCAAACGCCGTGGGTATCCAACAAGGCAAAGTGTCGATAGCGGGCGGTTCGCGTGCCCCCCCAGGAAAAAATACGCATCGCAGTACCTGGTTAAATCAAGCGTGCCAACTGAGTTCGAACAGCGTTCCGCCGTTTTCCATCCTGCGGCAAGTCACGGCCCCGCCATGGGCGAGGGCAATCGCGCGTACCACCGCCAGGCCCAGACCGCTGCCACCTTGGGCGCGGGAGCGGGAGTGTTCACCGCGTTGGAAGGCCTCGAACATGTGTTTGGCGAAGCCCTCGTCGATGCCGGGGCCGTCATCGCGCACGCGCAGGTAATTGATGGCATCGCGGGTACTCAGGTGCACGATGACGTTGCCCGGTGTCGCGTGGCGGCGGATATTGTCCAGCAGCGCCAACAAGGCCTGGCGAATCCTGGCCGGGTCGCAACGCATCGTGCGGCGTTGCAGGTCCAGTTGCAGCACAAACCCTGCGTCCGCCAGGCTCGGTTCGAACAGTCGCACATCCTCTTCAATCCCCGTGGCCAGGTCGGCTTCCTGCAGGTTGAGTTCCAGGTAGCCACTGTCGGCCAGGCCGACGACGCGCAAGTCCTCGATCACGCGGGTCAAGCCTTCTACTTGGCCCAACAAACTGTAGAACTGCACGGTGTCGGGCTCGAATACGCCTTCGGCCAAGCCTTGCAAGCGCCCGCGCAGGATGGTCAGGGGCGTGCGCAGTTCGTGGGCAATCGCCGCATTCCAGAACGCCTGCTCCTGTGCCATACGCTGTAAGCGTTTGGCCATGCTATTGAAGTCATCCACCAGAATGGCCGCCTCACCCATGGACTGGTCACCGGCCACGGCTTGCACATCCAGGTCGCCGTCCGCCAGTTTGCGCAGGTTCTCGGCCACCGAGTTCAAGGGCATCAGGATCCGCCGCGATAACTTCAGCGCCACGATCGAACCCACCGCCAAGCTCACGCACGTGGTCAAGCCCATCCATATCCACTCGGCACTGGCCGGCAGCCACTGATCCACTTCGTCGTCGGTGAGCGGCCAGTACGTCCAAAGCAACGCGTAGAAAATGTACGAGCCAATCACGGCCAGTGCGATCACGCACAACACCACCACGGACATCGACAGGATGATCTGGCGGCTCAAACCGTTGAACCTTTTCACGAGGCACTTCCAAAGCGGTAGCCAACGCCGCGGATGCTGGTCGGCACGCCCTGCAACCCCAACTCTTCGATCTTGCGGCGCAGTTTGCTGATGTGGCTGTCGACCGTGCGTTCCAGGCTGTCACTTTCCGGGGAGCATTGGGCCAGTAGTTCGGTGCGGGTAAACACCCGTTTCGGCGCTTTGGCCAGCTGGGCCAGCAAGCGGAACTCGGTGACGGTCAAGGCCAGCGGGAGGTGTTTGCCGGCGACAGTCACCGTGACTTCATAGCTTTCCAAGTCGATATCAAACGCATCCACCCGCAGCACTGTGGCAGTAGCGCGGTGGTTGTAAGCGAGGGAGCGCCGCAGCACTGCCTGGGTGCGGGCGACTACCTCTGCCGGGTTGAACGGTTTGACGATGTAATCGTCGGCCCCGATGCGCAGGCCCATCAGCTTGTCCATGTCCTGATCCTGCGCCGTCAGCATGATCACCGGCGTATTGCCGCGATGGCGCACTTCAGCAAGTACCTGCCAGCCATCCACCTTGGGCATCAGTACATCCAGCAGCAACAGGTCCGGCTTGAGTGCCAGGTGCATTTCTAAGGCGTGTCGGCCATTGAGTGCGTGGGCGGTGCGAAAACCGCTGCGCTTGAGATAGGCAATCAGGATGTCCGCGATCTCGGGCTCGTCTTCCGCAATCAACACCAGCGCCTGAGTTTCGCGGGCGTTGTCTGGTCGGGGCATCGATGCAACGGGAAAATCATTCATGGTCTGCTCGGTGAATAGGTCGCGCGCCGTCGCATCCCTGTGCTCGCGGTTATCTGCCGTGTCGTGGCTGCCGTCCGTGGTCACGTGTTCGAATGTTGATCATAGCCTCTGGGGGATGCCATTCGACCGTGGTCGGTGCATTGTGCGCAACAAACGTGCGCTTTCATGGGAGGTTTTGTGGAGGAACGATGGAGGCGGGCAATAATGTTGCCCGCCGCACTCCGTTCAGATCAGCAGTGGATTTCCCAGCCAAAACCATAGCCCTCGGCGCGTTACTTGCCCTTTATCACCGACGCTGAGCTCCCAGTGTGCCTGGGCGATATGAGGTTCATGGGAGGTTTTATGCAGTAAGGGTGGATGAGCCAGGCGGATTGACGGGCAATACACAAAAGTCCAGTATGGAATTATAAGTACAAAAAAGCAGTCCCCTTTCTTTCTTCACTTCTTGCCAAACCAACAACAACTTGCGAGACAACGATCATGAAGAAACGCACGCTTCTCACCGCGCTACCCCTGACCTTGGCCCTGAGCCTGATTGCTTCCAGCCACGTACTGGCTGCCGACAAACCCCTGCGCATCGGCATCGAGGCGGCGTACCCGCCGTTCGCGTCCAAGACGCAAGAGGGCAAGATCGAGGGGTTCGACTACGACATCGGCAACGCCTTGTGTGCGCAGATGAAAGCCAAGTGCGTGTGGGTGGAAGGTGAGTTCGACGGCCTGATTCCTTCCCTCAAGGTGAAGAAAATCGACATGGCTCTGTCGTCCATGACCATCAATGAAGACCGCAAGAAGTCGGTGGACTTTAGTCACAAGTATTACTTCACCTCCTCGCGGCTGGTGATGAAGGACGGTGCGGTGGTGGATGACCAGTACGCCAGCCTCAAAGGCAAGACCGTCGGCGTGCAACGGGCCACGACCACCGACCGTTATGCCAGCGAGGTGTTCGAGCCCAAGGGCGTTAACGTCAAGCGCTACAGCAACAACGAAGAAATCTATATGGACCTGGCCTCGGGGCGCCTGGATGCGATCTTTGCCGACACCATCCCGCTGAGCGACTTCCTGAGCATGCCGCGCGGCAAGGGTTACGCTTTCGTCGGCCCGGAACTCAAGGACCCGAAATACGTGGGCGAGGGCGCCGGGATCGCCGTGCGCAAGGGCAATACTGCGTTGGTCAGTGCGTTGAATGCGGCCATCGATGGCATTCGCGCCAATGGCGAGTACCAGAAGATTTCACAGAAGTACTTCAAATCGGATATCTACGGCGACTGACTATGAAAATGGCGTAGGCCAATGAGGCCTGCGCCCACCGTTGATGGATGGTGTTTCGAAGATGATCGCCTCAGCCCTTCAATTCCTTCAAATGCTTGTAAACCGTCGCCCGCCCCATCCCCAGCACATTCGCCACATAGTTGGAGGCACTCTTGCCCTTGAACGCGCCTTCGGCATGCAGCGCCAGCACCAGCTCGCGCTTATGGTCACGGGTCAGCAGGTTCAGGCTCAACTGGCGCTCGCGCATCCACGCATGCAAGAAGGTGTTGATCCGCTCCTGCCAGTCATCACGAAACAGCGAGTCCGGTTGCGCGATCAGCTTGCTTGGCGACAGGAACAGATCCAACGCCGCCTTGGCATTTTCGAACAGCGAGATATTCAGGTTGATGCACAACAGCGCGAGCCTGCGCCCTTTGTGGTCGTGGAGCACGGTGCTCAGGCTGCGAATTTTCTGACCGTCCCAATTGAGCTTTTCGTACGGGCCGATATTCACTTCGCTGACGTCATCGCTGAGCATGTCCTCCAACGATGAGTCGTCACCGAGGGCGCGTTTGGACAGGTTATTGGCAATGTAATCGACTTTTTGCGTGCGCAGGTCATGCAGCACCACTTCGGCGTGGGGGAAGAACAGCGTAGCGATCGCGTCAGCGATCGCACGGAAATTCTGCATGACCTTTTCTTGCTCGGCGGTGTTCATTAATGCGGCTCCAGGCGGACGGGCGAGAGCATACCAGCGTCCAGGCCGAATCGCGTCAACGGCTCCGGCAGCGGCGCCGCGCACCAGGGCTGCGCTCGCCTGGCCCATGGCCGGTGATGTCTGGATGCCATAGCCGCCTTGTGCCGCCACCCAGAACAACCCGGGCACCTGCGGATCGAAGCCCGAGAGCAAATCACCGTCGTGCACAAAGCTGCGCAGGCCGGCCCAGGTCCGCGTCGGGCGGCGGATGGTCAAGGTGGTGGCTTCTTCGATCTGATAGATGCCCATGGCGATGTCCAGCTCTTCGGGCTGCACATCTTGCGGTTCAACCGGGTCGGCGTTGGCCGGTGAGCCCAGGAACATGCCGGCATCGGGCTTCATGTAGAAGGCTTCGTCGAGTGCCACCAGCATCGGCCAATGGTGGGTGTCCACACCCTCAGGCCCGGCGAAGATAAACGCCGAACGGCGCTTGGGTTGCAAGCCGATGGGCGCCGCGCCCGCCAGCTCGCCGATATGGTCGGCCCACGCGCCGGCGGCGTTGATGATGACCGGCGCGGTGTACGTCGCATCCTGGGTGCGCACCTGCCACAGGCCGTCGGCGTCACGGCTCAAACTCAGCACGTGGCTGTCGGTGCGCACTTCGCTGTGGTTGCGCCGGATACCGCGCAAATAGCCTTGGTGCAGAGCGTCGGTGTCGATGTCGCTGGCGGTGGGGTCGAAGATCGCGCCGTGGACTTTCTCACGGCGCAGGATTGGCAACCGCGCGCAGGCCTCATCGGCACTCAGCCGTTCGACCTGCGGCACGCTGGCTTTGGCGCTCAGGTATTGGCTCTCCAGCTCCGCCGGATCGCCGCTGAAATCCACGGTCATTTCGCCGCGCGGCGTCAGCAGCGGGTGCTCACAGAAGCCAGCCGGTGGGTTGTCGAAGAACTCGCGGCTGGCCAGGGTCAGCGCGCGCACTTGCGGGGTGCCATAAGCTGCCGTATAGAGCGCCGCCGAACGCCCGGTGGAGTGATAGGCCGGGTGGTTTTCGCGCTCCAGCACCAACACTTTGCCGTGCTGTGACAGCCAGAAACCCGTGGATGCGCCAGCAATGCCGCCGCCGATGATGATGAAATCTGCATGGCTCATAAACGTCTCCTAAAAGCGCTTAGCGCTGGATCTGGTACAGGGCATTGGCCAGCGCAATATCTTCCAGGCCCAGGCCGATCGAGCGGAAAAACACATGGCGGTCGTAGTCCGGGCGCTGCGCCATGTCGCTGAGTAATTCGGGCAGGTCGCCGACGATGGCGCGCTTGTCCCAGCCGTGGCGTTCACTGGCGATCAGCATCTCACCGGCTGCGCCCGGGGTGGTCTGGCGATAGTCGCAGAACACGTGCATGTGCTCGAGGCTCGCAGGCGGCACTTCATGGGCGCGCGGGGCATTGGTGCTGATGGAGGTGATCAGTGCGGGTTTACTCAGGCGCATCGGCTCGATCACAGGGCCTGCCGATGAGGTGCAGAGCAGAATGACGTCGGCATCTTCCACGGCCGCGTCGCAGGTCTGGGCCAGGGTCAGGCGTGGGTCCAGGCCTTTGAGGTGGGCGAGGGTCTCGGCATTTGCTCGGCTCAGGCTGGGCGAATACAGGCTGATGTGCTGCCAGGCGCGCAGGTTCTGCACGTAGCGCAGGTGCGCCTGAGCGACCTTGCCGCTGCCGATGATCGCCAGGCGCCGGGCTGCCGCCGGTGCCAGGGCGTCCACCGCCACGGCGGTGGTGGCGGCAGTGCGCGCGGTGGTCAACTCTGCCGCATCGCAAAGCAACAAGGGCTGGCCGGTATGCATCGACATCAACAGCGTCCATGCCGTGACCAGCGGGCCTTGCTCGCGCACGATGTACGGCGAGGTCTTGACCCCGTAAACCCCGTCTTCGGCCAGCACCCCCAAGTAGTTGATAAAGTCGCCGGCGCCCTGCGGGAACTCTACCCACTGTTGCGCCGGTTGCACCGCACGCCCTGCGGCCAGGTCGCGAAACAGCTTGCGCAGGATGTGAGGCACATCGAGCTGGGTGAGTAATTCGTGGGCCTGGGGTTGGTTGATCACGTGGGGCGTGCTGGACATGGCGATCTCTGCAAATAAACTAATTTGTCCATTATGGACTTTTAGTTCTGCTGGGCAATATCCATATTAAAAAAAAGCGACGTCGCCGCCTTCCGATCAAAGTGATGCGCACCGTACCAAGGCAGAGACCGGCGCGGGCAGCGGCCACTCCACCGCCATTTCCATCAACGCGCAACTGCGACCGGACCTGGCGCAACGGCAAGTCAACCCAGTAAGCCTGCCAGGCTTCACCTTGCCTACCGGTCAGAACGGCTTGTTCCGCCTGAGCGGGCAGGGCGCCACCCAAGGGCAAGCGGCCCAAGGCAATACCGGCGCGCAGAGCTGGACACTCGGCGGCGCGAGCGTCGACCTGGCGCAACGTCAACAAACCCTTCCAGCGAACTCGGCACGCACGCTTCAACTGGGCGACGTCGCCCAGGTGTCCGCAAGCACCCACGCACTGAGCGTCGCGGCCCGTACCGCAGGCAGCATTGATGCCAGTGCACGCGCGGTCAACGCTGCCGGCGTCGGCAGTGCCGATGCTGTCGTGCAACAGCCCGGCCGCACGACAGCTGGCGGTATCGCGCATGTCGACGGTATCGCGGCGTTGAACCCAAGTGGCAGCGCCCAACCCGGCGCCGACCTTTCCCCGACCCTGGTTGAGCGAGATGCCCGGGTTGTGGTCACCGCACCTGAGGGCCCGGCTTCGCTCCCAGGCCCAGCACCGCATGACGCCCCGGCCACCGTTGCGATTCAAGCCAGTGCACCACCGAGCGCGGTAGGCGCCCAAGCCATCAGCCGCGTGCAAGGCCTGCCCGATAGAAGCGGCGTGTCGCAAGCGCACAAATACCTGATCGAAACCAACCCCGTGCTCACCGACATGAAGCAATTCATGAGCTCGGACTACCTGCTCTCTGGCCTGGGCTACAACCCGGACGAGAGCGCCAAGCGCCTGGGCGATGGTTTCTACGAACAGCGCCTGGTCCAACAAGCTGTCGTGGCTCGCACCGGCCAACGTTTTATCGATGGGCAAACCACCGACGAAAAACTCTTCAAACACCTGATGGACAACGCCATCGCCAGCAAGCAAACACTGAACCTGGCCGTGGGGGTAAACCTGACTTCCGAGCAAGTGGCAGCGTTGACCCACGACATCGTCTGGCTGGAAAAGAGCGTGGTCAACGGCGAAGAAGTGCTGGTGCCGGTGCTGTACCTGGCCAACGCCAACAACCGCCTGGCGCCGACCGGTGCGCTGATTGCCGGCAACGACGTCAGCCTGATCGCCGGGCAAGACCTCAACAACGTCGGCACCCTGCGCGCCAGCAACAACCTGTCGGCCAAGGCCGGCAATGACCTGGTGAACAGCGGCTTGATTGAAGCGGGCAACCGCCTGGACCTGCTGGCCGGCAACAACATCGTCAACAAGGCCGGCGGCATCATTGCAGGCCGCGACGTCACCCTGACCGCCGTGAACGGCGACGTGATAAACGAACGCACCGTCACCCGTCACGACAGCAGCGACGGCGTCTCCAGTGAACACCGCGAGTTCCTCAGCAGCGCAGCCCGCATCGAAGCGGCCAACGACCTGAGCATCAACGCCGGGCGTGACTTCTCCAACCAGGGCAGCGTGCTCGACAGCGGCCGCGACACCACGATTCAGGCCGGGCGCGACCTGAGCTTTGGGTCGGTGGAGCAGGTCAACAACAACGCCAACACCCAAACGCGCTCCAACAGCAGCTCCGTCACGCAGAACGGCTCGTCGGTGACGGCGGGTCGCGACCTGTCGGCAAAGGCCGGGAGAGACTTGACCGCGATTGCCAGCCAGATTGATGCCAAGCGGGATGTGGCGATGTCGGCGGGTGGGGACCTGATCTTGGCTTCGGCGGCGGATGAGCAGCATGCGGCGTTGAACCTGAAGAAGGTTAAGGCGCAGGAAGACCATGTGAGTCAGGTGGCGACTTCGGTTAAGGCTGGGGGGGATGTGGTGCTCAGCGCTGGGAAGGACTTAGCGCTGATTGCCAGCCGTGTCAGTGCTGGGGATGAGGCGTATCTGAGCGCTGGCGCTAACCTGGCGTTGCAAGCGGCGGCCAATGAAGACTACAGCTTCTACAGCAAGGTCAAGAAAAGCTCATCTGGCAAAAAGAGTCGACTGGATGAGTTAGCCAGCACTACCAACATGGCCAGCTCGGTTACCAGCGGCACGAACGCTACGCTGGTCGCGGGCAATAATCTCATCGTCAAGGGGAGTGAGGTCGCTGCCGACAAGGGGGCAGCCAAGCTAGTCGCCGGTAATGATGTGCAGATTGTTGCGGTCTCCGACTCCAACAGTGTCCGGCATGAAAGCAGCAAGAGCAAAAGTAGCTGGGGTGGGTTGAAGTCGAGCAAGGTTCAGGACGCGGTTTCTGAGACGCAGACCATAGCAAGGGGCAGCATTATTTCGGGTAACACCGTGGATGTTGCGGCCCTGCATGATGTCACGGTGAAAGGCTCCGGACTTGTCAGTACCCAGGACCTGAAAGTACAGGCCGGTCGTGACCTGGTGATTGATGCGGCGCAAAACACGTTCACTCGTAATGAAACGCACAAGGAGAAAAATCGTGACCTGACCGGCGTGCTGACGGCCAACAACCTGGGCGTTGATGACATCACCGGAAATCAGCATCTGTCCATCAGCAGCCAGAACCATACCGGCCAGTCCGCTCAGACGACATTGACCGGGAGCACTGTCGGCTCGAGCCAGGGCAATGTGGTGCTCACTGCCGGTCGTGATCTGAGCGTAATTGCCAGCGACCTGGTCAGTACCAAGAACATGAGCCTGACGGGGGCCAACGTCAATATTGCCGCTGGCATGGAAAGCGCCAGTCAGAGCAGTACCGACAAGTCCAGCAGCCTGGCAGTGGGCCGAGTGGTTGGCGGCGCTGTCGTGGATACCTTCAATTCTATCCGTGGTGCCATCAAGGCGGCGAACAATGCCGACGATCCCAAACTCAAGGCAGTGAAATTGGCGCAGGCTGCGCTGGCAGCTTACAACCTGAACGGTATGGGTGATTCGGTATCCGGGAGTATCAAGGACTACGGCAATAACAAAGGCAGTTCGTCCAGCAATGGCTCTTTGATAAAAATCGGTACTGAAACGGCGCTGACCCACAGCAAAAGAACCAGCGAATATGAAAGCCACACGGCCAAGCAGAGTTCACTCAACGTGGGGCAGGCGCTTGCTATCGAGGCCACGGGAAAGGCACCCGGCACGGTAGGTGATATTCATGTCATCGGCAGTAGCCTGAAGGCGGCCGAAACGGCATTGATCGCTAAGAACGACATCACTCTGGAAAGCGCGCAGAACACCGCTGACTGGGCAAACAATAACGCCAACAACAGAAAGGCCATAGGCGCCAGCTTCAATATTGGTCAGCAGAATGGCTTTACCATCGACCTTGGCGCCCAGATCGCCAAAGGCATGGGTACCGGTAGTTCGGCCACACAGGTCAATACCACGCTGGATAGCGGTGCACTGACCTTGCACAGCGGCAAAGACACCACGCTTGAGGGCGCGCAGGTCCGAGCCAGCAAGATTGATGCGTGGGTCGAAGGCAACCTGAATATTGCCTCGCGTCAGGACTCCGAAACCGAGAAGAACAAGCAGGGTAGCGCGGGTGTGGGCGCCAGTATCTGCATTCCTCCGATCTGTTATGGCGTTCCGGTGACGGCATCGGCGAGCCTGTCTGCCGGCAACATGAAGAGTAATTACCAGGCGGTGACGGACCAGAGTGGTTTTTTTGCGGGAAATGGTGGTTACAACATCGTTGTTGGCGCTAACACCACGCTTCATGGGGCCGTGATTGCCAGTGATGCGACGGCGGATAAGAACCTGCTCAGCACCGACCGTTTGATAACCAGCGATATCAAGAACAAGAGTGATATCAAGAGTACGTCTGTCAGCGTCAGCGGTTCCGCCAGTTTTAGCGGTTCGGGTGGGTCGGAGGGAGCCTTGGGCGGCCTGTTCGGTATGTCGCTCAGTGAGTCAGACCGTAGCAAGACCCGAAGTGCGGTCAGCGAAGGCACGATCATGGTGCGTAACGCGGAAGGCGCCAATGATCTGGTTGGCCTGAACCGTGACACCGCCAATGCCAACGAGAAGCTTGACCGCCCTGACAAAAAGGCGATGGAAGAACGCATGGAGCTAATTCGCAGCTCCGTGGAGTTGGTTAATGGCATCTCGGATGCAATTGCCACCGCCAAGATGAAAGCCGCTCAGGACCCCAAGAGTGATGAGTCGAAGGCGGCACGCCAGCAGTTGTTGGACAAGGGCACAGTCAATCCGACTCCCGATCAGATCGACCAACAGGTCAGTCAGAACTACGGCGTAGGTAGCAGCTTCAAGAAAGCAGCTCAGGCGGTGAGTGCCGTTGTCCAGGGCGTTTTGGGCGGGAACATGGGTGGTGCGTTAGCGGGCGCAGCTGCGCCTTATGTGGCTGAACGCATCAAGAAGGTTACCGAGGATGACGATACTGCGAATCTAATGGCGCATGCGGTTTGGGGAGCGGTACTTGCTAAAGCACAGGGTAACTCGGCGTTGGCGGGTGCTGCGGGGGCCAGCACTGGGGAATATATCGCCAAGCAACTTTTCCCGAACAAACCATTGAACCAGTTGACCGAGTCAGAAAAACAAACGATATCGGCGCTAGCTACATTGGCCGGTGGGCTGGCTGGTGGGTTAGCTGCGGGGAGCTTAGACAACGCGGTAGTTGCGGCGGGTACCGCTAAAAACGCTGCTGAAAACAATGCCATGGGCATGTGGGCTGGAGGCGAGCTTGGTTTCTGGTTCTCAAAAATTGATGGTTGCGACAGTACTTGTAAAGCCGAGATAGCGGAGAGGGATGCTAAAGGCGGTTTGATTGGCTCCGCTATCTTGTTGGCCGTCGTTGTTGGTGCAATGGGTGCAGCAGCAGCTCCAGAGGTGATCGCCGCTGCACGCGCTGCAAGTAAAGCTTGTGCAGCCAATCCGGCCCTATGCACCGCCGAACTCACTGTGTGGATAGCTGAGATGGGCGCTAGCGAGGCATTACCTACGGGGCTTGCCGCTGGAGGCGCCGCCAAGCTGACAACTGAACAGCTAGCTAACGTTCGTGCTTTAATCGAGGTTGAAAAGCAAACGAAAACTAAGGTCAGTCTTGAGTTGCTGAATGCTGCCTTAGGGTCTGGAAATGGTGTAAAGGGTGCAAAAGGACCAGGGCAGGTTATCCCTGATGCAATCAGCCCATCCAAGTTCAGCCGGGTTGAAGACCTGTTTGGGCAGACATTTGAAAGTATCCCGCTGTCGCACCTTCCCAATTGGAAGACCGGTTCGCTTGCAAATGATGGGGTGTTAGAGATGG
>NZ_UYXQ01000094.1 GCF_900624995.1 Pseudomonas antarctica
CAGTCACGTGGACTGGTCTTGTGGGTCCGGGTAGGACTCCAGAAGGGGGGTGTCGACTATGCTCGACATGAAGGCGGTAGCCACCAGGAGACCGGTCTGGCCGGACTTGAGCACGTTGTTGCGCAGCTGGTCGAGGCTTGCCGGTGAGCCGTTGTAGCTTTGCGGGATCACTTCGCCGCCGGCAAAGCCTTCTTCGGTGACTTCGGTCCAGCGCACGCTGGGGCTCCACAGCGACTTAAGGCCTGAGCGGTCGACACCGGAGATGTAGAACACCTCGTCGTTAATCTGGCGCAGGGTCTCCATGTATTCCTTCGTGAAGATGTCACCGTCCTTGGCCTCCACCGAGATGCGCACCGTGTTACCCAGGTTGGCCAGGTCGTTGCGGTGTTCCATCATCTTTTCGATGAAGGGGTGCTTGAGCGGGATCATCTTTTCAAAGCTGGTGGACGGGCGAATCAACGTCGCCTGCCAGAACAGAAAAATGCTCACCAGCAGGCAGATAACGATCACTGCCGGGCGGTTGTTGAAGATCAGGCGCTCAAGAAAGGTCGCTTTATCGTTGTGATGACTGCTCATTCTTTCCCCGCCCTTATTATTGTTTTACGCGTTCAGCGCCACTGGCCGTGGCGACGCGAACGCCACCCTGCCCGACCAGAATCAAGTTGCCGTTGCCTGCCGCCGTGACCGCCGAGAGTGAAATGCGATCCGGGCGATTGAACACGCTGAAGGTCTGCCCGTCGTCGTGGCTGACCACCACGCTGCCGCCGTTGCCGACCACCACCAGCGAACCGTCGTCGAGCAAGGTGGCGCCCGATAAACCGAACTCCAAGGCACCGCGCGTCGCGTTCAGTTCGACCTGCTCCCACGTGCTGCCGAAATCCGTGGAGCGGTAAAGATTGCCGCGCAGGCCATAGGCCAACAGGGTTTGCGGTTGAGCGGTGCTGATCACGCCAAACAGCGAGCCTTCGTACGGGCCTTCAAGTTTTTCCCAGGTCTGGCCGTCGTCGCGGGAGCGGAACATGCTGCCCTGCTCACCGACGATAAACAGGCCAGCGTCTTTAATGTTGGCGATGGCGTTGAGGTGAAACTGGTCTTCGTTGTCGAGGCGGTCGCTGACATCCTCCCAGGTTTTGCCGCCGTCGGTGGTTTCGATCAATGCACCGTAGGCGCCCACGGCCAAGCCATGCTCGGCGTCCTTGAACCAGATGTCGAGCAACGGCGCTTCGCGCTTGAGGTCTTGATATTGCTGGGTCCAAGTGGCACCGCCGTCGGAACTGGCGAGGATTTGCGCGTCATGGCCCACGGCCCAACCTTGTTTGTCATCGACGAAAAACACCGCCGTGAGCAATTGCCGGGTCGGCACTTTGGCTTGGGTCCAGGTGCTGCCCTGGTCATCGGAATAGAGGATATGCCCGCGATCACCGACCGCCACCAAGCGCTTGCCTGCGTGGACCACATCGATCATCAGGCCTTTGGCGGCCTTGGGGGACTCAATCGCAAACACCGGTTGCGCGCGGGTATCGCCGGCTGCCAGCACGGGTACCGACAACACCCCAAGCAGCGAGAGCGCTGTGGCCAGCATCGCAACCCTGCGTGCGGCACGCGGGCGGCAAACAACCCAACCCATGACAGGCTCACTCATAGACCTTTCTCCCGATTTATTATTGTTAGGTCGTCTCGCCTTCCCGGGCTCTGAAACCTGCAATCTAGAGCGCCTGGAGGAAGCAGGGGCCATCCTATCGGGGTTTCGAATCGTCTGACAATCGGCGCTACGTTATCTTTTGTTAACTGGCGGCTTTTGGCCATGGCCTGAATATGCCTGCATTACTGCGCTTGATGATCGTCCCCACGCTCGGCGTGGGCATGCATCCCGTGACGCTCTGCGTCGCGTGCGTTAACGGCGGGACGCGGAGCGTCCCCTGCGGCACTCCCACCCGGAGCGCGGGAGCGACCAGCAACAATGAATTTTTATTCCATATCTTGAATTATGTGAATTTTTATTCCATTAATAACCCTCTTGAAAACAATAATTCAAAGGACCACCGCTATGCGTGAACTCGGAATCGGCCTGATCGGCACGGGCTTCATGGGGCGCGCCCACGCCCTGGCGTTCAACAATGCCCGTGCGGTATTCGAACTGCCGGTACACCTCAAGCTGGCCGCCCTGGCCGATGCCGACACCGAACGTGCCCAACGCTGCGCCACGGCCTGGGGTTTTGCCCAGGCCCATGGCGCCTGGCAGGCGTTGATCAACGACCCTAAGGTTGATGTGGTCGCCATCACCACGCCCAACCACTTGCACTACCCCATGGCCATGGCGGCGATTGCGGCGGGCAAGGCGGTGTATTGCGAAAAGCCGCTGGCCGTCAGCCTAGAGCAGGCCGACGCCATGCGCCGTGCCGCGAGTGCCGCTGCAGTGGTGACGCGCGTCGGCTACAACTATCAGCACAACCCGATGATCGGCCTGGCACGGCAGATGATTGCCAATGGCGAGCTGGGCGAGATCATCAGTTTCCAGGGCGAGTTCAGCGAAGATTTCATGGCCGACCCAGCCTCGCCTTGGTCGTGGCGCTGCGAAGTGGAACATGCCGGGGGCGCCCTGGCGGATCTGGGCAGCCATCTGCTGTCGATGGCGTGCTACTTGGTGGGTGATGTGCACAGCGTGTGCGCCGACACCCAGACCGTGCACACCAGACGCCCGGCCGTCAAAGGCAGCAGCGACCTGAAACCCATCGCGGTAGACGATCAGGTGCATGCCCTGCTGCGATTCGCCAATGGCGCGCGCGGTACGGTGAGCAGCAGTTGGCTCAAACATGGCTATAAGAACCACCTGAGTTTTGAAATCAGCGGCACTCAAGGCACGCTGGCGTTCGATCAGGAACGATTGAATGAACTACGCGTGTGCCGCGTCGGCCAGGACGGGTTCCAGCGCTTGCTGGCGGGCCCCGCCTTGCAAGGCTATGCCGCCTTCAGCCCGGCCGCCGGGCATCAACTGGGCTACAACGAGTTGAAGACCCTGGAAGTGCACGAGTTGATCATAGCACTGGCCGGGCAAGGCGCGGATGGCACCGACTTTGAGGGCGCCTGGGCCGTCGAACGCCTGGCAACCGCTATACGCTTGGCCGCAATACAAGAGCGATGGGTCAACATCAGCGAGTTTTAGAACACCGGCGGCCCTCAACTTGGTTGGCGTTCACCTCACGTGTTCGCCGCCGAGCACGGGCACGGGCACGGCGCCCTTGGCGTGCGCCAGGCCTCTGGTGATGCGCAAGAATGGTTAATACACCACGGGGCCAACTTTTTAATCGAGTAACTTTTCGCGTAGCCCGCACAATTAAATCCGACGCACTGACACTGCTTATCATACGCCCTTCGCAACACCGTAATAGGGCAATTACGCGCCTATCCCACACCGATCATTCTACGTCACACATAGACATATACCGCCCATTGGTACGCCTTGGCGAAACGTTTATTTTATCGCTTCATACCCATTAACGTTTGCACTATCTCCACTCTTTCCAGGGATTTCCATGTCCATCATTCGAGCAAATACGCCTGCACCGTTTCACGCCCCTCAGCACAACATAGATCATCTATCGCCCCCCATCAAACAGGACCTGCCACGCACTTCCTTTGCAGGAGATATCGCAACACAGCTCACCCGTGAAAACTATAGAATCAAGGATAGAAATGGCGATGGTCAAATAACCGTCGGCTACAAATTCTTCAACTCATCCGACCCTCAAGAGTCCTGGCTTAAACACAGTGGAGCACTGGCGTTCAGCGAAGCCAGGAAAAAAGCCTTCAGAAGTTCACTCAAGGCATGGGAGGACGTGATTAAGGTCAAATTCACCGAGAATGCAAAAGACGCCGACGCCATGGTGGTCGTTCATGGCAATAACGGCGTGGGGGGTTACGCCAACTTGCCCACTGATTACGGTGGGACCATGAACATCGCAATCGGCTTGGGCGACAAAAACTCACCTTTGAACGCTTCAATGGTTCACGAAATCGGTCATAGCCTGGGGCTCGGGCATCCAACCGGAACGCACCCCGAAAACAACAAAACCCATACAGCCATGTCCTACAACACCCATTTTTGGCGGCCCCGCGATGAGAATGGCGTTAGCGTCTCGGATAGCACATCCACCCCAATGATGCGTGACATTGCCGCAGGTCAGAGTCTCTACGGCAGCAACAATAAAACCCGCACGGGTGATACCACTTACGGCTTCAACTCCAATTCTAAGCGCGATTACTATAGTTTGACCTCCTCCGATGAGCTGGCGGCCTTCTGCGTGTGGGATAACGGCGGAAATGACACGCTGGACTTTTCTGGCTTCCAGCAAGACCAGAAGATCAACCTCAACGCCGAGCAGCTTTCGAACGTAGGCGGCAGGGAAGGCAATGTGTCTATCGCCAAGGGCGTTGTTGTGGAAAACGCCATCGGCGGTTCCGGACACGATCTCATTATAGGTAACGCGTTTCGCAATCGCATAACTGGAGGGGCTGGGGGCGACAAACTCTACGGCGGCGGCGGCGCTGATACGTTTGTATATGACAGGGTCAGCGACTCCTCTGCGAAAAGACCAGACATACTTCTGGATTTCGCCAGCGGCGTCGATAAACTTGATATTTCTGGAATATTGAAAACGGCGGGAATTTCCAAATTAAATATTACCGTGGCGCCCCCCGGCCAGGGCGGCACGATGGCGAATCAGAAAGGCGAGTTGATGCTGGACTACGATCAAAAAGTTAACTTGCATAGGTTAGTTCTAAATGTGGGCGATGGCGCCAACGCTGTATTAATGATCCTTAGCAAGACCCCCTTGAAACCAGACGATATATTGACCGGCGCCCACTCACAATCCCCAATCACACCGCGCACACCAAAACCAGGCCTGACACCCTATAAAACCTTTAACTATGATGCCGTCTCAGACTCGGGTTACCGCAACTCGCACTTGCTCAATAATTTTACCACCGGCAAGGACAAAATCGACGTGAGTAACATGAGCAATAAGACACACGTGACGTTTAACCACGTCGCTGCATACACGGGTCGCGTTGGCGACACTGTTCTTGCGCTCAACCCGGCAACCCATAGGTACTACATCGGTATTGATATGACGGGAGATCGCAGAACCGACTTTTTGGTCAGAAGCACTAAGCCCATCAGAAGCGAAGATATTATTGGTGTCAACTTCCAGTAAAGCGGCGGTCTCTAAACGCCAAGGCGGGAGCGGCGCACTGCCGCTACCACGCACTTAGGGTCAGATCACGAACCGCGCCACCATCCCATTCAAATCCACCGCCAGGCGCGACAACTCATGGCTGGCCGCGCTGGTCTGGTTAGCGCCTGCAGCCGACTGGGTCGCCAGGTCGCGGATGTTCACCAGGTTGCGGTCCACCTCACGGGAAACCTGGGCCTGTTCTTGCGACGCACTGGCGATCACCAGGGTGCGCTCATTGATCAGGCTGATGGACTGCGCGGTGGGGTGAGCCAACGCCCGCACTTCATCGGCCACCACCGCAAACCCACGCCCGGCTTCACCGGCGCGTGCCGCTTCAATCGCTGCGTTGAGCGCCAACAGGTTGGTCTGTTCGGCAATCGCGCGGATCACATCGAGTACCTTGCCAATGTCACGGCCTTGAGTCGCCAGGCCTTCGATCATCACCGAGGTGTTTTGTACGTCCTGGGTCATGGTCTGGATCGCGCCAACGGTTTCCACCACGCGGTGACGGCCTTCACGCGCTGCCTGGTTGGACTGGTTGGAGGCTTCGGAGCGCGACGAAGGCTTTGTAAAGCGCTGCCTCTTGCGCACCTGCCGGCAAGACCGCATAAGCACTCTGCGCCTGCTTGACCTTGCCCACAAGTGCGCCTATGCGTGTCTTAGCCTCTTCCAGGGCGCCGGGCTCGCGGTTAACCACTATCCGGAAAGACAGAATGCGCAGGCGCAGAACGTTCTCGGTCAAGTTGCCTAAGTACTTCACACTGGGTAATTGATTGGTCCCCATGTCCAGCGTGGACTGGCGAGTCTGCGTCATGCGGTTGACGGCAAAGACACCGAGGATCACAACCAGCACGCAATGAACGCAAAACCGAGAAACGCGCGAGGGGCAATATTCAGGTTACGAAGGGACCTAGGGATGCTCTCGAGAAGTCGTGTTGGCGCGCATCCCTGCCGCGACACGATCAGTCGGCGTCAACGCGTCTGCGACCTTTGCGCACCCTGAGTTTTAATAGTTGGGTGGGCTTACCTACGGTATCGACGGGTGTGTGAAATTTATGCAGGATGTTTCGAAATATTTTTACACACTTCTGACAGCCAGCACTTTCTGGCATCCTGCGCGCCCCTTTCCCTACCGGGCCTGTATTTTGTCTGACGCTCAAACCCCTCGCCCCCGCTATAAATCCGACCTGATCTACGGCCTGGAAGACCGCCCGCACTTCACCGCGGCGATGTTTGCCGCGTTGCAACACGTACTCGCCAGTTTCGTCGGCATCATCACCCCCACCTTGATCGTCGGCGGTGTCTTGGGCCTCGAAAGCGAAGTGCCGTACCTGGTGAGCATGGCGCTGTTCGTATCGGGCCTGGGCACCTTCGTGCAGGCGCGCACCTTCGGTCCTATCGGTTCGGGTTTACTGTGTTTGCAAGGCACCAGCTTCTCGTTTATCAGCGTGATCCTCAGCGCCGGTTTTATGGTTAAGGCCCGTGGCGGTGGTACTGATGAAATCCTCTCGACCATTTTCGGCATCTGTTTTTTTGCGGCCTTTATCGAAGTGGTGTTGAGTCAGTTCATCGGCAAACTGCGCAAATTGATCACCCCAGTGGTGACCGGCACCATCATTACCTTGATGGGGCTGTCGCTGATCAAAGTAGCGGTCACCGACATGGCTGGCGGCTTTGGTTCCAGTGACTTGGGTGCCGCGAGCAATATGGGCCTGGCGGCGCTTGTGCTACTGACCATTGTGGTCCTTAACCGCTTCAGCAACCCGTTCCTGCGCCTGGGTTCAATCGTGATCGGTTTGACCCTGGGTTTTGTGGTGGCCTGGTGGATGGGGCGCGTCGACCTCGCGGCATTGCCTCAAGTACCGCTGATCAGCGTGCCGGTGCCGTTCAAGTACGGGTTCTCGTTCGACTGGGTGGCGTTTATCCCGGTGGCGGTGATCTTCCTGATTTCGCCGCTGGAAGCCGCTGGTGACTTAACCGCCAACTCGATGATTTCCCAACAGCCGGTCAAAGGCCCGCTGTATATCAAGCGCATCAAATCGGGCCTGTTGGCCGACGGCCTGACCTCGGCGATGGCGGCGACGTTCAACAGCCTGCCGATGGTGACCTTCGCCCAGAACAACGGCGTCATCCAACTGACCGGTGTGGCCAGCCGCTACGTGGCGTACTTTATCGCCGGCCTGCTGGTGCTGCTGGGGCTGTTCCCGATGATCGGCGCGGTGCTGCAACTGATGCCCAAGCCGGTGCTCGGCGGCGCCACGTTGATCATGTTCGGCACCGTGGCGGTGGCTGGGATCAAGATCCTTGCAGAAGCCGGGCTGCACCGGCGCAACGTGCTGATCGTGGCGATCTCGCTGGGCATGGGCCTGGGCGTGGCCGCCGTGCCGCAAGTGTTGCGCGACCTGCCCAAGGCGCTGCACAACATCTTCGAGTCGCCGATCACCGTGGGGGCGTTCTGTGCAATCCTGCTGAACATTTTCTTGCCCGAAGAGTTCATAGAACTGGAAGAAGATGAATTTGATCCGGAGTCCTCTACCCTCAAGGTCATGCAGGATCCGGACGTCACGAAATAGGAGCACCTTTATATGCGCAAGCTCATGGTTCTATCGTTACTGCTGCTGACCTTGAGCGCCTGCGCGCTGTTCCCCAACCGCGACCCGGTGAACATTACGGTGGTGGGCATCGAGCCCCTGCAAAGCCAGGACCTTGAAGTGCGCTTCGCCGTGAAGCTGCGGGTGCAAAACCCCAATGAAACGGCGATTGACTACAGCGGCGTAGCCCTGGACCTGGACGTCAATGGCCAGCCATTGGCGTCTGGGGTGAGTGATCAAACCGGAAGCATCCCACGCTTTTCCGAGACCGTGCTGTCAGTGCCGGTCAGCGTTTCAGCGTTTTCTGTATTGCGCCAGACCCTGGGCCTGAGCCAGACCCAAAGCTTGAACAATCTGCCTTACGTACTGCGCGGCAAACTCTCGGGTGGCCTGTTCGGAACCCTGCGTTTTGTCGATCGCGGTACGTTGAACCTGCCGAACACGGCGACCTGGTAAACGCCATGCAACCGACTTTGTTCACCGAAAGACTGATCCTGCGCCCGCTGACCCTGGAAGATGTCGAGGGCGTGCAGCAGCAATTTGCGCAGTGGGAGGTGGTGCGCTACCTCAACGCCGAAGTGCCTTGGCCCTACCCGGCCGACGGCGCTCGCCGCTACTTGGAACAGGTCGCCTTGCCAGCCATGGCCCGCGGCGAGCAATGGCATTGGTCGATCCGCCTCAACAGTGCGCCGGAACAGTTGATCGGCAACATCAGCCTGATGGACCAGCAGGACGACAACCGTGGCTTCTGGCTGGGCCCGCAATGGCAAGGCCAGGGCTTGATGACCGAAGCCAGTGCGGCGGTGACCGAATACTGGTTTGAGGTGCTCAAGCGCCCGCTGATGCGCGTGCCCAAGGCGGCGCCTAACGAGGCGTCGCGGCGGATATCCGCGCGCACCGGCATGCGGTTGATCAGGACGGACGAGGGGCAATTTGTCGAAGGCAGCTTCGCGCGGGACATTTGGGAGATGACCCGCGAGGAGTGGCTGCAACTCAAATCCCCCAAACAATGAAGCGCCAATGTGGGAGCAAGCCCCCTCCCACATGTTTAACCGCATTCAGTCAGTGATATAGCGTACGCCCGGCTTTTGGCGCTCATCCACCACCAGTTCAAAGAGATCCGGCCGTGGGCTGGCACCGACCTTGCGCGCCAACCCGTTGAAACCCGTGATCAGCGAAGCGCTGGACCGTTGCCGGCAGAGCCTGGCCCCGGGCAGTCTGGCGCCAGGCCAGGAAGGCATCAGCCTGGAGGAATTCGTCACCCGTGAACATGTGCTGGTGTCGTCGGCCGGGTTTATCGGGATTACCGATGAAGGCCTGGCAGCGCAAGGGTTGAGCCGCGAGGCGTGTGACTCCACCAGCCACTTTGCCACGCGGGCGTTTTTGCTCAAGGGCAGCCAGGCACTGGCAACGATACCCGGGCATGCCGCCGAGGCCATTGCGCAGATCACCGGCTCGCGCGTGCTGCCGTGGCCGCTGGCGCTGCCGCGCTACCCGGTGGAGCTGGGCTGGCGCAGTCAGACCCAGCTCGATCCCCTGTTGCTTAAAGTCCGCGAGGCGATCGTGGCATGCTTTATTTAGCGGCGGCCATCAGCTTGTTGACTTCGCTGCGCACCATGCTGGAAAACTCCGGCGGCGACATGCCATCAAGCTCGGCGCGCACCCACTCGGCCCATTTGCCCTTGCGCTTGGAGCGCTCGCCAAACAACCGCGCCGCTTCGCCCTTGGCCTTGCCCAGGTTGGTCTGCCACAGGTCATAGAGGCGGGACTTTTCATCTTCCAGCTCGGCGCGTTCGGCGAGGGTTTTGTTGGCCAGATTGAAGCTCATGTTGAATTACCTGCTGCACAAATAGGTGACATCTTACACTGTAGGTCGAGAGTTCCTGATCCGGATTTTGCTCCTCTTCACGCCCACGCAAAAAAACTGCAACTTTTCTCGCCGCCCAATACTCCATTGTTCACTGTCACATTCACCTGTAAGGAGTCACACAATGGCCCGCAAAACTGCCGCCCAAGCTGTTGAAGATCAAATCAAGGATCAAGCTTTCAGTGAACTGACGGCGTTGATCGAAGAATCGGACAAATTGCTCAAGAGCAGCGCTTCCCTGGTAGGCGAGGAAGGTGAAACCTTGCGCGAACAGGTCGCCATCAAGCTCAAGCAAGCGCTGGACTCGGTGTCCAACGTGCGTGAGCGCAGCAAGCCTGTGGTAGATGCCACCGAAACCTATATCGGTGGCCACCCATGGCAGACCGTGGCCATCTCCGCAGGCTTTGGCCTGGTGGTCGGCCTGTTGCTGGGCCGCCGCAACTGAGCCATGGGGGCTGTTGCTTGCAGCAGCCCCGCTTAACCTTCGGCCAGTGCCTGCAGTTGCTGAAGATCCTGCGCTTGAATCTCAATACCGGTTTCCTGCGACTTCGCCCGTGTGCGATGGCGCCTATCACCTGGCAACCGCCGCAACCCCGCCGCATGCATCTGCCGCACCAGTTCCTGGCTGCGCTCGGCAAAGTGTTGCCCGGCGGTCTTGCTCGGGTCGATCAGGATCAGCAACTGACCGGTCCAGGGTGTGCGTGCGCCCGGATGATCCGACCAATTGAACTCGAACGAAAAGTGACCTCCCGTCAACGCCGCCGCCAGCAGCTCGACCATCATCGACAGTGCTGAACCCTTATGCCCGCCAAACGGTAACAGCGCACCGCCTTCGAGAATGGCCTTGGGGTCCTGGGTCGGCTGGCCCAGACTATCGACACCCATGCCCGGCGGCAGGCGCTCGCCCTTGCGCGCGGCGATCTGCACGTCGCCATGGGCGATGGCGCTGGTGGCCAGGTCGAACACAATCGGCGCACCGTCTGCCCGGGGTGCGGCAAACGCAATCGGGTTGGTGCCGAACAGCGGGCGATCGGCACCATGGGGCACGACGCAGGTCATGCTATTAACCACGCTGAGGGCAACCAGGCCTTCTTCGGCGAACGGCTCGACATCCGGCCACAACGCGGCGAAGTGATGCGAGTTATGAATAGCCAGCAGTGCAATACCCGCACTGCGGGCCTTATTTACCAGTAACGTGCGGGCCGCCGCGAGCGCCGGTTGGGCAAAACCATTGCAGGCATCTACCCGCACACAACCGCAAGCGACGTCGGTGACCACCGGCACCGCCTCGCCATTGACCCAGCCGCTGGCCAGGGTGCTGAGATAACCGGGGATACGGAAAATACCATGGCTATGGGCGCCATCGCGTTCGGCGCTGGCGCAGTTGTGCGCCAGGATGGCCGCCACCTCTGGCGAGGTGCCGTGCCTGACGAAGACCTGTTGAAGCAATACCACCAACTCAGCGAACCCGATTGCGGTTGAAGCCTTGGCAACTGTCGGAGACTGCGCAGACATTTGAAGCTCCGTTTTTATGATTGGAAGGGGCAACGAATGGATATTCAGGCCCCGATTAAACACCACGCACGGCCTCTGCTGTCAACTTGCACGGGGGCTGATTATTTACCCCAGCATGCCACGGGCGCGTACTTACCCTGTCAACGTCTATGCACTCTGGAGACAGACTATGGTCCGCGTGACCCCGGCGTATTTTTTCGACGAATTCCTGCTGCCCTTGAGTAGAAAAACACCCAGCGAGCGCGAGCGTGAGCTGGGGCTGACCGTCAAAGACCTCGACTGGCTGCATACCCTGTATTACGCCACCGATACTGCCCGCCAGGATAGCCGCAAGCAAAGCTACCCGATGCGCGTCGAGAAGGTGCTGATCACCGTGGAGGGCCAAACCCCGATTGCGCTCGCCGGCGCGTTCTTGATCAGCCCTACCCCGGACGGCGCCAAGGCCCTGCTCTACACGCCCTATGGCGGCATTCAGGTCTCTGACAGTCATGCTTTGCTCCTAGCCGAACTAAGCGAGCAGTTGGCGGATTCGGGTCAACGCGTCGAGTTGATGAGTTTCCTGTCGATCGCCGAGCGTGACGCATTACCCGTCGGCACAACCTTGACATTGACCACTGCGACCGTCGAGGGCGCCGTCATGGAGGATCAGGAGAAGACGCTCCAGGCCTGCCAGCAGGCAAATGTGCAAGCGATGCTTGAGCAGCTGCAAAAGACGCCCACCTTGCCGAGCATGCTCGACACACTGCTTGGCATCATGGCGCACGCTTATTTCCCGGGCCTGGATCAACGCGATACGCGGGTGAACTGTTATGTACAACACCCGGGCGAGCGCACTCGACGCTGGGTCGAGTCCCTGCCATTAAGCGAAGCGCTCTTGCAGTTTTATGTGAGGCACGCCTGGCCTTCGGTGCAAACCCGCGAATTCCTGAACCCAAAGCATGTCACGGCTGCGTTCACCCAACCCCAGCGGGAACAAGATCAGCAGCATTGGCAAACGCTGATCGAACAGACGTCGAGCACCCTGGCAAAACTGCTGGACAGCTTGCTGCAGACCTATTGGAGTGAAGACATCAACAACGGCAGTTCACGCCTGGATCTTTTCGCGCAGGTCGTGGCCGAGAAGTTTCGTGTGGATATTTTGCTCAAGCGCCAGACACAGGTCATCAGCGCCGACGAATGCCACATGCTCCAGGCCATGTTCCTCAGTGACCAGAGCGCGCGCAGCGCCTACGCGGCGAAACTCAGTGTGGAAAAAGTGCGCCTCTACGCGCCTTACCAGCACTACGTGGAATTGGCCAGCACGCTGATGATCAACGAGAGCCACGCGTACCTGTATACGCAATCGCGCGGGCTGCAGGTGCTCGCAGACATGGACGACCTGAAAGCGGCTTTATTGAGCATGCTCAAGGCGGCTGGCCACGAAGACGAGCTACTCAACTTTCTGTCCCTGGATGAGCGCAACACGTTTATCGGTCTGGACCAGATAAACATCGCTGCGAGGCCGATCACCGGGGGCGTTTTTTCAGGCATGGTCGAAGACATTGCGCGCAAGCAAATCAGCAATATGAATCACGCCCTGGCGCTGTACCGTCGCAGCGATGGTCAAGTTGATCCGGCCGCCCTGCTCGATAGCGCCCTGGACGTGCGCACCATGCTGGATAATCGACTGGCGCCCCTGGACACGTTGGGGCGCTGGACTGTCCGCCCCGTCACGAGCATCAATGACCGCCCCTCGACGGTCAAGGCAGAGCGCGCCAAGCAGCACCTGCTGCAACTGGAGGCCGCCGCAGACGCGCTGGCCGCCGAACGGCCAACGCATCCGACTTTACGCAGCATGGCCACCCTTGCCCTGAACGTACAGTTGCAGGCACGGCAACTGGAGCTCAAGGCCGATGAGGTTTATGTCAATACTTACCCCTCCCGTGCCATGGAGCGAGAGGAGCGCCTGCCAGTGTCCTCGCTGAATATGGTTGAACACTTCATCGAACACCTGGCCCTTGAAGCTGGCGCTGTTCCTACCTCGTCCAGAACCGGGTTTTACAGTAAACGTGAGCAGGGAGCAGCCCAGCAACTGCACAGCATCACCCTGAAAATTTTCAACGCGGTCATCGATAGCGTGATGGGCGTGTTTGTCAATCACGACATGCGCGAGCTGCCGCGTCTGTTTCTCGGCAACACCCACGCCAAACACGCGCAATCAATGCTCCTTGGCTTACGCAGCGAGGCCGAACTGAGGCGGCTGGGCAAGACCCTGCCGCCCCGCAGCCACGAAGTGCTCGATACCGTACTCAGGCCTGACAGCCTGGCGCGCTTGACCCGCCATGGCCTCAACGGTTTTTTGCCGGATGCCTACGCATTGACACTGAACAAGGACACGCCCGAAGCCCCCCAGGCGCTTGCCAACCTGTTTGTACTGACTGAACGCGGCGGCATCGACCCGCAGCGCTCGGGCCATGCCGTGCTTTGGACACCTCGGCACGGCTATGAGACGTTTACCTCGATTCAAACCTTGCGCGATGAGATGACACAGCGCCTGGAGCATCCGGTCAGGCGCCTGGACTTGCTGGAAAACCTGCCAAGCCTCTTGCGCGTGCCGCATCAGGTTTATCGATTAGGCCCCCTGCGGCGCATTGACGAAAACTTGCTGAATAATCGCCTGAAAACCTACAGCGATTACGTCATGGACGGCGTCGATCACCTGCTGTCCATGAGGTTGCCTGCTCGGGCCTTGCAAGACCGTCTGGACGGGGTCATGGAGCAGGCGGCGCCTACCAACCTCATCCGGGCCATGACAATGGCGAGCAGCATGATCAACCAACAGGCTCTGCCCGTCTGGCTGGGCATGGCGTCAGCCCGGGACCAGATCCACCAAGCGGAACTGCTTGAGCAATACCACACCAACGCCCCCGACGAAAAAGACTACTTGCATGGCATCAAACCGATCCGTGAACACACCGCCACAGCGCTGCTGGCGCTGCTCAAAGCGCGTTTTCCCGACCAGCCCCTGGACCCCGAAGACATCCTGATTCCCCTCCATGAGGCGCTCGATGTACATGTCTACAGCCTGACCGATTTTGCCTTGCGGCACTGGCCCAACCTGGACGCCGAAGGCATCCGCCCACGCTCGCGCAACGCCACACCCCTGCCGGCGACGCTGGATGCCAGTGCGGTAGTCCAAATGGTCCTACAGCTGGATCTGAAAACCGCCTACCAGACACTGTTGCAGAGCGAACTCAACGCCCATACGGAAGAAGCGCGCAGCCGCCGCCGCCGGTATTGCCAACAACTGCCTTGGCAGGCGCTGCAATATGCTCACCAACTGAAACTGCAAGAGCGCCTTTCAGCGCAGGCCCTGAGCCTGGTCCAGCAGGCGTTTGACATGCCCGACACATTGGCGCGCGCCTCGCTCGGCGGTGCGGCAATGCTGCGTCCGCTGGAGTTGATTGCAACCGAAGGTGCTGCCACCGTCAACGTGTTGGGCATGTACCTGATCGGTCCTGAACCTGGCGACTCTGGCCCTTTGGTGCTGTATGCGCCCTACAGTGAAAACCATACGTTCAAGGAGTACGCGAGCGAGCATGCGCTTCTGGATGAGTTGCAGAGGCCGGGAGAGCTCCAGGACTGGGTGATCACGCACCTGGAAGCACCTCATCAAGCCACCTACCGCAATTTGCTGCAAACCCAACGTCATCGCCCCTGCGAGATCAGTCTCGCGTCGGCCGCAGTGGCAGGCAACCTGCTGCACTACCTGTTCAGCGAAAACACGCAGTGCCTGCTCAAGATGTTGGGCTGCCAATTCGAGCACGGCGCCAAGGCGCTCTGGGACAGAGTGATCAGCCTGTTCGGCAAGGAGATTCCCACCGCGGTGCAGTTCATGGCTGGAAAACTCGCTTATCCGCTGGTGGTTTGGCGCAGTTACAAACTGTTCAAGCGCTCAGCCGAGGCGCTGCAGCTGCACCGATGGACGTGCGCACTGAAGGACTTCATCGCAGGCGTGGCGCAAATAGCCATGCTGCGCAGTGAACTTGAAGGCAGCGCAAGCCCACCCCCAAGCGTCGAGGAAGTGTCGGTGGGCGACCTGTCGGCCTCAAATCTGCCCACAGCGACAACCCTTGCCACTCTGGAGATTACCGCACCCTCGCGTACCGGGTTGCAGCCGTTCGAGGATCACAGCGTCGCACTGAACGACCTCGAGCAGAGCACCTCCAGCCATATTTACCAAGACAAAGCGAGCGGCAAAGACTATGTGGCGCTGGCGGGCAAGGTGTATTCAGTCAAGAAGAGCGCAGAACACTGGAGGCTTGCCAACGACAAAGAGGCAGGGCCTTATGTGGGTCGCAATGAGCAGGGCAAATGGGTGTTGGACCTGAGCCGTCATAACCCTCGCTTCGGCAAGGCCCTGTCGCGCCTGCGCACGCGAATCGACTTACGTGGGGCGATCAATATAGAAGCGACGGGCATAAGGGCAATTGCCGCCCTGTCACCCTGGAAGGCTCAAGTCATCAATGAAGCGTTGAACGTAGCGACTTATTACGCGGTGACGTGCAAGCGCAACCTCGCTCACTTTTCAACGCTGCGCGACCCCAATAGCCGGTTGGGGCTGTTTTTTGGCGAGATGTTCGGCGTCATCACCCTAAGCCCGGATCAGGTCACCAGAATCGAGAAGGTCGTCGACGCCATACTCGAACAATTAAGCGACCCCACCTTGACCGGCCCAGACTCCAACCGCTTTGTCTGCGGGACCAGCCGCCATAATGCATCAACACAATTCGCCTTTGTTAACCCCGATGATATCGATCGCAAGCTGTACTTGCTCAATCGGTTTT
>NZ_UYXQ01000095.1 GCF_900624995.1 Pseudomonas antarctica
ACACCAATGCCCTCACCCTTTCCCCACCCGACGCGCTTCCGGTCTGGTCGGCCGTGCGCCTGGTACCGGGTGTGTTGATCACCGCGTCGGAGCTCGAGTACGTGCGTTCCGGTGGGCGTGCGGCGCGGGAAGATCTGGTGGAGCGGTTGAAGGCCGCAGGTGTGGGCCATACCAGCAGCCTGTATCGCGCAAGCGTGGTGTGAACGGTCGTTGTGTCGATGCGCTGATTGTTTAACACAGCCATACCTGAAGGTTCACAAACGACGATTGAACGCACCTGCGCACGATGGGAGCATCGGCGACCATGATTTCGCGTCCATGCTTGATCCGTCGTCACCTGCTCCCCTCCTTCGCGAAGGTGCAGGCGCGTGCCTGCGAAAATCCTCTGTTCAATATCATCCTGGCCTTCTGGGCGCTGTGGCATTGCCGTCATGCGCGCCCGCCCGATGCGCGCTTCTGATCAAGTCGAAATTGCCTGCCCGGCATTCATTTATCAGAAGGATCATCCCATGACCGCCGCTATGCGCCCTGTCATCGGTGCTGCCCAGCGCAGCGCTTCGTATTACACCGCCAGCCTCAACGACACCACCCAGTACCCAACGTTGCAAGGCCAGGTCAGCGTTGACGTGGTGATTATCGGGGGCGGTTTTACCGGCGTTGCCAGCGCCGTCGAGTTGGCTGAACGCGGGCTCAAGGTCGCGATTGTCGAGACTCACCGTATCGGCTGGGGCGCCAGCGGGCGCAATGGCGGGCAAGTCACCGGCAGCCTGTCGGGCGACGAGGCCATGCGCGCGCAAATGCGCAGCCGCCTGGGCGATGAGGTGGACGATTTTATCTGGCACCTGCGCTGGCGCGGCCACGGCATCATCGAGCAACGCGTCAGCAAGTACGCGATTGACTGCGACCTCAAGCACGGCCACTTGCATGCCGCGATGAAACCCTCGCACATGACCGAGCTGCGCGCCTTTCACGATGAAGCGCAACGGCGTGGCATGGGCGATCAGGTCAGCCTGCTCGATGAGGCCGCTGTGCGCCAGCATCTGGACAGCCCGCTGTACCTCGGCGCCCTGAAAAACACACGCAACCTGCACCTGCATCCGCTCAACCTGTGCCTGGGCGAAGCGCGCGCGGCGCACAGCCTGGGCGCGTTGATTTACGAGAACTCCGAGGTGCTGGAAATCGTGCATGGCGACAGGCCTGCCGTGATCACAGCCTTCGGCCGCATCGACGCACGCCAGGTGCTGCTGGCCGGCGACGTGTACCACAAGCTCGAAGCCAAACAGCTCAAGGGCAAAATTTTCCCGGCCATGGGCGGCATCGTCACCACCGCGCCGCTAGGCGAACTGGCACGCCAGATCAACCCGCACGACCTGGCGGTGTACGACTGCCGGTTTGTGCTCGATTACTACCGCCTGACCGGCGATGGTCGATTGCTCTTCGGTGGCGGCGCCAACTATTCCGGGCGCGATTCACGCGACATCGCAGCGGAGTTGCGCCCGTGCATCGAACGCACATTCCCGGCGCTGAAGGGCGTGGACATCGAGTTCCAATGGAGCTGTGCGATGGGCATTGTGATGAATCGCATCCCGCAGTTGGGCAAGCTGTCGGACAACGTCTGGTACTGCCAGGGTTACTCCGGGCACGGCATCGCCACCAGCCACATCATGGGCTAAATCATGGCGCAGGCGCTGACCGGCACCCTGGAACAGTTCGACACTTTTGCCGGGTGCAAACACATCAAGGTGCCGCTGGGCGACGTGTTCGGCAACCCGATGCTGGCCGTGGGGATGTGGTACTACCAGATGCTCGAGAAGCTGCGTTGACGGGCAGTCAAACGGCGCGCCACGCCATGGCGCACCGGCTATCCGGTTCAAAGCCATGGGCATATTCGTCTGCCAGAATGTCTGCCAGGCGCTGATTCACTTCAGGTTTAAACCCTAAGCGACTGTAGAACGGCGCATTCCACGGCACGTGCTTGAAGGTCGTCAAGGTCACCGAATGCAACGGGGTTGAGCGCGCAGACTCCATCGCGGTTTCGACCAGCTTGCGCCCCCAGCCCTGGCCCTGCATTGCTTGCGCGACCGATACTTCATGAATATGCAGTGCGTCGCCCTGGCGCTCTGCGCTGAGGAAACCTTGAGGCTGAGCGTCAGCGTCGACGACCACCCAACAGGTTGACAGCGCGATCAACTGCCGGTGACGCTCGACACTCATCGTGACGGTGTCCGCCAGCCAGCTCAAGCCATCGAGCGCACGGAATACTTGAGCTGCGCTCAGTTCGATACGAGGCAATAGAGGCGCGTCATCGGGTAGAGCAATTCGAATGCGGGCAGGCATGAGGCATGAACTCGGGTTGGCGCAGAAAGTTTAATGATCACATTCAAATTGCTCAAACCCCAAACGACTGAAAGGCAACCAGAAATCCTCGCCTTCGTCGCCGCGAATGAGGTGCCAATCGAAGCCCGGACTCTTGCCGATGGTGTAGCTGGGATGAGGGTTATCGAGGTCAATATGAATCGAGAATACGAACAACGCAGACTCAGACGACGCCTGGGCCCGGCACACCTGCATCCACTCGGCCATGTAGGTTTCACAATGCGCCTCGGCGAACCGCAATACCGCAGGCAAATCATCCCAAGCCGCCTGAACCAAGCCCTGCACAGCCGCGAGCCGCACGCGCAGCGGCTCACTCTCACGGTGCTCGACGTAGATCAGTCGCGTACCAAACTGAAATTCGCACTGTGCGACACCGGGTCGTACGCACCAGTGGCCAAGCATGGATTCGCTCAATAGATCGATGTTCATCAACGTACGACTCCCCCTGGAGAGCACTCCAAAAGCGCGCTTACTAAGATTCGGCGCAGCAGTTTAAAGGCAAACGGCAGCGGCTTTCGAACAAATCCCTGTTTGGGTGTACGCAAGGGCTGATATGTTTCGCCTCTGATCAGCAAAAGGACATGCCATGGAACCGTTAGCGACAAATGCAGCGCTGGTGATCATCGACATGCAGCAAGGCATGAACGACCCGAACCTTGGGCGTCGCAACAACCCGGATGCCGAACGGCACATCCAGCAGCTTCTGAACGCCTGGCGGCAGTCTCAACGCCCGGTCATCCATGTGCGACACATATCACGCACGCCCGGCTCGGTATTTTGGCCGGGCCAATCAGGCTGTGAATTCCAGCAGGCGCTGGCGCCGCTCAAACATGAGCACGTGGTGGAAAAAAACGTCCCGGATGCGTTTGCCGCTACCGGCCTGGAACGCTGGCTGCACATGCGTTCGATCAAGCAACTGGTGATCGCTGGGGTGATCACCAATAACTCCGTGGAATCTACGGCGCGTTCCGGCGGCAACTTGGGCTTTGACGTGATCGTGGCCGGGGACGCCTGCTACACCTTTGATCAAACCGACTTGTCGGGGCGGCTCTGGCCTGCCGAGGATGTGCATGCACTGTCCCTGAGCAACCTGGCGATGGACTACGCCAGGGTCGTCGACACGGCCGAACTGTTGGCGGATGGCGATTGAGATGGCACACGGCACCGGCCCACACATTGTGGTCATCGGCGCAGGCATAGTCGGTGCTTCGCTGGCCTATCACTTGGCAAGTAAAGGCACGAAGGTCGGTGGGGTAGACGCGAATGCAGCCCTAGCGGCCCGCGCGTTTTCTCAACACGCGGCAGCGTCAAACACACCCGCGTCCACCAGTATTTGAGACAGGTCCTGCGGCCATACCGTATCGGTGGTTGAGCGCAATTGGTCTGCGGTCCACCAATGGTGATCGGCCATGACCAAGGCCTCTTCCTGCGTCCATTCGTCTCTTGAAAGCACGGTATTGGGCGCCTGCACGACAAAGAACTGCTCAATCGCCAACACGGTTTCGCCACTGGGCAGCATCAGCGCAAAACTGCGCTCTGCCACAGAGGCTTGAACGGCGCTGAGCACAATCCCGGTCTCCTCGCGCAACTCACGCAGGGCCGCCGCGTGAAAGCTTTCGCCCTCCTCGACGCCGCCACCCGGCGTGGCCCAGTAATTTTTGCCCGCCAGCGCGCCATCTTTATGCACGAACCTGAACAGCAGGACGTCGCCAGCGGGGTTGATCACCAGTAATCGGGAAGCCTTTCGTTCACGCATTTGACGTTGTTCCTTTTTGAAAAGCGCTATTCGCGCGCTCACCCAGCCGCTCAACCAGCCGCACCAGATAACCATCCGGGTCCTGCACCAGGAACTCGCGCTGGCCGACCTCGACCTCGCCCGCCCTGTACCATACGTCCTTGCTTGCCTTGAACAAGGGATACGCCGCCGCGCCAAGCCGCTGAATAACCGGGAGTACGGCCGCAACGTCGATTTGCAGGTTCATACCGCGCCCAAACGGCCGCTCCAGCGCGCCGGTTTGCCATTGATTGGCGAGCGGGTCGACTTGCTCAAGCATCACCTGCGCGCCCTCCAGATCGAGGTAGGCGAACCCGTCCTCCAGGCGTTGATAGGCAACCTTGAACCCCAGGAACGCCACCCAGAATTCCAGGCTCTTATTCAGGTCCGTGACCATCAGTTCTGGGACCAGTTTATTGCGTTGCATCATGCGCGTGCTTCCATTGCGGGTTAACGGCTGATCAACGTTGCGAGTTTCTTACGCAAATCGCCGTGCTGTTCTTCTGCATAAGGTGTAGCGGTTTTCCAGTCGTAGAACCAAGCGGGCATCTTGCGTTTGTCATCCGGTTCCGAGGCGTAGCGAGGGAATATATGGCAGTGCAGCTCCGGCTCAGCATTACCCAGAATCTCGTAGTTCATGCGCAGTGCGCCGGTCGCCTCTAGCACGGCGTCGCCCAGGCGGGCCATGTCGAGCAGGTAGGTTGCCCTGGCGTCGCTGTCCAGGTCATTCAAGCTGGCTACCACGGGGTCGGGCAGCAGCAGGCAGTAACCCGGCAGAAACTGCACGTCGCCCATCACTGTATAGGTATCGACGCAACTCTTTGTGTGGCGCTGAGCCTGTGATCGGGTTAGGTAGATTGAGTACATATCCGTTACTGCGGTAACGGCGGCTTAGGGTTTCGCTCTTACAGCCAGCCCTTTCAAGGTCTTTGGAAAAAGCCTCAAAAAATGATCATTTTTTGACCAAAAGAGATGTTAACTGAACCAAATTCAACTCGTTTTTTTCTTAATTTCAGCCTGGAATTGGCGTAGGACGCGATTTAGGCAAAGACCTTGAAAGGGCTGGCTCTTACAGCGAGTCACTTTTTTACAAACACCTAAAAAAGTAACCAAAAAACGCTTTGCCCCACCACTCGGTGCCTCGCCTCGGCTCGGCATGCCAGAACGAAGGCTTGAATCCGTAGGCCGCCGCGATGGGCCATCCTTGGCCCAGCGCGGCGGCCCACGCTCCAAAGCCGGAGTGAGGGCACACCGAGCCTAGGCGAGGCACCGAGTGGTGGGGCAATAGCCCTTTGGTTACTTTGGGGCTTTTCCAAAGTGACCCGCTGTAAGAGCAGAACCAATTTCAGCCATCACCCAAAAAACGGATATGTACCCAGCGGCCCCGTAATAACCACACTGCTCAACCCGTAAAAAGATGTGTAAATGCCTATGCCCATCACTGCCCAGCCTGACGCCATACGGCAAATGACTTTATCGTTGGCGCCGCTACGGGCCAACGCGACGCGTTGCGTAATCAGAGACATGGTTATCCTTAATGGCAATGAAAGTGCCGACGACATATTAGCCACGTTTCAGACGGGTTGGCGGCGCAAGTCGTCGCGTGAAGCAGGTTAGATCATCAGGTACAGTGTCAAACACCTACACGGTATCAATGCACAGAAGGGATTTCGCGTGAGTACTCCACAGGACTGGCTGACGAGGCTGCAGAACCGACAAGTGCCAGTACTCTCTTGGTCGGATCATTGGCGCAATGAAGCGTTAGCGTTGCTCGCGGACGCCGAGAGCACGGGTAATTGGGTGGAACTCAGTCGTTATCACAACGGTTTCATTCGCGAAGTCGCTGTTCGTGAGCTGTGCCGCCAGTCATCCCCAGAAGCCTTAGCGGCGCTGACTGAACGCCTGAACGATTGGGTGCCACAGGTCAGGGATCTGGCCAGAGCCGGGTTGGACCCTTACCTGTGCTCGCCTCAGGCCACAGCCTTGCTGTATGTTCTGGAACCCGTGATGGCCTTGGCCGCGTGCCAGCGAGTTGATCATTCGCCAACACTTGTCGCTATCCGTGCGGTGCTGCAATCGCCTGACGCCCATGATCAGGTCTACGCGCACTTCCTTACGCAGCAAGGTAAAGCGGCGCGTTACCTGTTTACGCTATTACTCGAAAAAACCTGCGACCCAACCGTACTCCTGCGCGCGGCCCTCGCCCACCGGGAGCTGACTACCCGGTTGCAGGCCGTATCAGCCTGCAAGTCGCTCCCCGCTGAAATAGCCCGGCCATTGCTACTTGAAGCGTTGTCACGACCGGGTGCCAAAGTACGCGTTTGTGTGCTGCACGCGTTACTGCCTATGCTCACCGACCCGAAACCGGTACTGCGTGACGCCTTACTCGATGCATCTGCAGCGATACGCAACCTCGCGCGCTGGGCGGCTACCCGCTACGGTATTGATCCCAACGTTGTCTTAAACGACCGATTAACACAGGCGCTGCCCAGCGCAAAGCACGATTGGCTCGGCGTCCTTGGCCTCGCAGCGGAATTGGGCACAGTGCTTACCGCGCCCTGGAGCACCCAGGCGCTGGAGTCTGACTACGCTACGGTCCGGCAAGCCGCCATTCACCTGTTGCAAGACGACTCACTGGGTATCTTTCTTGCCGCGCTTGAAGACCCATCGGACAGGGTCTTCAAAGCGGCCATCGCTAAACTGAACAAGCAGCCTTGGGCCAGCGTGAACGACCCATTGAGCGCAAAACTGGACAGCGATTGGCACTCACTGTCGGCGCCACACCGCAACGCAATCTTTGAGCTGTTCCCCCGTTGGCAACAAATAGCCTACCTATTGAAGCGGCTGGACTGCGAACACGTGGTGCAGGCGTATTGGCTACGCCATGTGCATGAGTGGATTGACCGCCAATACCTGATAGTCGACCCGGTCACGTCCAGGACCGACCGCAGCGCATTGGTGAATACGCTGCATGCCTTGGCCGCAAGCGGTCTTATCACTGCCGGCCAACTTGCCCGTGTTACCTGAATGAGCACACGCATCATGCGAATAACCTGCCTTCACACCGCAGCCAGCAACATCGCGGTACTTGAGGCAGCGGCCCATGTGCTGGGTAAGCAGACAAGCGCTTGTGGCGAGCGGGCTATGGCGTCATTCGAAATTTGTGTAGATACCGATGCATCCATGGCGGGCGCCACCACGCTTGTCACCGCCGGCACGCCGCCGCTGAACAGTGCAATAGCCGGGCTGAAAGCCGCTGCAAAAGCCGCTGAACGTTGAGGCGACGGGCGCGTTTTCAGACCGGATGTAGCCCTACCTGCAACAGGTAGCCCTCCAATCTTTCGACATCTGCTGACGCAACAACCGCACCGATGTAGCCATCCGGACGCACCAACACCCACTCGCCAATCGCCAGTGCGTAGGCGTCCTGAAACTGCCCCAGCTCATCCACCCTCTCAGCGTGCGCGCCAATGTAATGAACCTGCAGCCCTGCCCGAGGCAAGACGCTGCCCGGCGCGACGCCATAGCCCAGCAGTGTCCAATGCGTGCCCTTGAACACATCAAACAACCGCACCGATTGCCCGGCAGCACCGCGCAGTTTTGCGTCCGGCGCGCGGTGACCCGCATTCCCCAGTGTAAGTGACGAGTGCGGGTAGCCGATATCCAGCTGATGCACTTCCCGGCCCCGGCGCATGTCGCCGCGTTGCAGGTTGTCGAGCAGTTGGGTCGACAAACCCAACACCGAAGCCGCGACCGGGCGCCGCTCTTCTTCGTAGCTGTCGAGCAACGGTTGCGGTGCACCGTTGGCCACCGCTGCCAGTTTCCAACCCAGGTTGTAGGCATCCTGCACGCTGGTATTGAGGCCCTGGCCACCCGTCGGCGGATGAATATGCGCGGCGTCACCCACCAGGAACACCTGCCCGACACGGTAGTGATCGGCCAACCGCGCGTTCATCGTGTAGGCCGAGGCCCAGGACACCGCGTGCACCTGGATGTCATCGCGCCCGGTGCGGCTGGCGATGAATGCCGTCAACCCTTCGGCACCCAGATCAATGTCGACGTCCAGCGGGATCGGCGCCTGAATCTGGAACAGCTCGGTGCCGGCCAGTGGGCACACTGCGATCTGGCGTTGCAGGTCGCCATCACCAAAACGGTGCCAGCAGTCCGGCGTAAGGCCCGACAGTTGCACATCCGCCACCAGCGCACGCACACCCAGGGTCTTGCCGGGGAAGCCGACATCCAGCGCATGCCGCACAAAGCTGCGGCCACCATCCGCGCCGACCAGCCAGCGCACACGCACAGCCTGCGTGCCGGCAGTGTCGGTCAGCTGCGCGGTGACACCGTCAGCATCCTGCTGGAACGCCACCAACTCGCAACCAAACTGCGGCCGATGCCCCAGTTCGAGCAGGCGCTCGCGCATCACCCGCTCGGTGAGAAATTGCGGCACCATCAACGGCTGTTGATAGGGCTCGGCCGCTGTCGGCACGTTGTGTTCGATGGAATGGGCCTCGCTGACACTGCCATCGTCGCGGTAGCGCCGTTCAGTCGGATAGACTCCACCCACAGCGAACAGGCGATCCAGAATCCCAAGGTCTTCGAACACTTCCTGAGACCTTGGCTGAATGCCCTTGCCGCGCGAACCGTGGAACGGCTCCGGGCTTTTCTCGATCAGGCGGAAGCGGATGCCGCGCCTGGCCAATTCAATCGCCAGGGTCAGGCCGGCCGCACCGGCACCGCAAATCAGGACATCGACAGCGTATTGCTCGTTCATACGGCTCACCTATATGTGCAATACGCACATATTATGACGGAGAAACACAGTGTCAACAAAAAGCGTGCAAAACGCACACATGAGCGCACAACTGCGTGACTTGCATAGCTCGCTGGTGGAAATTGTCGGGGTGATGAACCGCCCGCAGCGCGACGAAGCCATGGTGCGCGAGGCCGGCATTTCCCTGGACCGTGCGCTGTTTCCGCTGCTGGTGCTGGTTGAGCGCCTCGGCCCGATTGGCGTGGTCGAACTGGCCGACCGCGTGGGCCGCGACTACACCACCGTGAGCCGCCAAGTCGCGAAACTGGAAAGCCTCGGCCTGATCCTGCGCCAGGAAAGCGCGGCGGACCGCCGCGTACGCGAGTCGGTGATCACCGAAAAAGGCAAGGCCATGACCGACCGTGTGGATGACGCCCGCGAACGCATGGGCGTGTCGATCTTCTCGACTTGGGACGAAGGCGATTTCGACAACTTGGTGCGGCTGATGCGCAAGTTCGCGCAAGAGATCAAGGCAGACTCGGTACAGGCGACGAAAGACATCAGCTAAAAACGCTGCGCCTTACATCCTAAAGCGTGCTGCGCTGCAACGCCGCGATCTGTTGCCACATCGCCAACGGGTTGGAATCGATCTAATACCTGTCTATGCCTGCACTGAAACCATCCAGCTCACAAAGGCCTGCAGCCGCGCGAAAAACGCCTCGCGCTCGGCACTCGGGTTGCGCGCCTCAAACAGGAAGTAGGCGATCTGGATGCGCATGGTCGGGTAATGCTGCACAAACAACGCGACGTGCTCTTCGAGGGTTTGAGGCCAACCTGAGGCGTCGCCAGCGCGCAAAGTGTGGGTCGCCCGAATCAGCTTGCGCGCAGCCTCGCGTTGCAGGCATAGCCGCTCGGGCGCAGTGCCGGCCTGTTCGATGCGCGTGAGGTAAGCGCTCAGCACCGGTTCGAAGTCGCCATTGAGCGCCAGGGCGATGTCACGCGAGGGCGCAAACGGCTCGAAGCGCAGCGAGAGGTCATCGCCCCACAGGCAACGGCAGTGATGCTTGAGCCAGAAACCCCAGCGATTGCGGTTCTCGGGCGCCAGCACCTCGGCGCGGTGGCCGATATCGAAGTCGATCTTGGTCACCGCCTCGTGCCGTTGTTCCAGTGCCTGGCGCAGTTGTTCCAACGCTTCGAGTACTTGCGCGTCCGGCGGGTCAGTCAGTACCAGCGTCAGATCAAGGTCGGACTCGCCTGGGCTGGCATCGCCCCTGGCGACACTGCCGTAGAGATAAACGCTGTGCAGCCCCAGCCCTGCGGGTGACAGAGATGCGCGCACATCGGCCAGCAACGATTGGAATTCCGCTTGGATGGACGCATCGGCAACCGTCAGCACGCAACCTTTCACATCGACACCTTGAACGGCGCTCATGGGCGATGCACCTCAATCACCAAACCTTCGGCCTCACTCGGTACACAGAAGTGCCGGGTGATCAGGTCCAACTCGGCATCGGTTGCGGCAAAATCATGCTCGCCCAGGGCATTGCGCGCATGCAGGCGCGCGCGGCACGTGGCGTCGTCCAACTCGAGGTAGTGCAGGCGGTGCGGCACCTGAGCGGTCTGCGCCAGACCGAGCAACCATTCACGGTTGGCCAGTGTGTTAGCGGGAAAATCCAGCACCACGTTGACGCCCGATTGCAGCAGATTGCTCACCAGCGGCCCCAACACCCCGCGAACACGCTGGGCGCAGCGCAGATAATCGGCAACCGACAGGATCTCACCCGGATAGAGCTGCGCGAGCCAGTGGTCTTCGCTGAGCACGACGGCGGCGTGCTCGGCGGCCAGGGTTTTAGCCAGTGTGGACTTGCCGGAGGCGATCTTGCCGCACAGCAGATGCAGGGTTGGCATGGAGCGGTTCCTTATGTAGGGCCTTCAAGCCTGTCATTTTTTCAGGCCGAACGATGTTGCCAATACTCATAAAATGCCAGCGCCGCGAGGTTCTTGTCCTTGGCCTCGAGCATGATGTCGAAACGGTCGAGAAACTGCAGCGCATAATCATTGGTCCAGCAGTTCCACATCGCTGCACTGTGGGCGTACAGGTCGCGCTTGGAGACCACCTGCAACAGCGCATCCATTTCCAGCTTGTGCTCGGCGTCAAAACCCAGCGCTTGCAGGCTTTCCTGCGGCTGGGAGTAATGCATCGTCGGGCGCACGCCGCGCCAGCTGTCGATCACGCGGGCGACCCGCGGTGAGTCGGGGTCGATGTAGTCGCTTTCGTTGACCCAGCAATGGTGGATGTCCAGCACTACCGGCGCCAGGTCGGCCACTTGCAGGCAGTGGTCCAGGCCATAGGTCTTTTCGTCGTTCTCGAAAGTAATGCAGTTGCGCGCCACCTCGGACAGGCGTGACCACACGGCACGCGTGCCTTCAACGCCCAGGCGGCCGGCAATGTGCACGTTGCACTTGAGGTCTTGAAAGCGTCGGCCGTAACCCATCATGCGAATCATGTCGGCATGGTATTCGAACTCGGCCAGGCTGTTTTCTACCACGCCGGGGTTTTCCGAACCCAGCACGCAATATTGCCCAGGGTGGAAGGACACGCGAATGTCCGAGGCGCGCGCCAGATCACCGATAGCGGCAAAACCTTCGATCAACTGGCGCTCAATCGCGGGGTCCTTGTACACGTCAGCCACTTTCGGATGGCTATAAAACGGCAACAGGTCACTGCTCAGGCGCAGCATGCGCAAGGTTGGCGGCAGCTCGGCGACGTAGGCCAGCAGGCGCAATTGAGCCTCAAGATTATGCGTAACAATCTCAACCAGCTTGTCGCGGGCCACTGGTGGCGACACCCCCTCCATCCAACGCAATGTGGTGGTGCGCGGGTTGAACGGCCCCTCAATCAACTTCAAGGCGCTGGTGGAGAGCGAACGTTCGGAATGCTTGTACTGGCATACGAAGCCGATGCGAGGGTGGGTCATGGCAGGGCCTGGCTGAGACAAAAGTCTGGATGATACGGCGTTAGGCGCAGGCCTACCCAGTGAGTTCATAATATTTCGACACGAAAGGCAATGAACTTTCTGACAAATGCTGTGCTCCTCTCCTATGCGCCGCCCCGACCTCAGGGGCGTTGTACAACAAGGAGCCGCCATCACCATGACTACCCTTCCCGTCTACCGATACTCAACCCCGGGCCCGCTGCATGCGACCCTATTGGCCGGCACGGTGCCGCTGTTTCTCGGGGCCTTGCTCAGCGACATCGCCTACACCCAGACCTACCAGATTCAGTGGGCCAACTTCGCCTCCTGGCTGATCGCCGGTGCGCTGGTCTTCGGTGGGTTCGCCTTCGTGTTCGCGCTGGTCAATCTGGCCCGCGCCGAGCGCAAGGCGGGTCAACCCGTTGTGTATGTCCTGTTGCTATTGGCCACTTGGGGGCTGGGACTGGTCAATGCCTTCCAGCATGCCAAGGATGCGTACGCCGCCATGCCTGCAGGCCTGGTACTGTCGGTGATCGTCACGGTGCTGGCGCTTGCTGCCACCTGGACCGGGCTACGCAGCGCAGGTGCGAAATGAAAACGTCCAGTACATTGACCCTGCTCAGCACCGCCCTGTTGTTGGCCGCCTGTGGTGGTGAAGGCGACAAAACCCAGGCTCGCGGCCCCGATCCCAAATTACCCGAGCAACAAAGCAGCCTGTTGCCGAGCATGAAAATTGCCGAGCCCACCCCTTGGGGCGAGCAAAAACCCAAGGTGCCCGAAGGCTACAGCGTCACCGCCATCACCACCGACCTGGCCATCCCGCGCCAAACCCTGGTGTTGCCCAACGGCGACATCCTTGTCGCCGAAGGCCGTGGCGGCAGCGCGGCCAAGCTCAAGCCCAAGGACCTGATTGCCAGCGTGATCAAGGCCCAGGGCAACACCCAGGTCAAGGGCGGCAACCGCCTGACCCTGCTGCGCGATGCCGACGGTGACGGCACCTACGAACTGAAAACGGTGTTCGCCGACAACCTCAATGCCCCGTATGGATTGGCCTTTGCCGATGGCAAACTCTACGTCGCCAACCAGGACGCGCTGGTGCGCTTCGACTATGGCGACGGCCAGACCAAGGCCAGCGGCCCGCCGACCAAAATTACCGACCTGCCAGCGCAGATCAACCACCACTGGACCAAGTCCCTGGCCGTAAGCGAGGACGGGCGCCAGCTCTACGTGGGCATCGGCTCCAACAGCAACATCACCGAACGCGGTATGGAGGTGGAAATCGACCGGGCGATGGTCTGGCAGATTGACGCCGCCACCGGCGCGCACAAACCCTACGCCACCGGCATCCGCAACCCAACGGCACTGACCATCCAACCCGGCACCGGGCAAGTGTGGGCGGTGGCCAACGAACGCGACGAACTCGGCCCCGATCTCGTGCCCGACTACCTGACTTCGGTGCGCGAAGGCGCGTTCTACGGCTGGCCCTACAGCTACTGGGGCCAGAATGTCGACCCGCGCGCGCAACCGCAGAACCCGGCGAAAGTCGCCAGTGCGATCAAACCGGATTACAGCCTGGGCTCCCACGTTGCAGCGTTGGGTGTGGACTTCTCCATCCCTGCCCTGGGTGAGAAATTCGCCGACGGCGTGTTTGTCGGCGAGCACGGCAGCTGGAACCGCGACAACCCGGTGGGCTACAAAGTGATCTTCGTGCCCTTCAGCAATGGTAAACCGGCCGGCGAGCCCATCGACTTCGCCACCGGCTTTCGCGACGATGACGGCAAGACCCGTGGGCGCCCGGTGGGTGTGACGGTGGACCCTAAAGGTGCGCTGATCATCGCCGACGACTTGGCCAATACCATTTGGCGCGTGACGCGTAACCCATAGCCCTTGCAGCACAGGGGCGGTCGCGCCCCTGTCAGCCATCACCCTGCAATTGCGCTTCAAGCCAGGCCAGCAGCGCCACAACCTCGCTGCGCGGGCCTGTGCCTTGCTGCCTGTAGACCGAAATCGCCTCGGGCAAATGCACAGTCTCGGCGCAGGGTCTTACCAACGCCCCACTTTCAATCAAGCGGCTGGCGGTGCGACGCCAGCCCATGGCGATACCGTGCCCCTCCACAGCGGCTTGCAGCATCAGCGGGTAGCTGTCGAAAGTGGCACTGCGCGCATCCACGGCCAATACCTGACCAAACACTTGCAGCCATTCACCCCACTCCATCAAGTGCGGTGGCGCGGCGCTGTGGTGCAAAAACGTGTGGGTGCGCAATGCGCTGAGCGCCAGGGGTTGTACGGCGCTGAGATACGCAGGGCTGCAGACCGGAAACACCTCGTCAGACGCGGTGAACATCAAGGGGTGAGCGCCACTGGCACGCCGGGTACTTTGCAGGGCAACGTCGAAGTGGTCATTGAACTCAGTGAGCGGCCGGGTGGAGGTCACCACCTGGATTTCGATGTGCGGGTATTGCTGGTGAAACGTCGACAGGCGCGGCATCAACCAATAAAACGCCTCGCACAGCTGGCAGAGCAGGACCACACGACGGTGGTCAGTGGACGCGCGCAAACCCGCGGCGCCGTCACTGATGCTGTGCAGCGCATGGCTGACCACCTGCCCCAGTTCACGCCCTTCCTGGGTGAGGAAGACCGCGCGATTGCGCCGATAAAACAGCTTCACCCCCAGATTATCTTCCAGCCCGCGAATTTGCCGGCTGACAGCGGCCTGGGTGATGTGCAACTCATCCGCCGCCTTGGAGAAACTTTCCAGGCGGGCCGCCGCTTCAAACGGTAACAAGCTGGCGAGGGGCGGCAAGTTTTTGCCAAGCGTATTCATAAGCTGAGGTTATGCATCCTGGGTCGAGAACTCGTTTGTAGCACAGCCCTGTGGGTGTGCACCATTAATCCATTACCTCATGGATACCTCTGATGACCTCAACGCGAACCTCTGTTTTCACCGGTGTGCTACTGGCCAGTGTCGCCACACTGGGCTGGGCGCTGAACTTCATCGCCCCCTACGTCACCGGTGACTACAGCCTGTATGACCTGATGGCCGTACGGTTTCTGCTGGTCGGTGTGCTGGGCGTTTGCGGAATGATCCTGCGCCGCGCTCAACTGCGATTGCTCAGCCCAGGGCAATGCTGGCTCGCCGCAGCGCTTGGCGCATCCGGTTGCCTGGCGTACGGCGTGTGCATCGCCGCAGGCGTTATGTTTGGTGGCCCGGTATTGACGCCTGCCTGTGTCGGCATGGTGCCGGTGTTACTGGCCCTGGTCGGTAACGCCCGCAACAAGACAGTGCCCTGGCTTCGGCTGACGGCGCCGTTATTGTGCCTGACCGTAGGGCTCTTGCTTTCGAACATCAGCAGCCTGCACCAACCGGCCTTAAGTGCAGTTTCGTGGCTGGCCGGCCTGTTTTTTTCGTTGAGCGCGGTTGCCTTGTGGTTGGGGTTCAGCGTGGTTAACCAAAAACACCTGACAACCCTTCCTGCCCAAGCCACCGGCCTCTGGACCGCGTTGATGTTGGTGGGCGCCGGCGGCACTGCCGCCTGCCTGTTGCCGGTGCTCTATGCATTCGACCTGCTCCAGCTGCCAACCCTGGGATTTGGCCTCCCTCAGGCAGGTGCGCTGTATGCCTGGAGCCTGATCATCGCGGTGATGTCCACCTTGGCCGGGGC
>NZ_UYXQ01000096.1 GCF_900624995.1 Pseudomonas antarctica
GCCCGGGGCCAAAGGCATTCGCCAAAACGGACTTGACACTGATTCCGTCGGGCGCTGGAAGCCTGAGTACGACCGTTGGGTCGACATGCTCGCAGGCTTGAATAAAGGCCCGGTGCACACCCAGGTCGCATGGAACTCGGCGTTGATTTACGACATGATCTTCACCCAGCCGGTGTACTACGAGTTCAAGGATTTACAAATGCCCACCCTGCTGCTGATCGGCACGTCCGACACCACCGCCATCGGCAGCGATATTGCGCCACCTGCGGTCAAGGCCACGCTCGGTCATTACAACGAGTTGGGCAAGCACGTGGCTAAGTTGATTCCCCACGCAACCTTGGTGGAGTTCCCGGGTCTTGGGCATGCGCCACAGATGGAAGAGCCGGCCCAGTTTAATAAAACGCTGTTGCAGGGTTTGAACGCCCTTTAAGTCCAACCTTTTTCGAGGCACGCGTGAATGTCGGTACAGATCGCAGTCATTGATGATTGGCAGAATGTGGCCAGTGGCGTGGTGGATTGGTCAGTGCTCGACACGGTAGGCCAGGTGCATTTCCTGCACGATTACCCGGCTGAGACCCAGGTGATGATCGAGCGTTTGCACAGGTTCGAGGTGATTTGCGTAATGCGCGAACGCTCTAGCTTCGACAAAGCCTTGCTGCAAGGCCTGCCCAACCTCAAGCTGCTGGTGACCGGCGGCATGCGCAATGCGGCCATCGACATTCCCACCACCCAGGCCCTGGGCATCCAGGTATGCGGCACCGACAGCTATAAGCACGCGGCGCCTGAGCTGACCTGGGCGTTGATCATGGCCTCCACGCGCAATCTGCTGGGCGAAGCCAACGCCCTGAGGGACGGCGCATGGCAGGTCGGCCTGGGTGGCGACCTGCATGGGAAAACCTTAGGGATCCTCGGCTTGGGCAGCATCGGCCAGAAAGTTGCGCAATTCGCCCAGGTGTTCGGCATGCGCGTGATTGCCTGGAGTGAAAACCTGACCCCCGAACGCGCAGCCGTCTGCGGGGTGACCTGGGTCACCCAGCGCGAGCTGTTCGAGCAAGCCGATATCCTCACTGTGCACCTGGTACTCAGCGAGCGCACCCGCGGCTTGGTGAATGCCGAGGCGTTGGGCTGGATGAAGCCGACCGCGCGTTTGGTGAATACCGCGCGCGGGCCGATTGTGGATGAGCAGGCACTTGCCGAAGCATTGGCCGCCGGGCGCTTGGCCGGGGCGGCACTGGACGTATATAGCGAAGAGCCACTACCGATTGAGCATCCGTTTCGGCGTTTGCCCAACGTACTGGCTACGCCCCATGTGGGGTATGTGAGCGAGCAGAATTACCGGCAGTTTTATCAGCAGATGATTGAAGATGTTCAAGCCTGGGCTGGCGGCGCGCCCATTCGCGTGCTGGGCTGATCCTGCTTCGCACCATTTTGTGGCGAGCACGCTTGCCCTGCATTGGGGCGCGAAGCGGCCCTAAAATCGGCACGCTCGGTGGAGCAGGCATACCGAGCGCGCCTTAATGGGAGTGCTTGGCACGCCAACGCAGAGCAAGCCTGCTCGCTAGAGTAAGTCCGCATAAGGTTAAAAGATTTTTGTCCTACAAAATTCCCACATAAACCCTACAGGCTCTAGGATCTGTCCTAGACTCATGACCGATGGGTCCGTTCCAAAACAAAAACCCCGCAAAAAATCGAAACTTTCCAACGCTGCCATAGGTCCAGTTTTTAAGGGAGGCGAGTGCATGCGGTTCACACCACATGCCCGTTCATCCAATCTTTTTCGGCTAATCGTGCAACTGGCATACGCCTTGCCAGTTTGTACAGTGCTTGTGCGCGTGGCCGCAGGATGCGGTCTTCGGAGCTGATGGCAGCGGGCCATCAGCCAGCCAAACATGTGGGAGAGAATGATGATCAGTGCTGCAGTAGATACTCAGGGAGAGCGTTTTAGTCAGCCGGCAGGGGGGCCAACATCTTTGGCCGACCTGCCCAATACTGTGCGGCCGATCGTGAGTCAGAACCCCAATCGAAAGAAAGTCTTGTTTGTCACCTCCGAATTCGCCGACCTGGTGAAAACCGGCGGCCTGGGCGACGTCTCCGCTGCCCTGCCCCGCGCCATGGCGCACTTGCACGATGTGCGCGTGCTGATCCCGGGTTACCCGCAGGTGATGGAAAGCGACAACCCGATCCACGTCATCGGTGAACTGGGCGGCCACGCGGCCCTGCCGCCCTGCAAGATCGGGCGCATGGACCTCAAGGACGGCCTGGTTATCTATGTACTGATCTGCCCCGAACTCTATGAGCGCGAAGGCACACCGTACGGCGCCAACAACGGCCGTGACTGGCCCGACAACCATATTCGCTTTGCCCGCCTGGGCCTGGCCGCCGCTGACATGGCCGCCAACCTCGCGCAGATCCACTGGTGCCCGGACCTGGTGCACGCCCATGACTGGCCCGCTGGTCTGGCCCCGGCCTATATGCATTGGCGTGGCTCACGCACCCCAACCTTGTTCACCATTCATAACCTTGCCTATCAAGGCGTGGTGAGTTTGGCGTCTACGCCGGAGCTGGGCATTCCGCCGCATGCTCTGCAGCAGGAAGGCATGGAGTTCTACGGCAAGATGTCGTTCCTCAAGGCTGGCATGGCGTATTCCAGCCATATCACCACGGTGAGCGCCACGTACGCCCAGGAAATCACCACCCCGGAATTCGGCTGCGGCCTTGATGGCTTCCTCGCCAGCAAAACCCAGCAAGGCCTGCTCAGTGGCATTCCCAACGGCATCGACGAAAGCTGGGAAACCTCCACCGACACGCACCTTACCCACAACTTCAACATCGGTGACTGGGAAGGCAAGGCGGTCAACGCCGCCCACGTCCGCGCGTTGTTCGGCCTGCACGAATCCACCGGCCCACTGTTTGCAGTGGTCTCGCGCCTGGTGTATCAAAAAGGTCTGGACCTGACCGAGGCGGTCAGCAGCTTTATCGTCGAAAACGGCGGCCAGATCGCCATTATTGGGCGCGGCGAGCCGGAAGAAGAACACGCCATGCGTGAACTGGCTCTGCGCTTCCCCGGCCAGGTCGGCGTGCGCATCGGCTTCAACGAAACCGATGCGCGCCGCATGTTTGCCGGCAGCGACTTCCTGCTGATGCCATCGCGTTATGAACCCTGCGGCCTGAGCCAGATGTATGCCCAGCGCTTCGGTTCGTTGCCGGTTGCGCGTAATACCGGCGGGCTGGCGGACACCATTGAAAATGGCGTCACCGGCTTCCTGTTTAATGAATCCACGGTTGAAAGCTACCAAGAGGCGCTGAGCCGCGCGTTCCGTGTGTTTGCCAACAAAGGCCTGCTCAACGCCATGCGCAGCCGCTCCATGACCCAGCCCTTCAACTGGTGCCAGGCGGTGGAACCCTACGCCGAACTGTATGAGCAACTTGTCGCTAAAGCACTGGGGAAATCCGCTAAATAATCAAGGGAGGGCTTCATAGATGCCGTCACGGACTCTGGAAACCTGGCCCCACGGCGCAATCATGCTGGACGCGCAACACACGCGTTTTGCCTTGTGGGCGCCAGACGCGTTTTATGTCAGCGTTGAATTGGAAGACGGTAAATCAATCGCCATGCTGCCCCAGGCAGAAGGCTGGTTTGAGGCAGAGATAAAATGCCCGGCGGGCACTCGTTACCGTTACAACATCGACGGTGAAATGGATGTACCCGACCCGGCATCCAGGGCTCAAGCCCTGGATGTACATGGTTGGAGCGTGGTCGTCGATCCGCTCGCCTACCAATGGCGACACCCCAACTGGCAAGGCCGCCCATGGCATGAGGCGGTGATCTACGAACTGCACGTGGGGGCAATGGGTGGCTACGCCGCAGTTGAAAAGCAGCTGCCACGCCTGGCCGAACTGGGCATCACCGCCATTGAATTAATGCCTTTGGCGCAATTTCCCGGCGAGCGCAACTGGGGTTACGACGGGGTCCTGCCCTACGCACCGCAAGCCTGCTACGGGCCTCCCGAACAACTCAAAGCCCTGATCGACAGCGCCCACGAGCACGGCCTGGCGGTGATTCTCGACGTGGTCTACAACCACTTCGGCCCCGATGGCAATTACCTGGGTCAATACGCCAAGGGTTTCTTTCAAGAAGACGTGCACACGCCATGGGGCGCCGGCATTGACTTTGATCGCCGCGAAGTGCGCAACTTCTTTCTCGATAACGCGCTGATGTGGTTGTTGGAGTACCGCGTCGATGGCCTGCGCCTGGATGCAGTGCACGCGATCGACAACCCAGGTTTCCTGACCGAACTCGCACAGCGCGTTCGCCAGCAGGCGGACGTCGGCCGGCACGTCTGGCTGGTGTTGGAAAATGAGCTCAACCAGGCCAGCCTGTTAACGCATGATTTTGATGCGCAGTGGAACGATGACTTCCATAACGTCCTGCACGTGTTGCTGACCGGCGAAACTGACGCCTACTACAGCGACTTTGCACAAAACCCTACCGACAAATTGGCGCGCTGCCTGGGCGAAGGCTTTATCTACCAAGGCCACACCACGCGCCATGGCCATGAGCGTGGCGAACCCAGTGGCCACTTGCCACCCAGTGCCTTCGTGGCGTTTTTGCAGAACCACGACCAGATCGGCAATCGCGCCTTGGGCGAACGCTTGCATCAACTGTGTTCACCCCAGGCGCTCAAAGCGGCAACCACGTTATTGCTGATGTCGCCAATGATCCCGCTGATCTTCATGGGTGATGAAGTCAACGCCGAACAGCCATTCCTGTTTTTCACCGACCACCATGGCGAACTGGCCGAAGCCGTACGCGAAGGCCGGCGCAACGAGTTCGCCGATTTCGCGGCGTTCAAAGACCTTGAACGGCGCGAACACATCCCCGACCCGAATGCACTGCTGACCTTCCTGCAATCGGCGCCCGGTTTTACCGAGAACACGCAAAGCCAGTTTTACCGTCACCTGCTGAGCCTGCGTCACCTGCATATCGTGCCGCACCTGCCAGGCAGCGTGGCCTTGGGCGCACAGGTGCTGGCGGACGGTGCGGTCACGGCGCGCTGGCGCCTGGGCAATGGCAGCGTGTTGCAAATCGACCTGAACCTTGGCGCGACGCCGCTGGATCACCCGGCGCCGCCCCACCTGCTATTCGAGACGCCGGCCACGGATGAGGCGCACCTGGCGCCGTTCAGCGCACGCGTCGCCTTATCCCCTGTTGGAGAGCACCTTTGAGCGAAGCGAACCTGGAAATACTCGCCAGCCGCGCGGGCCTGGCCGTCGATTGGATCGACGCAAACGGCCGCCCACAACATGTGAAACCCGCCGCCCTGCGCGCGGTCCTCAAAGGCTTGGGCCACCCGGCCGATACCGACGCCGAGATCGATGCCAGCCTGCTCGAACTTGAACAGGTACAACAAGACAAACACCTGCCACCGCTGATGACCGTCGACAGTGGCGAAGGCTTGGACCTGGCACGCTACTTTGCCGCGGACACGCCATGCCGGGTCAGCCTGGAGGACGGCGAAACCCTGGAGTTGCGCCTCGATGGCGACGCTGTGTTGCCCGGGGTTATTGCCCTGGGCTACCACCAGGTGCATATCGACGACCAGACGTTCACCTTGGCTGTCGCACCCACCCACTGCTACAGCGTGGCCGAAGCGGTCGACCATCAACCCGCCCGCGCCTGGGGCCTGAGCGCACAGCTCTATGCACTACGCCGCCTGGGTGATGGCGGGTTTGGCGACACCCAGGCCTTGGAACACGTAGCCCGCTGCGCCGCCGAACGCGGCGCGGATGCCTTGGCGATCAGCCCGATGCACGCAATGTTCAGTGCCGACACTGGACGCTACAGCCCCTACTCGCCGTCCAGTCGCCTGTTTCTCAACAGCCTCTACGCGTCGCCCGCCTGCATCCTCGGTGAGCGTGAAGTGCGCAATGCCATTGAAGCCCTGGGGCTCGCCGATGAATTGCACACACTTGAGCAACACACCCTGATCGACTGGCCCGCCGCCGCCAACGCTAAACAGCGCCTGTTGCGTGCCTTGTATGAAGACTTCCGCCACGGCGAGCACCCGCAACATGCCGACTTCCTCAGCTTCCGCCAGGCTGGCGGCGAAGCCCTGGAAAACCACTGCCGCTTCGAAGCCGTACAGGCCGTGCGCGCCGCCGCGGGCGAAGCGCTCGACTGGCGTCACTGGCCCGAAGCCTGGCGCACGCCACAGAGCCCGGCGCTGGTGGAGTTTGCCGCAGAACACGCTGACGAAATCGGCTTTTACGCCTTCAGCCAATGGCTGATCGCTCGCTGCCTTGGGCGTGCGCAACAGGCCGCGCGTGGCAGTGGCATGGGCGTCGGCCTGATCGCTGACCTGGCCGTCGGCGCCGATGGCGGTGGCAGCCAAGCCTGGAGCCGTCAGGACGAACTGCTGGCCGACCTCACCGTGGGCGCACCGCCCGATGTCCTCAACCGCGCTGGCCAAGGCTGGGGCATTTCCGCGTTTTCTCCCGAAGGCCTCAAGCGCAATGGTTTTCGTGCTTTTATCGAAATGCTGCGGGCCAATTTCGCGCATGCCGGCGGCTTACGCATCGACCACGTGATGGGCCTGCAACGCCTGTGGGTGATCCCCAAGGACGCTTCGCCGCGCGAAGGCGCCTACCTGTATTACCCGGTGGACGATCTGTTGCGACTGTTGGCGTTGGAATCTCAGCGCCACAAGGCGATTGTCCTGGGTGAAGACTTGGGCACCGTACCCGACGGCCTGCGCGAAAAACTCAGCGGCCGTTCGATTCTGGGCATGCGTGTGCTGCTGTTCGAACAGGGCCACGATGGCCAGTTCAAACCGATCCTCGACTGGCCGGACAATGCCTTGGCGACCACCAGCACCCACGACTTGCCGACACTCAATGGCTGGTGGCACAGCCGCGACATCGAGTGGAATATCCAACTGGGCCTGATCGACGCACCGACCGTGGAGCAGTGGAGCGAGCACCGTCTGCGCGAACGCCAGGCGCTACGCCAGGCCTTGAGCCAGGACCCGCAGAACTTCGTCGATGAGATCCGCAACGACACTGATCACATGATCGACGCCAGCGTGCGCTACCTGGGTCACACCCGTGCACCGCTGGTGTTGCTGCCGTTGGAAGATGCGTTGGGCATCGAAGAACAACCCAACCTGCCCGGCACCACCGACACCCACCCCAATTGGCGCCGCCGCCTGCCCAGCGAAGCCGCCAGCCTGCTCGACAATGCCGGCGCCGCGCGCCGCCTCGAACTGCTGGCCGTCGCGCGCAACCAAGCCTATGAGCGTGACCGATGAAAGCACTACCCCTGCGCGCTACCCAGCGCCTGCAATTCCATAAAGGTTTCACCCTGGACGATGCGGTGCCGTTGGTACCGTACTTCGCCCAGCTAGGCATCAGTCATTTGTATGCCTCGCCGTTACTCAGCGCCCGCGCCGGGTCGATGCATGGCTACGACGTGGTCGACCCCACCACGGTTAACCCTGAACTGGGTGGCGAGCAGGCTTTGCGCCGTCTGGTCGCCGCGCTGCGTGAACACGATATGGGGCTGATCCTCGATATCGTCTCCAACCATATGGCCGTCGGCGGCGCGGATAACCCCTGGTGGCTGGACCTGCTGGAGTGGGGCCGTTTGAGCCCTTACAGTGAGTTTTTCGATATTCAGTGGCACTCGCCCGACCCGTTGCTCAAGGGCCAACTGCTGATGCCGTTTCTGGGCAGCGACTACGGCGAAGCCCTGCAAACCGGCAGCCTGGCGTTGCATTTCGATGCCGAACACGGTGCGTTTTACGTCGAGCATTACGAACACCGCTTCCCGATCTGCCCGCGCGATTACGCGATGATTTTCGGCGCCGACGAACTGCTCAAGCCATTGGCCGACCGGTTTAGCGCCCTCGCCTATCAAGACGACGCCTACCACGAAGCTGCATGGCTCAAGCAAGCGCTGGCCGAACGCGCGACCGAGGGCTTGGTGCTGCACACCATTGAGCAGCGCCTCGCCGCGTTCGACGGGCGCCAACCCGAAGGCTTTGAACGCCTGCATCAATTGCTCGAGCAGCAAACTTACCGCCTCGCCAGCTGGCGCACCGCCGCAGACGATATCAACTGGCGGCGCTTCTTCGACGTCAACGAGCTAGGCGGCCTGCGCGTAGAGCGCACGGCCGTGTTCGAAGCCACTCACGACAAGATCTTTGAACTGATCGGCGAAGGCCTGGTGGACGGTCTGCGCATCGACCACATCGACGGGCTGGCCGACCCGCGCGCTTACTGCCGCAAGCTGCGCCGGCGGGTGGACTCGCTGTCGCCGGAGCGGCACCTGCCGATCTTTGTAGAGAAGATCCTCGGCGAGGGCGAAACCCTGCGCGAAGACTGGAAAGTGGACGGCACCACCGGCTACGAATTCATGAACCAACTGTCGTTGCTGCAGCATGATCCTCAAGGGTTTGCACCGCTTGCCGAGCTGTGGACCCGCCACAGCGGACGGCCCGCGTCGTTTATCGAGGAGGCATGGCTGGCGCGCCAACAGATCCTCAATGGCTCCCTGGCCGGGGATTTTGAAAGCGTGGCCCAAGCCCTGCTGCAAGTCGCCCGTGATGATGTGATGACCCGCGACCTGACGCTGGGCGCTATTCGCCGTGCCTTGCAGGAACTGATCGTGCACTTCCCGGTGTACCGCACCTACATCAGCGCCCGTGGCCGCAGTGAAAGCGACGACGTGTTTTTTCTGCAAGCGCTGGCGGGTGCTCGCGCCACCCTGAGCCAAGGCGATTGGCCGGTACTCGATCACCTGGAAAAATGGCTCGGTGGCCAGCCTTGGCGCAATCGCCCGGTCGGCCGCGAGCGCAAGCTGCTCAAGCATGCCTGCGTACGCTTCCAGCAACTGACGTCGCCGGCTGCCGCCAAGGCCGTGGAAGACACCGCGTTCTATCGTTCGGCGGTGCTGCTGTCGCGTAACGATGTGGGCTTCAGCACCGAGCAATTCAGTGCAACGGTGGCCGACTTTCACGCCGTCAACACACAGCGGCTGCAGCGCTTTCCCGACAACCTCTTGGCCACTGCCACCCACGACCATAAGCGCGGCGAAGACTCCCGCGCGCGCCTGGCAGTCCTCAGCGAGTGCGCGCCGTGGTATGCCGAGCAGGTCGAGCACTGGCGTACCCTCGCCGCAAAAGTGCGTGCGACTGCCGACAGCCCTTCTGCCGGTGACGAGCTGATCGTGTATCAAGTGTTGCTGGGCAGTTGGCCGCTGGACGCCAACCCGGACATGCATGCCTATCAAAAGCGCCTCTGGCAATGGCAGCAAAAAGCCCTGCGCGAAGCCAAGTTGCAAAGCAGTTGGAGCGCGCCTAATGAGGCCTATGAACAAGGCGTCGAAGCCTTCCTGACGCGTCTGCTGCTCAGCGAGGAAGGTCAGGCGCTGCGCACCGCCGTTGGCGACGCCGCCCACGCCATCGCTGCAGCCGGTGCGGTCAATGGCCTGGCGCAATCCTTGCTTCGGCTCACCGTGCCGGGTGTGCCGGACGTGTACCAGGGCGACGAGTTCTGGGACTTCAGCCTGGTCGACCCGGACAACCGGCGCCCCGTGGATTTCAGCGCACGGCAACAGGCGCTGGATACGCCACCGGACATCGGTGAACTGTTGTTTAACTGGCGCGACGGGCGTGTCAAACAGGCGTTGATTGCCGAGGTTTTAGCCTTGCGCAAGGCTGATCCCGAGATGTTCCGCAGCGGCCGCTACCTACCGCTGGAAGTCATCGGCAAACACGCTGAACACGTTGTCGCATTTTGCCGCGAGTCTCACGGCAAATACCTGCTGGTGGTGGTGCCACGCTGGTCTCATCGCTTGCTGGAAAAGGCTGAACAGCCCCATGTCAGTGCGCAGGTTTGGGGCGATACACGCGTGAAATTACCGTTCGCCGTCACAACACAAAACTGGAAGGGACTTTTTCATACAGGCGCAGTCACACCAAACAACGAGCTGTTGATCAGCGCTGCCCTGGGGGATGTCCCGGTCAATGTCTTTATCAATCCTGATGATCAAGAACGCTGAAACTTTTCTGTGAGGAGCATTGCGATGAGTACTGAAGACAAACGCATACGCGAGTTGGCGCATCAGATCTGGGAGTCCGAAGGCAAACCCCACGGTGAAGATGCACGCCACTGGGAGATGGCACGCAAGCTGGCCGAAGCCGAGGCGCTGACACCGAGCAAGCCCAAGGCCGCCGCCAAGCCGAAAACCGCGCCCAAGCCTACGCCCAAAGCCAAGCCTGCGGCCCCTGCCGCGAGCAAACCCGTACCGCCGGCGGCCAAAAAGCCGGCCGCGCCGAAAAAGCCCAAGTCTTAAGCCTTTTGATCCCATGGGCCTCCTGCCGGCGTTGTCCGCAGGAGGTCATTTTCACTGTCCACAGCGTCAGCTGAACGATCGCCAGCACGGTCGCGCTCGGCCCGAAAAAAGACCCTTGCAGGAGCAACTCAACAATGAGCAAACCCGATAAAACCCAATCGACGCAGGAAAATGAGCCGTCGCGGATTCGTGAAGGTTTGCCCTTCCCACTTGGCGCCACCTGGGACGGCCTGGGTGTGAACTTCGCGCTGTTCTCGGCCAACGCCACTAAAGTCGAACTGTGCCTGTTCGACGATACCGGCGAAATCGAGCTGGAACGTATCGAACTGCCGGAATACACCGATGAAACCTTCCACGGTTACTTGCCCGACGCCCACCCAGGGCTGATTTACGGCTACCGCGTGTACGGTGCATACGACCCCGCCAACGGCCACCGCTTCAACCACAACAAATTGCTGATCGACCCCTATGCCAAACAGCTGGTGGGCGAACTCAAATGGTCCGAGGCGCTGTTCGGCTACACCATCGGCCACCCCGATGATGACCTCAGTTTCGATGAACGCGACAGCGCGCCTTTCGTGCCCAAGTGCAAGGTTATCGACCCGGCGCACACCTGGGGTAACGACCAGCCTGTGCGCGTGCCGTGGGACCGCACGATCATCTATGAAACCCACCTGCGCGGCATCAGCATGCGTCACCCTTCGGTCGGTGAGTCGGTGCGTGGCACCTGCGCCGGTTTGATGGAAGACGACGTGCTCAAGCACATCCGCCAGTTAGGCGTGTCGTCGGTAGAACTGCTGCCGGTACATGCGTTTGTCAACGACCAGCACCTGCTGCAAAAAGGCATGACCAATTACTGGGGCTACAACAGCATTGCCTTCTTCGCACCAGACCCGCGTTACCTGGCCAGCGGCAAGATCGCCGAGTTCAAGGAAATGGTCGCGCACCTGCACGAGGCCAAGCTGGAAGTGATCCTCGACGTGGTCTACAACCACACCGCCGAAGGCAACGAGCGCGGCCCGACCTTGTCCATGCGCGGCATCGACAACGCGTCGTACTACCGCTTGATGCCCGAAGACAAGCGCTTCTACATCAACGACTCCGGCACCGGCAACACCCTGGACCTGAGCCACCCGTGCGTGCTGCAAATGGTCACAGACTCGCTGCGCTACTGGGCCACCGAGATGCACGTGGACGGTTTCCGCTTTGACTTGGCGACCATTCTGGGCCGCTACCGCGATGGCTTCGACGAGCGCCATAGTTTCCTCGTGGCCTGCCGCCAGGACCCGGTGCTGCGCCAGCTGAAAATGATCGCTGAACCCTGGGACTGTGGCCCCGGTGGTTATCAGGTGGGTAAATTCCCGCCGGGCTGGGTGGAATGGAACGACCGGTTCCGCGATACCGTGCGCGCGTTCTGGAAAGGCGACGACGGCCAACTGGCGGACTTCGCCGCGCGCATGACCGCCTCTGGGGAGATGTTCAACCAGCGTGGTCGGCGCCCGTACAGCTCGGTGAATTTCATCACTGCCCACGACGGCTTCACCTTGCACGACCTGGTGTCGTACAACGACAAGCACAACGAAGCCAACGACGAAAATAACCAGGATGGCAGTAACAACAACCTGTCCTGGAACCACGGCGTCGAAGGCCCCACCGACGACCCGGAAATCAACGCGCTGCGCCTGCGCCAGATGCGTAACTTCTTCGCCACGCTGCTGCTGGCCCAGGGCACGCCAATGCTGGTGGCCGGTGATGAGTTTGCCCGTACCCAGCACGGCAACAACAATGCCTATTGCCAAGACAGCGAGATCGGCTGGGTCAACTGGGACTTGGATGACGACGGCAAGGCCCTGCTCAAGTTTGTGAAACGTTTGATCAAGCTGCGCCTGGCCTATCCGATCCTGCGCCGTGGTCGCTTCCTGGTCGGCGATTACAACGAAGACATCGGCGTGAAAGATGTCACCTGGCTGGCGCCGGACGGCAGCGAGATGAGCATCGAGCAATGGCAAGACAGCCATGGCCGCTGCCTGGGCATGTTGATGGATGGCCGCGCCCAGGAGACCGGGATTCGGCGTCCGGGTGGCGATGCAACCCTGCTGCTGGTGGTCAACGCCCACCACGACCTGGTGAATTTCCGCCTGCCACCGGTACCCGAAGGCGAGTTCTGGACCTGCATGCTCGACACCAATGACCCGGGCGTGCGTGGCCAGGAACGCTTTGACTTCGAGCATGAGTACGCCGTTACCGGTCGCTCACTGTTACTGTTTGAATTGCAGCACGACGAGGTGTGAGATGGCGTTGCATGAATTCCTTCAAGGCTACCGCAGTTATGCGGATACGCAGGCCCTGGGTCATGCACTGAGGGCGCTTCAGAAAGAAGGCCTGGACCAGTTGCCATTGCCTGGCAGCGGCCAGACGCTGGCGCGCCTTAGCTGTCTTGCGCAAGTGGCGGGGCATGATGTGCGCCTGTGCAAGCTGTTCGAAGGCCATACCGATGCCTTGGCGATCATCGCTGAGCTCGACAGCCCGTTGCCGCCCTTGGGTAGCACTTGGGGCATGTGGGCCGCCGAGCCGCCAACGGCGAAGGTGCGCGTGCGGCGAGACGGCCAGCGGTTGGTCGTCGACGGGCGCAAGGCCTGGTGTTCCGGGGCGGCGGTGGTCAGCCATGGCTTGCTGACCGCCTGGGACGAAGAGGATCGCCAGCAATTAGTTGCGGTGGACATGCAGCAGCCAGCGATCACGGTAACGGATGAAGGTTGGAATGCCGTAGGGATGGCGGCCACGGGCAGCGTCGAGATTGTGTTTGACGACGCCAAGGGGATCGCCGTCGGCAGGCCGGGTGAATACTTGTCCCGCCCAGGCTTCTGGCAAGGCGGAATCGGCATTGCGGCGTGCTGGTATGGCGGCGCACAACGCCTGGCCGAGGTCTTGCGCGAGCAGTGCAGCAAGCGCCCAGAACCCCATGCCCTGGCCCACTTGGGGGCGGTGGACAGTGTGCTGAACAGTGGCGCATGTGTCTTGCGTGACAGTGCCGAACAGATCGATCGCGAACCGCGGGCCGATGCCCGGCAACTGGCCCAGCAGGTACGGGCGTGTATCGAAGACGCCGTCGAACAGGTCATCCACCACGTCGGCCGCGCGGTCGGTGCAGGGCCTTACTGCAAAGACCCGCACTTTGCCCAATTGATGGCGGATTTGCCGGTGTACGTGCGGCAAAGTCACGCCGAGCGTGACCTGGCAGCCTTGGGTGAGCTGGTTGCTGCCGACTCCGCACGCAGGTGGCATTTATGAAACCTAATCCGATTGTCGGCCAAGGCACCCCGCTGTATCAGTGGCAAGCGTCATCCCACATGGCGCAATTAGCGCACATCAGCATTGAGCAGTTGGTGCCCGAAGGCCATCGGGCGGTGATCATCGCCCCGCACCCGGACGATGAAGTGCTCGGGTGTGGCGGTCTGTTGCAAGGCCTGGCGATGCTCGGCCGGCCGATTCAGCTGATTTCCGTAACCGACGGTAGCGCCAGCCATCCAGGCTCCAGGCGTTGGCCGGTGGAGCGCTTGAGCGTGGTGCGCCCGCAGGAGTCGGCCCAGGCCCTGCACCGCCTTGGCTTGCCGCTGCACAGTTTGAAATGGCTGCGCGCAGGCTTCGCCGACAGCCAGGTGGCCGCTCGCGAAGAACAACTGTGCACGTTTATCCAGCGCTATCTGAAGCCCACCGATGTGGTGTTCACCACTTGGCGCGAAGACGGCCATTGCGACCACGAAGCTGTCGGCCGCGCCAGTGCCAAAGCGACCCGAGCGGTAGGCGCCACGCTCTACGAACTGCCTGTATGGACCTGGCATTGGGCAACCCCCGAAGACCGCCAGGTGCCGTGGGACCGCGCCCGCAAAATCCTGCTGACGCCCGAGACCGTAGCGCGTAAACGCCACGCCATTCACGCGTTTGCCAGCCAGTTGGAGGGTGACCCGCAGATCGGTCTGCCACCCGTGCTCGCGCCGTACGTGGTGGAGCGCTTGCTGCAACCTTTTGAAGTGGTGTTTGTATGAGCGTTGCCACGCCCTATTTTGATCAACTGTTCGCCGGCAATGACGATCCTTGGGCGTTTCGCCAGCGCTGGTACGAGCGGCGCAAACGCGCGCTGACCCTGGCGGTGCTGACTCGGCCGCGCTACACGTCGATCTTCGAGCCAGGCTGTGCCAACGGTGAGCTGAGTGCCGAATTGGCGCCCCGCTGTGACCGCCTGGTGTGTTGCGACACGGCCGCCGCCGCCGTCGCGCTGGCGAAAACCCGCTTACTGGGGTTCCCCCACGCCCAGGTGCAACAAAGCCGCCTGCCCGACCAATGGCCGGCGGGCGCGTTCGAACTGATCGTCTTGAGCGAGTTGTGTTACTACCTCGACGCCGATGATTTGCATCGCTTGGTTGACTGCGCGCTCGCCTCGTTGACCGAGAACGGGCAGCTGCTTGCCTGCCACTGGCGGCCCGCAATCGAAGGCTGCCCACACACCGCCGACCAAGTGCACGCCTTGCTGCAACAACGCCTGGGCGTGGCGCCTGTTGTGCAGCATCACGAGAGCGATTTTCTCCTCGACCTGTGGAGCCACGACGGCACCTCGGTCGCCTCCCGCGAGGGTTTGCGATGATCGGCATTCTGATCCCGGTGCGCAACCTGGAACGTTGCGATGCATCGATCGCCTGCAGTCACACCCCGCACGTCCTTACCAGTGCCCGCCTCGACTGCCGGGCACAGGGTGGTTTTGGCGATGACCTGAAAAGCGTGATGCATGCCACTTGAAAAAATCGACATTACAAGATGTAAAAGCGACCCATCCTTGACTATGCTGAAGACGCCTTGCTGGCACTCCAAGGTTGGGGTGCCGCAGCAGTGCGGCGGAGCCTGCGCTGACTAAAACAGAGTGTCGCCCCGTCAAAGGGGTACGACCCAGCCCCTATTGACAAGGATGTGACACCCATGAAGCCTGCCTCCTTAAGCGACGGCCGCCGCGGCCCTGCGCAAATCTGGAACAGCGCCCCGCAGTTGGCGCAAATTCCCGCAATAACCCCCTGCACGCTGGTACCACCGCGCGCGCGCGTGGTGGTCATCGCTCCTCATCCGGGCGATGAGGTGTTGGCGTGTGGCGGTTTGCTGCAGCTGCTCAGTAGCC
>NZ_UYXQ01000097.1 GCF_900624995.1 Pseudomonas antarctica
GGTACGGGCCAAACGGGCTGAGTCCCACGGCTTTCGCGCTTACGTGGGTGTGGCCCATGGCCCGGCCGCTCTGGTGAGCGAACATCACATACAGCAGTTCACCCAGCAGCAGCGCTGCCAGGATGACCGGGCCGAGCCAGATGCCGGGCTTGAGCCAGACGCGTTCCTGGGCGACCGAAGCCGGCCCCAGGTTGAGCATCATCACCACAAACACGAACAGCACCATGATGGCGCCGGCGTAGGCGATCACTTCCAGGACACCGGCAAACGGTGCGCCGAGGCTGAAAAAGGTCATGGCCACGGCGATCAGCGAAATAATCAGGTAGAGCAGGGCGTGCACGGGGTTGGTGTTGGTGATCACGCGAAGCGTGGACACCACTGCAATACCCGACGCGAAATAGAAAGCGAATTCCATCTTTCTTCCTTAAGGCAGCAAGCTCTTCACGTTGATCGGCTCGGCTTCGTTTTGTGCGGCGCCCTTCGGCTTACCGGCAACGGCCATACCTGCAACACGATAGAAGTTGTAATCAGGGTTTTTACCGGGACCAGAGATCAACAGATCTTCTTTCTCGTACACCAGGTCCTGACGTTTGAACTCGGCCATCTCGAAATCCGGTGTCAGCTGGATCGCGGTGGTCGGGCAAGCTTCCTCGCAGAGGCCGCAGAAAATGCAGCGCGAGAAGTTGATGCGGAAGAAGTCCGGGTACCAGCGACCGTCTTCGGTTTCAGCTTTCTGCAGGGAGATGCAACCCACCGGGCACGCCACGGCGCACAGGTTGCAGGCTACACAACGCTCTTCGCCATCGGGGTCGCGGGTCAGCACGATGCGGCCGCGATAGCGCGGCGGCAGGTACACCGCTTCTTCCGGGTATTGCAGGGTGTCGCGTTTGCGAAAGCCATGGCCGAAAACCATCACCAGGCTTCGCAACTGGGTACCGGTACCCTTAACGATGTCGCCAATATATTTGAACATGGGTCAAATCCTCACTGAACCGCGCCGGCTGGCGTGTTCAACAACACAACAGCAGCCGTCACCAGCAAATTGATCAGGGTCAGCGGCAGGCAGAATCTCCAGCTGAAATCCATCACCTGGTCATAGCGTGGGCGCGGAATAGAGGCGCGCAGCAGGATGAACAGCATGATGAAGAACGCCGTCTTCAAGAAGAACCAGAAGAACGCCAGTTGCGGCAGGATGTTGAACGGACCGTGCCAGCCGCCGAAGAACAGCGTGACCAGCAGGGCCGAAATCAAAATGATGCCGATGTATTCGCCGACGAAGAACATGCCCCATTTCATGCCGGCGTATTCAATGTGGTAACCGTCGGCCAGTTCCTGCTCCGCTTCCGGCTGGTCGAAGGGGTGACGGTGAGTCACGGCGACGCCAGCGATGAAGAACGTACAGAAGCCAAAGAACTGCGGAATGATGAACCACAGGTTCTGCGCCTGGTACTCGACGATGTCGCGCATGTTGAACGAGCCGACCTGCACCACGATGCCCATCAGCGCCAGGCCCATGAACACTTCGTAGGACACGGTCTGGGCCGAAGCCCGCAAGCTGCCCAGCAGGGCGAACTTGTTGTTACTGGCCCAGCCGGCGAACAGCACCGCATAGACCGACAGACCGGCCATGGCGAAGAAGAACAGCAAGCCGATGTTCAGGTCCGCCACGCCCCAGGTTGGGGTGATCGGGATGACGGCGAAGGCGATCAGCAAGGCGCTCATGGCCACGACCGGTGCCAGGGTGAAGATCACCTTGTCGGCAAACGGCGGGGTCCAGTCTTCCTTGAAGAACATTTTGAGCATGTCGGCAGCGATCTGGAACATGCCGAATGGGCCGACGCGGTTCGGACCGTAACGGTCCTGCCACCAGCCCAGCAGGCGACGTTCGACGAAGCTGAGCAGGGCGCCCGCGACGACCACGGCCAACAGGATCACGATGGCCTTGACGACCGAGATGATCACGTCGATCACTTCAGGGGTGAACCAGGTCATTGCGCTGCCTCCTGCAGACCGTCAACGGTTTGGCCAAAGATCGCCGGTGGAATACCGGCGAGGCCTTTCGGCAGTGCAACCAGGCCGGCACTCAACTCGTCGTTGATGCGCAGCGGCAGACGCAGGGTCTTGCCACCGACGCTCAAGCTGAGCAGGGCACCGTCGTTGACGCCCAGGCGGTCGGCTTCGGACTTGGCCACAGACACGTAGGCGTGTGGAATGCGTTCTTGTACCGGCGCGGCTTTGGAAGAGGTCTCTTCGCTGCCGAACAGGTGGAAGAACGGCACAACCTGCCAAGTACCCTGAGCCGGGTTGAACGGACGCGGTACAGCGGCGAACCAGTTCAGCGAATCACCGCTGCTTTCGATCAGGCGGGTGCCCGGGTCGCCAGCGCGGATGTGACCACCGACTTCGTCCTGGAACTTGTTCCAGGCCTGTGGCGAGTTCCAGCCCGGCGACCAGGCAAAGGGCACCTGCTGACGTGGCTCGACCGACCCCGAGTAACCTTCCATGGAGAAGGCGAACGCGGTGTCGATGTCTTGCGGCGTACGCGGTTCGTGCACACTGATGTCGGCGCGCATGGCAGTACGGCCGGAGTAACGCAGCGGTTCACGGGCAAGCTTCATGCCCTTGATGCGGAACGCGGCGGACGGTGCAGCGTCGACGATGCGCGCCAGTTGCGGGGCGCTGGCGGCAGCAGCTGCGGTAACGTGGTCGAGCTGGGTCCAGTCAATCGGCTGGTTCAGCAAGGTCGCGCGCAGGGCATGCAGCCAGCGCCAGCCTTCGTGAACCAGGATGCTGGCGTCCATGTACTTCGGATCGAACACCTGGAAGAAGCGCTGGGCGCGGCCTTCCTGGCTGACCAGGGTACCGTCGCCTTCGGCGAAGGTGGCGGCTGGCAGTACCAGGTCGGCGCGATCGCTGGTGGCAGTCTTCTGGTGGTCGGCAACGATCAGCACCTTGGCGGCATCCAGCGCGGCGTCGACCTTGGCCGAATCCGTGCGGGTGTACAGGTCGTTTTCCAGTACCACGATGGCGTCGGCTTTACCGTCAGTCACCGCTTGCAGAGCGGCGTCCAGGGATTCGCCACCGAGCATGGCCAGGCCGAGGCTGTTGGCTTCCGGCACGACCAGGCTGATGGAACCGTTCTTGTCGCGCAGCTTCAAGGCTTTGGCGATGTTGGCAGCGGCTTCGATCAGTGCCTTGGAACCCAGCGAGGTACCGGCAATGATCAAGGGGCGCTTGGCGGCCAGCAGGGCGTCGGCGATACGTTGGGCGAGTTCACCGGCTTCAGTGTCCAGGCCTTCGACGGCAGGCGCGCTGGCGTCGAGAGCGTGAGCCACGGCGAAACCGATGCGGGCCAGGTCGTCAGGTGCGGCGTGGACGCATTCTTCGGCGATGTCGTCGAGCTTGGTTTCTGCAAGGCTTGCGATAAACAGCGGGTTCAGCGCGTGCTGGCCGATGTTTTTCACCGCAGCGTCGAGCCAAGGCTGTACGCGCATGGCGTCGGCCATGTCTTCGGCCTTGCCTTTGACCGACTGGCGCAGCGACAGCGCGATACGCGCGGCGGTCTGGGTCAGGTCTTCACCGAGCACGAAGATCGCGTCGTGGTCTTCGATGTCGCGCATGTTCGGCACTGGCAACGGGCTGTCGTTCAGCACTTGCAGGACCAGGCGGATGCGCTCCAGCTCAGCGGCTTCGATACCGCAGTAGAAGTGCTCGGCGCCGACCAGCTCGCGCAACGCGTAGTTGCTTTCGAGGCTGGCGCGTGGCGAACCGATACCGACGATGTTGCGGCCGCGCAGCAGGTCGGCGGCTTTATCCAGCGCGTCGTCCAGGCTCAGCTTGGCGCCATCGGCCAACAGCGGCTGGCGTGGGCGGTCTTCGCGGTTGACGTAGCCGTAGCCGAAACGGCCACGGTCGCACAGGAAGTACTGGTTGACCGAACCGTTGAAGCGGTTTTCGATCCGGCGCAGTTCACCGTAGCGTTCGCCCGGGGAGATGTTGCAACCGCTGGAGCAGCCATGGCAGATGCTCGGCGAGAACTGCATGTCCCACTTACGGTTGTAGCGCTCGGAGTGAGTTTTGTCGGTGAACACACCGGTCGGGCAGACCTCGGTGAGGTTGCCGGAGAACTCGCTTTCGAGCACGCCATCTTCAACGCGACCGAAGTACACGTTGTCATGGGCGCCGAATACGCCCAGGTCGGTGCCGCCGGCATAGTCTTTATAGAAGCGCACGCAACGGTAGCAGGCGATGCAGCGGTTCATTTCGTGGGAAATGAACGGGCCGAGGTCCTGGTTCTGGTGAGTGCGCTTGGTGAAGCGATAACGGCGCTCGTTGTGGCCGGTCATCACTGTCATGTCTTGCAGGTGGCAGTGACCGCCTTCCTCACAGACCGGGCAGTCGTGAGGGTGGTTGGTCATCAGCCATTCGACAACGCTGGCGCGGAACGCCTTGGATTCTTCATCTTCGATGGAGATCCAGGTGTTGTCGGTGGCTGGCGTCATGCAGGACATGACGATACGACCACGGGTGTCGTTCTCGTCGGTGTACTGCTTGACCGCACACTGGCGACAGGCACCAACGCTACCAAGGGCTGGGTGCCAGCAGAAATAAGGGATGTCGAGGCCTAGTGAGAGACACGCCTGTAACAGGTTGTCTGCCCCATCGACTTCGAGCGCTTTGCCGTCTACGTGGATAGTGGCCATGGTTCAAAGTTCTTCGTTGGCCCGTTGTCAGCGGGCGTGGCTAATGGAATCTTGTTATTCATGTGCATCAACACAGCCATACAGGCGTCAGCACATGAGCAGTTGAAGGGCACTGACCCTTCGCCTTTTGAAGCGTTACGCGCCGACTACGATCGGCCTTGCCAGAGGCGGGACGGCGGCGCTGGTAGGCGCGATGCCGGCTTCGAACTCCGAGCGGAAGTATTTGATTGCGCTGCCCAATGGCTCCACGGCGCCCGGTGCGTGAGCACAGAAGGTCTTGCCTGGGCCGAGGAAACCGACCAGACCCAGCAGGGTCTCGATGTCTCCTGGCTGGCCTTCGCCTTTCTCGATCGCCATCAAGAGCTTCACGCTCCAGGGCAAACCGTCACGGCACGGGGTGCAGAAACCGCAGGATTCGCGGGAGAAGAACTGCTCCATGTTGCGCAGCAACGACACCATGTTCACGGTGTTGTCCACCGCCATCGCCAAGCCAGTACCCATACGGGTGCCGACCTTGCCGATGCCGCCGGCATACATCTGTGCGTCGAGGTGTTCGGGCAGCAGGAAGCCGGTGCCGGCGCCGCCTGGCTGCCAGGCCTTGAGGGTGTAGCCGTCGCGCATGCCGCCGGCGTAATCCTCGAACAGCTCGCGTGCAGTTACGCCAAATGGCAGTTCCCACAGGCCAGGGTTCTTGACCTTGCCAGAGAAGCCCATGAGCTTGGTGCCCATGTCTTCGCTGCCTTCGCGGGCCAACGATTTGTACCACTCCACGCCGTCGGCGATGATCGCCGGCACGTTGCACAGGGTTTCAACGTTGTTCACGCACGTCGGCTTGCCCCACACGCCCACGGCGGCAGGGAAGGGCGGCTTGGAACGCGGGTTGGCGCGGCGGCCTTCGAGGGAGTTGATCAGTGCGGTTTCTTCACCGCAGATGTAACGCCCGGCGCCGGTGTGCACGAACAGTTCGAAGTCAAAGCCCGAACCGAGGATATTCTTGCCCAGCAGGCCGGCGGCCTTGGCTTCTTCCACGGCACGGGTGAGGTGCTTGGCGGCGGTGGTGTATTCGCCACGCAGGAAGATGTAGCCACGGTAGGTTTTCAGCGCGCGGGCGCTGATCAGCATGCCTTCGATCAGCAGATGGGGCAGTTGCTCCATCAGCATGCGGTCTTTCCAGGTGTTCGGCTCCATTTCATCCGCGTTGCACAGCAGGTAGCGGATGTTGATGGATTCGTCTTTGGGCATCAGGCCCCACTTAACACCCGTGGGGAAGCCGGCGCCGCCGCGACCTTTAAGGCCGGCGTCTTTCACGGTCTGGACGATATCGTCCTGGGCCATGTCGGCGAAGGCTTTGCGCGCAGCCGCGTAACCGTTCTTGGCCTGGTACTCGTCGAGCCATACAGCCTCGCCGTCGTCACGCAGGCGCCAGGTCAGCGGGTGAGTCTCGGCCGAACGCTTGATCAGGTTGGCCGGGCCGAAAGAAGTCAGGGTCATGGGTAGCCCTCGAGCAATTGGGTCACGCCAGCAGGCTGCACGTCACCGAATGTGTCGTCGTCGATCATCAACGCCGGCGCCTTGTCGCAGTTACCCAGGCAGCACACCGGCAGCAGCGTAAAGCGGCCGTCCGGCGTGGTCTGACCCAGGCCGATGCCCAGCTTGTTCTGAATCTCACTGACCACGGACTCGTGGCCACCGATGTAGCAGACCATGCTGTCGCACACGCGAATGATGTGGCGGCCTACCGGCTGGCGGAAGATCTGGCTGTAGAACGTGGCCACACCTTCAACGTCGCTGGCAGGGATGCCGAGGATCTCGCCGATGGCGTAGAGCGCGCCGTCCGGCACCCAGCCACGTTCCTTCTGGACGATCTTCAAGGCTTCGATCGACGCCGCGCGCGGGTCTTCGTAGTGATGCAGCTCGTGCTCGATGGCCGAGCGCTCGGTTTCACTTAAGGTGAAACGGTCTGTCTGGATAAGCGTGCTATTCATGCTTAGCGGTCCACGTCGGCCATAACGAAATCGATACTACCCAGGTACGCAATCAAGTCCGCGACCATTTCACCTTTGATCACCGAAGGGATCTGCTGCAGGTGCGGGAAGCTTGGCGTACGAATCCGGGTGCGGTAGCTCATGGTGCCGCCATCGCTCGTCAGGTAATAACTGTTGATACCCTTGGTCGCTTCAATCATCTGGAAGGATTCGTTGGCCGGCATGACCGGGCCCCACGAAACTTGCAGGAAGTGCGTGATCAGGGTTTCGATGTGTTGCAGCGTGCGCTCTTTCGGCGGCGGCGTGGTCAGCGGGTGGTCCGCCTTGTACGGGCCGGCCGGCATGTTGCGCATGCACTGCTCGATGATCTTCAGGCTCTGGCGCATTTCTTCGACGCGCACGATGCAACGGTCGTAGGCATCGCCATTGGCCGCCAACGGCACTTCGAATTCGAAGTTCTCGTAGCCGGAGTACGGGCGCGCTTTACGCAGGTCGAAATCGCAACCGGTGGAACGCAGGCCAGCACCGGTGACACCCCATTCCAGGGCTTCTTTGGTGTTGTACGCCGCGACGCCGATGGTCCGGCCCTTGAGGATGCTGTTGTCGAGTGCGGCTTTCTGGTACTCGTCCAGACGCTTGGGCATCCAGTCGATGAATTCCTTCACCAGACGCTCCCAGCCATTTGGCAGGTCGTGCGCCACGCCGCCGATGCGGTACCAGGCCGGGTGCAGGCGGAAACCGGTGATGGCTTCGATGACCTTGTAGGCGCGCTGACGGTCGGTGAACGTGAAGAACACCGGGGTCATGGCGCCGACGTCCTGGATGTAAGTCCCCAGGAACAGCAGGTGGCTGGTGATCCGGAAGAACTCGGCCATCATGATACGAATGGTGTCGACGCGGTCTGGCACCTTGATGCCGGCGAGCTTCTCGACCGAGAGCACGTACGGCAGGTTGTTCATCACGCCGCCGAGGTAGTCGATACGGTCGGTGTACGGGATGAAGCTGTGCCAGGACTGGCGCTCGGCCATCTTTTCGGCACCACGGTGGTGGTAGCCGACGTCCGGCACGCAGTCGACGATTTCTTCGCCGTCCAGTTGCAGGATGATACGGAAGGCACCGTGAGCCGAAGGGTGGTTCGGGCCCAAGTTGAGGAACATGTAGTCCTCGTTGGTGCCGGAGCGCTTCATGCCCCAGTCTTCCGGGCGGAAGCGTGCCGCTTCTTCTTCAAGCTGTTGCTTGGCCAGGGTCAGGCTGAAGGGATCGAATTCGGTGGCGCGCGCAGGGTAGTCCTTGCGCAGCGGGTGACCTTCCCAGGTCGGCGGCATCATGATGCGCGTCAGGTGCGGGTGGCCGGGGAAGTCGATACCGAACATGTCCCAAACTTCACGCTCGTACCAGCTGGCGTTCGGCCAGATACCGGTGACGGTCGGCACGCTCAGGTCGCTCTCGGACAGGGCGACCTTGATCATCACGTCGCTGTTACGCTCGATCGACAGCAGGTGATAGAACACGGTGAAATCGGCGCCGCTCGGCAGCCCCTGGCGCTTGGTGCGCAGACGCTCGTCCACGCCATGCAGGTCATACAGCATGACGTACGGCTTGGGCAGGTTGCGCAGGAAGGTCAGGACTTCGACAAGCCTGGCACGCGCCACCCACAGCACCGGCATACCGGTGCGTGTGGCCTGGGCGGTGAAGGCGTCAGGGCCAAAACGGTTATTGAGTTCGACGACCACATCCTGGTCGTCTGCCTTATAAGGCGGGATGCGTCGAGCACTGCCTGTAGTCATGGTTTTTTATCGCTTTCGGTCAACGTAAAGAATGAAGCCAGGTTTTCGTTCTATAAAAGAAGCGGTGCTGGATCAGACTTCGTCGGGGCTGCGCAGGTTGGTGACGGCGATTCGCTGTTCGCGGCGCGCATCCTTTTGTGACGGCATCTCGGCGCGGTACACGCCTTGATCGCCGACGACCCAGGACAGTGGGCGACGCTCCTTGCCAATCGATTCCTGCAACAGCATCAAGCCTTGCAGAAATGCTTCAGGGCGGGGCGGGCAGCCAGGCACGTAGACGTCCACAGGCAGGAACTTGTCCACCCCTTGAACGACGGAGTAGATGTCGTACATGCCACCGGAGTTGGCGCACGAACCCATGGAGATAACCCACTTTGGCTCGAGCATTTGCTCGTAGAGACGCTGAATGATCGGCGCCATCTTGATAAAGCAGGTTCCGGCGATAACCATGAAATCCGCCTGACGCGGTGATGCCCGGATCACTTCGGCGCCAAAGCGCGCGATGTCGTGGGGCGCCGTGAAGGCGGTGGTCATTTCCACGTAGCAGCAGGACAGACCGAAGTTGTACGGCCACAGGGAGTTCTTACGTCCCCAATTGACCGCGCCACTCAGCACGTCTTCCAGCTTGCCCATGTAGATGTTTTTGTGGACTTGGTCTTCTAACGGGTCGGAAACGGTTTCGCGTTCGCCGATTGGGTACTGCTCGTTAGGAGCATCCGGGTCGATCCTGGTGAGATTGTATTGCATCGCCAAAGCCTCATTGTTTCAGCTTCGCTTGCCGCTTACGACGAGCTTCCGGAGCCCAGTCAAGGGCGCCCACTCGGAATAGGTAGACAAGGCCTGCCAACAGAATTGCTATGAAAACGAGAGCTTCGACGAATCCGGTCCAGCCGCTTTCGCGGACGGACACAGACCAGGCAAAGAGAAAGAGGGCTTCGATATCGAAGATCACGAACAGCATCGCGACCAGATAGAATTTGGCTGAGAGCCGCAAGCGGGCGCCACCTGTAGGCAGCATGCCGGACTCGAACGGTTCATTTTTGCTGCGACCCCAGGCTTTTGACCCGAGGAGGCTGGAGACACCAAGCATGAAGGCGCAAAGGCCGACAACACCGAGGAGGAAAATGGCAAAGCCCCAGTTGTGGGCCATGAGTCCTGTCGCTTCGGTCATGCTGGAAATCCTTAACAGAGAGCAAAGGTCTCTGAGCTCGAAAAAGTAACGATGCAGTGACGATATGTCGCACTGCAATCAATCGCGATGATTTTATGGCTAAACACCGGGCAAGTAAAATTTCGATAGCGAAATTATTCGATGGAATAAGGACATAGTGCACCTTCTTGGGGCTGCAGCCCTTGAGTGGTGGGCATTAGCGGGGTTTTGAACAATTAAGTTTTGTTTGATCGGTAACGAAGTTTTTATGCGCTAAATGATAATGAATATTGTTTGCGTGGGTGTTAAGCGGGTAAATGTGGTGCCGCGGGGGAAGTTTCTGTTACTTGCTAGATTGCCGCGAGTTGCTTGAGCGGATCTTTTAACCGATTTGATCCAGGCCAATACCGCTCTGGATCAATATTTTGCTCGAAATGCACAAGTGGGGAGCTTGGGGCGTCGACTCAATAGCCCCCCAGCTCCGACTGATGGCTATTGTCAGAAATTTCCCACGAGAGTACAAATGTACTCCATGACGACCTTGACTCCCCGCCGCACCGCCATCCTGACCTTTATCCGCGACCGCATCGCGAGACAAGGCCAGTCTCCCAGCCTCGCCGAGATCGCCGAGGCGTTCGGCTTCGCCTCGCGCAGCGTCGCCCGCAAGCACGTGGTGGCCCTCACCGAAGCAGGCTTTATCGAGGTCAATCCCAACCAGGCTCGTGGCATCCGCCTGCTCAACCAACCCGCCCGCCCCGAATGGCTGGACGTACCCGTCCTCGGCCGAGTTGCCGCCGGCTTGCCCATCGGCGCCGACGCCGAAGTGCACAACCGCCTGCAACTCGACCCTGGCACGTTTGCGAAAATCCCGGACTACCTGCTGCGTGTCCAGGGCGATTCAATGATTGAAGACGGCATCCTCGACGGTGACCTGGTCGGCGTACGCCGCAGTGCCGAAGCCTTCAACGGGCAGATTGTAGTGGCGCGCCTGGACGGCGAAGTCACCATCAAGCGCTTCGAGCGCCACGGCGAGCATGTGCGCCTGCTGCCGCGCAACCCCGCGTATCAACCCATCGTAGTAGGGCCCGATCAGGACCTGGCCATCGAAGGGGTGTTCTGCGGCCTGGTAAGGCAAGGCTGATGGGCGCCGTCGTTGCCCTGGACACGCTGTTCAATGGCGGCCGCGTCTGGAAGGGCCGGCCTGTTGCGTCGCCGGCCAGCGTGCACCCTACCGGGCTTGCGGCGCTGGATGCGGTGCTGCCCAGCGGCGGCTGGCCGGAATCGGCCTTGAGTGAAATCCTGATGGCCAAGGACGGTGTCGGCGAATTGCAATTGGTCTTGCCGACCCTGGCGCGCTTATCAAAGGCCGGCGAGCGCATCGTGCTGGTCGCGCCGCCTTACACGCCGTACCCGCACGCCTGGCAGAACGCCGGGGTGGATTTGCGCCAGCTCTCGGTGATCCAGGCCGAGGAGCGCGATGCCTTGTGGGCGGTAGAGCAATGCCTGCGTTCCGGCAGCTGCGGCGCAGTGTTGTGCTGGCCGCGCAAGGCCGATGACCGTGCCTTGCGCCGCTTGCAGGTGGCTGCGCAAACCGGGCAGACCCTGGCGTTTGCCTGGCGCTCTTTAAATGAGGCGGTCAATGCGTCGCCCGCCGCCTTGCGCCTGGCCGTTGAGGCAAAACCGGCGCAAGTGCGGGTGCTCAAGTGCCGCGGCGGGTTGGCCCATCCGGCGCCGATTGCGCTGGCGGGGCACTGAGGTTGCCATGCTCTGGGTGTGTATTGTGTTCCCGCAATTGGCGCTGGACGGGGTGCAGCGTGTGCACCCGGAGCCCGATCAACCGCTGGCGCTGCTGGCCGGCACGCCGCAGCGCCGCGTGCTGCAAGCTGTCAATGCGGCGGCTCGCGCCCTGGGCCTGCGCCCTGGTCAATCGCTGACGGCGGCGCATGCCCTGGCCAAGACCTTCGCCAGCGCCGAATACGACCCCGCAGAGATCGAGCGCGGGCAGCAGTTTCTCGCGGCCTGGGCCTACCGTTTCAGCTCCCAGGTCAGCGTGTATTACCCGCGTGCCTTGTTGTTTGAGATCGAGTCGAGCCTGGGCCTGTTCGGGCCATGGCCGCAGTTCGAGGCGCGGTTGCGCAAAGAGCTGACCGAGCTAGGGTTTCGTCACCGTATTGTCGCCGCTCCTAATCCAGCGGCGGCGCGGGTGCTGGCGAATAGTTACGATGGCCTGGCCGTGGCCGATGAGTGCGCGCTGCACCAAGCCCTGGCGTCACTGCCGATTGATCGTGCCGGCCTTGAGCCGCAGGCCGCCACCGCCTTGGCGCGCATGGGCCTGCGTACGCTGGCCCAAGTGCAGGCATTGCCCCGGCATACTCTGGCGCGGCGCTTTGATGCGACCTTGCTTAAACACCTGGATGCGCTGACCGGGCAGCGCCCGCTGGGCCTGGCGTTCTATCAGCCGCCGGACCAGTTCGATGTGCGCATCGAGCTGAATTTCGACGTGCAATCCCACCAGGCGCTGCTGTTTCCGTTACGCCGCTTGACCGCTGATCTATCCGCTTTCCTGTGTGGCCGCGACAGTGGCGTGCAGCGTTTCGACCTGCACCTGGAGCACGCCCAGGCGCCCGACAGCGTGATCAAGGTCGGCCTGCTCAGTGCCGAGCGTGAACCGGCGATGCTCTTCGAACTGGCCCGTGGCCGCCTGGAACAGGTGCAAGTCACCTCGCCGGTACGCGGCTTTCGCCTGGTCGCCCAAGACCTGCCGGTATTTGTGCCGCAGCGCCAGGACCTGTTCGACGACCGCCCACAACAGACTTTGCCCTGGGAGCAACTGCGCGAACGCCTGCGCGCACGTCTTGGCGATGAAGCGGTGCAAGGCTTGCGTTTTCATGCCGACCACCGTCCCGAATGCGCCTGGCAAGCCGCCGCCGATAACCGCGCATGCCAAAGCTTGAGCAAGGTGCAACGCCCCGGTTGGCTGCTGCACGAACCGACCTTGCTGGCCGAGCAGGGTGTACAGATTTTGATGGGCCCGGAACGAATCGAGTCCGGCTGGTGGGATGGCGCCGATATTCGCCGCGACTATTACCTGATCCAGACCCGCGCCGGGCAGCAAGGCTGGGCCTATCGCACCGTGGGGCAAAGCGATGGGCTGTGGCTGCAAGGCTGGTTTGCATGAGCTACGCCGAGCTGCATTGCCTGTCCAATTTCAGTTTCCAGCGCGGCGCCTCGAGTGCGCTGGAGCTGTTCGAGCGCGCCAAACGCCAGGGTTATAGCGCCTTGGCGATCACCGATGAATGCACTTTATCGGGCATCGTGCGCGCCTGGCAGGCGGCGAAGGCGGTGGACTTGCCGCTGATTATCGGCAGCGAGGTGCGCATCGAGAACGGCCCGAAATTGGTGTTGCTGGTGCAGGACCTCAGCGGTTACCAGCACCTGTGCCGCCTGATCACCCTGGCGCGACGCCGCGCCGAAAAAGGCCGCTACCGCCTGCTGCAGAAAGACTTCGATCAGCCACTGCCTGGCTTGCTCGCGCTGTGGGTCGCCGAAGACAGCGACACCCAGGCCTCGATCCAATGGCTGCGCCGCACCTTCGCCGAACGCCTGTGGCTGGCGGTGCACCTGCATTGCGGCCAGGACGATGCGCGCCATCTGACGCAGCGCCTGGCCCTGGCCGCCAGCCTGCATATCCCGGCGGTGGCCTGCAGTGATGTGCACATGCATGCGCGTGGCCGCCGTGCCCTGCAAGACACCATGACCGCGATCCGCCATCACGTCACGGTGGCCGACGCCGGCACGCGCCTGCACCCCAATGGTGAGCGGCATCTGCGCAGCCTCGACGCCTTGGCCGCGCTGTACCCGCAAGCCTTGCTCGACGAAACCCTGGCCATCGCGCGGCGCTGCACCTTCGACTTGAGCCAGTTGCGCTACCACTACCCGCGCGAGCTGGTGCCCGAAGGTCAGGATGCGAAATCCTGGTTGCGCCAGCTCACCGAAGAGGGCATCGCCCAGCGCTGGCCGCAGGGTGTCGACGCCAAGACCTTGCAGCAGATCAACCATGAACTGGAGCTGATCAGTGAGCTGGGCTACGAGAGCTATTTCCTCACCGTGCATGACATCGTGCGCTTCGCCCGCAGCCGCTCGATCCTGTGCCAGGGCCGGGGTTCGGCGGCCAACTCGGCGGTGTGTTTTGCCTTGGGCATTACCGAGATCAACCCGAGCCTGATGAACATGCTGTTCGAGCGCTTCCTGTCCAAGGAGCGCAACGAGCCGCCGGATATCGACGTTGATTTTGAACACGAACGCCGCGAAGAAGTGCTGCAGTACGTGTTCCAGCGCTACGGCCGCACCCGAGCAGCGTTGACGGCGGTGGTCAGCAGCTACCACGCGGCTGGCGCGGTGCGTGATGTGGCCAAGGCCCTCGGCTTGCCGCCGGACCAGATCAACGCCTTGGCTGAATGCTGCGGGCGTTGGCGTGAAGATGCACCGCCCTTGGAGCGCCTGCGCGAAGGCGGCTTCGACCCGCAAAGCCCGATCCTGCGCCGCGTGCTCACGCTCACCCAGCAATTGATCGGCTTCCCCCGGCACCTGTCCCAGCACCCCGGTGGTTTTGTGATTTCCGAATACCCGCTGGACACCCTGGTGCCGGTGGAAAACGCGGCCATGGCCGAACGCACCATCATCCAGTGGGACAAGGACGACCTCGACGCCGTCGGCCTGCTCAAGGTGGATATTCTCGCGTTGGGCATGCTCAGCGCGATTCGCCGCTGCTTCGATTTACTGCGCCGCCACCGCAACTTGGACTTGGCCTTGGCGAGCATCCCCAAGGAAGACCCCGCCACCTACGCGATGATCAGCAAGGCCGACACCATCGGTGTGTTCCAGATCGAGTCGCGGGCGCAGATGTCGATGCTGCCCAGGCTCAAGCCGCAAACTTTTTATGACCTGGTGATTGAGGTTGCTATCGTGCGGCCCGGGCCGATCCAGGGCGGCATGGTGCACCCGTATCTGCGCAGGCGTAATAAAGAAGAGCCGACGACGTATCCATCACCGCAACTGAAGGCGGTGCTGGAGCGCACCTTGGGCGTGCCGCTGTTTCAGGAGCAGGTCATGCAGATCGCCATGGTCGCTGCCGACTATGGCCCCGGCGAGGCCGACCAGTTGCGCCGCTCCATGGCGGCCTGGAAACGCCACGGCGGGCTGGAGCCGCATCAAGAGCGCCTGCGCACCGGCATGCTCAAAAACGGTTACAGCGAGGAATTTGCCGCGCAGATATTCGAGCAGATCAAAGGTTTTGGCAGCTATGGTTTTCCCGAGTCCCACGCGGCCAGCTTTGCCTTGCTGACCTACGCCAGCTGCTGGCTCAAATGCCATGAGCCGGCGGCCTTCGCCTGTGCGCTGATCAACAGCTGGCCCATGGGTTTCTACAGCCCGGACCAGATTCTGCAGGATGCGCGGCGTCATCGCTTGCAGATTCGTCCGGTGGATGTGCTGGCCAGTGATTGGGATTGCAGCCTGGAACCCATCGACGGCCAGCAACCGGCGATTCGCATGGGCTTGCGCATGATCTCGGGGTTTCGCGAGGAGGATGGCCGGCGTATCGAAGCGGCCCGCCAGCGCTGCGCGTTCAGCGACATTGCCGACCTCGACGAACGCGCCGGGCTGGATGCCCGCGCCCAGGCGTTGCTGGCGGACTCGGGCGCCTTGCGCGCCCTGGCCGGCAACCGGCACAAGGCGCGTTGGGAGGTGGCGGGCGTGCACAAACAACTCGGGCTGTTTGCTGGTTTGCCCAGCCCCGACGAGGCGATGGTGGAGCTGCCGGCACCCACGGTCGGCGAAGACCTGCACGCCCAGACCGGAAGAGCAACCGTCTGACCTCCAGTCACATTACCC
>NZ_UYXQ01000098.1 GCF_900624995.1 Pseudomonas antarctica
GCACCAATGTCGGGCATCCACCGCCCGTACCGCAAAACAGGCGGGCGTTTGGGCCTTGCCGATAGATCCGCCTGACCGTCTCGATCTTCCGGGTTGAAGGCTTGTGGGAGTTGATAAGTAGTGGAAGCGAACCTGAGTGTCTTGCAGGCCCAGCCCGGCACAGAGTTGCTGGCGGGTGGTATCGTCGAACGGTTTGCTGTCCAGATACAGGGGGGGCAGGGCGCAGCCCGCGCGATTGAATACCTGGTCGAACAATGACACGCGTTCGCCTGAGGCATGAACGGGTAACTGATGAAGCCAGGCGGCAAACTCTTCGGCTTGCAACGTGTAGCGCTTGCTCAAATAGCAAAAGACCCCCAGCGCGCGGAGGGTGTTATGGGTGATCAGCCGCGCGCGGTCGCGTTTGTCTTCGCAGCGCATGGCGCTGACCAACAGGGTGTCCAACTGCGCGAAAGGCAGGCCGAGCCAGCGCTGTAGGCGAATCATGCGTTGCAGCCTGTCGAAGCGCTGAAGGCTAACGTTGGTCAGCTTGGCGGGTGTGCCGTTGTCCAGTCTGATAGTGGGCGTGGCCGTACCGTTGATGTAACACGCACCGTAAGTGAGGCCGGTGTCTTGCTTGCAGTAAGGCGATACGCGTGGTGACTGAGTCTGTTGTGCAAGCAGTGCCTGAAGCTGTTCGCCATCCAGTTGTGTATGGCGCAGAAAGTCAGTGAGCTTCACTGGGCCTATCGTATCTGTCTCCCAGTTGTAATAGTTGCGATAGAAACTTTTCGCGTCCGCTTGGGCTACCAAACTATTTTTCAGCAGGGTCTGTTGTTGAGGACTCAACCCCGATAACTGACATTGGACCTCATTGTTCTGTTCGCGGACCTGCCCGTAAGTGCTGGTTTCTCCCACCAGGGGCAGTTGGCGACTGATGCGATAGTTCAATTCCCCCAACGCCGGCTTGTTGCCCGACAGACCCTGTTGGCATTGCTGGTGGTGGAAGTGATAGGGCAGCGAAAACGGATACCAGGTACCACTCAGCAACGCGTAGACTTCTTTGTCTTTGTCTTTGTCTTCGGCCTGCGTGATATTTTCGAGCAAGATCTCATTGACGATCGACAACATGGGCACCTGGCCCGAAACGCTTTGTGGGTTGATCATCAGGTCTTTCAGCTTCGGGCGTCGCTGGGACAGCTTGAGCGCGTTTGTGTCCTTGGTATTTCCTTCCAGCTGCAGGGCGAATATATAGAGCGCCCGCAGGTAGGCCGTCGGCGAATCGACCGCTGCAATGGACGAACTGGAGCAGAACTGGTGCCAGTTTTCGTCGAATAAGGCCTGGTAGGTGGCGCTGGTTTCGGGGGTGATACTGCGCTTATTGCGCGGGGACGACGGAGGGGACGAGACTTGCTGTTCGCGAAATAACGTTTCCAGTTGCGCGGCGGCGCTCTGGGCCTTGAGGTACACCGTGTGCGCATCGTCATCGTTGTACCTTGCCAGTTGCTCGGCAAAGGCCCCTTCGGGCAATCGTACGATGTCAAATACCGAGTTGAGGTTGAGGCGCCGCAAGGCGGTTTTGAAATCGTCCCGACCTGGGGCGGGAGGGCGTGTGTGATCAATCAGTTGAGCGAGCAAGGGGCTGCTGTCGGCTTCCATATCCATACATTCCTTCAGTCCCGCCGATGGGGCCGGCGAGTGATGAAATACGCTATCACGCAGGTTCTCGGGGCCGAGGTAAGCCCGTGCCGCGACAGCAGCGAGGAAATATCAGCGCATCGGAGTCGATGTCATAGCGAGGCGGGTTTTGTTAGAATCCGCCCGCGCCGTTGAGCGGCGACGTTATTTTTAAATCCGGTTCACCCCTTACGAGGGTAGCCACCTGGAGAAAACACCCATGACTCAACCGATTGTCGTGGCGGCACTGTATAAGTTCGTCACCCTCGAAGATTACGTCGCCCTGCGCGAGCCACTGCTGCAGGCAATGGTCGACAACGGCATCAAAGGCACCTTGCTGATCGCCGAAGAAGGCATCAACGGCACCGTTTCCGGCAGCCGCGAAGGCATTGATGGCCTGATGGCCTGGCTGAAGAATGACCCACGCATGGACGATATCGACCACAAAGAGTCGTACTGCGATGACCAACCGTTCTACCGCACCAAGGTCAAGCTCAAAAAAGAGATCGTGACCCTGGGCGTCGAAGGCGTCGACCCGAACAAAAAAGTCGGCACCTACGTCAACCCGCAAGACTGGAATGCGCTAATCAGCGACCCCGAAGTGCTGTTGATCGACACCCGCAACGATTACGAAGTGTCCATCGGCACCTTTGAAGGCGCTATCGACCCGAAAACCACCAGTTTTCGCGAATTTCCCGATTACATCAAAGCCAATTTCGACCCGGCCAAGCACAAGAAAGTCGCCATGTTCTGCACCGGCGGTATTCGTTGTGAGAAGGCCTCGAGCTATATGCTCAGCGAAGGTTTCGATGAGGTCTACCACCTCAAGGGCGGCATCCTGAAGTACCTCGAAGAAGTGCCTCAGGAAGAAACCAAGTGGCAGGGTGACTGCTTTGTGTTCGACAACCGCGTGACCGTGCGCCACGACTTGAGCGAAGGTGACTACGATCAATGTCATGCCTGCCGCACACCCGTGAGCGTAGAAGACCGCGCGTCCGAGCACTATGTGGCTGGCATCAGTTGCCCGCACTGCTGGGATAAGCTGCCGGAGAAGACCCGTCGTAGCGCAATCGACCGGCAAAAGCAGATCGAGCTGGCCAAGGCCCGCAACATGCCGCACCCGATTGGCTTCAACTATAAGCAAACCCCTTCCGAGGCCTGACCCATGCCCGCGCGCCTGCTCTATGTGATGGACCCAATGTGTTCCTGGTGCTGGGGCTTTGCCCCGGTCGCGCAGGCGTTGGTCGAGCAGGCCCAAGTGGCCGGCGTCGATGTGCACCTGGTGGTGGGCGGCTTGCGCACCGGCAGTGGCGCAGCGCTGGAGCCAACGACCCGGCGCTATATTCTTGAGCACTGGCAGGCCGTCACCGAGGCCACCGGCCAGCCGTTCAAGCGCGACGGTGCGTTGCCCGACGGCTTTGTCTATGACACTGAGCCGGCGTGCCGTGCAATCGTCACCGCACGTAGCCTGGCGCCGGATTGCGCGTGGAAACTGCTGGGGCTGATCCAGCAGGCATTTTACGTCGAGGGCCGTGATGTGACTCTCGCCAGCGTATTGGTAGCGCTGGCCGAAGAGGCCGGTATCCCGCGAATCGAATTTGCCGGCGCGTTTGATCGCGCCGAGCAGCACGCGGCGACGGCCGCCGATTTCACCTGGGTGCAGGATCTGGGCATCGCCGGTTTCCCGACCCTGTTGGCAGAGCGTAATGGCCAGCTTGCGTTACTGACAAACGGCTACCAGCCGCTGTCCGAGCTATCGCCATTGCTTGCCCGCTGGTTGGAGCGAGCTAGCTGTGCATGATCAGCCTGACATTGCCGAGCAGCCCAAGCGCACTGACCGACTGACCTGGGCGGACATTCGCCGCCTGGCCCTGCGTCACAAAAAAGCCCTGTGGATCGCCAATGGCGTCGCCGTGCTGGCCACCCTGTGCAGCGTGCCCATCCCATTGCTGCTGCCCTTGCTGGTGGACGAAGTGCTGTTGGGCCGTGGTGATGCCGCCCTCAAAGTGATGAACAACGCATTGCCCCTGGGTTGGCAGAAGGCTGCCGGTTATATCGGCCTGATGCTGTTGGTGACGCTAAGCCTGCGTTGCGGCGCACTGGTGTTCAACGTGGTGCAGGCACGCCTGTTTGCGCGGCTGGCCAAGGATATTGTCTATCGCATTCGCGTGCGCCTGATTGAGCGGCTCAAGCGCATTTCCCTCGGCGAATACGAAAGCTTGGGCAGCGGCACGGTCACCACGCACCTGGTCACCGACTTGGACACGCTGGACAAATTTGTCGGCGAAACCCTCAGCCGTTTTCTGGTAGCCATGCTCACACTGGTGGGCACTTCGGCGATTCTGGTGTGGATGCATTGGCAGCTGGCGTTGTTGATCCTGCTGTTCAACCCGTTGGTGATCTACGCCACGGTGCAGTTGGGCAAGCGCGTCAAACACCTGAAGAAACTGGAAAACGACAGCACCTCGCGCTTCACTCAGGCGTTGACCGAAACCCTCGACGCCATCCAGGAAGTCCGCGCCAGCAACCGCCAAGGTTTTTTCCTCGGGCGCCTCGGCCAGCGTGCCCAGGAAGTGCGCGACTACGCGATCCACTCGCAATGGAAAACCGACGCCTCCAGCCGCGCCAGTGGCTTGTTGTTCCAGTTCGGCATCGACATTTTTCGCGCGGCGGCGATGCTCACGGTGCTGTTTTCCGACCTGTCTATCGGCCAGATGCTCGCGGTGTTCAGCTACCTGTGGTTCATGATCGGCCCGGTGGAACAGCTGCTGAACCTGCAATACGCCTTCTATGCCGCGGGCGGAGCGCTGACGCGGATAAACGAGTTGCTGGCGCGCGCCGACGAGCCGCAATACGCCGGCGGCGCAGACCCATTCACCGGGCGTGAGACCGTCGGTATTGAGGTGCGGGGCCTGGATTTTGGCTACGGTGAAGACCGGGTGCTCAATCAGTTGAACCTGGCCATTGCGCCGGGGGAGAAAGTGGCGATTGTCGGCGCCAGCGGCGGCGGCAAAAGTACGCTCGTGCAACTGCTGTTGGGGCTTTACACGCCGCAGGCCGGCAGTATTCGTTTCGGCGGTGCAACCCAGCAGGAAATCGGCCTCGCGACTATCCGCGAAAACGTCGCCGTGGTGCTGCAACACCCGGCGTTGTTCAATGACACCGTGCGCGCCAACCTGACCATGGGCCGCACCCGCAGCGACCAGGCCTGTTGGCAGGCGCTGGAAATCGCCCAGTTGGATGCTACCGTGAGGGCATTGCCCTTGGGGTTGGACAGCATAGTGGGGCGCTCCGGCGTGCGTTTTTCCGGTGGCCAGCGACAACGCCTGGCGATCGCGCGCATGGTGCTGGCCGAGCCGAAAGTGGTGATTCTGGATGAGGCCACGTCCGCCCTGGACGCCGCCACCGAGTACAACCTGCACCAGGCGCTGGCGCGGTTTCTCAGTGGGCGTACTACACTGATCATCGCCCACCGGCTTTCAGCGGTGAAGCAGGCTGACCGGGTGTTGGTGTTTGACGGCGGGCACATCGCCGAGGATGGCGACCATCAGCAATTGATCGCGGAGGGTGGGTTGTACGCCAAACTTTATGGGCACCTGCAACAAGTGCGTTGAATTAGCCTAGGCTGTGCTATCGGGAGCGGATGTTCGCGTGCGTATTTGGCTGTGCATGTGCAAGGGACTTCATGAAGCAAAAACGGACTCTCGGAGCGACGTTAAGCAGGCCTCGGCTGTTGGGCATGGTCTGGCCCTTCATCGCCGTCGTACTGTTTCAGGCATTGTTAGGCTGCGTCAGTCTCTACGTTCTCTCAGCGGTACGTGGTTATGTGGCGGGGGAGAGCCTATGGTCCAAGGGTCAGAAAGATGCCATCTACTACCTGACGCTTTACGCCGATAATCGCGACCCCGCCACTTACCTCAAGTACCAGCAAGCCATCGCCGTGCCGCAGGGCGGGCATGAGTTGCGTATTGCCCTCGACCGCCCTACCGCCGACCTCGCCGCCGCGCGCCTGGGCATTCTCAAAGGCGGTAACCACCCTGATGATGTGTCCAGCCTGATCTGGCTGTACCTGAATTTTCGCCATTTCAGCTATCTGGAAAAAGCCATTGAGCTGTGGACCGTGGGCGATGGTTATCTGGTGCAATTGGACGACCTGGCGCAGGCGATGCACCGAGCGATCAGCAGTGATCAGGTCAGCAGCAGCGATGTAAGGGAGTGGAAGGGGCGCATCACGGCCATCAACGATGGCGTGACGCCGGCTGCGAAAGCGTTCAGCGACGCCTTGGGCGAAGGCTCGCGGGTCATTCTGCGGCTATTGTTGATCACCAACCTGGCCACCGCCCTGGGCCTGATCGCTCTGGCACTGCTGCGTACTCACAAGTTGCTGACCCAGCGACATGCGTTCGCCAGCGCCCTGCAAGCGGAAAAAGAGCGAGCGCAGATCACCCTGGAGTCGATTGGCGATGGGGTGATCACCACCGATGTTGACGGTGCCATTGCCTACATGAACCCTGCCGCCGAGGCGCTGACCCATTGGAAGACGGCCCAGGCCCAAGGTTTGCCCTTGGCGGCGTTATTCAGCCTGCTCGATGAAAATGCCGAGCCTGATGCCTTTACTTTGTTAGAGCATGTCATCAAGGGTGAACTCGGTGGCGGCAGTGAGCATTCCAAGCTGATCCAGCGTGTGGACGGCAGTACGGTGTCGGTAACCCTGGTAGGCGCACCCATCCGCAGTGCCGGCAAGGTCAGCGGCGCGGTGCTGGTGCTGCACGATATGACCCAGGAGCGCCAGTACATCGCCAACCTGTCGTGGCAGGCGACCCACGATGCCTTGACTGGCCTTGCCAACCGCCGCGAGTTTGAGTTCCGCCTCGAACAGGTGCTGCAACAGGTCGCTCGTCAGCAAAACCCGCGACATGCCTTGATGTTCCTCGATCTGGACCAGTTCAAGCTGGTCAACGATACCTGCGGTCATGCCGCCGGTGACGAGCTGCTTCGGCATATCTGCGCGCTGTTGCAATCGGACTTACGCGAAGGTGACACCCTGGCGCGCCTGGGCGGCGATGAGTTTGGCATCCTGCTGGAGAACTGCCCGGCAGCGGTCGCGGAAAAGATCGCCGAGAGCCTGCGCCATACCGTGCAAAGCCTGCATTTTGTGTGGAAGGGCCGGCCATTCATGACCACTGTCAGTATTGGCCTGGTGCATATCTCGCAAACCCCGACGACCTTGGAAACATCGCTGCGTGCCGCCGATATGGCGTGTTACATGGCCAAGGAAAAGGGCCGCAACCGTGTACAGGTTTACCATGCGGACGACTCGGAATTGTCGCTGCGATTCGGTGAAATGGCCTGGGTCCAGCGCCTGCACATGGCCTTGGATGAAAATCGTTTCTGCCTGTATGCGCAGGAAATTTCGCCTTTGGGCCAGACGGATGGCGGCAATGGGCACATCGAAATTCTGCTGCGCCTGCACGATGAAGCCGGCAGGATAATTCTGCCGGACAGTTTTATTCCGGCCGCTGAACGTTACGGCCTGATGACGTCACTGGATCGCTGGGTAGTCGAAAATGTGTTCAAACTTATCGCCGACTGTATTGGCGAGCGGCCAGGCCGGCCGATGGCGATGTGTGCGATTAATCTGTCAGGTATTACCATTGGTGATGACGAGTTTTTCGGATTTTTACGTGAGAAATTCACGGCTTATAACATTCCGCCGGCAATGATATGTTTTGAAATAACAGAAACCAGTGCTATCGCAAATCTCGGTAGTGCAATTCGTTTTATTAATGAACTCAAAGCGTTAGGTTGCCATTTTTCACTTGATGACTTTTGCGCCGGAATGTCCTCATTCGCCTATCTCAAACATTTACCTGTAGACTTCCTGAAGATCGATGGAAGTTTCGTAAAGGATATGCTGGACGACCCGATTAACCGCGCCATGGTCGAAGTGATCAATCACATCGGCCACGTCATGGGTAAGCGCACCATTGCCGAGTTTGTTGAGACACCGCAAATCGAACAGGCTTTACTTGAGATCGGTGTGGATTACGCTCAGGGCTATCTGATTGAACGCCCGCAATTGTTTACCTTTGATAGCTTGCAGTGTCGACCCGTGCGGCCACAGCCTCTGGTGTTCAAGGCGCCCGGCACATTCCGCTGAACCATTCACTGGTCTGTACTATCACACTAAAAAAGGAGCCTTACAGTGATCGACACCTTCAATCGAACCGGCCCGCTTATGGAAGCCTCGAGTTACCCCGCCTGGGCGCAGCAATTGATCCAGGACTGTAGCGAGAGCAAGCGCCGAGTTGTCGAACACGAACTGTACCAGCGCATGCGCGATAACACGCTCAGCGCCAAGACCTTGCGCCACTACTTGATCGGTGGCTGGCCAGTGGTGGAACAGTTTGCCTTGTACATGGCACAGAACCTCACCAAGACCAAATTTGCCCGCCATCCTGGGGAGGACATGGCGCGCCGGTGGCTGATGCGTAATATTCGTGTGGAACTGAACCATGCCGACTATTGGGTACATTGGGCCCGCGCCCATGGCGTGAGCCTGGAAGAGTTGCAAGCGCAGAACGTACCGCCGGAATTGCACGCACTGAGCCATTGGTGCTGGCACACCAGCTCGGCCGATTCGTTGATCGTTGCGATTGCCGCGACCAACTACGCGATCGAGGGGGCGACCGGGGAGTGGTCTGCCGTGGTGTGTTCGACCGGTGTGTACGCGGCAGCCTTCCCTGAGGAAGAGCGCAAGCGCGCCATGAAATGGTTGAAGATGCACGCGCAGTACGACGATGCCCACCCGTGGGAAGCGCTTGAAATAATCTGCACCCTGGCAGGGATGAACCCGAGCAAAACCTTGCAGGAAGAACTGCGTCAGGCCGTGTGCAAAAGCTATGACTACATGTACCTGTTTTTGGAAAGCTGCATGCGTTTGGAGAAGGAGAAAGACAAGGAAAAGGCGCCCCTAGCGATTCGCGAGCGTCAGGCACGCGTCGCCAGCGAGGCGTGATGTAAAGGTGATGGCGGGGTGCTTACCCCGCCATTGCCAAGCGGTTGCGGCCTTCGCGCTTGGCCACGTACAAGGCGTTGTCGGCGCGGCGTAACAGGCTTTCGGCCGACTCGGCGGCCAGCAAGGTCGAGCAGCCCAGGCTCACCGTCAATTCGATCTTGGTGTCATCTGCCCAGTAATCCTGAGCGTGTGCAGCCCGGCGCAAGCGCTCGCCGACCATGCCTGCCGCATCCCGGCCGGTGTTCGACAGCAGGATTAGAAACTCTTCCCCGCCAAACCGAAACACCATGTCCACGTTGCGCAGTTGGCTTTTGATCGAGCCGGCCACGGCGCGCAGTACTTTGTCGCCGGCCGCATGACCGTGGGTGTCGTTGATGTTCTTGAAGTGATCGATGTCCAGCATCAGCAAGGACAGCGGGCTCAGGTGCCGCCGGGCCATGTCGATTTCCCGTTGCAGGGTCTGGTCCATGGCAATGCGATTGCCGGTTTCGGTCAATGGATCGCGCAGCGCGCTGCGGGTGGCGGTACGGTAGAGCAGGGCGTTGCGCATCGGGTACAGCAAGCTCGCCAGCAGCGCCTCCAACTGGCTCAGTTCGTCGTCCATTAAGCGCTGGTTGCGACGGAATATCAGCTCGCCCAAATGCTCGCCTTCATGGCTCAAGGTGTAGCTCACCGAGTGGTGGCCGCGATGGCCGAATTCCAGGCGTAGGTCGCTGGGTTCATGGCGGTAGTGCAACGCGTCCAGGGGCACCAGGCGTTGCACCTCGCGAAAGAACAGGCCAAGGATGCGCTCCGGCTCCAGGCTGGTCTGCAATTGCTGGCCCAGTTGCTGGCGCAGTTCGTTAAAAGTGACGGGGCGGCGGGGACGAAGGGCTGGTTGACCAAACCCCAGGCGTTGCAATTTTGCACTGTCGAAGTCAATTGCGTTGGTCTGGGTTGGTGATTTCATAAGCTAACGGCCTCTAAGCACTTAACTGTCTTACAGGCTCGATGAGAGTGGCGAATGCCAAGCGTCTTACTGCTCCTTCAGTTCTGTAAAACATCGGAAACAGTCTAAACCGCTTTGCCCGGGGTTATAACCCCTAGGCCCTGCCACACGTCTTGTCATCGCTTAACCTGCTTGAAAGGGCTTAGAGCGATATTCGTGCCACTTTGTTTAACTTAATAAAACTCCTTATAAATCAACGACCATTTTTAAAGTCAAAAACGGTCGTTGCGTAATGACGTCAGTTATTTGGCTGGTTGAGTTGCGATGGTGCCCGACGCACCTGCCGGACCTTACTGTTTTTGTGGGTCGAACTGTTTATCGCGAATAAACAGCGCCGGTATCACGCCATAGGGAATCCCGTACAGGAAGCCGAACACCACCAGCATCCACAAGATATTGTCGGGGCTCTGGAACAGCACGATCACCGGCAGGAACGCCGCCGTGCCGAGTGCGGCTAACGCGAACACGCTGCGGCGCCCTAAGCGGTCGGCAGGTTTGGTTTTCCAGAGCCGTTCACGAATGTCTTGCGGGGCACTGACGAGCGAGGCTCTCAATTGATTGAGCGCTTGAGTTTTCGCTCTGACTGCGCTGCGCCGAGCAACCGACTCCCCGCATCGCCTCTGCCACACCCGATGGGGGCTTGGCGATTGCCGTAGCGTTTCCCGAACGAGGCCCCTATCAGGTCGCAGATGCTGGGCCCGGCGATGCCAGGTAGCGTCAGCGCCCAATCCTATTGGCTAATCCCCGCACGGGTCAGATTGGGCTGACGCTCTTGAGCGGAGTGAACGGAGTGTCCCAGCAATTTCCCGGCGACTCATGCTCTGGCGCATGCAGAGGCCCAGAGCGACAGCCAGGCAGTGCCACTTTCCTTGTGCCCAAATATAGGTGATGTCACCGCCCCCGTCCTGATTGGGAGCTGGCACATCAAACTCAGGGTTAAAGGTTTGCGGGATATCGAGTCTTTCTACAGCCGCTCGTTTAACGCATGTGGGCCGGGTTGTTTACTGACTAAATCGAGCCCGCGCACCTACGCAAACGGCTTGATGAGCAGATCAGGGAGTATGCAGGCCTGCACCCGTAGCGCCGCCTCGTTATGCCCGCGCCGCCACTCCGCAGGGCCTCATTAACCAACAGGACGGAAATGATGCCTTTGTCGACGCAAGATTCGGTCGCGCGATCCCTTAACGGGGCTGTGCAGGTGTGCGCACGTTTTGAGAGGCGCACGCCATTGTCGGCTCAGGCATTGCCATAGGCGTGCATGAAACGAATGGCTTCGCGAAAACGGCCCTCGGCTTTAGTAACGCGCCCGCCAGCGGGTTGATGGCGCGCCGGCCTAGCGCGAGTCGGTCGCCTGCACGGGGCTGCCGGTGTCTCACTTTGAGACAGCTGTATAAGCCCAATACACCACGCGTCGCGACCGTTACGCCTGACTGGGGCCTGAAAAGGCCGCAGCCCTGGGCTCGCGCCACTTGGGTAGGGCTGGCATGGGCCTTGCTCCTCGGACTTTTACTACATCCACAACAATGAGGCCTCGCCCATGGAACACGTACCGCTGCATTCCAAGACCATCGAATTCCTCTCCAAGCGACCTCAAATGCTGATTGGCGCTGGATGGATAGACGCCGCCAGCGGAGCGACCATGGTCGTGCGCAACCCCGCCACCGGTGAACGCTTGCTGGACGTACCGTCGGCCGATCACGTCGACGTAGACCGCGCGGTGCAGGCCGCACGCCGTGCTTTCGATGACTCGGCGTGGAGCCGCACACGTCCACGTGAGCGGCAAAACCTGTTGTGGCGTCTGGCCGACCTGATTGAGCGCGACGCCCAGGTAATCGCTGAGTTGGAATGCCTGAACAACGGTAAAAGCGCGCAGATGGCGCGCTTGGTTGACGTGCAACTGTCCGTCGACTCCCTGCGCTATATGGCTGGCTGGGCCACCAAACTCTCCGGCACCACGGTAGATCCGTCTTTGCCACTGATGGCCGGCGGCGAATTCCACGCGTTCATCCGCCGCGAGGCGGTGGGCGTTGTCGGCGCCATCGTCGCCTGGAACTTCCCCTTCATGCTGGCCTGCTGGAAGCTCGGCCCGGCCCTGGCCACTGGTTGCAGCCTGGTGCTCAAGCCTGCCGACGAAACCCCGCTGAGCGCCCTGAAACTGGCCGAACTGGTACTTGAGGCGGGCTACCCCGCCGGTGTCTTCAACGTCGTCACCGGCACCGGCCTCCAGGCCGGCGCAGCACTTACCCGTCATCCAGGCGTGGACAAACTGACCTTCACTGGCTCCACAGAGGTAGGCAAGCAGGTCGGCAAGGTCGCCATGGACAATATGACGCGCGTCACCCTGGAACTGGGTGGTAAATCGCCCACCATCGTGCTGGCCGACGCCGACTTGCAGGAGGCCACCGCCGGCGCTGCCAACGCCATCTTCTTCAACCAGGGCCAGGTGTGCTGTGCCGGATCGCGTCTTTATGTGCAGCGCAAACACTTCGACCGCGTGGTTGGCGGCATCGTCGATATCGCCAATGGCATGAGGTTGGGCAGTGGCCTGGACCCTAGCGCGGACATCGGGCCGCTGATCTCCGCCAAGCAACAAGACCGGGTGTACAACTACATCGAAACGGGCCGCGAACTGGGCGCCACCATTGCGTGCGGCGGCGAAAAGCAGGGCCCTGGTTACTTCGTCCAACCTACCGTTATCGTCGACGTCGATCAGAAGCACCGCCTGGTGCAGGAAGAAATCTTCGGCCCGGTGCTGGTGGCCATGCCGTTCGATGACATCGATGAAGCCGTGCGCCTGGCTAACGACAACCCCTACGGCCTGGGCGCCAGCATCTGGTCCAACGACATGAGCGCGGTGCACCGCATGATCCCGCGTATCAAGTCGGGTTCGGTCTGGGTCAACTGCCATACCGCCCTTGACCCTGTCCTGCCCTTCGGCGGCTACAAGCTTTCCGGCGTCGGCCGCGAAATGGGGGCGGCAGCTATTGACCACTACACGGAACTAAAGACGGTGATGATCAAGTTGTAACCCTTTCAGGTTGGGGCAGCCCGAAAACGCCTCAGCCTATTTTTATTCTCTGCGGCTCGCCAGCCCGTCTTCATCACTCAGCTATCAGCGCAACTGGCACGCGCAACTCCGTCTTAGAACGATAAAAACAAAGGAAACGTCATGCATCAAGACAGTGACAAACCGCAGCAAAGTTACACCCGCGGCGTTCAAAACAAAGCGTTGCTGACCATGACCATTGGCCAGGCACTCGATCAGACCGTAGCGCAATTCCCCGGCGGCGAAGCGCTGGTGGTTCGCCATCAGCAGTTACGTTATACCTGGCAGCAATTGGGCGACGCAGTAGACCTTTACGCCAGAGCACTGCTGGCCCTGGGTTTGAAAACCGGCGACCGGCTCGGCGTTTGGGCGCCCAATTGCGCGCAGTGGTGCATTGCGCAATTCGCCACGGCGAAGATCGGCGTGGTGCTGGTCTGTATCAACCCCGCCTACCGAACTACCGAACTCGAATACGCACTCAAGCTGTCCGGTTGCCAGTGGTTGTTGTGCGCCGGTGCGTTCAAGACCTCCGACTACCATGCAATGCTGCAAAGCTTGCTGCCTGAGTTAGCGGCACAACCGACCGGCCAACTACGAAGTGAGCGCCTACCGGAGTTGCGCGGCTTAATTAGCCTGCAAGCCCAGCCCCCGGCGGGCTTCCTATCGTGGTCGAAACTGGGGGAGTTGGCAGCCAGCGTGCCGAGCGAACAACTGAGCGAGCGTCAGAACAGCCTGCACTTCGATCAAGCGGTCAATATCCAGTTCACCTCCGGAACGACCGGGTTCCCCAAGGGCGCCACCCTCAGCCATTACAACATTCTGAACAACGGCTACATGGTTGGCGAAAGCCTGGGGCTGGCCGCAGAGGACCGTTTGGTGATCCCGGTGCCCCTTTATCACTGCTTTGGCATGGTGGTTGGCAACCTCGCCTGCCTGACCCATGGCACCACCATGATTTATCCCAGTGACGGCTTCGACCCACTCATTACACTCACCACGGTCGCCGAAGAAAAGGCCACGGCCCTGTACGGTGTGCCGACCATGTTTATCGCCATGCTCGATCAGCCGGGCCGCGCTGAGCTCGATCTGTCGAGCCTGCGCACCGGCATCATGGCCGGGGCGATTTGCCCGATTGAAATCATGCGCCGGGTCATCGACGAGATGCACATGCACGAAGTACAGATTGCCTATGGCATGACCGAAACCAGCCCGGTGTCGCTTCAGACAGGGCCGCACGACAATCTGGACATGCGCGTCACCACCGTGGGCAGAACCCAGCCGCACCTCGAAAGCAAGATCATCGACGACGCCGGCAACCTGGTGCCGCGCGGCACCATTGGTGAGCTGTGCACCCGCGGTTATAGCGTGATGGTTGGTTACTGGCACAACCCGCAGGGCACCGCAGAAGCCATTGACCGTGCTGGCTGGATGCACACCGGTGACTTGGCAAGCATGGATGACGAGGGCTATGTGCGCATCGCCGGGCGCAACAAGGACATGATCATCCGAGGAGGTGAGAATGTTTACCCCCGTGAGTTGGAGGAATTCTTTATCACCCACCCTGCGGTTGCAGACGTGCAGGTGATTGGCATTCCCTGCACCCGATTCGGCGAAAAAATCGTCGCGTGGATCAAGCTCCACCCCGGTCACAGCGCCACCGAGCAGGAGCTGCAAGCCTGGTGCAAGGAGCGCATCGCAAACTTCAAGACCCCTCGGCATTTCAAGTTCGTCGACGAGTTTCCGATGACCGTGACCGGCAAGGTCCAGAAATTCATCATGCGTGATATCAGCATTGCGCAGATGGGTAACGAGCCGTAAGAATTGGGATTAGCCGCGATGGCTGATAGGCGATAAACGCGCATCTGCCATCGCAAACAATCTATGTTGCGCTGGGACGCCCGAGGCTTACGGCTTGGCGATCAGACGCGATTCACGCGCGTTGCGAAAGGTCAGGCTGGCGATGCCCTGACAGGCGTGTTATTTCCCCAACCATTCATGCACGCTTTCGGGCGCTCTTCGTAATAGTCCGGCGTTACAAAGATCAGCTTGCAGGGATGGCCTTGGGCTTCGAGTTTGGCGCGGTAGTCGTCGGTGATGCGCTCGTCGCGCACCGGTTGCGTTTTGATCGCTGACAGGCCGACGCGATTTAGCTCGGCCCAGCCGTAGAACTGGCAGGTGGCAAGCTCTACGAAGTCGGCTTCCGGGGCGACGCACAGTCCGATGATGCGGTCGATGTTGTACCGATGGGGAGGAAGTTCAGCACCATCGGGTAGCCTTGGGCTTTCACCGCGCGGGCCATCGCTAATTTCTGGGCAAAAGCCTTCTTGGAGCCGGCCAGCATTGCGGTGCGCTTGGCCCAGGCGTTGGCGGAAATAGGCGCAGCAGGCGAGGTCGATCCAAGGGTAGTGCTGCGGCCAACTGTCCAGGCGTGATTGATGAGTCCAGTGCACACCATCGTCGGAAAGCGCGATGCAAGACTGGGGACGTGGCTGCGCGTGCAAGGTGCCCTCGCGCACGCCGCGGCAATGGCGGCAGTTGCCGCCCCACTAAGG
>NZ_UYXQ01000099.1 GCF_900624995.1 Pseudomonas antarctica
AGTTCCGGTTGCGCTGAGCAGCGGGTCGAGGGGAGTGTCCGCGATGCTGTCGGCCAGGCGTTCGGCCGGGTATTTCGGGTCCAGCGGACAAGAGGCAGAACCGCTCTTGAGCACCGCCAGCAGGCTGACGATCAACTGCGGGCCACGCCGGCTGGCCAAGCCTACGCGCTGGCCCGGACCCACGCCCAGCGCCAACAGGCGGTGGGCCAGACGGTTGGCGCGCTGGTTGAGCTGGGCGTAGCTCAGGCGCTCACTGCCCGCCTGTACCGCCAGCGCGTCAGGCGTAGCATGGGCCTGGGCAGCGATGCGCTCGTGCACACGCTGATGACGCGGCGCAACACCAACGGATTGGCTGAGGCTGAGTACTTGATGCTGCGCGGCGGCGTCGAGCAGTTGCAGGTTGCCCAGTGCCACACCCGCATCCGCCACCAGCTGCGTCAACAGGTGACGCAGGTTAGCGCCCAGTTGCGTGACCTGTTGCTCGCTGAAGTGGGCACGGTCGTAGCTCAATTCCAGGCGCAGACTGGCGCCCAGCTCAACGCCCAGGGTCAACGGGTAGTTGGTGCGTTCGTGGTTGTGCATCCGGCCGAAGGTCAGGCCGGCGGGCGCGCCTTGCTTCAACGCTTCGGCCACCGGGAAGTTTTCGAACACCAGCAAGGTGTCGAACAACGCACCTTGCTGACCGGCCCACGCCTGGATGTCGTAGAGCGGCACATGTTCATGGTCGCGCAAGCTCAGGTTCAGGGCTTGCAACTCACTGAGCCAGGCGCTGGCCGATTGAGCGGGCGAGGCCGCGCTGATGATCGGCGAGGTGTTGATGAACAAGCCCAGTTGCTGCTCGATCCCCGGCAAGGGCGCCGAACGCCCGGCGACGGTAGCGCCAAACGCCACGCAATCCTGACCGGTGTAGCGTTGCAGCAACAGGCTCCAGGCGCCTTGCAGCACGGTATTGAGCGTGACTTTTTGTTGGCGGGCAAACTCGCCAAGCGCTTGGGTAAAGACGTCATCCAGCGTCACTTGATGATCAGCCATGCCCACGCCGTCGACCGGCGCACGCAGTGCTTGGGCCAGCAACGTCGGCGCTTGCAGCGGCGCCATGGCCGCTTTCCAGAACGCCTCTCCCGAAGGTTGCTGTTGCAGCCAGCCCAGGTAATCGCGGAACTGCCCCAGCGGCGCCTCCAAGGCCTGGCCTGCATAGTGGGCAATCACTTCGCCGAGCAACTGCGCATGACTCCAGCCATCCATGAGGATGTGGTGGCTGGTGAAGATGAAGTGCCAAGCAGAGCCGGCGCCGCGCACCAGCATCAGACGAAACAGCGGCGCTGCGTTCAATTCAAAGCCGCGTGAGCGCTCGGCATCGGCAAGGGCATCAAGGTCGGCATTCACGTCTTCGATCACCTGCAACTGCACGTCGACCTGACGCTTGATCACCTGATGGGCACTGTCCAGGCCCAGCCAGTGGAAGCTGCTGCGCAGAATGTCATGGCGGTCCAGCGCCGCTTGCCAGGCACGGCCGAAGGTCAGCAGGTCGAGGCCTTCAATGTCCAGGCGCAGCTGGTTGATATAGGCCTGTGCCTCGGGTTCGTACAGGGTGTGGAACAGCATGCCCTGCTGCATCGGCGACAGCGGGTAGAGGTCGGCGATGTCCGGCCCGGCCACGGGCAGTGCATCCAGCTGCTGCTGGGTCAGGCGTGCCAGCGGGAAGTCCGACGGCGTCACCTGCCCAGCAGGCGTTGCGCAGCAATGCTCGATCAAGGCCTTGAGTTCCGTGGCGTAGTCATCGGCCAGGCGCTCAATGGTTGCGACGCTGAACATCTCGCGACTGAAGCCCCATTGCAGCGACAGTTCACCGCCATACACCTGCCCTTCCACCGTCAGCCAGTTGGCCAACGGTGCTTCGCAATCCTGAGCCTGACCACTGCTTTGCGCGGCTGGCACGAACAGCGCCGCTTCGTTGAATTGGCGGTCGAACTGCCCCAAATAGTTGAAGGTGATACGCGGCGCAGCCAAGCCTGCAAGAGTTTCGCGCGATTGCGGGTTGCCCAGGTAGCGCAGCAGGCCGTAGCCCAGGCCTTTATCCGGGACGGCGCGCAGTTGCTCCTTGATCGACTTGATCGCGCTCGGCAGTTCGCCATGGGCTTGCAAGCGAACGGGGAACAGGCTGGTGAACCAGCCGACCGTGCGGCTCAGGTCGATGCTGTCGAACAGGTCTTCGCGACCATGGCCCTCCAGTTGGATCAACGCAGCGGCCTGCCCGCTCCAACGGCTGATCACCCGCGTCAGCGCGGTCAGCAGCAGGTCGTTGACCTGGGTGCGATAAGCCGCTGGCGCGTCTTGCAACAGTTGGCGGGTGAGCTCGGCATCGAGGCGGGTTTCGAGCTGGGTGCCCAGGCGGTTTTGCAGGCCGCCCTGAGGGTTGTCGCACGGCAGGTCGGCGTCGCTGGACTGTGCTTGCCAAAAGGCTAATTGATCATCAAGGGTTTGCGCGTGGGCCTGCAGTTGCTGCGCCCATTGCTGGTAGCTGCTGGTCTTGGCCGGCAATGCGGCTTCTCGATAAGCCTGTTGCAGGTCCTCCAGCAGGATGCGCCAGGACACGCCGTCGACCACCAAGTGATGGACCACCAGCAGCAGGCGCTGGGTGCCATCGGCCATCTGCACTAACGCTGCACGCAACAATGGGCCTTGCTGCAGGTCCAGGCTGCGCTGGGCTTCATCGCACAATGCGGCCAATTGCGTGTCGTCGGTTGCCAGGGTCTGCCACAGCCCAGGCTCGGCGACAGTCGCGGCATGGGCTTGCTGCCAGGTGTCGCCCTGCTGCACAAAACGCAGGCGCAACACGTCGTGGTGGTTGATCAGTTGCGTCAGCGCCGCTTCCAGGCGTGCAGGCTCCAGCGCCTCACGCGGCGTCAGCAGCAGCGACTGGTTCCAATGCTGACGTGCCGGGATTGCCTGGGCGAAAAAGCTTTGCTGCACGGGCGTCAGGATCACGTCACCGGTCACTGGGCCTTGATCGACAACGGCCGCCTGTTCAAACGCGGCCACCAGCGCCAGGCTGCGCACGCTTTGGTACTGGAACAGGTCGCGCGGGCTGAGGCGAATGCCTGCCTGGCGCGCGCGGCTGACCACCTGAATGGAAATGATCGAATCACCGCCCAGCTCGAAGAAGTTATCATCCAGACCGACTGGGTCGACGCCAAGCACGTCACTCCAGATCGCCGCCAGGGCCTTTTGCAATTCGCTGGAAGGCGCAACAAAGGCGTGTTGCGGCGCCGCATCCGGCACCGGCAATGCCTTGCGGTCGAGCTTGCCGTTGGCGGTCACTGGCAGCGTGTCCAGGTGCACCATATGGGTCGGCACCATGTATTCCGGCAGGCTGCTGAGTAGCCACGCCTTGAGGTCAGTCGGCGCTTCGCCCTCGAGCACCAGGTACGCGACCAGTTGCTTGCCGCCCTGCACCAACACCACCGCTTCTCGTACTGAAGGATGTTGCATCAGGCGCGTTTCGATTTCGCCCAGCTCGATACGCAAGCCGCGCAGCTTCACTTGATGGTCGAGACGGCCAAGGTATTCGATCACGCCATCGGCGCGCTGACACACGCGGTCGCCAGTGCGGTACAGGCGCTCGCCGTGGATAAACGGGCTGGGTACAAAACGCTCAGCCGTCAGCGCCGGGCGCCGGTGATAACTGCGCGCCAGGCCGGTGCCGCCCAGGTACAGCTCGCCGGACACTCCGGCTGGCACCGGGTTGAGTTGGGCGTCGAGCACGTAGGTGGCAAGGTTGGCGATCGGGCGGCCGATGGGCACGCTGCCCGCGGCCTCATCGACGCAGGTCCAGTGGGTCACGTCGATAGCCGCTTCGGTCGGGCCATAGAGGTTGAATAAACCCGCCGCTGGCAGCTTGGCGAACACCTGCAGTTGCGCGTCCAGTGGCAAGGCTTCACCGCTGCACACAATGCGCTTGAGGCTGGCACAGGCGTGCACGCCCGGCTCATGGATAAACGCCTGCAGCATCGACGGCACGAAGTGCAAGGTGGTGATGGCGTGGCGGCCAATGGTTTCGATCAGGCGGGCCGGTTCGCGGTGTTCGCCAGGGGCCGCGACGACCAAGCGGGCGCCGGTCATCAGCGGCCAGAAGAACTCCCACACCGACACGTCAAAACTGAACGGGGTTTTCTGCAGGACCGCATCGCTGGCGTCTAAACCATAGGCCTGTTGCATCCAGCACAAACGGTTGACCAGCGCGCGATGGCTGTTGCCGGCACCCTTGGGTTTGCCGGTGGAGCCGGAGGTGTAGATCACGTACGCCAGGTTCAACGCCTGGATGGCGACGGCGGGCGATTCGCTGCTGTAGCCGTCGAGCCAACCGGGCGCCTGATCCAGGGCGATCAGCTGGATGTTTTCAGTCGGCAGTGACGCCAGCAGGCGCTGCTGACTGAGCAGCAGCGCGATGCCGCTGTCTTCGATCATGTAGGCCAGGCGTTCCTGGGGATATTCCGGGTCCAACGGCACGTAGGCGCCGCCGGCCTTGAGGACCGCGAGCAGACCCACCACCATTTCGACCGAGCGCTCGACGCACAGGCCCACCAGCACGTCCGGGCCCACGCCCTGCTCGTGCAACGCGTGCGCCAGTTGGTTGGCGCGGGCATTGAGTTGGGCGTAGGTCAACGTGGTTGCGCCAAACACCAAGGCTGGCGCGTCCGGTGTGCGCCGCACCTGATCTTCAATCAGTTGGTGGATGCCGCGCTCGGTCGGATACGCTTCGCCGGTCTGGTTCCACGCATGGGTCATTACGTGCTGCTCATCGGCCGCCAGCATCGGCAACTCACCAATGCGCTGTTCGCCATCGGCCACCATGGCCTGTAACAGGCTGATCCAGTGCTGGGCCATGCGCGCGATAGAAGGCGCATCGAACAGGTCATTGGCATAGGTCAGCGCGGCATGCAGGGTCCCGGATTTCTCAAAGGTGTCGAGGGTCAAGTCGAATTGGGTGGTGCGGCCTTGCCACTCAACCAGTGACAGCTCCAGGCCGGAGGCGGTGCTCACCGAAGCGATGTCTGCTACCACTGGCTGGTGGTTGTACATCACTTGGAACAGCGGCGTATGGCTGAGGCTGCGCTCAACGTTCAGCGCTTCTACCAGACGCTCGAACGGCAACTCCTGATGGTCCTGGGCGCCCAGCGCGTGCGCCTTGATGCCTTGCAGCAGCTCGGCAACGCGGGTCTGCCCGGTCAGTTCGGTGCGCAGCACCTGGGTGTTGACGAAGAAGCCGATCAGCCCTTCGACTTCACTGCGGTTACGGTTGGCGATCGGCACGCCGACACGGATATCGCCCTGCCCGGTGTAACGGTGCAACAGCACGTTGAAGGCGCCCAGCAGCAGCATGAACAGGGTGACGTTGTGCTGTTGCGCACAGCTGCGCAGTTGCGCGGCCAGGCCCAAATCAATGGCGAAATTATGGCGAGTGCCTTGGTAGCTGGGCATGGCCGGGCGCGAACGATCCGTCGGCAATTCCAATACCGGATGCTCATCGCCCAGGCGCGCCTGCCAGTACTCCAGTTGACGCGCCTGTTCGCCCGCTTCCAGCCAGCGGCGCTGCCACAGTGCGTAGTCGCTGTACTGGATCGGCAGCGCCGGCAGTTGCGGCGCCTCGTTGCGCTCATGGGCGTCGTAGCAGCGGATGAACTCGTCGATCAGCACGTTCATCGACCAGCCGTCGGAGACGATGTGGTGCAGGGTCAGCAGCAGCACGTGCTCCTGCGCGTCGAGCTTGAGCAACTGCACGCGCAGCAGCGGGCCGCGCTCGAGGTCGAACGGCAGCAGCGATTGACGCGTCGCCGCTTGGTTGACGGCACGCTCACGCTCAGCCGGTGCCAAGGCACTGAAGTCCAGGTGCTCGACGGCCAGCGACGGTTCTAGCGCAACTTGCTCCAGACGCTCATCGGCCTGGCGCTGGAACACTGTGCGCAAGGTTTCATGCCGCGCCACCAGGCTGGCGAAGGCTTGCTCCAGCGCACGCAGGCTGAGCACCCCCTTGAGCCGCACGGCGCCGGGCAGGTTGTAGGCGCCGCTGGCCGGGTCCAATTGCCACAGAAACCACATGCGCTGCTGGGCGTAGGACAACGCTTGGCGATCCTGCGCCTCAACCCCTGCCGGAATCGGAAACCGGGAAAAATCCACGCCTTCTTTCTGCAGGGCCTGCAGGAACACGTGGCGTTTTTCCAGGGGCAACCCGATAAACCGGCGAGCAAGTTTCAAGGAGTCTTCAGCATTCATTTCTTGGAGTCCGGAGCAATAGGCAGGAAGCACAAAGGCACGTCGTCCCTATAAAACGAACCGGGCGGGGAAAAATTAACGGGGGATGAAAGGCTTGGAGCGAGCCGTCATCAAGGGTTACATCAATGTCAGGAAAGACACACCAAGACGAGCTAGCATTGACGAACACCACATTTTGCAACTACATTTAGTTACACGCAGGGAACGCCGTGTCCAAAAATGAAAAGCTGCTCGCCAAACTGCTCAACGAGCACATGGCCTTTACCTGGCCTGAGCTCGTAACGCTGCTGCATCGCCTTGGCTACACACCGATTGAAGGGGCTGGAAGCCGGGTCAAATTCGACATCGGCGACCCCAGTGCAATGATCACCTTGCACAAGCCTCACCCCGGCAACGAACTGAAGCACTACATTCGGCGCCAGATCATCGAACAATTGAAATCAGGAGAACTGATTCAGTGAACAACCAACTGAAACACAACGGCTACATCGGCTCTATCGAAGCCAGCCTCGAAGACAACTGCCTGTTTGGCAAAGTGCTGTTTATCAAGGCGCTGGTCAGCTATGAGGGCAAAACTGTCGCAGAGCTGGATGTGGCCTTTCGAGAGGCCGTGGAAGACTATCTCGCTACATGCAACACCCTCGGGCAAACACCGGAAAAGCCCTGCAAGGGTTCATTCAACGTACGTGTCGGCCATGACCTGCATTTGGCGGCGGCCCTGGCCGCGACCCGTAAGAAAGTGACACTCAACGACCTGACTCGCCAGGCCCTGAGTGAATTTTTGCACCATCACTGCGCAGATCCGTGCCCGACGCCAGGTTGATCCAGAGCCTGCACACTTGAACCTGGCAATCGCACTTGCTCCCAGACCAGGCACGGGTCTCGATCCAGGCCGCGCAAGAATTCAAGCTGGAATGGCTAGGGCATGACGTACGGCTACACTGTCGCCGAACCCTTCGGCGCAGTTACCCACTGACGATCGACGGGAACAGTGTTAATTAGCTGGGCGCAGGTTATTCATTTCTTTGAGTCATCCAATTCCAAATTGGACTAACTGAGGGCGTTGCGCTTTGCAGCACAGCGTCTAGATTGAAAACAAAGTTGCCTCTCGTTTTAACCCTAATCCTTGGTCCGCAGTAACGTCCAATGGCATAGACACCTCGGAGTCTTGCTGTGTTCGAACACTTCGGCACCCTCGATGCACCTGCCCGCCTGCGCGCCTTGCCCCCCACAGCACTGGGGCCACTCGACGACGAAATACGTGCGTTTATCCTACGCACTGTCGGCGCCACCGGAGGCCATCTTTCGGCCAACGTGGCCACCTTTGAACTGACTATCGCTCTGCACTGCGTGTTCGACACTCCCGATGATCGAATCATCTGGGACGTCGGACATCAGGCCTACGCCCCTAAGATCCTCACCGAGCGCCGCGAAAAAATGCGCAGCATTCGTCAGTGCGGTCGTATTTCGGGTTTCCCACGTCGTTGTAAATCGAGCGATGACTGTTTTGATGGGTTGGTGCCCGTCGAGGAAGGCTGCGTCATGGCCGGCGCAGAGTCGGCGTGCCTGGAATGCCTGGCCCGTCAGAACCTGCGCGCTGCCCTGCTGCAACTGGGCCTGGACGCCCCAGACATAAGCCGCTCCATACAGCAGTTCACCGATGATCAACCGTTGGGGCGCCCACTGCCGAACGGTACATCAACCCATCAGGCGAGTGCATAAACATGAACATCATCCTGGCCCAACCACGGGGTTTCTGTGCCGGCGTCGTGCGTGCCATCGACACGGTCGAGCAGGCCTTGGGACAATTCGGTGCACCGGTCTACGTGCGCCATGAAATCGTGCACAACCGCCACGTGGTCGAGGCATTGCGCGACCAAGGCGCTGTTTTTGTCGAAGAACTGGAACACGTACCGCTCGGTGCCGTGACTATTTTCAGTGCCCATGGAGTGGCGCGTGACGTGGAACACCAGGCATCACGACGTCAACTTGAGGTCATCGACGCGACCTGCCCGCTGGTGACCAAGGTACATAACCATGCCCGCCAATACGCGGCGAAAGGTTACCAACTGATCCTGATCGGCGAGCCCGGGCACCCGGAAGTTATCGGCATCCTCGGCCAGGTAGACGCGCCGATCACGTTGATCCAAACCCTCGAACAGGTCCGCGCGCTGACGTTCCCTGCGACCACCTCGCTGGCGTACCTCACCCAGACCACACTGAGTGTGGATGACACACGTACGGTGGTCGAAGCGTTGACACGGCGCTATCCCTCCATTGTTGGACCCGCCGCCCGTGACATTTGCTACGCGGTGCAAAATCGACAGCAAGCCGTGCGTGAACTTTGTACCCAAGTGGATGTGCTGCTGGTGGTGGGCAGCGCCAATAGCGCGAACGCTACCACCTTGTGCACGCTGGCTAACGCCAGCGGTACGCCCAGCTACCTGGTAGCCGACGGCAGTGAAGTGGATACCCGCTGGTTTACGCCGCAAATGAATGTGGGCATCAGCGCAGGCGCTTCGACTCCTGAGACCTCGGTGCAGGACGTTATCGCGGCCCTGGAACGGACTGGCCCGGTACATATTCAGACCCTGGAGGGTCGTGCAGAACGCGTGCAGTTTCGTCCGCCCACGGGCTTGATTGCCCGGCAATAGGCCAGTGAATGCCTACAGGAACAAGCACCACCATGGCCCACGTGGTTACCCACCCACCGTTCAACACCGGTGGAAGGATCACGACATCGACCCACAACACAGGGAAAGGCAATGATAAATAAACACGAACACCTGGCGGCCCAGCTCGTCATACCACCGCTGGAATGCCCCTTGCCGGTACGGGTAGACGAAGCGCTGGGGAATCACGTCAATGACCTGTTGCTAGATTGGGTCAGCCAAGTGGGCATTTTCGAAGGCCAGCTGGAACAGGTGCACGCTTCGAATTTCGGGCGTTTTGCGATGCTGTGCCACCCCGATACCGACACACCTGAACGCCTCCTGCTTTCAGCGAAATGCATCGCTGCCTTATTTGCGGTGGACGATCACTATTGTGACGATGAGCGAAGCGGCTCCAACCCCAGACTACTGGGCCCGCGTTTGTCCCTGGCACTGGCTGCTCTCGACAAGGCACACCTGACTGCGCCGCACGACCTCGCGTTGACACAGGCATTGAATCGCGATCCTGTACTGCGTGGCTTACAAGGCTATATGAGCCATTTGGCTCGCTACAGCTCTGAATCTCAGATGGCTCGGGTCCGTCTGGAGACCATTGCCATGTTCGTGACCATGAACGCAGAAGCCGCATGGCGCATAGAGCACAGCTTACCGAGTGTCTGGGAGTACCTGGCCCACCGACAAGTCAACAGCTTCTTACCCTGCATGGCGCTGATTGATGTGGTCGGCGGCTACGAACTTGAGGCTGATGCGTATTTCTCTGCGCAGGTACGCGAAGTCGTGACCCTCGCCGCCAGCGCAACCATCATTGCCAATGACGTGTACTCCGCGCCCAAAGAAAGCATGCCTGAAATAGGTGATTTCAATCTGCCGTTGCTGCTCGCACACGAACACGGCTGCTCGTTACAGCAAGGCATGTGGCTGGCAGCTGAGACTCACAATGAAATCGTGCGCCGGTATGCAGATAAGGAACACCAACTGCTGGAACACGCCTCACCGCAGCTCGAACGCTTCCTTGGCGGAGTAAAAGCCTGGCTGGCGGGCAACAATGAATGGCATCAACACAGTGGTCGATACCAAGTGTAAAACTCAGCCCAACCTTCGATAGCCCAGCACCGCCGAGCCCAACACCACCGCCCCCGCCGCCTGCGCCACCCAGAATCCGCTGGTGGCGCCAAAGTGGTCGATCATCCAACCCGAGCTGGCTGCGCCAATAGCCACGCCGATGCTCAGGCCGGTGATCAGCCAAGTCATGCCTTCGGTCAGGCGGCTGGGAGGGACGATTTGCTCCACCAACGCCATGGACACGATCAGCGTCGGCGCAAAGAACAGCCCGGAGATGAAGATCGCCACGGCCAGCCCAGGGATATTGGTGACCAGCAGCAACGGTAAAGTGGTCAACGCTGTGGCCACGCCGCAGAACAGAAACTGTCGGGGCAACGGCGCCTTGAGCTTGAGCATGCCAAAGGCCAACCCCGCCAGGCACGAGCCGATGGCATACACCGAGAGCACGATGCTCGCCGCCGCCGGTTGGCCTTGATGCTGGGCAAACGCGACGCTGACCACATCCACCACGCCGACGATCACGCCCATGGCCAGCAGCAGGATCATCAGGATCAGCACCGAAGGTGAGGCGATCAACCAGCGGCCGTGAGGGTCCTGGTGATCATGCACCGGCGGCTCAGTCGCGCGTTGCAGCACAAAGGTGGTCACGCCCACCGCCAGCAGCAGTACTGCCAGCAAGGGCCCGGCTTCCGGGAACAGCACGACACTCAGGCCGACCGAGATCGGTGGGCCGATGATGAAACACACCTCGTCCAGCACCGATTCAAGGGCAAACGCGGTCTGCAACTTCGGCTGGCCTCGGTACAACTCGGTCCAGCGCGCCCGCACCATGGCCGACATATTGGGCATGCAACCGGCCAAAGCGGCAAACACAAACAATGCCCAGCTCGGCGCCTGAAGCCGGGTGCATAAGAGCAACAGCAACAACGCCCCGCCGCCGATCAGTGCCGCCAGCGGCAGCACCCTGCCCTGGCCATAACGGTCCACCCACCGCGAAACCTGCGGCGCGCAAAACGCCGTGGCCAAGGCAAACACCGCCGCCACCGCGCCTGCCAGGCCATAGCCGCCATGCACTTGCGACAGCATGGTGATCAGGCCGATACCGGCCATCGATATCGGCATGCGCGCAAGCATGCCGGCCAGTACGAAAGCTCTGCTGCCAGGGGCCTGGAACAACTCGGCGTAGGGGTTTGCCATCCTGCTCAACCTCATCCTCAACGCCTTGAGTCTTGCTATCTGCAATCATCACGGCAACATACATACGGTGCGTATGTGGCAAATCATGCGTAACATACGCAGCGTATGTCAATCACTGAACAACCATCGCGAGCCTTACCCATGACCCGAGCCCGTGCCGAAATGATCGAAGACACCCGCGCCCGACTGATCGCCAGCGCCCGCCAGGCTTTTGCCACACAGGGCTACGCCAACACGTCGATGGACGACTTTACCGCACGCGCCGGCCTGACCCGTGGGGCTTTGTACCATCACTTTGGTGACAAGAAAGGCCTGTTGGCTGCGGTGGTCGCCCAACTCGACAGCGAAATGGACACACGCTTGCAGCACATCACCGAGCAAGCCCAAGACCCTTGGGACGGTTTCTGTGAGCGTTGCCGAACGTATTTGCGCATGGCCCAGGACGACGAAATCCAACGCATTGTGTTGCAGGATGCGCCGGCCGTGCTCGGCGATACCGGCTCGCAACAGCACTGCGTGGCGTCATTGCGCCAGCTGCTTGAGGGCTTGATGCAGGCCGGTGCCATCGAGCAAGGCCCCAGCATCGCGCTGGCGCAGTTGATCAATGGAAGCCTGGTCAACACCGCGCTGTGGATCGCCCGCGATGAACACCCAGGCGATCGCTTGGCGGAAGGTTTGCAGGGCCTGGAGCTGCTGCTGCGCGGCTTGAAGCAATAAGCCGCGCTACACCAGTCGCTTGATCTGCTTATGCCGCCACACCAGCCGGTAATAGGCGGTCTGCAATGCCAGCATCGCAAGGTAGGTCACCGGGAACGCCATCCACACGCCTTGCAAGCCGAAGTGTGCATTGAGCAAGTACGCCATCGGCAGCTCAACACACAGCACGCAGAAAACAGAGATGGCGACCGGCATCAGCACCACGCCGCTGGCGCGCATGATCCCGCCGACCACCGCCTGGAAGCCGAATACCAGGATGCTCCACAACATAATGTGCAGCAGGTGTTCGGCATTGAGCCGCGCCGCGTCGTCGGTGATGAACAGCCCCAGCAACCAGTGCGACAGCAGGTAACCGAGCACGATCAAGCCGCCGGTGAGGCAGGTGTTGATCAGCAAGCCCGTGCGCAGGATCGGCCCGATGCGCTCCAGGCGCCCGGCGCCAATCGCCTGGGCGCCGAGGATCGACGCAGTGATCGCAATCGACAGCGCCGGGAACTGCACATAATTGACGATCTGCGTCACCGCGCCATACGCCGCCGTGGCCTGGGAGCCATGGCTGTTGACCAAGGCGAGGATGACCAACTCCGACAACGACAGCACCACCATCTGCAAGCCCGTCGGCAGGCCGATACGCAGCACTTTGCCGAGGATTGCCCGATCCAGGCGCAAGGCGGCGAGCAGCTCACGGTCCGGCGCCATCACATGGTTTTTATGACGCAGGCGCAGGATCAGAAACAGCATCGCCGAGGCGTTGCCGACCAAGCCTGCGTACACCGCACTCTGGATGCCCATGGGCGGCAGGCCGATCCAGCCGCGAATCAGCGCCGGGGTCAGCAACAGGCCGACCAGGGTCGAGACCATCAACGCCAGCAGCGGCGAAACCGTGTCACTGACGCCACGCAGCAACTGGGTGTAGAGGATGAAAACCAGCAGCAGCGGCATGATCAGCATCATCATCTGGGCATAGCCCACGGCATCGTCGAGTACATCTATCGGTGTACCCAACGCCTGCAGCGCCGGGCGCGCGAACAAGCCGCCGAGCACGGCCGCGATCAACCCCACCAACGCGCCCAAGGCCAACGTCGCACCGGTGATCGCCTTGACCAGTCCGGTTTCCTGGGCGCCCCAGGCCTGGCCGATCAGCACCGAAGCGCCCGCCCCCAGGCCGATCACCAAGGCAATAAAGAAAAACACGATCGGGAACATCCCCGACACCGCCGCCAGCGCCTGGGTGCCGAGCATTTGCCCGACGTAGATGCCGTTGAGGGTGCCGGAAAAGCTTTGCAGAAAATTGGACAGCACCATCGGTGCCAGAAAGATCAGGTAGGCCTGCCACAACGGCCGTTGTTGGGTGACGTGCATGGTGGTTCGAGTCCCGCAATTATTGTTAGACGGGGAAAGCATTGCGCGACAGCCAAGCCAGGTACGTCTGCACGTCGATGGGCCAATGCGCGATCGTAGTGGCAAAGGCCGCCGCCTCTTCAGCGAACAACGCTCGCGAGGCGTCTTCAAAACCGGGCAGGTCGCCACCGATAGCGCTCATGAAACGATAGCTGGCTTCTTTGGCTTGGCGGCTCTGATCACGTGCTGCATGGGCATTGCGCGCTTCATCCACCAACCGGCGCAAGGCCGCTGAGGCCCCGCCGCGTTGTTGGCCCAGCCATTCCCAGTGGCGGGGCAGCAAGGTGACTTCGCGCGCCACCACGCCAAGCTTTGGGCGGCCGACAGATGACGTGACGGGCGGCTCGTCATCGCTCACGACCGACGCGGGCGGCTCAGGCGCATAGCCGGTGGGCCACGGGAAATCGACTTGGGTGCCGGTCGCGTCATCGAACACCAGAAAGCTGCCAGCGGTCAGGTCAAGGCCCGCCAGCGCGGCAGCGACTGCGCAATAGTCCCCCGCCGCCACGCGTTGGTGACGAACAAAGGCAGTGCACAGTGGAGCGTTTTGCTTAGGCATGAACTATTACCCGGATGTTATTTGTTTTACCCGCGTCATATTAGTTGTAATTTTGCGACATGCAAGCCGAGTGTCTTGAAACGTCCAATTGTTCACCCCGCAGCGTCGCCTGCATCCCTAGAACAGTGGGGTCGTGCAGCAGACACGCAGCAATGGCCGGCTCCAGCTCCACCCGCAGCCCGCGCACCTAAACATCGTGCTGGCGACAGCCCTGAGCAAAGCGTTGGCGATGCCGTCGGTGTCCAAGGAAGTGCGCATCTCAATGACCGAGTTGGACGCAATCCAACGGCATTTGCGCATGTGCATCAGCACCCTGGAGATTCTCGGTAATACCCGGCCCGACCCACGCGACGAACAGGCGATGGCGCGCATGCAGTTGACGCTAAAGGCCGAGCATCGACAGATTCGGGTGCAGTGGGTGGGAATGGCACGGGCGTTAAAATCGGGGTTTACGGAACGACTGGACCGACCTGCCGCGCAGGTATCGGATGACGCCGGGTTGGAGGCACCGGTGCAGAATGCGTTGGATGGGTATCGGTTGTTGACGTTGCAGTTGGCGGGGAATGTGGATGCGATGCGGCAGCGGTTGGCGAAGACGGCGAGTCATTGGAAGATTTGAATGGGTGATAAAAAGGGACAGCCTACGGTTGAGTAGGACTGTCCCGACTGCACACTACTTATATTGACTTCGAGCAGTACCGTTACCTAAGGTTTATTACCTAGCGTGATCTAGACCACGTAAAAGGATTGGACCTTACAGTGGGATCAACTTGATGCTCGACAGCATAATAGGTAATCCATTGATCAATAGCAGGTGGGCCCACCCATTGTTGCCAAGACGTAACACCTGCTGGAATTGTAAAAATGTGGCCGCCCTCAGGGAGTTGACCGACTCTTAATGCGCGCGCGAATGGGAGAGCATCACACGTTCCGTAAAATATCACCCCAATCCCTTGGGCATTAGGGTAGCGTCCTCCGTTAGCTAAACTGGCACCCGTTGAAGCCACCAGCACCTTTGAAATAACTGGTGGGCGAAGCATAGTACCCACGGTATAAAATGTTGATGGAGACGCCGTAGCGGTTGCTATGTTTGTGCTGCCAGCCTGACCTACATAAAGCTTTACTTCGACGCTAGTATTATTTGGCAATCCCTTTATCCAATCGCGCGATACCGGCTTGTCCATTAAACCTCTCGTTACTTCCCATTCGCTGATCAGATAGCCATCCAATACCTTCAGCTCCCTCGCACCGCTAAAAATTGTAAGCCACA
>NZ_UYXQ01000100.1 GCF_900624995.1 Pseudomonas antarctica
ATAGGTGGGGTTGGGGAGGGACGGGGAGGTGGAGCGGGGCTGGGTGCAGTTGGAACTGCGCGCGCAGCCCAAGCGCGAGAATGTCGCGGTCTATGACCAGGCGTTTGCGGCGTATCTAACGCTGTATCCAGCCCTCAAACCCATCATGCACAGCCTGCAAAACAACTGAAACAACGCGGTCCAAAAATGTGGGAGCAGGCAAGCCAGCTCCCACAGGGGATCTTCATTGCCTATGGAACAGTGACCATGAACGCAGCCTTCAACTTCACCCACCAGCGCATCCTCGTCACCGGCGCGAGCAGTGGCATCGGCCACCAAATCGCCCTGCAACTGATCGCCAGCGGCGCCGAGGTCTTTGCCCTCGGCCGTGACGCCGAGGCCTTGGCCAAACTGGGCTGCAACACGGTCTGTGTGGACATCGCCGACAGCGCCGCGCTCGACAAAGCCCTGCATGACCTGCCGCCACTGCACGGCCTGGTCAACTGCGCCGGCATCTCGCGCTTGGAACCCGCCGCGGCGATCAGCGCTGATGCTTTCGACCCGGTGATGCAGGTCAACGCCCGCGCCGCCGCCCAGGTCGCCAGTCGGGTGGCGGCCAAGATGATCGAAGCGAAAGTCGCCGGCAGCATCGTCAATGTCTCCAGCCAAGCCTCATTGGTCGCGCTGGACGATCACCTCGCCTACTGCGCCTCCAAAGCCGCACTGGACGCGATCACCCGCGTGCAATGCGCCGAATGGGGCCGTTTCGGTATACGCGTCAACAGCGTTAACCCCACCGTCACGCTCACACCCATGGCGACCAGGGCCTGGTCCGACCCGGCCAAGCGCGACCCAGCGCTGGCAGCCATTCCGTTGGGGCGTTTCGCTGAAACCGTGGAAGTCGCACTGCCGGTGCTGTTCCTGCTCAGCGACGCCGCGAGCATGATCAGCGGCGTAAGCCTGCCGATCGATGGCGGCTACACCAGCCGCTAGCCGTTTTCCAAAACGCCTGTGATCACCACCTTGTCCCGTGGTTTGTACGGATCTTCCAGGCGATCAAGCAGCAGGCGTACCGCGCTGCTGCCGGCCAAGGAGGCGTCGTGGGCCACGCAGGCGATGGGCACACCGAAGATATCGGCGAAGGGCAGGCGGTCAATGCCGCAGATGGTCAGGCTGTCGTGGGGGATGTTGTGCATGCGCAAGGCGCGCAACGCGCCGAGGGTGATCAACTGGTTGAAGCCCATGATCGCGTCCGGCGCCGTGTGTTCGGCCAGGTAGTCGAGGGTGTGCAGGTACGACGGCATCAGCGTGTAGTCGCCAGCCTGCACTTCAACCTGAATATGCGGATGGTCGGCGAGCACTTCGCGCAGGCCCTTGAGGCGCTCCACAGTGATACGCGAATGCGCGGGCCCGGTCAGCACCAGCAGGCGCTTGAGGTCGGGTGTCTGGCGCAGCAGGTAGTGCGCGGCCTGGATGCCGCTGTGGTAGTTGTCGAGCACCACGCGGCTGAACGGGCTGTCATGAATCGTACGGTCGAGCAGCACCACCGGGGTTTTGCCGTTGCCCAGGCGCTCCAGGTAATCAGGCTGGTAGCTCGGCTCATCGGAGACCGGCGACAAGATGATCCCCGCCACGCGGTAGCCCAGCAGGGTGTCGACGGCTTTGCTCTCCAGTTCTTCCAGCTCGTCGGTGTCCACCAGCATGATGGTGTAGCCGTGCTGTTTGGCCTCGCGGGAAATCGCCTTGATCATTTCGCTGTAGAACGGGTTGTCCACCGACGCCGTGATCACGCCGATGATCAGGCTTTCACTGCGCTTGAGCCCACGGGCGAAGGCGTTGGGCACATAGTCCAACTCGCGCGCCACTTCGAGAATGCGCGCCAACGTGGCGGGTTTAACCAGGTCGGGTTTGCTCAGCGCACGGGACACCGTGATGGTGGTCATGCCGACCCGTTTGGCGATGTCGCTGATGGTGACGGACTTTTTCTTGTTCATCGCTAAGGCTGCAAAAGGAAACACCCGCAGGCTAGCATGGGCGCAGGCGTAGGGTGATTCAAATCAGCGGGTCCCAGCGTTGCGACCAGTCACTTTCGGCCTTGACCACGTCGCGCAGCAACGCCAGTGCCTGTTGCAACACCGCCGAATCCCGCGCCCGTGAGTACACCAGGTAAGTCGGGAAACTGAACTCCGGCGCCTTCGGTACGCGCTGCATCACGCCACTGTCCAGGTAGCTCTGCACCACGCGCGTGCGGAAATAACCGGCGCCGCCATTCTCCAGGATGTACTGCAACGCCAGCGGCCCGAGGTTGAAACTCAGCGCGGCGCGGGCCTTGTCGGGCAGAGCGGCGTCATGCTGCTGGCGAAAACCTGGACCCCAGTCGATGTAGACGTACGGGTCGGGTTTGCTCACCAACTGCACCAGGATCAGTTTTTCTTCCAGCACCTGCTCCACCTGCAACCCTGGCCAGTATTGGGGTTGGAACACTAGGGCGGCGTCGAGCACGCCCAGTTCCAGTTGGCGCAGCAGGTAGTCGCCTTCGCGCATTTCGGTCCGCAAGGCGTACCCCGGGATATGTTCACGCAGGGCTTGGGCCCAGCCGAGCATCAGCGGGTTGCACAGGCTGACCTCACCGCCGATATGCAGCACATTGCGGTAACCGTCGGGCAGCGGCAGGTCACGTTTTGCGGCTTCCCAGGTTTGCAGCAGTTGGTTGGCGTAGACCACAAAGGCCTCGCCGTCGGCGGTCAGGCGTGCACCGGCGCGGTTGCGGATGAACAGCGTGCTGCCCAGTTGGCTTTCGAGGTTTTTCACGCGTGCGGTGATGGCGGTCTGGGTGACGTGCAGTTTCTCGGCCGCTGCGGCCAAGCTGCCGCAGCGGGTGATTTCGAGGAAGGTGCGTGCCAGTTCGATGTCCATGAAGCCCCCGGGGATGAATGGGGGGCATTGTAGTGGAGTGTGTTCAAAACTGTGGGAGGTGGGTTGCCTGTGGTGGTGCTTCTTTAGGCGGATTGAGTACATATCCGTTGCTGCGGTAACGGCTGCTATTGGTTCCGCCCTTACGGCGGGTCACTTTTGGAAAAGAGCCCGGAATGCCGGCCCAGCCAAAAGTAACCAAAAGGGCTCTTGCCCCACCACTCGGTGCCTCGCCTAGGCTCGGCATGCCAGAACGAAGGCTTGAATCCGTGGGCCGCCGCGCTGGGCCATCCTCGGCCCATCGCGGCTAACCCGGCGTCCTGCCGGGTTACCCACGGATTCAAGCCTGCGTTCGGCCATCGTGGTTTAACGGGGCGCCTCAGATCAAGATCAAAAGCAAGAGCACGGCGGCCTAGTAGCCGACCTGAGTGGTTGAAGCAAAAGCAGGGCAAAAACAGAGCAGAAGCAGAGCACCACCACAGTTACCTGATGTAATGAAATCCCAATGTGGGAGCGGGCTTGCTCGCGAAGGCGGTGGGTCAGCCAGCTCATGTGTAACTGACCCACCGCCTTCGCGAGCAAGCCCGCTCCCACAATTTTGACCGAGTTCGACTGCCAGCACCGCAGTGCTCTGCTTTTCTGTGGGAGCTGGCTTACCTGCGATGCAGACACCTCGGTCCATCAGGTACACCGAGTTGATGCCATCGCAGCGGTTCGGCGGTCCGACAAGCCAGCTCCCACATTTGATTGAGTTCAGTTTCAGAGATCAGGTCGGCTGTCAGGCCGCCTCGGCTCTGCTCTTGATCTAACCACTCAGGTCGGCTACTAGGCCGCCGTGCTTTTGATCTTGATCTTGATCTTAGGCGCCCCGTTAAACCACGCTGGCCCAAAGCCTGCGTGAGGGCACACCGAGCCTAAGCGAGGTGCAGAGTGGTGGGGCAAGAGCCTTTTGGTTACTTTTGGGCTCTTTCAAAAGTGACCCGCCGTAAGGGCGGAACCAAAATCAGCCGTCACCGCAGCAACGGATATGTACTCAATCTACCCAAAAATTCAGCTAAAAATTACCTGACCGTCACTGAAAACCGATGGACCAGCTTTGCGTCGTCTGGTCTTCATGACGCTGCTCCAGGTCATGTTCATACGTGCAGCGTGGGCCTTTGCAGTGATACTCGAATGTCACCGGCGGCTGGGTCGTAACCGGGAACAACGATTTGGCCGTCGCCGGTGCAGCCTGTGGCGCAGCCTCGGCGGCAGGCGCTTCGTAGGTCAGGTCCAGCGCTGTGGCGTGCGCCATGGCCGGCAGGATGGCGAGCACTGCACTCGCCAGAGCGATCCTTGTGAATAGCATCTGAAACAATCCGCGCAACAAAAAATGAAGCGCGAATTATAAGCCAGATCCAACCACAGATGCACAGCGCAACCCGCGGTCGAAAGCCGCAGTTCAGAGCACACGCGGTGCAGCAAGGTGTTCGGTGGGGAACGCCTTTGCATACACCTGGCAAACACGCAGCACCTGTTCATCGGCAAACCGCGCGCCCACCACATGCAGGCCCACCGGCAAGCCATTCGCCGCCAAACCGCACGGCACCGACGCCGCCGGTTGCTGGGTGAGGTTGAAGGGATAGGTAAACGGCGTCCATTGCATCCACTCAGTCATACCCGAACCCGACGGCACGTTGTGCCCAGCCTCGAACGCGGTGATCGGCATCATCGGCGAAACCAGCACATCGTAATGCTCGTGGAACGCGGCCATCCGCGCGACCAGTGCGGCACGGGCCTCGAGGGCGTCGTCAAAGTCGCCCAGGCTCAGGTGCTCGCCGCGTTGTGCAATGCGCAGCAGGCCCGGGTCCAGCAGCTGTTTTTGCGCCTCGCTCATCGTGCTGGTCAGGCGTGCGGCGCCGGCGGCCCATAAGGTACTGAACACCTGCAGAGGGTCACTGAACCCCGGGTCGATCTGCTCGACATGTGCGCCCAGTTGCACCAAACCGTCAACCGCTTGGGCGACGACTTTGGCCACCTTCGGATCGACATCCACATAACCGAAGGTCGGGCTGTAGGCCACACGCAAGCCTTTCAAATCCGCACCCGGCGTGAGCCATGGCGTGGTGCGTGGCGCGCCGATCAGGCCATCGCGCGCGTCCGGCTGCGCCACGGTTTGCAGCATCAGCACGGTGTCTTCCACCGTACGGGTCATCGGCCCCAGGTGCGACAAAATGGTCATGGAACTGGCCGGCCATTGCGGCACGTAGCCGAAGGTCGGCTTGATGCCGAAAGTGCCGGTAAACGCACACGGAATCCGAATCGAGCCGCCGGCATCGCTGCCCTGGTGCAACACGCCCAGGTTCAACGCCGCCGCCGCCCCCGCGCCACCGGATGAGCCGCCTGCCGTAGTGCGCGTGTCCCATGGGTTGCGGGTGATGCCGTACAGCGGGTTGTCGGTGACGCCTTTCCAGCCGAATTCCGGCGTGGTGGTTTTGCCCAGCAGTACCGCGCCGGCCTTGCGCATCAGGGCCGAGAAGGGCGCGTCCACGTTCCACGGCCCGTCGGCGGATGATGTGCGCGAGCCCTTGCGGGTGGGCATGCCGAGCGTCAGCGTCAGGTCTTTGATGGATGCAGGTACCCCGTCCAGCGCGCCGCAGGGTTGGCCCTTAAGCCAGCGTTGCTCCGAGGCGCGCGCAGCGTTCAATGCGCCTTCCGGATCGACATGGCAGTAGGCGTACACCACCGGGTTGTAGCGCTCGATACGCAGCAAAGCGTCTTCGGTGACCTCCACCGGCGACAGGCTCTTGTCACGAAAATGCTGCAGCAGTTGCACCGCTGTCAGTTGCCCCATCTCACTCATGCCCGCTCCCCCTGAGCCGCGTTGACCATGGCGCGCAGTAATACCGCGCAGCCTGCCGCCAGGTCATCCGGCGCGGCGTTTTCGATTTCGTTGTGGCTGATGCCGCCTTCGCACGGCACAAAAATCATCCCGGCCGGGCCGAGTTCGGCGACGAAAATCGCGTCATGCCCGGCGCCGCTGACGATGTCCATATGGCTCAAGCCCAAAGCTGCTGCGCCATCGCGCACGGCGTTGACGCAGTCTGGGTTGAAGTCCAGCGGCGGGAAGTCGGCGGTGGGCGTCAGTTCAAACGTCAACCCATGCCGGGCAGCGGTGGCTTCGATCACGCCGCGCACTTCATCGACCATGGCCTGCAACTTGTCGGCATGCAGGTGACGCAGGTCGAGGGTCATGTGCACCTGGCCGGGAATCACGTTGCGGGAACCGGGGTGCAGGCTCAGGCAACCGACCGTGCCACAGGCGTGGGGCTGTTGCTGGTGGGCGATGCGGTTGACTGCGCTGACCACCTCGGCGGCGCCGACCAGCGCGTCCTTGCGCAGGTGCATCGGCGTGGGGCCAGCGTGGGCGTCGACGCCGGTGAGGGTCAGGTCAAACCACTTCTGGCCCAGGCAACCCATGACCACGCCGATGGTGGTGGCCTGGTCTTCCAACACCGGGCCTTGCTCGATATGCGCCTCGAAATACGCGCCCACCGGGTGGCCGAGCACCGCACGCGAACCGGCATAGCCGATGCGCTGCAGTTCGGCACCCACCGACAGGCCTTGCTCGTCGAGTTTGTCGAGGGTCTCCTGCAGGTCGAACTGACCGGCAAAGACCCCGGAGCCCATCATGCACGGCGCAAAGCGCGAGCCTTCTTCGTTGGTCCACACCACCACTTCGATCGGCGCTTGGGTCTCAATGCCGAGGTCATTCAAGGTGCGGATCACTTCCAGCCCGGCCATCACCCCGTAGCAGCCGTCAAACTTGCCGCCGGTGGGTTGGGTGTCGATATGGCTGCCGGTCATCACCGGGGGCAGGGCGGGATTACGCCCTGCGCGACGGGCGAAAATATTGCCGATGGCGTCGACACTCACGCTGCACCCGGCCGCCTCGCACCATTGCACGAACAGGTCGCGGGCCTGGCGGTCGAGGTCGGTGAGCGCCAGGCGGCACACGCCGCCTTTGACGGTGGCGCCGAGTCGGGCCAGGTCCATCAACGATTGCCACAGGCGGTCGCGGTTAATCAGCGGGGCGTTGCTCTGGAGCGGTTGCGCAAAACTATTCATGGGCAGTCTCCGGTCAGGCGCTCAGCGCCAAGTAGCGATTTTTGATCGTCGGGTCGGCGCGGAAGGCGGCGGCGCTGCCCTCGTACACCACGCGGCCCTGTTCGAGCACGTAATGACGGTCGGCGAGCTTGTCGCAGACCATCAGGTTCTGTTCCACCAACAGCACCGGCAGGCCATCGTCCTTGACCTTGCGCAGGATCTTCACCAGCTCGTCGACGATCACCGGCGCCAGGCCTTCGGTGGGCTCATCGAGAATCAGCAGCTTGGGGGCGTTGAGCAGCGCGCGGGCGATGGCGAGCATCTGTTGCTCGCCGCCGGAGAGGGCGTGGCCGGCGTTTTTGCGTCGCTCCTTGAGGCGTGGGAACATGCCGTACACGTCTTCCAGCTGCCAGCGGCTGGTCTTGCGCACGGCGATGCGCAGGTTTTCTTCGACGGTGAGCAGGCGGAAGATCCCGCGGTTTTCCGGCACCAGCGCCAAACCCTGGCGCGCAATTTCAAAGATTTTCTGCCCCACCAGCGCCTGGCCGTTGAAGTGAATCTGGCCTTGGCGCGGGCAGATAATCCCCAGGATGCTGCGCAGCGTGGTGGTCTTGCCGGCGCCATTACGCCCCAGCAACGTCACCAGCTCACCGGGGTTGACGGTCAGCGACACGCCTTCCAGCACATGGCTCTTGTCGTAGTAGGAGTGGATGTTCTCGACGATCAGCATCAGGCGGCCTCCCCAAGGTATGCAGTGCGCACGCGTTCATCGGCGCGCACGAATTGCGGCGTGCCTTCCACCAGGATCTGCCCGTGGCTCATGACCGTGATGCGTTGGCTGATGGACATGACAATGCTCATGTTGTGCTCGATCAACAGCACCGTGTGGTCGCGGCCGAGGTCGCTGATCAGTTGGGTCATGATCGGGATGTCATCGATCCCCATGCCCGAGGTGGGCTCGTCGAGCATCAACAGTTTGGGCTTGGAGCAGATCGACATGCCCACCTCCAGCACGCGCTGCTGGCCGTGGGACAACTCGCCGGCCAGGGTGTCGGCGCGGGCGGTGAGCTGCAGGCGTTCCAGTATCTGGTCGGCCATCTCCAGGTGTTCGCGTTTGCTGTCGACCCGGCGCCAGAAATTCAGGGCGCGCGCACCGTCGCGGCCTTGGGCGGCCAGGCGCAGGTTCTCGCGCACGCTGAGGTTCTGGAACAGGCTGGTGAGCTGGAACGAGCGCGCCATGCCCAGGCCGACGCGGGCGTGAGCCGGTTTGCGCATCAGGTTCTGGCCATCGAAATGAATCGCCCCGGCGGTGGCTTGGCGCTCGCCGGTCAGGCAGTGGAACAGGCTGGTCTTGCCGGCGCCGTTGGGGCCGATGATGGTGTGAATGGTGCCCGCTTCGACCTTGAGGTTGACGCCATTCACCGCATGGAACGCGCCGTAGGCCAGCGCCAGGTCTTTGGTTTCCAATAGAATGCTCATAGCCCTTTCTCCTTGGCGACGACGGCGGTTTTGCGACTGCCGCGTACGCGCTCGAACAGCGACGACAAGCCGCCCCACAAACCGCCGCGCATGAAGATCACCACCAGAATGAGGATGATCCCGAGCAGCATCAGCCAGCGCGGCCACAGGTCGGAGAGCAAATCCCCCAGCAGCACGATGGAACCTGCGCCCAGCAAAGAGCCGAACAGCGAACCGGTACCGCCGACGATGGTCATGATTAGGATGTTTTCGGACATCGCCAGGTCGATGTTCGACAGCGGCACGAAGTGCAGCAACATGGCGTACAGCGCCCCGGCGATGCCGGTGACCGCGCCGGACAGCACGAACACCAGGATCTTGAAGTGGCGCGTGTCGTAGCCGATGGCCGAGGCGCGGGTTTCGTTTTCGCGGATCGCCATCAAGGTGCTGCCGAACGGCGAGGCGATCACCCGGCGCGCGCCGATGAAGATCAGCAGGAACAGCACCGCGACAAAGCCGTAGAACGCACGGGCGTCGGCCAACGACAGCAGCACGGTGTCACCGATGCGGATTTCCGGGCGCGGCACGCTGAGCAGGCCGTTGTCGCCGCCGGTCCAGTCGCTCAAGGTGTAGGCGACGAAGTAGGCCATCTGGCTGAACGCCAGGGTCAGCATCACGAAGTAAATGCCGGTGCGCCGAATCGCCAGGGCACCCACCAGCAACGCCAGGAACCCACCGGCCACGGCGGCGCCGAGCAGAGCGGTGAACAGGCCCAGTTGCAGGTGCATCATCAGCAGCGCTGCGCAATAGGCACCGGCACCGAAGAAGATGCCTTGGCCGAATGACAACAGGCCTGTGTAGCCCAGCAGCAGGTTGCAGGCCAGGGCAGCCATGGCGAAGATCAGGATCTCGGTAGCCAAGGTCGCCGAGGGCAAGATCAACGGCAGGCCAATCAGCACCGCCAACACCCACAGCAACATGGCTTTGGACTGGGTTTTAGCAAACGGCAGGGGGTTTTTCTCGCTCATGTCAGGCTCTCCCAAACAGGCCGTAAGGGCGTACCAGAATCACCACGGCCATTGCGCCGTAGATCATCAGGCTCGCGCCTTGGGGCCAGAGTGTGGTCATCAGGCTTTGCACCACGCCCACCAGTAAACCGCCGACCAGCGCACCGCTGAACGAACCCATGCCGCCGATCACCACCACCACGAAGGCTACGCCGAGAATCTCCGGGCCGACGAAGGGCTGGGCACCGCGCAAGGGCGCAAACAACACGCCGGCGACACCGGCCAGGGCCACGCCGAGGGCGAAGGTCATGGAGAACAGACGGAAGATATTGGTGCCCAGCAGCGACACGGTTTCAGTGCTTTCACTGCCGGCCCGCACCAGGGCGCCAAAGCGCGTGCGTTCCAGCAGCAGCCACAGGCCCAGGCCCACCAGCCCGGAAAACACGATGAGGAACAGGCGGTAGTAGGGATAAACGAAATCGCCGACCACCAGCACCCCGCGCAGCAGTTCCGGCACGGCGACGCTTTTGCCCACCGGGCCCCAGATCATCACGCTGGCTTCCTGGATGATCAGCGCGATCCCCAGGGTTACTAGAATCTGGAACATGTGCGGCAAGTGATAAATTCGCTGGATCAGTAATCGCTCGATCACCCATGCCAGCGCGGCCACCACCAGCGGCGCGATCAGCAGCGCCAGCCAGAAGTTGCCGGTAAGGCTGACGGCGGTGTAGCAGATGTAGGCACCCAGCAGGAAGAACGCGCCGTGGGCAAAGTTGACGAAGTTGAGCAAGCCGAAAATGATCGTCAGCCCGACCGCGATAAGGAAGTAGATCATCCCCAACCCAAGGCCGTTGAGTATCTGGAACAGGTAAAGACTAAGCATGCACAAGCCCTCGGACAGGCGGCCGCCGGGGCGGCGCTGTCATATGCAACCGGTAATGTGTCGGCGGTTCAGGCGAGCGTGCAGCCCGTCGCCTCGAGCGGTGGGAACGACTGGCCGGCGCTGAGCACCTTGGCCAGGTCGTCCTTGTCGGCCATGTCACCGCTGGCTTTGCCGTTCATCAGGTAGTAGTCCTTGATCACCTGGTGGTCGCCGGCACGGATCGACTCCTTGCCGGTCGGGCCTTCGTAGCTCATGCCTTGCATGGCCTTGGCCACGGTCGGGCCGTCGAAGCCGCCGGTGGCGATGATGCTGTCGAGCATGACCTTGGTGCTGATGTAGTCAGCGGCCAGCGGGTAGGTGGGGTTGATGCCGTATTTGGCCTGGGTCAGTTTGACCAACTCGCGGTTGAGCGGGCTGTCGACCTGGTGCCAGTACTGCGCGCCGAGGTACACACCTTCGAGCACATCGCTGCCCAGCTCTTGGAATTGGTCGAGGCCGGCGGACCACACCAGCAGCACTTTCATGCGCTCCTTGATGCCGAAGTTCACCGCCTGACGCAGGGTGTTTGACGACTGGCTGCCGAAGTTGAGCAGCACCAGCACGTCGGGTTTCGCGGCGATGGCGTTGGTCAGGTAACCGGAGAATTCCTGTTCCTGCAATGAGTGATAGCTGTTGCCGACGTGCTCCAGGCCGTTTTCCTTGAGCACGTTTTTCGCGCCCTCAAGCAAGGCCTCGCCGAACACGTATTGCGGGGTGATGGTGTACCAGCGTTTGGCGTCCGGCAGCAGCTTGATCAGCGGCACCATGGTTTGGCGGATCGCGCCGTAGGTGGGCACTGACCAGCGGAAGGTTGCGTTGTTGCAGTCCTTGCCGGTGACTTCATCGGCGCCCACGGGGGTCATGAACACGCCGCCGACCTTGTCGACTTCCTTAGCGACGGCCAGCGCGGAGGATGACAGCGTGCAGCCCTGGAAGAACCGCGCGCCGTCCTGCTGGATGGCCTCCTGTACCTTGCGCACCGCTTTGCCGGCGTTGCCTTCGGTGTCGATCACCTTGTAGTTCAGCGGGCGCCCGAGAATCTCGGGGTGTTGTGCTACCGCCAGGCGCGAACCCATGTCGGCAAACTTGCCATAACTGGCAAAGGCGCCAGACATGGACTTGAGGCCGTAAAAGGTAAAGGGCTCGGCGGCGATTGCAGAGCGCACGCTCAGCGGGAGGCTGAGCGCGGCGGCGGCGGTGAGACTGGCTTTCAACAACGTACGACGCTGCATGGGGTGACTCCCTGGTTTAGTTATTGGCAGGAGCGGCAATGGCGATACGGTGGAGCAAGGGCCTGTGGGCAGGCCTTTTTATTGAGGTGAAGCGGTGTATTGATTGGCGTGCAGTCCAAATGTGGTAGGCGGCTTGCTCCCGATTACTGAATGTCAGTCACTGCATCGGGCGACTAATCCACGGCTATCGTGAGCAAGCCCCCTCCCACAGGGGGTTGTGGTGTTCTTAGTGGCGATGGTCGAACTCCAATAGAAAGTGCGGGCTGACTTCGCCTTCAAGAGCGGTCATATGGTGTTCGGCATCGCACATGTGTTCATGCATCAAGCTGCGCACCGCGCGTTCATCACCCGCGCGAAAGGCGCTCAACAACTGCTTGTGGTAGTCGAGGTTGGCCGCGTCGAACTGCTTGCGTTTGGGCTTGTAGGCTTTTTTCAGCACCACCAGGTCGCGCAGCAGGTCGTTGAGGAACTGCGCCATGAAACTCAGCAGCGGGTTGGGGCAGGCCTGGGCCAGCAGGTTATGGAACTCCAGCTCTGCCAGGCGCTGTTCACGCTGGCCAGCCTCGCTGTCTTCCGGCGCGCTGCAAAAGTCCACGTTGTCTTGCAGGGCCTGATAGTCGTCTTCGCTCAAGCGCCCGAGTACCGACACCGCCAGTTCCACTTCGATGACTTTGCGCAGTTGGTACACCTGCTCGCCATCCAGATGCTGGAAATGCAGGTAGTTACGCAAAGCACGGCTGGCCGGCTCGGTGCCAGCCTGGTTCAAGTAAGCGCCGCCACTGGGGCCGGTGCGCGTGCTCACCAGGCCTTCCACTTCCAGAGCCTTTAGCGCTTCGCGGGCTGAGCCCTTGGAGCACTGGAAGCTTTCCATCAATTCACGCTCGGTGGGCAGGCGGTCGCCGGGTTTGAGCGCATCGGTGACGATGGAGCGCTTGACCGACTCGACAATCACATCGGAGAGCTTCTGGCGTTTGCGTCGCAACGGTCGGCTGAGCATGTTGGTCTATTGATCCTATTAATGCGGATTAATAGCACTTAATAACGATTGGCTGAGAGCGTCAACGCCGGGTGTCGTTTTCGGCGCGAAGAGGTCGTAAACGCGCGGGTTATTCCCAGGTGCCAAGGTCGAGGCAGCGGGTAGAGGCGGGGGGCTGTTTGCCAAACACCAGAAAATCAGCCACCCAGCGGTTCACGCATCCGGTGGCGTCAGCCCGAGTGGGCTGTTTGAGCAACAATTGTTCGACACCGTAAGCAACCGATTCAGCGTGGCCGGCGTTGACCAACACCATGCGTGCGACGTGTTCGGGAAACAGCGCCGCATACCGGCTGCCGACGCGGGTGGCATCAGCGTTGCCGAGGTAATTGAGCTGTGTCTCACCCAGCTGTGCACGTACGAATTCCATATCTCGCGCAGCGTGTTCGACGCTGCTTTCATGACTCAGGTCGCGCGGGCTCAGCTCGATGACATCATAACGGTTCACCAGCGTCCGATAGGCCGGGGTGGCATACGACTCCCAGCGGCTGACCAGGTGGACGCCGAAGGTCGCGTCTTGGCCCTTTTGTGGTTCGCCGGGCTGGATGAACACCACGCCCTCACGGCTGAGTGGGTGCCTGGCGCCGACACGGGTCAGGCTCAGGCGCACGTTCCCACGCTTGGGCGCGGCGTAGTCGCGGGGCACGCTCACACTGGCGCATTGAGTGCGCTCCAGCACCTCAGGGTCTTTTTGGTGAACAGTGGGGAAGGGGCAATCCAGCAACCAGTCAATCGCGGTCGGCGCGATCAGGGGCTCGGCAAGCGCCCGGCCTGCTATCAGCCAGAGGCCGAGGCACGCCAGGCCTTTTACAAGAATGCTGGGTTTCATCATGAGGTACCAGGCAGACGTTTGAGGACGGCTTTTTACCAAGTACCAGGGGCGGAAGAATGTAGGTTTATTAAACGGTTTGTGTAGGAGTTTAGAGATTTTTCATCGGGAATCGGCATTCCAGCCGCCACCCAATGCTTTGTACAAGGCAATACTGGCTTGCAGGCGTGACAGCCGCAGTTGCACGTTCAAGTCCTGGGCTGCGTACAGCGTGCGTTGGGTTTCCAGCACCGTCAGCAAATCTTCAGCGCCTGCCCGGTAGCGGTTTTCGGCGATCTGGAAGGCGGTCTGGGCCTGTTGCAATTCTTCGCTTTGCCAGTCGCGCTGTTCGTCCAGGCGGATGATGCCGCTGAGGGATTTCTCCACGTCGGCAAAGCCATTGATGATTGCGCCGCGATAGGTTTGCAGCAGCTCCTCCTGGCGGGCGCGTGCTTTGTCGCGTTCGGCGCTTAAACGGCCATTGTTAAAAATCGGGGCAACCAGGCCCGAGGTCAGGTTGTAGAACGGGCTGCGCAAAATGTCTTCAGCCTGGTTGGCGCCCGAGCCCAGCGTCGCGCCCAAGGTCACCGTGGGCAGCATCGCCGCCCGCGCCACCGTGACGTCGGCACTTGCCGCGGCCAACTGGGCTTCGGCTTGGGCCAGGTCGGGGCGGCGGCTCAGCAGTTGGCTGGGCACGCCCAGGCCAATCGCCGGCCAGGTCAGCGCCTGGAACGGCTCGGCGCCCAGGTTCAGGCTTTGCACAGGCTGGCCGAGCAGGGCGGCGAGAGTAATCTGCGATTCTTCGGCCACTTGCTGGATCAGCGGCAGTTGCCGTTGCTGGCTGGCCACCAGGCTTTTCTGCTGGGCCAGCGCCAGGGCGGTAGCGGCGCCGGCGTCGTAGCGGGTTTGCACCAGGTCGAGCACATTGCGCGCATTTGCCAGGTTCAGTTCGGCGATCTGTTCGCGTTGGCGTGCGGCGAGGGTTTGCGCGTAGCGGTCGGCGACGTTGCTGAGCAGGGTCAGCTCCACGGTGGCCTGGTCGAACTCACTGGCCCGCAGGCTTTGCAGGGCGCTGTCGCGGGCGGCGGCGCGGCCGCCCCAGAAGTCCACTTCATAGCTGGCAGTCAGGTTGGCGCCGAAGCTATCGACCGTTTTGTTGCTTTCGCTGGCGTCCAGGGTCGAGTTGCCGCTGCCACGCAGCAGCTTTTCGCGGCTGGCGGTGAGGTTGAAATTCACCTCCGGCAACAACGGCGCACCGGCGATCACCGCGCTGGCCTGGGCCTGGCGCACTCGCGCCATGGCGGCGGCAACGTCGTAACTGTCGCGCCGTGCCTGATCGATCAGGCGGTTAAGTTGCGGGCTGGCGAAGTGCGTCCACCAACGCTGGTTGACCGCTTGGGCGGCCTCGCGCTCAGCGTATTGCCAGGCGGCTGGCGGCGTGATGCCGCTGTCGACGGTCGGCGGGTTGCCGGTACACGCGTTGAGTAGCAGGCACGCGCCCAGCAGGGAGTATCGTTTATTCACTGGTCAACGCCTTAACCGGATCGAGCCGGGCAGCTTTACGGGCCGGCATAAAGCCGAATACGACGCCGGTGACCAGCGCACAGCCAAACGCGCCAAGCACCGCCACCAGAGAGA
>NZ_UYXQ01000101.1 GCF_900624995.1 Pseudomonas antarctica
AGGCCCGACATCGCATCCGGGTTGTTGCGGTTGTAGTCGTTACCGGCGGCAAAGATCGTCAGCACGCCGCTGCGAGCCGCGTCGATTGCGCCCTGGTAAGCGCCACCGGCAATCGTGCCGAGGATCGGCCGGATATTATCGAACTGTGCCTGCGCTTCATTGACCGTGAAGTTGGGAAACGCCGGATCACGGCCACCCTTCGCGTACGGGTCACCGATGCCGATGCCCCAGCTGTTGTTGATAATTCGTGCGCCGCTGGCCACCAGCCCGTCCCAACCGGCTTTGTACACCGCGCCGTCGTTGCCCAGGATGATCCCGTCTTCCGGGCCCGGGTCGCCGTTTTCCGCCGTGATGATTTGCGCATTGAATGCGACGCCATGCATCGGCCCGCCATCGCGGTTACCGGCAGCAATCCCGCCGACGTGGGTGCCGTGGTTACCCAGCTTGCCGTTGGAGTCCTTGGACGGCGTGCCGTCGTAGCGGAACGCATCGCCAGCCTTCACCGGAATATACGGGTCGGTGTATTGGCGAATGCCCTCGGTGACAACCGTCACCACCTTGCCGGGGCTGTCGAATTCCGGGTGCTGGGCGTACACCGGTTGGTCGAAGATCCCCAGCTTTACGCCCTTGCCGGTGTAGCCGGCAGCATAGGCGGCGTCTGCATTCACCGCGCCCAGGCCCCAATCGGCCTTGAACTCATTGCTGCGCCAACTGGCGGCGTCGCCCAACGTGCCGGTTTCCACATAGGGTGCGGCCTGGGCGGTACCCAAGCTTGCCAGGCAGCACAGCAACGCGCCGTATGGCACGCAGCTCAAGGCCTTGAGCGGGTAGCCCGGGCCGGTGTGAGTGGCGGTGATTAACCCTGTCTTACGTTTGTTCACGGTGACCTTCCTTAGTTTTCTTATTGCACTTTTTTGGAAATCCAACCCGATCGTTCCCATGCGGAGCGTGGGAGCGATCATCGCCTTGAACTCAAAACTGCCAGTTCAGGCTCAACCCCACGCCCTGAGTTGTCTCGCGCCCAGCCAACTGCCCGTGGTAATCGAGGTTGACCCGCGTGGCCTTGCTCAACGCCAGGCTGGCTTGCACCCCGACCAGCGCCGCATCGCGCAATAACGGCGAACTGCGCACCGCAAATGAAGGCCCGCCTGCGACAAACGCCAAGTGTTCTTCGGATTCAACGGCGGTAAGGCTGTGCTGCCAGCCCAACGAGCCGGACAGTTCCAGCTGCTGGTGATCATTCAATGGCAGGGTTTTCAACGCGCGCACACCGAGGGTGCTGAGCACCGCATCGCGCCGATCACGGCCGCGCTCCAGGGCGGCGGCGTCGCCTTTTTCGTGGAATGACTCACTGTCCAGGTGCACATACGCCAGGTTGGCGAAGGGCTCCAGCGCCAGCGGTTGCAGGCGAATGCGGTAGGCCGCCTCGGTGAACAGCTGGGCCGTGCGAGCGTCGAGCTTGGTCTTTTGCTTGGCGCTGACTTGAGCGTATTGCAGGTCACGTTTCACATCTCCGCGATGCCAGCTGTAGGCGCCGCCCACGCTCACGCGCCAGTCGCCCAGCTCGCGCCCGGCATACGCGCCGAAGTGGTAGCTGTCGATGGACGCCGAGGAATGTGTGCCGCTGCCCATGTTCAACGAGCTGTCGCTGTAACCGGCGACCACACCGACGCGGGTCTGCTCGTCCAGCGCACCGTCAATACCGGCCAACAACCCGCCAACCGACGTGGTGTAGCCTGCCGTTTCGCTGCGGCTGTCGGTCTTGCCCCAGGCGCCGAGCGCCTTGAGCCACAGGTTGCTTTCGCCGTGGACCGGCACATGACGCAGGCGCTCGCCCACGGCATCGCGCAACTGCAGGCTGTCGTTGATCAACATCGCGCCAACCGCCGGGTAGAGCTCGCCGGACAACTGCTGCAAGCCTTGTCGGGCCGCTGTGAGGGAATCCGACTGCAACACGCTTTCGAACACGGGGTTGCCCGCGCCCAGTTGCTCGGCGGCGGCGGCGACATTGCGCTGGTTACGGGTGGCGGCCACGCTGGCAAACGTAGCGCCGTTGCGCACCACGTCCAACTGCACGCCGTTGGCCGCATAGTCGAGGGTGCCGCCAAGAAACAGGTAGTTCGGCAGCACCTGACCAAACTGGCCCTGAATGCCACCGGCTGCCTGAAGGATGGTGTACTGGCGACCGATCAGGCTTTGTGCCTGGCGTTGGCTGAGCAGCGTTGGGCTGTTTTCCAGCGCGAGGGTCACGGTACCGCCGCCCAGTACGGCCTTGCCACCGGCGACAATGCGGTCGCTGCTGGTGGGCGTCAGCTCCACCGCGTAGGTGGAGCCCGCGCCCAGGTTCACATCGCCTGCCACGTTCAAAGTGCCCACGGAGTTGCCGGGTGCAACGCGGCCGCCGCTGTTCACCGTCAACGCGGCAATACGCCCGGAGCCGCCGAGAGTGCCGCTCTCGTTCACGGTCACCGCCGAGGTCAGCGAACCGTTCACCGCCAACAGGCCGCCGTTGACGCTGGTCGGGCCGCGATAGGTGCTGTCGCCGCTGAGCAGCAAGCTACCGGCGCCGGATTTGATCAGGCTGCCTTCATACACGCGGTTCGCGGCGGCTTGGTCACGGGCGCTGCCGACCGCGTAGTCGGTCTGGTCCTGTTGGCGGGCGTTCGCGGCCACGCCGTTTTGCCAGCCTTTGTCGATCAGCGTCTGCTGCCAGGCGCTGTGTTCGGCGCGGTCTTCGGCCTGACGCTGCAGCAACGCCTGGTCGGAGATGTCATTACTCCACACATCGGCCTGCCCGGCCGCGAGGCTCACGTCCATCGCCCCGAGCAATTGCCCTGGCCCGTGCATCGCCCGGCCCAAGTCCGGCACGCCCCAGCCAACGATGGCATTGGGCGCCTGGGTGATCGAGCCGTCGAGTTGCGTGGCCGTGGTCAACAGCACCTGCAGCGCTTGCTCGTTATTCATGTACGGGTAGCGCTCCATCACCAACGCCAACGCGCCCGTGGCATGCGGCGCCGACATCGAGGTGCCGGACTTCACGCCATAACCGCCACCGGGTACGGTGCTGTTGATCAGCGCGCCGGGTGTGGAAATGCACCAGTATTTGGCGATGCCGCACTTGTTGTATTTCTGATTATTCGCCTTGTCCAGGCCTGACACGGCCAGCCAGTGGCCTTCCAGCTCCGGCTGAAAATACGGTAACCCCGAACGCAGGCTGGCATTCGCGTAACCGCTGTTGCCAGCGCTGAACACGTTGATAACGCCGGCCTTGGCCACGTCCGCCGCCGAATCCAGCCAGGTGCCCTGGTTGTAATGCTGGGCGTAGGCGGCATGCAGGCCGCCGAGGGTCTGGTAACTGACATCCGACGGCTGGCTGCCCCAGCTGTTGTTGATCGCGCGCACGCCGGAATCCACCAAGGCGCTATACACGGCCTTGAAGTATGCGGGGTCCGGGGTCGGGCCGAACAGGAAGCTGTCGTTGGCGTTGGTATTGCCCACGTAGACTTGCGCGTTGTAGGCCACGCCGTGCATGCCCACACCGTCGCGGGCCGCGCCCATGGTGCCGGTGACGTGGGTGCCGTGGGAATCGTTGTTGGGGTTGAGCGCACCCGTGGTGCTGAACGGGCTGCCATTGACGTAAGTGCCAGTGGCCGTGACTGGGTGGAAGCGGTCTTTGGTGGCTTGCGGGTGATCAGCATCGAACCCGGAATCCAGCGCGCCGATTTTCACCCCGCTGCCGCTGATCCCGGCGACGTAGGCCTCATCGGCCTTCATGCGACCCAGGCCCCAGTCGCTCTGAAACTCAGCGGACCGCCAACTGGCGGGGTTACCCAGTAAACCGGTCTCGGTGTATTGCGCCTGTGCCGCAACGGACAGCAGGAGCAAAGAGCCTGCGGTAAACGGTTTGAAGCGGGATGAACCGGTGATCATCTAAACCCTCCTTATTGTTTTTATACGTGCTCATTTCACCGGGCCGAACGCCTCATCAACTTTCGCCAAGTCGGTGTCACGCAAGTTGCCCGCGTAGTAGTGCAATTTGGTCCAGGCCATCAGGTAGTCGTAACGCGCCTGGGCCAGGTCGCGACGAGTGGTGTACAGCTGCTGCTCGGCGTTCAGCGCATCGAGGTTGACCCGCTCGCCACCGAGGATGCTTTGCTTGGTCGACACCACCAGCGCCTCGGCCGAGGTCAGGGCTTTTTGGTATGCGCGCAATTTACTCACCCCGGAAAGGCAGGCGCTGAACTGGCGGCGCAGCTCGATCAGGGTTTCGCGGGTCTTGCCTTCCAGCTCGTACTCGGCCTGTTCCATGCCGCGACTGGCCTGGCGGGTGGACGCCGAAATGCCGCCACCGGCATACAACGGCATGCTGACTTCAATGCCAATGGTGTTGGTGTCATAGCGCTGGTTGTAAGTGTTGCCGCTGTCGGACTCCTGCTGACGCGCGCTGGCATACGCGGTGATCTTCGGCAGGTGCCCCGCGCGATTGCGCTCCACTTCGTAACGCGCCACTTCCACGGCCTGACGCTGGGAGGCGAGCGTGGGGTTATTGCTGATCGCCAGTTCATGCCAGGTGTCGTAGTTGGCCGGGGTCAGCGTGAAGGCGGAGAAGCTTTGGTTCAGCGGCGCCAGGTCTTGGATGTTGACGCTCTGCACGCCGATCAACGCGCCCAGTTCGCGCAAGGACGCGTCCTGCTCATCCAGCGCCTGGATCTCTTCGGCGGTGGCCAGCTCATACCGCGATTCGGCTTCGAGAATGTCGGTGCGCGTGCCCTCGCCCTGCTGGAACAGGTGCTAGTTTTGCTGGAACTGTTGCTCGAAGGCCTTCTTTTTCGCGCGGGCGATGTCGATCTGGTCCTGGGCGAACAACGCCTGGGTGTAATAGCTCAGCACTCGCACCAGCAACGCCTGGCTCTTGTCGCGAAAGCTTTCATCGGCAAACAGCGACTGGGCCACGCCCTTGCGGTAGTTGGCATAGGCTTCGTAGTCGAACAACGGCTGTTGCAGGCTGAAAGTCGAGCCGTAGCTGTTGTAGTTGCGGTCGTCGCGGTACGTACCGCCGCGCCCGTCCGGCAAATGCGCCTCGGAGTTGTTGCGGCCCTTGTTGTAGTTGTAGGACAGCCTGGGCAAGAGCCCCGCACGGCCGATGGTGCGGTTTTCCAGGCCGGCGTCGCGCTCTTTGATCGCGCCGAGAAACACCGGATCGTTGCGCAAGGCTTGCTCATACACGTCAAACGGGCCCATGGCGGCTTGGGCAGAGCCGCAAATCAACATCAGTGAAATGAACACAGGTTTCATGCTCATTCCTCAGTCAACGCAGAGCCGGCGCGATCGAGCAGCGGCTTGAACAGGTAATTGAGCAAGGAGCGCTCGCCGGTGCGCACGAACATCTCGGCGGGCATGCCCGGTTTAATCACCAGGCCATGGAGTTTTTCCAGTGCGGCCTCGCTAACCGTGGTGCGCAGCACGTAGTACGGCTGGCCGGTTTTTTCATCGAGCATCTGGTCGGCGGAGATCAGGCTGACTTCGCCCGGCACACGCGGCGTGCGGCTCTGATTGAAGGCGGTGAAGAGTATATCCACCGGCAAGTGCGTGCCGACCTTGTCCACCAAGTGCACCGGCAAATGCCCTTCGACTTCCAGGCGCGTGCCCTGCGGCACGATTTCCAGCAGGGTTTCACCGGCACGCACCACGGCGCCTTCGGTGTGCACGCTGAGGTTGACCGCAATGCCATCGGCCGGCGCGTTGATTTCGCTGTGCTGCAGGTCGAAACCGGCCGAAGTCAGTTGCTGCTCCAGCGTCAGGCTGCGCAGTTGTGCGTCGGCCAGTTGGCTGCGCACTTCCTTCTGATACTCCTCGCTGTGCTGCTGCAACTTGAGGCGCGATTCAAGGATGCCCTGCTCCACGCGGCCGCTTTCCCCAGTGTTCTGCGCCAGGTCCTGTTGTACCTGGGACAGTTGGCGCTGGTAATCGAGCAAGCGATTGCGCGGGATATAGCCGTTGTCGGCCAGAGGCTGCAGGTTAGCCAGTTGATCGCGCAGGGATTGAGCCTGGGCGGCCAAGTCGCTGCGGGCGCGGCGCATGCCATTGAGTTGCGAAGTGGCGCCGTCGATATTCGCGCGAATCCCGGCTTGTTCGCGGGAAAACGCCTCGCGACGGCTGCTGAACAGTTGGCGTTGGCCTTCCAGCACCAGCGCCAGGGCCGGCTCGGGGTTGGCGCTCAGCTCGGCCGGAAAGGTGATGCTGGAACGGTTGTCGCGCTCGCTCTGCCAACGCGCCACGCTGGCCCAGGCCATGCGGTACTGGGCTTGCAGCGATTGCACATCGGCCTGATTCTGGGTCTGGTCGAGGCGAAACAACGGCTGGCCCTGTTTGACCCACTCGCCCTCCTTCACCAGGATCCGGCTGACCACACCGGCGCTGAAGGTTTGCACGGCCTTGCGCTTGCCCGACACCACCACCGTGCCCTGCACCGGGATGCCTTGGTCCAGCGGGGCCAGGCTGGCCCAGAGGAAGAAGCCTCCGGCGCCGACAATGGTCAGCAGCCAGCCCATTTTTACGAAAAAACCGGCGTCGCGTTGTTCAAAACGAGGCTCAACAGTAAGGCTGCTCATGCGCCTGGATTCCTTCCGGCTTGGTACTGACGACTAAGGCTCACACCGGCCTTTTCTCGGGGTGCTTCCTGCGGCTGGCCCGACAAGGCGCGCAGCACTTCCTGGCTGGGGCCGAAGGCCTGCAAGTGGCCTTCGCTGAGCACCAGCAACTTGTCGGCCTGGGCCAGTGCCGAGGAGCGGTGGGTCACTAACACCACGCTGCTGCCCTGGGCTTTCATTTGCACGATGGCGCTGGCCAGTGCGGCTTCGCCGACGGTGTCGAGGTTGGAGTTGGGCTCATCCAGCACGATCAAACGTGGCCCGCCGTACAGCGCGCGGGCCAGGGCCACGCGTTGCTTCTGGCCACCGGACAGGCCGCCGCCGTTGTCGCCGAGCACAGTGTCGTAGCCTTGCGGCAGGCGCAGGATCAGTTCATGCACACCGGCCTGTTGCGCCGCTTGCACCACAAGCTGGGGGTCGGCGTCGCGAAACCGCGCAATGTTGTCGGCGATGCTGCCGCTGAACAGTTCGATGTCCTGGGGTAAGTAGCCGATGTGCGGGCCGAGGTCGTCACGGTCCCAGCGGTGAATGTCCGCACCGTCCAGGCGCACGGTGCCGGCCAGGGTCGGCCACACGCCTACCAGCACGCGGGCCAGGGTGGATTTACCCGAGCCCGACGCACCGAGCACGCCGAGCACTTCGCCCGCACCGAGGTTGAAACTCACCTGCTGCAAGGTCGCCATGCGCCGTCCGGGCGGGCCCGCGCTGACGTGTTCGAAACTGACCTGGCCCTTGGGCGCAGGCAGCGCCATGTGTTCGACTTCCGGCGGGAATTCACGCAGCAGCTCGTCGAGCCGCTGGTACGCCAATTTTGCCGAACTCCACTGCTTCCACACCGCAATCAACTGGTCGATGGGGCTGAGCACGCGGCCCATGAGAATGGAGCCGGCGATCATCATGCCGGCGGTCATATCGCCTTTGATCACTAGGAAAGCGCCCAGGCCCAGCACCAACGATTGCAGGCACAGGCGAAAGGACTTGCTCAGCGAGGTGATCACCGAACCGGTGTCGCTGGCCTTGTTCTGATAGCCGAGAAATTGCGCATGCACCGCGAACCAGCGCTTGCGCAACGCGCCGAGCATGCCCATGGCCTGGATCGTCTCGGCGTTGTGCAAATGGCTGGTGGCCAACTGGGTCGATTGCTGGGAAAACGTGCCCGCCTCGCCCAACGGCTTTTTGGTCAGGTATTCGTTCAAGCAGGCCAGTGCGATCAGCAGCACCGCCCCCGCCGTGGCCAATACGCCGAGCCACACGTTGAAGAGGAAAATCACGAACAGGTAGATGGGAAACCATGGCGCATCAAAAAACGCGAACAGCGCAGGCCCCGTAATGAATTGGCGGATCGCGGTCAGGTCGCCCAAGGATTGCCCGGCGTGCCCCTGCCCGCGTTGCAGGTTGCGTTCAAACGCGGCCTTGTACACGCGCAAGTTGAAACGCCGCTCCAACTGGCTGCCGATACGGATCACGATAAAACTGCGAATGACTTCCAGCGTGCCGATAAACGCGAAGAAACCCACGACCATCAGCGTTAACATCACCAGGGTGGTTTCATTCTGGGAGGACAACACACGGTCATACACTTGCAGCATGTAAATCGACGGCACCAGCATCAACAGATTAATCAATGCGGTGAAAAAGCCGATGCTGATCAAAATACTCTTGTATTCACCCAACGCCCTGAATAAGGGCGCAACCGCATGGGACTTCGCCATATTGTCTGATCTTCCCTGAACCGAATTACGCGCAACAGTTGCCCAAACCCTGAATAAGGGCGGTCAACTATTAAAATCGAGTTATATGCTTATAACTTTTAATTAAGGTGCTCGTTGCAGTACAACTTCCGGTATCGACGCCGTGTGGCCTTTATATTCACCGCCTTTTTCACGGTTCAAATGGATAATGCCGCTGTCTTGGGCGTTCATTAGCCAGATGCCGTCCGGGGTCGGCAACCACGTCAGGGGTTTATCCCCCAGCCATTGTTCTGCGCAGGCGACATCACCGGCCAGCGCGTTCGGCTGGTCCAACAGGTCCAGCGCGCACACTTGATCCTGCTGGTGCAACTGCCAGTGGCCGGCCAACTGGGCGGTGGTGGGTAAAACAAGACTGCTAGCCATAGCCTGGGCTCCTGCCGAGACGAACAACACCTGTGACGCACAGGCGATCAAATGGGAAAAACGCGGCATCTTCTGCTCCATCCTAGAGCGCGGCGCCGCAGCGCCGCGCGCTTTACATCACGCTACGATGTCGCTGATCGCCGCCTGGCCAACGGTGGTGACGAGGAAATCCGCCACGCCGTGCCCGGAGAAGTCCACGGCCAAGGTGCCCAGGTTAGTACCCGAGGCATAGCTCAGCACCGCGTCGCCGGCGTGGCCGGTGAACGCATTGACGAAGGTCAAGCCTGCACCTTTGGTGATACCGGACAGGTCGATCTTGTCCGAACCTGAGGTGAAGTCAAAGATCTTGTCGGCAGCACCTGGTTTGGAATCGGAACTGGCACCAAACACGAAGGTGTCATTGCCGGCGCCGCCCCACAGTTGGTCCGCACCCCCACCGCCGTAGATGATGTCGTTGCCGGCACCGCCTTTGATCACGTTGGCTGCGTTGTTACCAATGATCAGGTCGTTGCCCGAACCGCCGAACGCGTTCTCGACAGTGACGCCCTTGGCGATGGACACGTTGCCCACCAGGCCGCCAACGTCTGAGAACGAGCCTTCATTGAGGTTGATCTTCTGGTTCTGGGTGAAGCCGGAGAAGTCCAGGGTGTCGTTGCCGCCACCGTCCCATACCGAAAACACCAGCTTCTCGGCATTGGAGGTGGCGCTGTAGAAATCACGCCCGGTGTTGGAGTTGAAACCGTAGGTGGTATCACCGGCACGGGTGCTGTAGTTGGCGCCGTAGAGCTTCTGGATCGCGGCGATGTCGTCGATCAGCGGGCCCGAGGCGTAAGCTTCGACGCCGCCTTTGGTGAAGTTCTGGTTGGTGTTGCTCTCGCTCCAGTAACTCATGACGCTGTAGCCACGCGTGTCCTGTCCATAGTCCGCGTCTCTGTACGTAGGGTTGCCGGTCCCGGCGTTGTAGTCGCCAGGGTGAGCCAGGCCCAGGGTGTGGCCGATTTCGTGGGTCAGGGTCTGCCGGCCGTAGTTGTTCACGTCCGGGGTCTTGTTCGGCGTGTAGCTGTTGTTGGTCAGGTACCACGAGATGCCGTCGTAGCCTGCGCCGGTGCCGGGCAGGTAAGCGAAGGCCGCAGCGCCAGCCTGGCCACCGCTGTAGTTGGCGAAGGTCATGTGTGTGTCACCGCCCGAGGCCCTTTCGGTAAAGCTCACGTTGGCGACGTCCGCCCAGGATTGCATGGCCAATACGGCCTGTGCTTTCTGCTGGGCGTTGAACTGGCTGAACCCGGAGATACCATGTTTGTTCATGGTCGCCGAGCTGGCCGAGGTGAGGAACGTGTAGGTCAGATCGATCTTGCCGTTGTGGTTCACGTCCTTGTACGAGGCACCATCACGCAGCAGGTGGTCCGCTGCCTGGTCCACGGTAAAGGAGGGTTTGCCATTCACCGTGAGGTTGCCGCCACGGTCATACAGATGGCTAAAACTATCGATTTGCGAGTAAGCAGTGCTAGCTTGCGCGGCAGATACAATAGCTTTGTCTTTTACTTTTGACATAAACGTACTTCCTTGTTTGCAAGTGCATCAGTCGTTGGTCGATAGGAACCTCGCGGGCGAGATCGTCCCATCACTCACCTCTTTTGAAGGCGTATCGAAACTGACACAACTTGAAATCTTTCGTCTACACATATTTCCGCAGCGAAAATGTGACGCAGATTCTACTTAAGGAAGTCGTGGGCAGCGTTTATTGGGGACAATTGCTTTTATTCATCCGCTGCAGTCTCGGTGGTATTTAAATATTAAATACCCCTAAAGCCGCTCTACTTGAGCGGCGCACTTGAGGAATGGATCCAATATATTGTCACGGTGTCATTAGCGACATTAAAGAGCCACTACTTAGGCTGTTAATTATTGTTGTCCCCTATTACCGGGCCACACTCCAGCCGCTCTTGTGTAATGCGGCTAATAATGTCTCGCTCGCAAGCCCCGGCACCTTGACGCCTTCGTCGGTGCTCATGTCCTCGCCGGCCAGCATGGCATTGATGATCGCCTCCTCCACCGCCTCCGCCGCCGCGCTGAACAGCGGCGAAATATGATCGTTATTGACCATCTGCAACGCAGTGCTCAGCGGCAAGCCTTTGCGCCCGTAATCCGCCGCTGGCAGGCCCTGGTTGCCGGTGGCGAACGCCAGGAACAGGTCGCCGCTGGAATCCTCGGTGCCGCCACCCGTGCGCGCAATGCCAATGGAGGCGCGCTGCGCCAGGCGCTGACACTGGTGCGGTAATAACGGCGCATCGGTGGCGATGATCACCACAATCGAGCCCATGCCCGGCGTACCACGCTCGGTGAACGGTGAAGCAATGCCCATTAAGTGGCGGCCCACCGGGTAGCCATCGACCCGCAGCTCCTGACGCTTGCCGTGGTTGGCCTGCACCAGCGCGCCGACGGTCCAGCCGCCCTGCTCTGCTGGCAGACGCCGCGACGCCGTGCCGATGCCGCCCTTGAACTCATGGCAGATCATCCCGGTGCCGCCGCCCACCGCGCCCTCCTGCACCGGGCCGCTGTCAGCGTTGTCCAGCGCTTCACGCACGTGTTCAGGCTTCACGTGCTGGCCCCAAATATCGTTGAGCGTCCCGTCGTAGGTTTCCATCACGACCGGCATGCACCAATACACCGCCGGGTCCGCCAGGCGCTCGCGCTCCAGGGCGATCAAGGTGTCGCGCACAATGCCGATGCTGTGGGTGTTGGTGATCGCCACCGGCGTGGTCAGCAGCCCCGCCTCGCTGATCCACTCAAGGCCGGTGGCATCGCCATTGCCATTGAGGACGTGGTAGCCGGCAAAACACGGTTGCTGGCGCGCCTCACCCGCGCGCGGCTGCACCAGCGTGACGCCGGTGCGCACCTGTTTGCCGTCAATACGCGTCTTGAGCGTACTGTGGCCGACCCGCACACCGGGAACATCGGTGATGGCATTCAATTCGCCGGGCGTGCCCAGCCCCAACGTGATGCCCATTTGACGTGCACGCATAACCACTCCTTACAGTTTTTGATACGCCGGACTCAACCGGCCACTGATGCAATACAAAATCACCGACAACGCCAGTACGCCGATGATGACCATGATGTCGCGCACCGACGCCGCGTAGATCAAGGTCACCAGCAGATAACCGGCGCCCAGCACGGCCAACACCGCCGGCAGCGGCCACAACGGCATGCGATAGGGATGGTCGCGATCACGCAGCAGCACGCGGCTCATCAAGGCGCACAAGGCCACCGCCAGGTACACCAGGATAATCAGTAATACGGTGAAGGACGTCAGGTCTGCCAGATTGGAGCTGAAACTCAACAATGCCGACGGAATGGCCAGGAACAAGGTCGCCAGCCACGGTGAATCCCAGCGCGGGTGAATGCGCGTGAACAGCTTGTTGATGCGCGGCGTCCACAACGCATCGCGGCCACTGCTGAACACCACGCGGCCAATCTGGATAACGATCGCGACAATCGCATTGAACACCGACAGGAAGATCCCTGCGCTGACCAGTCGCGACAAGGTTTCATTGCCGTGACTGGTCAGCAGGTAGCCGATAGGGTCCGGGCTGCTGATCATGGCACTCAACGAGGGCGCGCCGATCAACAGTGCGGTGATGGGCACCAATTCGATCACCACCACCAACCCCAGGGACCACAACACGGCTTTGTGCACGCCTTTGCCGCCGCACTTCATGTCTTCGGCCAACAACACGGCCGGGCCATAACCGTTGTACGAAAACAAACCGATACCGACCGCACCAATCACCAACCCCCACGGCGCCAGGTGCAACACGCCGTTTTCGACGATTTGCGGCGCCAACAACACGCTGACCGGCTGTACCGGATTGCCGAAGCCGATAAACACGATTACCAGCAACGCCGCGACTTCCAGCAGCAAGCACGTGCCGGTGATCCAAGCGTTGAGCTTGATATTGAGGATGCCCAGGGCGTAGCTGCTCACCACGATCACCAAGGCGACGGTTTGTGAGTCGAATTTAGTCCCCAGGGCATTGTTCAGGTAGGTCGCCGCCCCCGTGGCCAAGACTGGCGGGATAAACAGCAACATCACCAGCACGGTCAAAAACGTCGCATAACCGGCCATGCCGCCAAACACGCGCTTGGCATACACATACTCACCACCGGCGCTGTTGTGCGCGCGGCCAAGTTCGGCGTAACAGAAGGCGAACATCAGCGCGAGCACGGCGGCCATCACAAACGCCAGGAATACACCACTGCCCGCTTGCTGGATGGCAAACGGCGCAATTACGAATACGGAACTGGCCGGCGTCACCGCTGACACGGTGATGGCGACTACATCGAAAACGCTTAGGGTGGGTTTGAGCACGCCGTCTGGCGCGGGGGAAGCACTCATATCGTTATCCTCTGTCGTTGTTTTTGGTAGGAGGCAGAAACGAAAGGTCGGGCTTTTGCGGGATATGTTTCCCACTGGATGCTGGCAAAAGTAAACGTTGCGTTTATGCAGGCCAATTCCCCTATTGGCGTACTCCCCTTGACGGTACTCGCTAAAAGCCGAACCCTTGGCTGATCTTTTGCTGGCGAGAGCCTGTCACATGAGCCTGTTCAGAGAAGTCGGCATGCACGCGGGCCTGGGCCGCACGGTCGCGCACATCGGCACCGAGCGGTTCTGGAAGCAACTGGTGCTGTTGCTGCACCAATGCCTGCCGTTCGATAACGCGCTGGCGATTTTCTATCCGCTGGATGGCCCGCCCCAAGCCCTGGAAGAATACGACGCCCAGCCCAGCAGCAAGCCGGCGTCGATGCTGGTGTACCTCAATGGCCTGTATTTGCTCGACCCGTTTTACCAGGCCTGCCGCGAAGGCTATGCCAGCGGTGTGTATCGCCTGGAGGAAGTCGCGCCTGACCATTTTCGCCAGAGTGAGTACTTCCTCAACTACTTCCACGACAACGTGCTGGAAGACGAGGTGCAGTTCATCCTGCAATTGCCGGGTGCGGGGACCTTGTCGTTGTCGTTGGGCATGCAGCGCCGCTTCCGCTTGGAGGAAACCGGGCTTATGACCACGCTGGCGGCCTGGGTGCTGCCGTTGATGCAGCAGCATTGGCAGCAAAGCACACAGCGTGCGCCAGCCATGGACAGCCAGATCAGGGATGCACTGAGCCATTTCGGCAGTGGCGTGCTCTCGGACCGCGAACTCGAAGTGGCCCGCCTGGTGCTGCGCGGGTTCTCGTCCAAGGCCATGGCCGAGCGCCTGAAGATCTCGCCGGACACGGTGAAAGTGCACCGGCGACATCTGTACGCGAAGCTGGATATTTCGTCACAACCGGAGCTGTTTTCGTTGTTTATCCAGTCGTTGGGGCATGATTTGGAAAATCCCTGATTGCGCGCGCGTTTGTGATGAGCAGGCCGATTTTGGCTGGCGAGCTTCTTTTGGCGAGCGGGCTTGGCCGCGAAAGCGGTGGGTCAGTCAACATCCATGTTTGCTGGGCCGACGTCATCGCGGCATAGGTATCTACACATCTTTTTATGGGTTGAATTCTTTGGTTGCTGCGGGGGCGCTGGGTGCATATCCGTTATTTGGGTAACGGCTGCTATGGGTTCCGCTCTTACAGCGGGTCACTTTTGAAAGAGCGCAAAAGTAACCAAAACGCTCTTGCCCCACCACTCGGCACCTCGCCTAGGCTCGGTGTGCCCTCACGCAGGCTTTGGACCGTGGGCCGCCGCGATGGGCCATCCTTGGCCCATCGCGGCTAAACCGGCTTCCTGCCGGTTTACCCACGCTCCAAAGCCTGCGTTCGGCCAGCGTGGTTTAACGGGGCGCCTCAGATCAAGATCAAAAGCGAAGCCAAGGCGGCCTGACAGCCGACCTGATCTCTGAAACTGAACTCAATCAAATGTGGGAGCTGGCTTGCCTGCGATGGCATCAACTCGGTGTACCTGATGGACCCAGGTGTCTACATCGCAGCGGTGCGGCGATCCGACAAGCCAGCTCCCACAGAAAAGCAGATCTGCTTCTGCTGTGCTTTTGCCCTGCTTTTGCTTCAACCTCTCAGGTCGGCTACTAGGCCGCCGTGCTCTTGCTTTTGATCTTGATCTTGATCTTGATCTGAGGCGCCCCGTTAAACCACGATGGCCGAACGCAGGCTTGAATCCGTGGGTAACCCGGCAGGACGCCGGGTTAGCCGCGATGGGCCAAGGATGGCCCATGGCGGCGGCCCACGGATTCAAGCCTTCGTTCTGGCATGCCGAGCCTAGGCGAGGCAACGAGTGGTGGGGC
>NZ_UYXQ01000102.1 GCF_900624995.1 Pseudomonas antarctica
GCATCAGGTCAAAAGCTTGGAAGCCGCTGTATGAAGGTTACCTGGCCAGGGGCCTGAAAACGACTCAGGCCCTGGTCATCATCGCCCGCAAGCTGGCACGTATTGCGTTTTCACTCATGAAAAATCAGAGCGAATACCAGTCAAAAGCGGTTTTGGAGGCTTCCCCTCAACCATAGAATCTCCCACATTAGATTGAGTTCAGTTTCAAATATCAGGTCGGCTGTCAGGCCGCCTCTGCTTTGCTTTTGATTTAACCACTCAGGTCGGCTACTAGGCCGCCGTGCTCTTGCTTTTGATCTGTTTTGATCTTAGGCGCCCCGTTAAACCACGCTGGCCGAACGCAGGCTTTGGAGCGGGGGTAACCCGGCAGGACGCCGGGTTAGCCGCGATGGGCCAAGGATGGCCCATCGCGGCGGCCCACGGTCCAAAGCCTGCGTGAGGGCACACCGAGCCTAAGCGAGGTGCCGAGTGGTGGGGCAAGAGCGTTTTGGTTACTTTTGCGCTCTTTCAAAAGTGACCCGCTGTAAGAGCGGAACCCATAGCCGCCGTTACCCAAATAACGGATATGTACCCAGCGCCCCCGCGACAACCAAAGCATTCAACCCATAAAAAGATGTGTAGATACCTATGCTGCGATACGGACGATTGGAGACATCAGGCACGCAGCGTTGATGCCATCCCAGGCAAGCCAGCGCCCACAGGAAAGCAGATCGGCTATCAGGCCAGCAAGCCCATCGTCTTGGCCCGCGCCACCGCCTGGGTGCGGCGCTCCACGCCCAGCTTGCTGTTGATGTGGCTGGCGTGGGTTTTCACCGTGTGCAGGGAGATGAACAACTGATTGCTGATCTCCTGGTTTGAGCAGCCTTGGGCGATCAGTTGCAGCACCGCCAGCTCGCGGGTGCTGAGGGTTTCGTGCGTGGGCGAGGTCTCGACGGCGGCCACCACCGGCAGCAGCGCCAACAGGCTCTGGCTCAACACACCCTGCGGGTCTTTGCCCAGTTGCTCGCGCATCCAGTCCGGGTAGCTTTCCAGCAAGCGCTGGAACGGTTGCAGCGCGCCGCCAGCGCCCGCCTCAAGCGCCTGGGCCATGATTGGCCGCGCCTTGGCTTCCTGGCCACACGCCAGCAATAGGTGCGCCTGCTGTGTCAGGGCCATCAGCGCAATCATCTGGCGCCCGCTGTTGTGTGCCTGCTGCGCCAGCTCTTCGAGGCGTTGCAGGGCCGCAGCCGGTTGATGGCGAATCGCATCCAACGCCGCCTGTTGCAGCCCGATGTGTTGCGGCAAATGTGGGTGGAACTCCGGCGCCGCAGCGGCGTGCTCGCCATTATAGGTCTGCCCCAGACGCGTCAACCAGGCATCGGCGAGGTCGGTACGGCCTTGAGCCAACCACAATTCGCATTTGATCAGGGTGATCATCGCCAGGTAGTAGATCGGCGGCACGTCCCAGATGTGCATCAAGCGCTCGGCCTCGGCAAGTTCGGCAAAGGCCCTGGCAAAATCACCGCGCCGCCCTTCGAAGTTGGCAATCACGCAATGCCCGATCAGCACACTGATATCCCGACAGGCGCGGGCCTCGCTGAGGCCGGCACGCAAACGCGCCAGGCCGGCTTCGGGCTGATAACGCACCAACAGCAAGTAGCCTTCGTAGAGCGACAACCGTGCGCGCACGGCGTAGAGCCGCTGAGGCGCAAGGCCGTGCAGGCGTTGCAGGCCCTGGCGCACTTCGTCCAGCGAGCGAAGGATTTCGCCGCGCGCCTGCAACACTCGCGCGCGGTCGTAATGGGCCAGGGCTTCAAACAACGGGTTGCCGACGCGTTGCGCCAGCTCCAGCGATTCGCGATTCAAACCACGGGCGCGCCACAGGTCGGCATCGACGATGGCCAGGTTGGACAGGGTCGACAGGCACATCAGGCGCTGGCCGTAGCGTTTGTGCGGCAGGCTTTCCAACGCCTCGCTGCAATAACGCTGGGTCAACTCGCGGTCGCCGCGCCCACGGGCGATGATCCCGCTCAGCGCCAGCCATTGGGCCAACATCGATTTTTGCGCAGTGGCCGACGGCGCCGGCAGGAAGCGGCTGAGGTAACCGGACAACTCTTCGGCTGCATCCAACTGGCAGGCCAGCCCCAAGGCCCAGCTGTACAGCACGATCAAACGCGGCGTGCTGATCAGCAGACTGTCGGGCAGGTCCATCTTCCAGCGCAGCAGCATGCCGACATTCTGTTCGGCCAGCAGTTGCTCCTCCGACAGGTTCTGCACCAAGTTGGCGGCCACATCGAGGTGGCCGGCGCGCAACGCCTGCTCCACGGCTTCGTCGATCAACCCCTGGGCGTTGAACCAGCGGCAGGCCCGCAGGTGCAGGCTGGCAATCGGCAAAGTAGCGTTGCTGGCGCGGCGGGTGCGCAGCAGGTCGGAAAACAGGTGGTGATAACGGTACCAGTGGCCTTGTTCATCCAGCGGCACCAGAAATACTTGATGGGCCAACAGATACCGCAGGATCTCGGCGCTGTCGTGAGCCTCGCGCACGGCGTCGCACAATTGACTGCAAAAACGATCCTGGGGCGCGGTGTCGTACAGGAACGCTTGAACTTCAACCGGCAGGCAGTCGATAACCTCTTCGAGCAGGTAATCACGAATCAGCCCTTCGCCACCGTGCAAACTTTGCGGCAACGCACTTTCATTGCCCGCTTCGGACACGGCCAACAGCCAGAAACGCAGGCCGGCCACCCACCCTTCACTGCGCCGGATCAGGTTGTCCAGCGCCTCGCCGCGCAACGAACTGCTGTGTCGATCCAGCACAGCCAGCGATTCGTCATGGGTCAGGCGCAGGTCTTGTTCGTGCAACTCCAGCAGGTGCCGCGACAGCCGCAGCCGCGCCAGATGCCAGTCCGGACGCTGACGGCTGGTGACCATGACCACCAGCCCATCCGGCAAATGGTTGAGGAAAAACTGCAGGCAGCGATCCAGCACCGGTCCCTGGGCCAGGTGGTAGTCATCCAGCACCAACAATAGCGGCGCGCGCGTGGACAGGTGCAGCGTCAACTCATCGAGCAGGCCGTCGAGCCATTCTTCAAAGGCAAAGGGTTGGTGACGCTGGCGCATTTTCAGCAGGCCCAGGGATTGGGCGCCGAGTTGCGGGAAGTAGTGTTGCAAGCCGTCGAGCAGGCGCTCGAGGAAACGGCCGGGGTCGCCATCGCGTGGGCTCAGGCCCAGCCACAAGCTTTGCCAATGCGCCGGCAAACTCTGGCAGAACTCCACCGCCAACGAACTCTTGCCGAACCCGGCCGGGGCACTGACCAATAACAATCGCCCCGCAAGCCCCGCACTCAGCCGTTCGCACAGGCGCGGGCGCAGCACATAGCCGTCAGGCAACGGTGGCCTGTAGAAGCGCGCTTCCAAGGTTGGAATTACCGCACTTGCAGGCCCTTGGATTCGGGACAGATCAGTCATCGCCGGGCTCTTGTAGAAGGCTGTTGTCGGCATTGCAGATGTCCGCAGACTAGCGGTAAAAGCGGCAGGTTTGTAGATCTTTGCAACATTTGACTGAAAAAGAACTGCGACAAAAAATGTGGGAGCTTCCTTGTGCAAGGCAGCTCCCACATTGTCGAGCGAGTGCGGCTTAGCGAACACCATCCTGGCGCAAGGCTGCTGGGGTGAAGTCGCTGGTGGTGGCGGTGAAGCCGAAGTCATACGCCTGTTTCTCTTCGTTCTTCATGCCCAAGGCCAGGTAGCGGCCGGACTGCAGGTCGTAGAGGGTTTCGATGGCGTACCACGGCACTTGCTTGTCGTAGTAGTTCTCGGCATGCGCTTCGGCGACGCGCCACAGTTGGCCGCGGCCGTCGTAGTGGTCGATCACCGCCGCTTGCCAGGTGTCTTCGTCGATGAAGAAGTCACGCTTGGCGTAGATGTGGCGCTGGCCTTCCTTCAGGGTGGCGACTACGTGCCAGACGCGGCGCAGCTCGTAGCGGGCGAGGTCCTGGTTGATGTGGCCGGCCTTGATGATGTCGGCGTACTTGAGCTTCGGGTCGTCGATCTTGTAGCTGTTGGAGGCGATGTAGATTTCTTTCTTGCCTTCCAGCTTCCAGTCGTAGCGGTCCGGTGCACCGTTGTACATGTCGAGGTTGTCGGACGTGCGCAGGCCGTCGGCCGCCGTGCCCGGCCCGTCATAGGACACTTGCGGCGCCCGCCGCACACGGCGTTGGCCGGCGTTGTAGACCCACGCCGAACGTGGCTCTTTGACCTGGTCCAGCGTTTCGTGCACCAGCAGCACACCACCGGCCAGACGTGCCGGCGCGGTCACTTGCTGCTTGAAGTAGAACAATACGTTGCCCGGGTTTTTCGGGTCGTAGTCCTTCATCTTGTCGCGGAACACGAACTGGTCGCGAAAGTACACCAGGCTGAACGAGCCGTTGGTTTGCGGCGTGGCCTGGGTTACCAAGCGAGTCACGCTGCCACCGCGATAACGGGTGATGTGGTTCCAGATAACTTCCACACCACTTTTCGGGATGGGGAATGGAATCGCGGTTTCGAAGTTTTCCAGGCCGTTGCCGCCGGACACCAGGTTGGTGTTGGTGGCGTTCTTCTTGATCGCGGCGAACACGTCAGCCGGCACCGTGGCGCCGCGATGAGTCGGGTAGACCGGCATCTTGAAGGTGTCCGGGTACCGCTTGAACATCGCGTACTGCCCAGGTGCCAGCTTGTCTTTGTACTGCTCGACGTTTTGCGCGGTGATGGTGAACTGCGGTTGTTCGCTGGCATACGGGTTAGCTAGGAAACCCCGGGCATCCACAGCACCGGCATTGGTGGGCAGTGGCGACCATTTCGGGATGGTACCGGCGGCGTTACCGGCCATTTCAGCGCCCATCGGGGTCAGGGTCGTGCCCAGCTTGGCGGCTTCATCCGCCGAGACTGCCGCCATGACGCTACCCGCCATGATCGACAGCCCTAGCACACCCACGTGCAACAGACTTTTAGTTATTTTCATGTTCTGGTTCTTCCTGAAAACAGACTGCTTTAAAGAGAGTGTGCTTAGAAGTTCATGCCCGCGCTCAAGGCGATAAAGTCACGATCGTCCACGGTGCTGAACTTGCCGCCAAAGAAGTTGGTGTAGTTCAAGCCGACGGTATAGGTGTTTTGATACTCGGCATCCACACCCAGGCTGACAGCCTTGCGGCCTTCTTCGAAGTTGCCGCCAGGGCCCGGCGAGTAACCTTTGACGTCGTGGGACCAGGCCACGCTCGGCTTGAGGTTTACACCGGCAAACGTGTCCGGGTATTCCCAGATGGCGCGACCACGGTAGCCCCAGGAGGTGGCCGTGGTGAAACCATCGTTGTCGCAGTATTTGGAGACATTGCTGGCATCTGCGCCTGGGCCGGCGCCGCCGATGGTGGACGGGTTGAGGATCTGCGCGCAGGTGTTACGCCCGCCAGTAGACGGCAAAGCGCCAGGACCGAAGACTGGATCGCGGCCATAGCGAACCTTGTTTTTGCTTTCAAGCCCACCCACATGTGTCACCCCCACCTCACCCACGAGGGTCAAACGGCTGGCGCCCATCACCTGATCGAAGAAGTGCGTCAGTGTGGTCTGGAACTGAGTGATTTCCTTGCGACGGTAACCGTTCAGGTCCTGGCCCTTGGCGCCGCTGAGTAGGGAGGCGTTCGAAAAGGCGCCGCCCAGGTCTTTCACACCCGCATAAAGGATGTCGGTGGTATTGAGCTGTACCGGTGCGTTAGGGCGATAGCTGAGTTCACCGCTCCACGCCGTACCGGTGGGCAATGTGGTGGAGAAGCTCAAGCCGTACAGACGAATATCTTCCGGGTACTCGATAAAGTACTTGGAATTACCCGCGATAAACACCGGAGCCAGTGTGCCGAACGCGGGTGCAACCGCATAAGCGGAGGCAGGCGCCGCGGTGGCACTGAAAATCGGCGCACGGCTGTGGTAATTCATGAAGTAGGCACCGAATTCGGTGTCCAGCGGTTCGAAGTTGTAGTGCATGGCCACACCAAACTGGCCGCTGTCACGCGCATCGCGGTCACCGCCACGTCGCACCAGCGTGCCCTCTTCGTTGGTGTCCACACCCCGCGCTGCGAATTGAGCGAGCGCCCCACGCCCCGGCGCGGTGGCAGCGATGGTCGAGCGCTTGGCCAGCAAGCGCAGGTTGTCGCTGCAACCGTCGGAGACCACATCCGGCTGGGAGAAGAAGGTGCCGCAGTTGTCGGTAACGGTCTGGTCCCACTCCAATTGGTAGAACGCTTCCGCCGACAGGTTATCGGTCAGCGTTTGCGACACATAGAACATGTTGACTGGAATCAGGCCTTCCTTGATTTCAGCCCCCGGGCGACGGAACGCGGACACGTCTATCGGGTTAATGGAGTTGATACCGCCACCGATAAACGTACTTTCACCCCAACTCACCACCTGCTTACCGAAACGCACGTTCCCCGGCTGATCGGCGATGGTGTAGTTGTGGTAGATGAAGGCATCGAGGATCTGCCCGCCGGAGGACTTGGCGCCCTCCTTACGGTTGTTGTTGCTGACGTTCTTGAAGTCCAGGTCTTCGTTTTGCAGCGCGAAGTCGTACCAGTACTTGCCACGCACAAAAATGCCGGTGTCGCCGTATTTCAATTCAAGGTCGTGAATGCCTTTGAAGATCTTCGAGAAGGCATCACCCTTGTCAAAGTTCAAGTGGCCGTCATCGGAGGTTTGCGACAACCCCTTGCCACCGTTGTTGACGCCGATCAGGTCCTTGTTTCGACCCGCAGTCGACCAGCTCGCCCCCACCGACAGGGATGAGTCAAAGCTACCTTCGATTTCACCGATATTGAAACTGACGCCGAATGCGGGCCCGGCGAGCGTAGAAGCGAGGCTGACGGCCAAGGGCAGTCTTGCCCGGCGCCAGAACTGGTTTACTGAGGTCATCGACGCTACTCCATGTGCATTATTGTTATGGCAGTGAGTTTGTCTTCTGGATGCATGTATCGGCCGGAACACAACGATTCCAATGCCGAACCGCAACCGAGCCCCCATGGCTCGAAGCACAACATCCTTGAAAAACTCTGAGAGGGACTATAGCCAGCAGGGGGTACCGCTTGATCCCTCTAAAGTGTGATTTGTATCACCGACCCGTCTGCCACAGTCCTTTCGCCACGCCGACGAAGGCCGGCGAGGCAAGGATGGCTGAAAATTGGCAAATCACAAGTGAAGGCGCGAGATAGAGCATTGCCGCGCCCGGACGGGCGCGGCGAGGGGCCTCACAGGGTAGAGAGGAACGTGCTGTTGTTGGCCTGCCATTCAATGATGTCGATGCGGATACGTTTTTTGTCGAGTTTTCCTACGCTGGTCTTGGGAATTTCAGTAACAACAGCGATCTGGCTTGGAATCGCCCACTTGCTCAAATGGCCCAGCTCAACAAAAGGCTTGAGGTGTTCCTTGAGCTCGCGGGCACCTATCACATGGCCATCACGCACCACCAGCAGCGCAAACGGGCGCTCGCCCCACTGCGGGTCGGCGATACCCACCACCGCTACTTCGCGTACCGCTGGGTGACGGCTGACGAGGTCTTCGAGGGCCAGGGAGGAGATCCACTCGCCGCCGGTCTTGATCACGTCCTTGATGCGGTCACGAATATCAATCACGCCAAATGCATCGAGGGTGGCCACGTCGCCGGTGTGCATCCAGCCGCCTTCCCAGAGCTCGGCGCCCTTATGCGGCTCGTTGTAATAGCCCTCGGTCAGCCACGGCGCACGCAGCACCAGCTCGCCTTGGGACTCGCCGTCAGCGGGCAGGAAGTTGCCCTCGCTGTCGACAATCGCCGCCTCCACCAACGGACCAGGCACGCCGGCCTTGATGCGATAAGTGGTGCGCTCGTCCTCGGTGCCGGCCACCAGTTCTTCGTTGAGGTGGGCGCAGGACACCAGCGGCCCAGTCTCGGACATGCCGTACGCGGCGGTCAGTTGAATACCCCGCGCTTTGGATGCTTCGTACAACGTGCGATTCAGCGCGCTGCCGCCGATGACGATTTTCCAGCCGCCGAAATCCACGTCTTGGGCGGCCTTGGCATTGAGCACCATTTGCAGGATGGTCGGCACGCAATGGGAGAAGGTGACCTTTTCCTTGCGCCACAACTCCACCAGGTATTCCGGGTCGTAGCGGCCGGGGTAGACCTGCTTCAAGCCGAGCATGGTCGCCACGTACGGCAGGCCCCAGGCGTGCACATGGAACATCGGCGTGATCGGCATGTACACGTCATTGGTGCCCAACAGACGCACGCTGTCGACACTGCCCATGATGGTCGCCACACCCATGGTGTGCAGCACCAACTGGCGGTGGGTGAAGTACACACCCTTGGGGTTGCCGGTGGTGCCGGTGGTGTAGAAAGTGGTGGCGACGGAGTGCTCGTCGAAGTCCTCGAAGTCGTATTTGGGGCTGGCGGCCGCCAGCAGGGTTTCGTACTCGCCGACCAGGTTGGGCAGCTCGGCGGTTTTCGAGTCGCCGTCGGTGAGCAGCAGGGTGTTGTCGACCGTGGTCAACTGCCCGGCGATAGCTTGGTAAAGCCCCACGAACTCACTGTTGACCAGCACAAAGCGGTCTTCGGCGTGGTTCATGGTGTAGAGGATTTGTTCCGGCGACAGACGCACATTGATGGTGTGGATGACCGCGCCGATCATCGGGATGGCGAACATGCACTCCAGGTAACGGTGGCTGTCCCAGTCCATCACGGCGACGGTGTCACCGGCCTTGACCCCGGCTTCAGTCAGCACATTGGCCAGGCGCGCAACACGCTCGATCAGGGTCGGGTAGGTGTAACGCAGTTTGTCGCGGTAGATGATTTCCCGGGTCTTCTCGTAGCGCGCCCCGGACATCAACAGGCGTTTGATCAACAGCGGGTATTGGTAAGCGCCTTCGGCGGGCGCAATAACACGGGTCTGCAACATACTAATCCCTTATCTGACTGCACGGTCTTGGCTTGAAGACCTGCACTGTAGAGCGCTTATGTGTCAGCTAAATCAGCCAAAGGAATGATTTGTAGAGGCCAGTGAATGCTAGCTTTGCGCCATTACTTGAGCCTAGCCGAGATCCAATGTGCGAGCGGGCTTGCTCGCGAAGGCGGTGTATCAGCCTAGGTATTCGGTGACTGACACTGCGTATTCGCGAGCAAGCCCGCTCCCACATTTTAAGCCGTGGTCACTCAAGAAATTCGCTTACTTCATGCTGGTGAAGGCCAACTTCACGCCAATCGCAATCAACACCGCACCCATCGTCCGATCAAACCAATGGCCCATCCGCGCAAAACCAGCACGCACCCGTTGCTGGCTGAACAACATAGCCACCATGCAAAACCACAATGCCGTCGCCACCGCCAGGTACAGGCCGTAACCGGCCTGGATCGCCAGCGGCGTGTGCGGGTTGATCACCACGGTAAACAGCGACAAGAAGAACAGCGTGGCCTTGGGGTTCAAGCCATTGGTCACAAACCCTGCGGTAAATGCCCCGCGTGGGGTGCGTTCGCCCACTTCACGGTGCAACTCGCCCTCGGCAACAGGCTTGGCCGGTTGCGCGCGCAAGGCCTTGAAGCCGATGTACAGCAGGTACGCCGCCGCCGCCCATTTCAACGCGTTGAACAGCACGATGGACTGCGACACGATCAAGCCAATGCCCAGCAACGAGTACCCCACGTGCAGGAAAATCGCCGAGCCCACACCCAGCGCAGTCCAGGTCCCGGCGCGACGGCCGTGGGTCACACTCTCGCGCACCACCACAGCGAAATCCGGGCCGGGGCTGGCCACCGCCAACAAGTGAATCAAGGCTACGGTCAAAAACTCGGCGGCGTACATGCTCACTCCATTAAGTAACTGATTATTTCATCTGATAGGCTCGGGAGATTACGCCTTCGAACCCTGTCGCAAAAGGTACAGTTGATGACGAACAATCGCCGCGCCGTCTTCCTTGATCACCCGTCCCTGGACCTGGGGGACCTCGACCTCAGCGCATTGCGCAACAGCTTCAGCGACCTGCAGCTGTACGCGCACACCACGCCGCAGAACGTGATCGAACGGCTGCAAGGCGCCCAAGTGGCTATCAGCAACAAGATCGCGCTCAACGCCGAGACCCTGCAGGCCTGCCCCGAACTCAAGCTGATCCTGGTATCGGCCACCGGCACCAACAACGTTGACCTCGCCGCCGCGCGCGCTCATGGCATTACCGTAAGCAACTGTCAGGGTTACGGCACGCCGTCGGTGGCGCAGCACACGATCATGCTGTTGCTCAACCTGGCGACACGCTTGAACGACTATCAACGGGATATCGCCGCCGGCAAATGGCAAGAGGCCAAGCAGTTCTGCCTGCTGGACTACCCGATTGTCGAGCTGCAAGGCAAAACCCTTGGCCTGCTCGGCCACGGTGAACTGGGCAGCGCTGTGGCGCGCCTGGCCGAAGCGTTTGGCATGCGCGTGGTGCTCGGCGCGATTCCCGGGCGACCTGCCCGCGCCGACCGTGTGCCGCTGGACGAACTGCTGGCGCAGGTCGATGCGCTGACCCTGCACTGCCCGCTCAATGAACACACCCGCGACTTTATCGGCGCCCGCGAACTGGCGTTGCTCAAGCCTGGCGCGTTTATCGTCAACACCGCGCGCGGCGGCTTGATCAACGAACAGGCGCTGGCAGACGCCTTGCGCAGCGGCCATCTGGGCGGCGCAGCCACCGATGTGCTGAGCGTGGAACCGCCAGTGAATGGCAACCCACTGCTGGCCGGTGATATTCCTCGCTTGATCGTCACGCCGCACAACGCCTGGGGCAGTCGCGAAGCGCGGCAGCGCATCGTCGGCCAATTGGCAGAAAACGCCCGCACCTTTTTCAGCGGCGCCCCGCTGCGCGTCGTCAGTTGATAAACTGCGCTCCTTTTCAAGGAGCAGACCATGGATCCGCGCAGTGAAGTACTGCTTCGTCAGGCCGAACTTTTTCAAGGCAACCTGCTGCTGGTAGGGTTGCCCGCCGACGACTTGCTCGGCCGCCTGCCCAGTGCCCACGGCTGGAGCTGGCATGCCGGCGACCAGGCGGCGCTCGACGCGCGCTTCCCCGAGCGCAGCCAGTTCGGCGTGAACGTGCCCGAGCGAGGGTTTGATGCGGCGGTGATTTTCCTGCCTAAGTCCAAGGACCTCACCGACTACCTGCTCAATGCCGTGGCCGCGCGCCTGCCCGGCGCCGAGTTGTATCTGGTCGGCGAGAAAAAAGGCGGTATCGAAAGCGCCGCCAAGCAGCTGATCCCGTTCGGCAAGCCGCGCAAACTCGATAACGCACGGCATTGCCAGCTGTGGCAAGTCACCGTGGCCAACGCCCCGCAAGCGGTCGAGCTGGAAAGCCTGGCGCAAGTGTTCGACGTGCCATTGGCCGAAGGGCCGCTCAAGGTGGTGAGCCTGCCAGGCGTGTTCAGCCATGGCCGCTTGGATCGCGGCACTGAGCTGCTGCTTGCGCACCTGGACAAGTTGCCCAGCGGGCATCTGCTCGACTTTGGTTGCGGCGCCGGTGTACTGGGAGCTGCGGTCAAACGTCGCTACCCGCATAACACGGTAACCCTGCTGGACGTGGATGCCTTTGCTGCGGCCAGCAGTCGCCTCACATTGGCGGCCAATGGCCTGGAAGCCGAGGTATTGACCGGTGACGGTATCGACGCAGCGCCGATGGGTTTGAACGCGATTTTGAGCAACCCGCCGTTCCATGTCGGCGTGCATACGGATTATTTCGCTACGGAAAACTTGCTGCGAAAAGCGGCGAAACACCTGGCAAAAGGCGGCGAACTGCGCTTGGTCGCTAACAGCTTCCTCAAGTACCAACCGCTGATCGAAGAGCACTTGGGCGTGTGTGCAATCAAGGCCGAAGGCAATGGTTTTCGCATTTATCGTGCCAAACGCGGCTGATGTTTTTTTGAAAAAGAAGGCTTGCCGAATGGGTTTTGCCTAGGCAGAATCCGCTCCGTCCTAGGGGAGTAGTCTCCCACGAGCGCCATGCTCGTCCGGCATACGTCAACATACTTGGTCAACAGACCATGGCGTATGCGACCCAGGAGTCCGCACAGACGGACCGGGGTTTGACAAGACCTATGACACGCACACCTTACCCGGGGCGGGAAGGCTGTACGTGTCATAGCCGTGTCGACCCGCCCCTGGAAACCTACCTGATGCTGGATTCATTACTCGTTCCTACCGCAATCGTTGCCTTGGCCGAAATCGGCGACAAGACGCAGCTGCTCGCGCTCATCCTGGCCGCACGCTTTCGCAAACCCTGGCCGATCATCGCCGGCATCGTCGCCGCGACCCTGGCCAACCATGCGGCCGCCGGTGCCGTTGGGGCCTGGTTCGGCAGCTTCTTCTCGGATGCGGTGTTGCACTGGATCCTCGCGGCGAGCTTCTGTGCCACGGCGCTATGGACCTTGGTGCCGGACAAACTCGACGATGACGAAGCCAGTACCACGCGCAAGTTCGGCCCGTTCCTGACCACGCTGATTGCGTTCTTCCTCGCAGAAATCGGTGACAAAACGCAAATCGCCACGGTGATGCTGGCGGCGCAATACCCTGAGCTGTGGCTGGTAATTATCGGCACCACCTTGGGCATGCTGATTGCCAACGTGCCGGTGGTTCTGGCGGGGAATTTCGCGGCGGAGAAACTGCCGTTGACCTTGATTCGTCGACTGGCGGCTACGGCGTTTTTCATCCTGGCGATTGTTGCGGTGTACAAAGCCATGCAAAGCAGCGGCTGGATCTAGCCCGACCTGATCATTCCCACGCTCCGCGTGGGAATGCATTCTGTGACGCTCTGCGTCACGCTTTTAAGAGCGGACGCAGAGCGTCCAGAGCGGCATTCCCACGCAGAGCGTGGGAACGATCAATCAGGACTTTTTGGCCTGCTGGTAAAGCGGCATCACCTTCGGAATCGCCGCCTGCAACGAGGCGATTCGGCTGTCGGAAGCCGGGTGCGTGCTCATGAACTCCGGTGGCGCGCCTTCCGAAGCCTTGGCCATCTTGTTCCACAACGTGATGGCGGCGTTCGGGTTATAACCAGCCCGGGCCGACAGCTCCAAACCGATCAGGTCCGCTTCGTTTTCATTGGCGCGACTGTTGGGCAAGGTCATGCCGTAGTTGGCCACGGTATCGGCCAACGCCAGGCTGTCCTGACCCAAACCAAACAAGGCGCCCGCGCCCTGCTTCGCCATCTGGATGCCGTAGGCCTTGGACATGGCCTCACGCCCGTGTTCGCGCAAGGCGTGGGCGATTTCATGGCCCATCACCGCAGCCAGTTCGTCATCGGTGAGTTTGAGGTTGTCGATCAACGCGCTGTACACAAAGATCTTGCCGCCAGGCCCGCAGTTGGCGTTCATCTCATCGCTTTTGATCAGGTTCACTTCCCACTTCCACTGCGCCGCATCCGGGCGGAAAGTCGGTGCCTGGGCGATCAGACGCTTGGCAATCGCCTGCACGCGCTTGGCGTTGGCGCTGGTCTTGTCGAGCATGCCTTTGCCACTCGCCTCACCCAGCGTTTGCTGATAGGACTGGGCATACATCTGGTCGACTTCCTGGCTCGACAGCATGCTGAACATGTACTGCTTGCGCTCCACCCCAACGGCGCCGCCGCTGGTGGTGTTTACCGACTGGCAACCCGCCAGCAGCATCGCCGCAAACACCCCACTTACCGCCAATGACTTCTTCATGAACACGCTCCCTGAATACATGGCGCGTATCCTAGGCGGTCGCGTGTATCTGCGCCAGAGACACAAGACGTGTAACCGCTAACTTTCAGATACATCCCACACACCCACAACGGCGGCGAACAGCCCATTTGCGACATCCGGCACTCTTTCACAGGCCCAGCCTTAAGCCTCCCGAGCCCGCGGCCGATACAAGAAGGCAGCCCATATGCCCCTGCGCCCGGAGCCTTCATGAAATTCAAGTCGATTCAGTTTTCTGTCGCAGCACTGACCGGCGCCATCGTGCTGAGTGTGGTTGCCGTGTTGGTGCTCTACGCCGTGTTTGCCGGGGCGCGCACCCAGGAACTGGTGCAGGACCGCACCCAGGCGCAGTTCGAGCAGGCCATCGAGCAGCGCCTCACGGCATTGGCGCAAACCCAGGCCACGCTGATCCAGCGCGAATTGGAAGCACCCCTGGTGACCGCCAAAGGCCTGGCCACCGCCAACGCCCTGCTCGGCATGAAAGACGCCAAAGGCGAACCGGCGCTGCAGGTCGGCCGCGAACAACTGATCAACCTGCTGCACGAGACCGTGGTGCGCAACCCGAAAATCCTCGGCGCCTATATCGGCTGGGAGCCCAATGCGATCGACCACAACGACGCCGCCTACGCAAACACGCCGATTGTCGGCATGGCCGCCGACGGCCGTTTTCTGCCGTGGTGGTACCGCAACGCTGATGGCAGCCTGGGCCTGGATAAACTCGCCGACGTCAACGACCAGAACATCCTCGCCACCGGCGTGCGCGCCAGCGAGTACTACCTGTGTTCCAAAGAGAGCAAGAAGCCCTGCGCCATCGACCCGGCCCCGTATAAGGTGGGTAATACAATGGTGATGCTGGCCTCGTTTATCGA
>NZ_UYXQ01000103.1 GCF_900624995.1 Pseudomonas antarctica
ATAAAGGCACGTTGAGTTACTTCCCCAATCGCGCGGTCTCGGCTACCGGCGTGCCAGTGGGCCATGAATGGCTGATGCTCTCGCCGTACCGCGACCAGCTGCCAGCCAACCTGTTTACGCAAGCCTTCAGCCTGCCGCAGACCGACGGTCGCGGCATCCCGCGCGAAACACTGCGCCGCGCCCTGACCTTGTTAGGCGACGCCGGCTGGAAGCTATCCGGGCAACGCCTGCTCAACAGTGACGGGCAGCCGCTGCGCTTCGAAATCCTGCTGGTCAATCCGAACCTGGAGCGCATTCTGCAGCCGTATGTCGAGAACCTCAAAAGCATCGGCATCGACGCGCGCCTACGCACCGTTGACCGCGCGCAATATAAGCAGCGCCTGGATCAGTTCGATTTCGACATGATCCTGGTCACCCTCAATCAGACGTTAAGCCCAGGCCTTGAGCAGTGGCAGTACTTCCACTCAAGCCAGGCCGCGATCAAGGGCAGCAAGAACTACGCGGGCATCGCCAACCCGGTGGTCGATCGCCTGCTGGAACAACTGCTGGCGGCGCAAACCCGCGAAGAACAATTGGCCGCCGGCCGCGCGCTCGACCGGGTGCTGCTGTGGCAGCACTACAGTATCCCCAACTGGTACCTCAACTATCATCGCTTGGCATACCGCAACCGGTTCGCCTTTGTCACCACGCCGCCCTACAGCCTGGGCCTGAGCGCATGGTGGCTGAAAGCTTCGGAGAAAGCCCAATGATGCATTTACGCCGTGCATTACTCGCCAGCCTGTTGCTGTGCAGCGCGGTCAGCGCCGCGCCGCAACACGCGCTGACGCTCTACAACGAGCCGCCCAAGTACCCCGCCAACTTCAAACATTTCGATTACGTAAACCCCAACGCGCCCAAGGGCGGCACCTTTCGCGAATCGAGCATGGGCGGTTTCGACAGCCTCAACCCTTACATCAGTAAGGGCGTGCCGGCGGACAACCTGCCGCTGATCTACGACACACTGGCCATGCAAAGCCTGGACGAGCCCATCACCGAATACGGACTGGTGGCCGGCAAGATCGAGAAAGCCCCCGACAACAGCTGGGTGCGCTTCTACCTGCGCCCCGAAGCGCGCTTTCATGATGGCCATCCGATACGTGCCGAAGACGTTGTGTTCACCTTCCAGGCGCTGATCAAGGACGGCTCGCCGCTCTACCGCACCTACTACGCCGACGTCGACGAAGTGGTAGCCGAAGACCCGTTGCGCGTGTTGTTCAAGTTCAAGCGCACCAACAACCGCGAACTGCCGCTGATCCTCGGCCAACTGCCGGTATTGCCCAAACACTGGTGGGCGACCCGTGACTTTGCCAAGGGCAACCTGGAAATACCGCTGGGCAGCGGGCCGTACAAGGTCGCCGAGGTCAAGCCTGGGCGCATGGTGCGCTACGAGCGGGTCAAGGATTACTGGGCCAAGGACCTGCCGGTTACCCAAGGTTTCTACAACTTCGATAACCGCATCACCGACTACTACCGCGACAGCACCGTGTCGCTGGAAGCCTTGAAGGCCGGGCAATTCGACTACTGGCTGGAATTCAGCGCGAAGAACTGGGCCAACGCGTACAACATTCCAGCGGTGGCCGAGGGCAGGCTGATCAAGGAAGAAATTCCCAACGGCAACCCAACGGGTATGCAAGGTTTTGTGTTCAACACGCGCAAGCCGATGTTCCAGGATGTACGGGTGCGCAAGGCGATCAGCCTTTTGCTGGACTTCGAATGGAGCAACAAGCAGCTGTTCAACGGCGCCTACACGCGCACACGCAGCTACTTTGAAAACTCGGAAATGGCCGCCACCGGCCTGCCCGGCCCGGATGAGCTGGCGATTCTGCAGCCGTTTCGCGACAAGATCCCCGCCGAAGTCTTCACCGAGGCTTACGAGCCTGCCAAAACCGACGGCAGCGGCATGATCCGCCCCCAGCAGCGCGAGGCCTACCAGTTGTTGCAAGAGGCCGGCTGGAAGGTTGTCGACGACAAGATGGTCGACACCACCGGCAAACCGGTGACCATTGAGTTCTTGCTGGCCCAGACCGAATTCGAACGTATCCTGCTGCCGTTCAAGCGCAACCTGGCGGACCTGGGCATCAACCTCGTCATTCGACGCGTTGACGTTTCGCAGTACATCAACCGCCTGCGCTCGCGCGATTTCGACATGCTGGTGGGCAGCTTCCCGCAATCCACGTCGCCGGGTAACGAACAACGCGAATTCTGGTCGTCTTCCAGCGCCGACAAACCCGGCAGCCGCAACTACATGGGGCTCAAGGATCCGGTCGTCGACCAGTTGGTCGAAGCGCTGATCGACGCCAACTCGCGCAAAAGCCTGATCGCCCACGCCCGGGCGCTGGATCGCGTGCTGCAGTTCGGCTACTACGTGATCCCCAACTGGCACATCAAGACTTTCCGCGTGGCCTATTGGGACCACTTGGGCCACCCCAACGTCTCGCCACGCTATGACGTCGGCATCGCCACTTGGTGGGCCAAGCCGGATGTAAAACCTGCTGTCACCCTGGACACGAGCGCCGATCCGGCGAGCGGAGGCGATTAAATGCTGGCCTATATTGTTCGCCGTCTGTTGCTGATCATCCCCACGCTGTTCGGGATTTTGCTGATCAACTTCATCATCATCCAGGCTGCCCCCGGTGGCCCGGTGGAGCAGATGATCGCCAAACTCGAAGGTTTTGAGGGCGCCACCAGCCGCATCGCCGGTGGGGGCGCCGAAGTCTCGGTGGCCGGCTCCACCTACCGTGGCGCCCAGGGCCTGGACCCGGCGCTGATCAAGGAAATCGAGAAGATGTACGGCTTCGACAAGTCGGCGCCGGAACGCTTGTGGATCATGGTCAAGAACTACGCCCGGCTGGATTTCGGCGACAGCTTCTTTCGCGACGCCAAGGTCATCGACCTGATCAAGGAAAAAATGCCGGTGTCGATCTCCCTCGGGTTATGGAGCACGCTGATCATGTACTTGGTGTCGATCCCGCTGGGGATCGCCAAAGCCACGCGACACGGCAGCCACTTCGACGTGTGGACCAGCTCAGCAATCATTGTCGGCTATGCGATCCCGGCATTCCTGTTTGCGATCTTGCTGATCGTGGTGTTTGCCGGCGGCAGTTATCTGGACTGGTTCCCATTGCGCGGGCTCACCTCCAACAACTTCGATGAGCTGAGTTGGGGCGGCAAGATAGTCGATTACTTTTGGCATTTGGCCCTGCCCGTCACCGCGCTGGTGATCGGTAACTTCGCGACCATGACGTTGCTGACCAAGAACAGCTTTCTCGACGAGATCAACAAACAATACGTAGTTACCGCCAAGGCTAAGGGCCTGACCAACCACCGCGTGCTCTACGGCCATGTGTTTCGCAACGCGATGCTGCTGGTGATCGCTGGCTTCCCCTCGGCGTTTATCGGGATCTTCTTCACCGGCTCGTTGCTGGTCGAAGTGATCTTCTCCCTCGACGGCCTGGGCCTGATGAGCTTTGAAGCAGCGATCAACCGTGACTACCCGGTGGTGTTCGGCACGCTGTTTATTTTCACCCTGCTGGGGCTGATCGTGAAACTGATCGGCGACCTCACCTACACCCTGGTCGATCCGCGTATCGACTTCGCCAGCCGGGAGCATTGAGATGAACTTATCCCCCCTCAATCGCCGTCGGTTCGAGCGCTTTAAGGCCAACAAGCGTGGCTGGTGGTCACTGTGGTTGTTCCTCATCCTGTTCGTGCTCAGCCTCGGCGCGGAGCTGATCGCCAACGACAAACCGCTGGCCGTGCACTTCGACGGCGGCTGGTACTTCCCGGCGCTCAAACGCTACCCGGAAACCACCTTTGGCGGTGAATTCCCGCTGGAGGCCAACTACAAGAGCCCGTATATCCAGGAACTGCTGAAGGCCAAGGACGCCTGGACACTGTGGGCGCCGATCCCGTTCAGCTACCAGAGCATCAACTACGACCTGAAAGTCCCGGCCCCGGCTCCGCCCTCCGCGGCCAACCTCTTAGGCACCGATGACCAGGGCCGTGACGTATTGGCGCGCGTGATCTACGGGTTTCGCGTGTCGGTGCTATTCGCCCTGACGCTCACCGTGCTCAGTTCGATCATCGGCGTGCTCGCCGGGGCCTTGCAGGGTTTCTATGGCGGCTGGGTCGACCTGGCCGGGCAGCGCTTCCTGGAGATCTGGTCAGGCTTGCCGGTGCTGTACCTGTTGATCATCCTCGCCAGTTTTGTACAACCCAACTTCTGGTGGCTGCTGGGGATCATGTTGCTGTTTTCGTGGATGAGCCTGGTCGACGTGGTGCGCGCCGAGTTCCTGCGCGGGCGCAACCTCGAGTACGTGCGCGCGGCCCGCGCACTGGGCATGCAGAACGGCGCGATCATGTTTCGGCATATCTTGCCCAATGCCATGGTGTCGACCATGACCTTCATGCCATTCATTCTCACTGGCGCCATCGGCACCCTTACCGCCCTGGATTTTCTCGGCTTCGGCCTACCGGCCGGTTCACCGTCATTGGGTGAACTGGTGGCCCAGGGCAAATCCAACCTGCAAGCGCCATGGCTGGGCATGAGTGCGTTTGCCGTGCTGGCGATCATGTTGAGCTTGCTGGTGTTTATTGGCGAGTCCGCTCGCGATGCCTTCGACCCGAGGAAATGAGATGAATCAGGACAATCTGATCGAAGTCCGCGACCTCTGCGTCGAGTTCGTCACCGGCGAACACCACCACCGCGTGGTCAATAACGTCAGCTTCGATATCAAGCGCGGCGAAACCCTGGCCCTGGTCGGCGAAAGCGGCTCGGGCAAATCGGTCACCGCCCACTCGATCCTGCGGCTGCTGCCCTACCCGCTGGCCCGCCACCCGGCCGGTACCATCAGCTATTCCGGGCAAGACCTGCTGACGCTCAAAGAAAAAACCCTGCGGCATATTCGCGGCAACCGCATTGCGATGATCTTCCAAGAGCCGATGACCTCGCTGAACCCGCTGCACTCCATCGAAAAGCAGATCAACGAAGTGCTCGGCCTGCACAAGGGCCTTACCGGCAAAGTCGCCACCCAGCGCACCCTTGAATTGCTCGAGTTGGTGGGCATCCCGGAGCCGCACAAACGCCTCAAGGCCCTGCCCCACGAACTTTCCGGCGGCCAGCGCCAGCGGGTGATGATCGCCATGGCGCTGGCCAACGAGCCGGAACTGCTGATCGCCGACGAACCGACCACGGCTCTGGACGTGACGGTGCAATTAAAGATTCTGGAGCTGCTCAAGGAATTGCAGGCACGGCTGGGCATGGCGTTATTGCTGATCAGCCATGACCTGAACCTGGTGCGGCGCATCGCCCATCGTGTGTGCGTGATGCAGAAGGGTTGTATCGTCGAACAGGCCGATTGCGAGACGCTGTTCCAGGCGCCGCAGCACCCTTACACCCAGGAGTTGCTGGCGGCTGAACCCAGTGGTGGGCCTGCGACCAACGCGGTCGGGCCGCCGTTGCTGGAAGTCGATGACCTGAAAGTGTGGTTTGCGATCAAGAAAGGCTTTTTGCGTAGCACCGTGGATTACGTCAAGGCGGTGGACGGCATCAATTTCAGCCTGCCCCAGGGGCAGACCCTGGGCATCGTTGGTGAGAGTGGCTCGGGCAAGTCCACCTTGGGCCTGGCGATTCTGCGCTTGATTGCCAGCACTGGCGGGATTCGCTTTGAGGGCCAGCAGCTTGACCGCCTGACTCAGCAACAGGTGCGCCCGTTGCGGCGGGAAATGCAGGTGGTGTTTCAGGACCCGTTCGGCAGCTTGAGCCCGCGCATGAGTGTCAGCGAAATCGTCGGCGAAGGGCTGCGCATTCACAAAATGGGCACGGCTGTTGAGCAGGAAGCGGCGATTATTGCGGCGCTGCGTGAGGTTGGGCTGGACCCGGACTCGCGGCATCGTTACCCCCATGAATTTTCCGGTGGCCAGCGTCAGCGCATTGCCATCGCCCGTGCGTTGGTGCTCAAGCCACGCCTGATTTTGCTGGATGAGCCGACGTCGGCGCTGGATCGAACGGTGCAACGGCAAGTGGTGGAGTTGTTGCGCAGTTTGCAGGCCAAGTACAACCTTACCTATCTGTTTATCAGCCATGATTTGGCGGTGGTCAAGGCGCTGAGTCACCAGTTGATGGTGGTCAAGCATGGGCAGGTGGTGGAACAGGGGGACGCGGCGGGGATTTTTGCTGATCCGCAGCATGGTTATACGCGGCAGTTGTTGGAGGCGGCGTTTTTGGTGCCGGCTGTTGTGAGCAGCTGATTGTGTACATATCCATTGTTTGGGGGATGGCCGCTTATGGTTCCGCCCTTACCGCAGCAACGGATATGTACTCAACCAAACAATCCACCCACCCAACCAACAAAACATGGAACTTTGCCAACAAATAACCGCCTCAATCCGGTACGCTCACCCTTTTTATTCAAGGAGTTATTCCCCATGGCCAAAGCCACCGCCCGTCACATCCTCGTTTCCACTGAAGACAAGTGCAACGAACTCAAAGCCCAGATCGAAGGCGGCGCCGATTTCGCAGAAATCGCCAAAGCCAACTCCAGCTGCCCTTCCAGCCGCGACGGCGGCAACCTGGGTTCATTCGGCCCAGGCCAGATGGTCAAAGAATTCGACACCGTCGTTTTCAGCGCTCCCGTCAACACCGTGCAAGGCCCAGTGAAAACCCAGTTCGGCTACCACCTGCTGGAAGTCACCAGCCGCCAGGACTGATCCAGTCCGTGCTGATGCTATAAACAACGGCCCGCCTTATGGTGGGCCGTTGTGCATGTGATGACTGGCAACGTTTAAGCCGTTAACGTACAAAACCTATTCTTCACCCGGCACTCAAGGCTGACAATGCGATTGGCTTTTTCCACAACACTGCTTAGTTCTGCCCTGGCCCTGTTGCTGGCCAGCAGCGCCGTGATCGCCGCCCCACAGACCTACCTCACGGTCTACGGCGAACCGGCCAAGTACCCCGCCGGCTTCACCCATTTCGACTACGCCAACCCCAACGCCCCCAAAGGCGGCAGCCTCAAGCGTTCGGCCCTTGAGATCGGGCGCTTCGACCACGTGCTGCCGTACATCGACAAAGGCATCGGCGTGTCCCAGGTCGACGGCTGGCTGTACGCGCCGCTGGCCCAGCGCTCCCTGGATGAGCCCTACACCGTCTACGGCCTGGTCGCCGAAAAGATGGAACGCGCCGACGACGGCCTGTCGCTGCGCTTCTACCTGAACCCCAAGGCGCGCTTCGCCGACGGCACGCCGATCACCGCCGAAGACGTGCGCTACAGTTTCGACCTGCTGATGACCCAAGGCAGCCTGCGCTTTCGCACCCTGTTCGCCGACGTCAAACACGTCGAAGTCGAAGGCGAACGCCAGGTGCGCTTCGATTTTTCCAGCAATGAAAACCGCACCCTGCCGCTGGATATCGCCACCCTGCCGGTGTTCCCCGAGCACTGGTGGAAAACCCGCGACTTCGCCAACGGCGGCGGCTACGAAGCCCCGCTGGGCAGCGGCCCGTACAAGGTCAGCAAGATCGACTCCGGCGCCACCATCACCTTCACCCGCGACCCGCACTGGTGGGGCAAGGACCTGCCCGTCAGCCGTGGTTTGTACAACTTCGACCACCTGAGCCTGGAGTACTTTGGCGACACCGAAGTGGCCCGTCAGGTGCTGCGCGGCGGCGCCTACGATTTCAACCGGGAGTTCTCCGCCACCGGCTATTCCATCGGCTACAACGGCCCGGCGCTGGACGATGGCCGCCTGCAACGTGCGCACCTGGCCAAGGAAATGCCGCAACCGGCCCAGGGCTATGTGTTCAACGTGCAAAAGCCGATGTTCAAGGATCGCCGCGTGCGCCAGGCCTTGGCGATGCTGTGGGATTTCGAATGGGCCAACCGGCAGATGATGCGCAACCTGTACATCCGCCAGCAGAGCTTCTTCTCCAATAGCCCACTGGCGGCGAGCCAGTTGCCGACGAAAGAAGAGCTGGCGATTCTTGAGCCCTTGCGCGGGCAGATTCCAGACGAAGTGTTCACCCAAGTGTTCAAGGCCCCCGTCACCGACGGCAGTGGCATGATCCGCGACAAGCAGCTGCAAGCCCTGGCTTTGCTGGAGGACGCGGGCTGGAAGCCGCAAGGTGACAAGCTGGTCAACGCCGAGGGCGAGCCGCTTGAGTTCACTTTTCTCAATACACAAAACGGCCTGGAACGCTTGTTACTCCCGTACAAACGCAACCTGGCGCAGATCGGCATCACCCTGAACATTCGCCGCATCGACTCCTCCCAGTACGTCAACCGACTGATGACCCGCGACTACGACATGATCGTTACCGGTTTCCCGGTCACCACCTCGCCCGGGATGGAGCTGTACAACTATTTCGGCTCCGCCGCCGCGTTTGATTCGGGCGCCAACAACTACATGGTGCTCAAGGACCCGGCCGTCGACACGCTGATCAAGGGCCTGGTCAAGGCCGACACCCAGGCGCAGATGCTCACCTACGCCCACGCCCTGGACCGCGTGCTGCAATGGAATTACCTGTGGATTCCCAACTACTACCCGCCCGGCACCTCCGCCGCGTGGTGGAACCGCTTCGGCCGCCCGGCCATCGAGGCGAAGAACGACGAAGCCTTGGAAACCTGGTGGGAAATCAGCCCCACGCCACTGACGAATGAACAAATGAACGCCGAGTTGAAAAAACGCGCAGGTGCGCGCTGATGTTTGCCTATATCGTGCGGCGCCTGCTGCTGATTATCCCGACGCTGGTGATCATCCTGCTGGTTAACTTTGTGATCGTCCAAGCCGCGCCTGGCGGCCCGGTGGAGCAAGCCATTGCGCACTTGCAAGGCATCGGCGGCGGCGCCGTCGGTGGTTCATCCGGCGAGGGCATCAGCAGCGGCTCACGGGCCAGCCGCGGCCTGGACCCGAAGTTGATCAAGGACATCGAAAAACAATACGGCTTCGACAAGCCCGCCCCGGAACGCCTGTGGCTGATGCTCAAAAACTACGCGCAGCTGGACTTCGGCAACAGCTTCTTTCGCGGCGCGACGGTGGTCGACCTGATCCTGGAAAAGATGCCGGTGACCATTTCCCTCGGCTTATGGGCCACCTTGATCACCTACCTGGTGTCGATCCCGCTGGGGATTCGCAAGGCGGTACGCCATGGCAGCAGCTTTGATGTGTGGAGCAGCACTGCCATCGTTATCGGCTATGCGATGCCAGCGTTCCTGTTCGCGATGTTCCTGATTGTGGTCTTCGCCGGCGGCACCTCGCTGAACTGGTTCCCGGTGCGCGGGCTGGTCTCGGAAAATTTCGAAGAGCTGAGCACTGTGGGCAAGATTGCCGACTACTTCTGGCACCTGGTATTGCCGGTCACCGCCCTGGTCATCGGCGGGTTCGCCACACTGACCATCCTGACCAAAAACTCGTTCTTGAATGAAATCACCCGCCAATATGTGGTGACGGCCCGCGCCAAGGGCTTGAGCGAACGCCGCGTGCTCTACGGCCACGTGTTCCGCAACGCCATGTTGCTGGTGATTTCGGGGATTCCGCAGGCTTTCATCAGCGTGTTTTTCGCAGGTTCGCTGCTGATCGAGGTGATCTTCTCCCTCGATGGCCTGGGCCGCATGAGCTATGAAGCCGCCGTGTCCCGCGACTACCCGGTGGTGTTCGGCTCGCTGTTCATCTTCACCTTGTTTGGCCTGCTGATAAAACTCATCGGCGACCTCTGCTACACCTTGGTGGACCCGCGTATCGACTTCGCCGCGAGGAACGCCTGATGCTTAATTTGTCCCCGGTGGCGCGTCGGCGTTTCGAGCGGTTCAAGAAGAACCGTCGCGGGTGGTGGTCGCTGTGGTTGTTTATCGGCCTGTTTATCCTGACCCTGGGCGGCGAGTTGATCGCCAATGACAAGCCCTGGGTGCTCAGCTTCAAGAACGAGCTGTATTTCCCAGTGTTCAAGCGCTACACCGAGCAGCAGTTCGGCGGGCAGTTGCCTTTCCAGGCCGACTACCGCAGTGACTACGTGCAAAAGCTGATCAAGCAGGACGGCGGCTGGATGCTGTTCCCGCCGATCCCGTTCAGCGATGACACACCCAATTACGAACTGAGCCGCCCTGCCCCCAGCCCGCCCTCGACGGTGAACTGGCTGGGCACCGATGATCAGTCGCGCGATGTGCTGGCGCGGGTGATCTTCGGCGCCCGCGTGTCGATATTGTTTGCCCTGGCGTTGACCGCCATCAGCGCCGCCATCGGCATTGCAGCAGGCGCCTTGCAGGGTTATTACGGCGGCTGGGTGGACCTGCTTGGCCAACGCATTCTGGAAGTGTGGTCAGGGCTGCCAGTGCTGTACTTGTTGATCATCCTCTCAGGGTTTGTCGAGCCGAACTTCTGGTGGCTGTTGGGGATCATGGCGCTGTTTTCCTGGCTGGCGCTGGTGGACGTGGTGCGCGCCGAGTTCCTGCGCGGGCGCAACCTGGAATACGTCAAGGCCGCGCGCGCCCTGGGCCTGGGCGACGGCAAGATCATTCGCCGGCACATCCTGCCGAATGCCATGACCGCGACCTTGAGCTACCTGCCGTTTATTGTAACCGGGGCAATTTCGACCTTGAGTGCCCTGGACTTCCTCGGTTTCGGCATGCCGGCAGGCAGTGCGTCACTCGGCGAACTGATCGCCCAGGGCAAGCAGAACCTGCAGGCACCCTGGCTGGGCCTGACGGCGTTTTTCACCTTGGCGCTGATCTTGTCGCTGCTGGTCTTTATCGGCGAGGCATTACGTGATGCCTTCGACCCACGCTCATGAGTGACTGCCTATGAACCTCATTGAAATCCGTGACCTGAGTGTCGCCTTCAGCGGCCAGACCGTGGTGAGCAAGCTGTGCCTGGACGTGCGCCCCGGCGAATGCCTGGCGCTGGTGGGCGAGTCGGGCTCGGGCAAGTCGGTGACGGCCCACTCGATCCTGCAACTGCTGCCCGAAGCCGGCACGCAGACCACGGGCTCGGTGAAGTATCGCGGCCAGGAGTTGATCGGCGCCTCGGCGACGACCCTGCAAAAGCTGCGCGGCAACCGCATTGCGATGATCTTCCAGGAGCCGATGACCTCGCTCAACCCGCTGCACAGTATCGAAAAGCAGATCGGCGAAACCCTGCTGCTGCACAAAGGCTTGGGCGGCAAGGCGGCGCAGGCGCGCATTCTCGAATTGCTCGAACTGGTGGGCATTCAAAAACCCCAGGAACGCCTCAAGGCGTATCCACATCAACTCTCCGGTGGCCAGCGCCAGCGCGTCATGATCGCCATGGCCCTGGCCTGCGAACCGGAACTGTTGATCGCCGACGAACCGACGACCGCGCTGGACGTGACGGTGCAGCGCAAGATCCTGCTGCTGCTCAAGTCCTTGCAACAACGCCTGGGCATGTCGCTGCTGCTGATCAGCCATGACCTCAACCTGGTGCGCAGCATCGCGCAGCGCGTGTGCGTGATGCGCGCCGGTGAAATCGTCGAGCAAGCCGACTGCCAGACGCTGTTCAACGCACCGCAACACCCTTACAGCCGCCTGTTGCTGGATGCGGAACCGACCGGCGATGCGCTGTGCCGTGATGAACGCGAAACGGTGTTGCAGGTCGATGACCTGACGGTGCAGTTCCCCCTCAGCGGCGGGCTGTTTCAGCGCAAGACCTACCTGCGCGCGGTAGACGGCATCAGCCTCAGCGTGCAGCGCGGCAAGACCCTGGGGATTGTCGGCGAGTCTGGCTCGGGTAAATCAACCCTGGGCCAGGCGATTCTGCGTTTGCTCGATTCCAGCGGCAGCATCCGCTTCCAGGGCGAGGCCCTCGACCCGCTCAACCACAAGCAAATGCGCCCGTGGCGCAAACAGATGCAGGTGGTGTTCCAAGACCCTTACGGCAGCCTCAGCCCGCGCATGTCGGTGGAGCAGATCATCAGCGAAGGCCTGGAAGTGCACGCGCCGTGCAGCCTGGCCGAGCGCGATGCGCAAGTGGTGCAGGTGCTCAAGGACGTGGGCCTCGACCCTGCCAGCCGCCACCGTTACCCCCACGAGTTTTCCGGTGGTCAGCGCCAACGTATCGCCATCGCCCGCGCATTGGTGCTCAAACCGGCCCTGATGCTGTTGGACGAACCCACGTCGGCCCTGGATCGTACGGTGCAGAAACAAGTGGTGGCGTTACTGCGTGAACTGCAGGAGAAATACGCCCTGACCTACCTGTTTATCAGTCATGACCTGGCCGTGGTGCGCGCCATGGCCCACGACATGATCGTGATCAAGGACGGCAAGGTGGTGGAGCGTGGCGCCAGCCATGAGGTATTTGAGGCGCCGCAGCACGCGTACACCAAAGAACTGCTGGCAGCGGCGCACATGCCTTTATAGGCGCGCGACCCTATTCCTATTTTGTGTTGGCGGCGGATGCATGACTAGCAACGAAAGCCTCAAGGACTACCAACAGGTTCGCGGCCTGGCCATCCAGTCGCTGTTCGAGATCATCGAGCGGTCCAGCGAAGGCACGGTGATCGTCGACCGTGACGCGAATATCGTGTGGATGAATGAGCGCTACGCCAAGCGTTTCGGCCTCAAGAGCGCCGACGAAGCCATCGGCCAGCCCTGCGAACAGGTGATTTCCAACAGCCTGTTGCGCCAGGTGGTGCGCAATGATCAGCCGATCTTGCTGGACATTCAGGACACACCCAAAGGCCCGCTGGTGGTGATGCGCCTGCCGATCCACGACGATGCTGGCGCGGTGATCGGCGCGATTGGCTTTGCGCTGTTCGATGAGTTGCGCAACCTGTCGCCGCTGATTGAGCGCTACCTGAGCATGCAGCAGGAGCTGGCGTCCACCCGCTCGCTGTTGCGTTCACGCCAGAGCAAATACAACTTCGCGCACTTTATCGGCACCAGCGCGGCCAGCCTGGAAGTCAAACGCCGAGCGCGGCGCAGTGCGAGCGCTGAGTCGCCGGTGTTACTGCTCGGCGAAACCGGCACCGGCAAAGAACTGCTGGCCCAGGCAATCCACGGCGCATCACCGCGTGCGCACAAGGCCTTTGTCAGCATCAACAGCGCAGCGATTCCGGCTGACCTGCTCGAAGCCGAGTTCTTCGGCACCGCGCCGGGCGCGTTTACCGGCGCCGACCGCAAAGGCCGCCCTGGCAAGTTGCAGATCGCCCAGGGCGGCACGCTGTTTCTCGATGAAATCGGTGATATGCCGCTGCCGCTGCAAAGCAAACTGCTGCGGGTGTTGCAGGAAAAGGAATACGAGCCGGTGGGCTCCAATGAAATGCTGCACAGTGATGTGCGGGTGATTGCCGCCACATCCATGGACCTGGAAGCGGCGATCAAGCGCGGTGAGTTTCGTGCGGATTTGTACTACCGGCTGAATGTGCTGCCGATCCAGGTTCCGCCGTTGCGCGAGCGGCTGGATGACATTCCGGCGTTGAGCGAGGCGATTCTGGAAGAACTGCGCAGCCAGCATGAACTGGACCGCGCGGCCCTCGCACTGCTGGCGCAGCATGCGTGGCCGGGGAATATCCGCGAGCTGCGCAATGTGCTGGAGCGCGCGGCGTTGCTGAGTGATGACTTGGTGCTGGATGCCGGTGAGATTCGCGCGGCGATTGGCACGTTTAGCCCGGTGGCGCGTGGCGCGGTGGAAACGGTCGAGGGCGAGACGTTTGCGGCGGCGCGGGAGCGCTTTGATCGGCAGGTGATTGGGGCGGCTTTGGTGGCGTGTGAAGGCAACGTAGTGGAGGCAGCCAAGCGCCTGGGGCTGGGGCGGTCGACGCTGTACAAAAAAATGGTCGCCCTTGGCATCACCTAGTCTCTATATCGGGACGATAATCTACAAATGTAGATATTCTAATGTGGGAGCGGGCTTGCTCGCGAAGGCGGTGGGTCAGTTATATATGAGCTGACTGACCCACCGCCTTCGCGAGCAAGCCCGCTCCCACAGTTTTGACCGAGTTCGACTGCCAGCACCCCAGTGCTCTGCTTTTCTGTGGAGCTGGCTGTCGGATCGCCGCACCGCTGCGATGCAGGCACCTCGCTACATCAGGTACAGCCCGTTGATGCCATCGCAGCGGTTCGGCGGTCCGACAAGCCAGCTCCCACATTAGATTGAGTTCAGTTTCAAATATCAGGTCGGCTGTCAGGCCGCCTCGGCTCTGCTCTTGATCTAACCACTCAGGTCGGCTACTAGGCCGCCGTGCTCTTGATCTGCTTTTGATCTTGATCTTAGGCGCCCCGTTAAACCACGCTGGCCGAACGCAGGCTTTGGAGCGTGGGTAAACCGGCAGGACGCCGGTTTAGCCGCGATGGGCCAAGGATGGCCCATGGCGGCGGCC
>NZ_UYXQ01000104.1 GCF_900624995.1 Pseudomonas antarctica
AAGGTCGTGCCACCACCACGACTCACACTCACGCCTACCCTCTCTCCCCCCACCCCGCCCGTCCGATCTCCAACGCGCATCTGGCGACAGGCTTCGTTCAGCACCCATTCACCGATAGGAATGATCAACCCGGTCTTTTCCGCCAGCTCGATAAACGCGGCCGGCAACAATAAACCCTGCTGCGGATGCTCCCAGCGCAGCAGCGCTTCGGCACCGACCGGCAGACCGCTGGCCGCATCGAACTTGGGCTGGTAATACAGGCGTAATTGCTCGTGTTCAAGGGCATTGCGCAGGTCCTGCAACAACTGCAGTTGTTTGCGCGCATTGGTGTTCATCGACACATCAAAGAAGCTGTAGCCGTTCTTGCCCATGCCCTTGGCGTGATACATCGCGGCGTCGGCATTCATCAACAGTTCCTCGGGGGTGCTGCCATTGCCCGGGAACAGTGCAATGCCGATGCTGGCGGAAATTTTCAGCTCATGCTCAGCAATCTTGAACGCACGATGGATCAAGCCGACCTGACGTTCGGCCAGGCCCATGGCATCGTCCGGCTGTGTCAATTGCACCAGCAACACAAATTCGTCACCGCCGATGCGCGCCAGGGTGTCCTGGCTGCGCAGGTCCTCGCGCAGACGCAGGCCCACGTCGCGCAGCAACTGGTCGCCCATGTGATGACCGAAAGCGTCGTTGACCGGTTTGAACCCATCCAGGTCGATAAACATCAGGGCAAAGCAGCCGCCCTGTTCGTTCACGGCCTGGATGGCTTGTTGAATACGGTCAGCGAGCAGCATGCGATTGGGCAGGCCGGTGAGCATGTCATGCAGGGCCAGGTGGGTCAGTTCCTGGTTGGCCTGGGTCAGGGAGTCCGCAAGCACGGCGGTGCGCGCTTCGAGCCGGGCATCGAGCAACGAGGTCAGCAACGCGATGATCAACACCCCCAGCGTGGTGACCAGCACCAAGTAGTCCAGGCCCTTGCCGCTCAGGCCCGACAGCGCAGCGCCGCAGAAACTGTTGTCATCAAACTGCGCGGCGGCCATGCCGGTGTAATGCATGCCGACGATTGCAATGCCCATCACCACCGCTGCCCCACCGCGCGCCAGGCGCACGTAAGGGGTGTTGCGACGCAGGTTGAAGGCGATCCACAGGGCAGCGCCGGAGGCCACGACTGCGATCACCAACGAGGCGCCGAACAGGGTTGGGTCGTAGTCGATCCCCGGGGTCATACGCATCGCGGCCATGCCGGTGTAGTGCATGCTGCTGATGCCCGCCCCCATGATCAGCGCGCCAAACGCCAGTTGCCACGCGGGCAGGCGTGGTTGGCTGACCAGCCATAGCGCAAAGCCGCTGGACAACACGGCAATCAGTAGCGACAACGCGGTGATGCCCAAGTCAAAGCCGAGGGCAAACGGCAGGCGCAAGGCCAACATGCCGATAAAGTGCATGGACCAGACGCCTACGCCCATTGCCAATGCACCGCCCGTCATCCACACATAAACGGCGCTACCCGTGGCGGTCGCGATGCGGCCGGCCAGGTCCAACGCGGTGTAGGACGCCAGGATCGCGACGAACAGGGAGATCACGACCAGGGAGGGGGAATAACTACCGATCAGCATGGGGCTTCTCAAGACTGAGGGGCGTGGAACGCCCGTGCCAGGTGGCAAAGCAGGCGATTGTAGCGACAAAATTTATTGGCGAGTTGATTAATTATCACGGGGCCACTAGTGGCGTTTTGACGTCAATCTACTGGCTTGTGAGGGGGCTGGATTGTGTACATATCCGTTGTTTGGGTGATGACGGATAGAGGTTTCGCCCCTACGGCGAGTATGGCGGTGTATCAGTCAGCTGACTTATAACTGAGCCACCGCATTGGCAGGCAAGCCAGCGCCCACAGAAAGCTGCTGTGCGTTTGCGTCAATCACTCCTTACCAGCAATCGCAGTCTGCCCATCCCAACCGCCGCCCAAAGCAGCAATCAACTGCACGCTCGCCACCAACCGCGTCTGCAGCAACGTCAGCACGGTACGCTCATTACTAAGCGCCGTAGCCTGCACCGTCACCACATCCAGATAAGCAATCAACCCAGCCTTATACTGGTTCTCGGTCAACCGCAGCGACTCGCGCGCTGCATCCAAGGCCTCATTACTCACCACCGCCTCGTCTTCCAGCACCTTGAGCTGCACCATGTAGTTTTCCACTTCACGGAACCCATCCAGCACCGTCTGGCGATACTTGGCTACGGTTTCATCATAAGACGCCACGGTCCGATCCACCTCCGCCGACCGCTGGCCGCCATCGAACAATGTCATCGCCAACTTCGGCCCCACCGACCAGAAGCGATTCGGCAAGCTGATCCAGTCCGCATAGGTGCTGCTGGAATACCCGCCCTGCAGACTCAAGGTCAAATCCGGATAGTAAGCCGCTTTGGCCACACCAATATTCGCGTTCGCCGCAATCACCGACCGCTCAGCCGAGGCGATATCCGGACGACGCTCCAACAATTGCGAGGGCAAGCTCACAGGAATCTGCGGCAACGCAGGAATATCCTTGCTCACCGCCAAGTTGAAATTGGCCGGCGCCTCGCCGATCAACACCGCGATGGCGTTCTCCAACTGCGCCCGCTGCCAGATCAAGTCGATCAAGCTCGCCTGGGTGGTCTTGAGCTGAGTTTGCGCCTGGGCGATCGCATCCTTGCCGGACACACCCGCACGGTATTGGTTTTCAGTCATTTTCAGCGAACGTTGATAGGTGTCCAACGTCGCTTGCAACAAACGCGTCTGTTCATCCATGACACGCAACTGCAGGTAGTCCTGCACCAGCTCCGATTGCTGGCTCAAGCGCATCGCGGCCAAATCAGCCGAACTGGCCTCAGCCGTGGCTTCGTTGGCTTGCAGGCCACGGCGCAATTTGCCCCACACATCCGCCTCCCAACTCACGCCCAATTGCGCGTTAAGGGTGTCGCGGATACCGCTGCTGGAGCTGCTGAGGCTCGCGCTGCTGCTACCGGTGCCTTGGCTCGCACGGGTTTTCCCGGCGCTCAGGTCCACCGTCGGGAAGAATGCACCACGCGCGCTGCGCACCTGAGCCTGGGCTTGGCGAAAACGCGCTTCGGCCTGGGCCACCGTCTGGTTGGCATTGTTCAGGCGCCTCACCAAGTCATTGAGCTGACGGTCACCATACAGCTCCCACCACGCGCCACGCGCCAACGAATCGCTGGGAGTCGCCTGGCTCCAACCCTGGGCTTCTTTAAACTGTGCAGGCTCGATGACCTCCGGGCGTTTGTAATCAGGCCCAATCGCGCAAGCGCTGAGCAAGGCGCCGCACAGCAGCAGGCTGGCGACACGGGAACCACGGGGCATGCTCATGGCCAATTTGGCGAACGTTGAGTCGGTCATAGCGCAGGGTCCAAGGCAGCATCGGTACGCACTCCGCGCCAGGCGTTGAAGCGGTGGCGCGCGCGGTCGAGATAAAGGTAAACCACCGGAGTGGTGTAAAGGGTCAGGATCTGGCTGAACACCAGGCCGCCGATGATGGTCAGGCCCAGCGGCTGGCGCATTTCGGCGCCGTCGCCAGAGCCGAGCAGCAACGGCAAGGCGCCGAGGATGGCGGCGAGTGTGGTCATCAGGATCGGTCGCAGCCGTAACAGGCAGGCGCTACGAATCGATTCCAGCGGGCTCATGCCGTCGTGGCGCTCCAGTTGCAGGGCCAGGTCGATCATCAGGATTGCGTTCTTCTTCACCACACCGATCAGCAGGAACAACCCCAGCAGCGAGATCAGGCTGAACTCGCCGCCCAGTAAGTAGATCGAGAGCAACGCGCCGACACCCGCCGACGGCAAGGTCGAGAGGATGGTCAGCGGGTGAATGTAGCTTTCATACAGAATGCCCAGCACCAGGTACACCGCCACCAGCGCACCGAGGATCATGAACGGCTGGCCCTTCTGGGTCGCCGCGAACGCATCGGCGGTGCCAGCCATTTTGGCGATCACGTCTTCCGGCAAGCCGACCTTGGCAATCGCCCGTTCGATGGCGGCCGTGCCCTGCTCCACCGTCACCCCAGGCGCCATGTCGAAGGCAATGTCTTCCGAGGCGAACTGGCCTTCATCGCTGACGCGGTCATCGGCCAGGCTGTTTTCGTAATGGGCAATGGTCGACAGCGGCACCCGCGCGCCGGTGGACGTGATCACCTGCATCTGGTTCAGGGTAATCGGGTCTTGGGCGTATTTGGGGTTGACCTCCATCACCACCTGGTACTGGTTGAGGCTGTCATAGATGGTGGAAATCTGACGCTGGCTGTAGGCGTTGTTCAGCACCGCCGTGACCATGTTCATGTCGATGCCCAGGCGCTTGGCCTGATCGCGGTCGACCATCAGCGTCACCTGCGCCGCACCACGGCCCTCGCGGGCGTCGATGGCGGTCAGCTCCGGCAGCTCACGCAGGGCGGCAACTACTTTCGGGTACCACAGGCGCAATGCAGCCAAGTCGCCGCTTTGCAGGATGTAGGAGTATTGCGCGCTGGTCTGGTCGCGGCTGCCGCCAAATTGCAGGTCCTGGTCGGCCATCAGGAACAGACGCCCACCCGGTACCAGCGGGACTTCCTTGCGGATACGTTCGATCACCGCCTGGGCCGAGAGCTTGCGCTCGGCGATCGGCTTGAGGCGCACCAGCATCACTGCGTTGTTCGTGCCGCTGTTGCCGCCGATAAAGCCGGCCACGCTGAGCACCGCCGGGTCTTTCAAGACCGCCTTGCGGAAGATCTCCATCTTGGGCTGCATCACAGTGAACGACAGCCCATCGTCGCCGCGCACAAAACCGATCAACTGGCCGGTGTCCTGCTGCGGCATAAAGGTTTTCGGCACCACCACGTACAGCGCGATGTTCACGCCCACGGTGAGCAACAGGCTGAGCAGGGTCAGGCGCCTGTGGCGCAGTACCCAGTCCAGGCTGGTGGCATAGACCGCGACCATGCGCTCGTTGATCCTGTGGCTCCAGCGCTGCAAACCGGTCATCTGGCCTTTGACATGCGGCTTGAGCCAGCGCGCGCAGAGCATCGGGGTCAAGGTCAGCGAGACGATCAGCGAAACGATGATCGCCGCCGACAACGTGATGGAAAACTCACGGAACAAGCTGGTGACGATGCCGCCCATAAACAGGATCGACAGGAACACCGCCACCAGCGACACGTTCATCGACAGCAAGGTAAAGCCGACTTCCTGCGCGCCCAGGTACGCCGCCTTCATTGGCGGCACGCCGTCGTCGATATGCCGGGAAATGTTCTCCAGCACCACGATGGCATCGTCCACCACCAGGCCGGTGGCCAGAATCAGTGCCATCAGCGAGAAGTTGTTCAACGAGAAGCCGAACAGGTACATCACCGCAAAGGTGCCCACCAGCGACACCGGCACCGCCAGGGTCGGGATCAACGAGGCGCGCAAGTTACCCAGGAACAGGTACACCACCAGCACCACCAGGGCCACGGCAATCAGCAAGGTCATCTCGGCTTCATGCAAGGTGGCGGTGATCACCGGCGAGCGGTCCATGGCCAGGTTGAGCTTGACGCTGGACGGCAGCACCGCCTGCAACGCCGGCAACTGCGCCTTGATCTGCCGGACCGTCTCGATGATGTTAGCGCCGGACTGGCGGTTGATCACCAGCAGCACCGCCGAATCATTGTTGAAAAAGCCGCTGTTGTAGCGGTCTTCCACGCCGTCGCTGATCTTCGCCACGTCGCTCAGGCGCAAGGCCGCGCCGTTCTGGTAGCGAATCAGCAACGGTTCGTAATCCTTGGCTTTTTCCAACTGGTCGTTGGCCTGGATCTGCCAATTGCGCTCGTTGTCTTCCAGCGAACCCTTGGGCCGGCGCTGGTTGGCGTTGGCGATGGTGTTGCGCACATCGTCCAGGGCCACGCCGTACTGGTCGAGGGCCTTGGGTTCCAGCTCGATACGCACCGCCGGCAAAGAGCTGCCACCGATTTGCACTTCGCCCACACCCGGCACCTGGGACAGGCTTTGCGAGAGAATCGTCGACGCCAGGTCGTACAGCTGGCCCTTTTGCAGCACGTCGGAGGTCAGCGACAGCACCATGATCGGTGCCTGGGACGGGTTGATCTTCTTGTAGGTCGGCATGCTGCGCATACCGCTGGGCAATAAGTTGCGCGAGGCGTTGATCGCCGCCTGCACTTCCCGCGCGGCGCCGTTGATATCTCGGTCGGAGTCGAACGCCAGGATCACCCGCGTCGAGCCCTGGCTCGAGGAACTGCTCATGGTGGTGATGCCAGCAATCGCGCCGAATGAGCGCTCCAACGGCGTGGCCACGGTGGACGCCATCACTTCGGGGCTGGCGCCGGGCAAGCTGGCCGAGACCACGATCACCGGGAAGTCGATCTGCGGCAGCGGCGACACTGGCAGCAAGTTGAAGCTGACGCCGCCCAGCAACATGATCGCCAGGCTCAGCAGCAGGGTCGCTACCGGCCGGCGAATAAACGGTCCGGACAGGTTCATGACTCAACCGGCTCCAGGCTTTGCGGCTCTTTGCGCCAGCGACGGCCCAGGCGATCAAAGTACAGGTAAATCACCGGCGTGGTGAACAGGGTCAAGACCTGGCTCACCAGCAAGCCGCCGACCATCACCAGGCCCAACGGCTGGCGTAACTCGGCGCCGGAACCGGTGGCCAACATCAACGGCACCGCACCAAACAACGCCGCCAGGGTGGTCATCAGAATCGGCCGAAAACGCAACAGCGCCGCCTGATAGATCGCGGTTTGCGGGTCCAGGCCATGATTGCGTTCGGCGTCGAGGGCGAAGTCGATCATCATGATCGCGTTCTTTTTCACGATGCCAATCAGCAAGATGATGCCGATGATCGCGATCATGCCCAGGTCATTGCCGCTGAGCAGCAACGCCAGCAAGGCCCCCACGGCAGCGGATGGCAAAGTCGAAAGGATGGTGATCGGGTGGATATAGCTCTCATAGAGCACGCCGAGCACGATGTACATGGTCACCACCGCCGCGAGGATCAGCAGCAAAGTGCTCGACAGCGACGCTTCGAAAGCCTGCGCCGCGCCCTGGAATTGGGTCTGCACGCCGATCGGCATGCCGATGTCTTTCTGGGTCTGGTTGATCAGCTCCACACCTTTACCCAGCGCGACGCCGGGGGCCAGGTTGAACGACATCATCACCGCAGGGAACTGGCCGATGTGCGAGATCGCCAACTGCGCCTGGCGCTGCTCCACGTGGGCCAGGCTCGACAGCCGCACTTGGCCGCCGTCGGTGGTTTTCACGTAGATCTGGTTCAGCGCCGCAGGGCCGAGGGTTTCACCGGACTGCGCCTGCAGCACCACGCGGTACTGGCTGGCCTGGGTGTAAATGGTGGAAATCTGCCGCTGGCCGAAGGCGTCGTACAGCGCGTCGGTGATGGTCGACACACTCACGCCCAGGCGCGAGGCAGCGTCGCGGTCGATCACCAGATACACTTGCAGGCCTTTGTCCTGCAAGTCGCTGGCGACGTCGGTGAGTTCCGGCAACTGGCGCAAGGTGTGCACCAGCTTATCGCTCCACAGCGCCAACAGCTCGGCATCGGGCGAGGACAGGCTGAATTGGTACTGGGTGCGGCTGACGCGGTCTTCGATGGTCAGATCCTGCACCGGCTGCATGAACAGGCGAATGCCTACCAGCTTGTCGATTTGCGGCTGCAACCGTGTGATCACCTGCGCCGCGCTGAGGTCGCGCTGGCCGTGGGCCTTGAGGTTGATCAACAGGCGCCCGCTGTTGAGGGTGGCGTTATCGCCATCCACGCCGATGTAGGACGACAGGCTTTCAACCGCCGGGTCAGCCAGGATGATCTTGGCCAACGCTTGCTGGCGCTGGCTCATGGCGGCAAACGAAATCGACTGCGGCGCCTCGGATACCCCTTGGATCACCCCAGTGTCTTGCACCGGGAAAAAGCCCTTGGGCACCACCAGGTACAGCACCACGGTCAGGCCCAGGGTGGCGATGGCCACCAGCAGAGTCAGCGGCTGGTGCCTGAGTACCCACTGCAACAGGCTTGCGTAACGCGCGATCAACCAGTCGATCCAGGCGCCGCTGGCTTTGTAGAAGCGGCTCTGGTCTGCTTCCTTGGGTTCACGCTTGAGCAGACGCGCGCACATCATCGGCGTCAGGGTCAGCGAGACCACCAGGGAAATCAGGATTGCCACCGCCAGGGTGATGGCGAATTCGCGGAACAGCCGCCCGACCACGTCAGCCATGAACAGCAGCGGGATCAACACCGCAATCAACGACAACGTCAGGGAAATCAAGGTGAAGCCAATCTGCTTGGCGCCCTTGAGCGCCGCATTGAGCGGCGTCTCGCCCTCTTCGATGTGACGGGAGATGTTCTCCAGCATCACGATGGCATCGTCCACCACAAAGCCGGTGGCGATGGTCAGCGCCATCAGCGTCAGGTTATTGATGGAGAAACCCGCCAGGTACATCACGCCAAAGGTGCCGATCAGCGAGAGCGGTACGGCAATCGAGGGAATGATCGTGGCGCTGAAGCGGCGCAGGAACAAAAACGTCACCATGACCACCAGGGCAATGGCGATCAGCAATTCGTGTTGCACATCGGTGACCGAGGCGCGGATGGTCTGGGTACGGTCGGTGAGCACCGTCACATCCAGGCCGGCCGGCAGGTTGTCGGTGATGCTCGGCAGCAACGCTTTGATGCGATCGACCACCTCAATCACGTTGGCGCCCGGTTGGCGCTGGACATTCAACAGCACAGCCTGGTTTTCGTTGGCCCAGGCGGCAAGGCGCTCGTTTTCGGCGCCGTCGACGATCTGCGCCACATCTTTAAGGCGTAACGGCGCGCCGTTGTTGTACGCCAGGATCAATTCGGCATATTGCTCGGGCGAGACCAACTGGTCATTGGCGTCGAGCATCGACACCCGCGTGGGGCCGTCGAAGTTGCCCTTGGGCTGGTTGACGTTGGAGGCGGCGATCAGAGTGCGCACGTCCGAGAGGTTCAAGCCATTGGCGGCCAGGGCCTCAGGGTTGACCTTGATGCGCACGGCCTGGCGCTGGCCACCGGCGATGCTGACCATGCCGACGCCACTGATCTGCGCGATTTTTTGTGCCATGCGCGTATCCACCAAGTCATTGAGCTTGGGCAGCAGCATGGTCTTGGACGTGATCGCCAGGGTCAGCACCGGGGTGTCCGCCGGGTTGACCTTGTTGTACACCGGCGGCGCCGGTAAATCCTTGGGCAGCAGGTTGGTCGCGGCGTTGATCGCGGCCTGCACCTGTTGCTCGGCGACATCCATATTGATGTCGAGGTTAAAACGCAGGGTCAGCACCGACGCGCCGCCGGAGCTGGTCGAGGCCATTTGGGTCAGGCCGGGCATTTGCCCGAACTGGCGCTCAAGCGGTGCCGTCACCGCGCTGGTCATCACATCCGGGCTGGCGCCGGGGTACAGGGTCATTACGCGGATCGTCGGGTAATCCACCTGGGGCAAAGCCGACACCGGCAGCAAGCGATACGAAATGATACCGGCCAGGACAATGGCCAGCATGCTCAGCGTGGTGGCAACCGGGCGAAGGATAAACAGGCGCGACAGGTTCATGAACCGACCTTTTGCGCCTTGCCGGCGTCAGCGCCGGTCTCCCCTTTCGCCGCGGGCTTGCCTTGCAGGTGCCCGGTCGGTGTGGTCGGCACTTCATTGCTGTCGTTGACCACTTCGATTTCACTGCCGTCCTTCAGGCGGTCGGTGCCTTCCATCACCACGCGATCACCGGCGACCAGACCTTGCTTGATCACGGTGTTGTCGCCGTCGGTATCGCCGACCACCAAGGGCTGGACCTTGACCTTCTTGTCGCCGTCGAGCTTGTAGACGAAGGTGCCGTTGTTGCCGAACTGGATCGCAGCGGACGGTGCCAGCACCACGTTGTGCAAGGTATCGGCCAGCAGGTGCACATTGACGAACTGGTTGGGGAACAGCGCCTGGTCCTTGTTATCGAAGCGGCCCTTGAATTTCAGGGTGCCGGTGGTCACGTCGATCTGGTTATCCAGGCTCTGCAGCACGCCAACCGCCTGTTTTTTCGTGTCGCCACGGTCCCAGGCCTCCACGGGCAGCTTGTTGCCGGCGTGGTAACGGGTGAGCACGGTGTCCAGGGTGTTTTCCGGCAGGGTAAAGACCACACTGATCGGTTGGGTCTGGGTGATCACCGCGAGGAAGGTGGTGTCGTTGGCGGCCACCAGATTGCCCACATCGACTTGGCGCAAGCCCACCCGGCCGCTGATCGGCGCGCGGATCTTGGTGAATTCGAGGTTGAGCTTGGCGTCGTCCACCGCGCCCTGGTTGGTCTTGACCGTGCCCTGGTATTGCAGGACCAGCGCTTCGGCGGTGTCCAGGGTCTGTTTGGCGATACTGTCCTGGGCATACAGGTCGCGGTAACGCTGCACGTCGACCTGGGCGTTTTTCAGCTGGGCCTGGTTCTGCATCAGGGTGCCCTGGGCCTGGAGCAAGGCGTTCTGGTAGCTGCGTGGGTCGATTTCCGCCAGCAGGTCACCGGCCTTGACCCTCTGCCCTTCTTCAAAGGCGATCTTCACCAGCTCACCGCCCACCCGGCTGCGTACATTAATGGTGTTGAGCGCAGTCACCGTGCCCAAGGCCTTGTAGTACACCGGGAATTCTCCCAGTACTGCCGGCGCCACACGCACCGGCACCGGGCCGGTGGAGCCGCCGAAGCCAGGGCGCGCCATCCCCGTCTTACCGGTGTGCCCGGCCGGGCTCTGGGCGGCGCCATCCTTATGGCTGGCGGGCCAGAACTTCCAGCACAGGCCGGCGATAACCAGCAGCACGAGCAGGCCGAACAGCCAGCGGCGGGAATTGCGGGGGGAGGATTGCATGGAGTGATCAACCATTGGGCGCGAGAGCTTCTTCTTTAGGAGGCTGAAAGATAAGCACTGGGGCGCATTAAGAAAAGCGCCTTTACCGGCTATTTACCTTGAACTTACAACGTTTAACTTCTGGCCTTAGTCCATTCGCTATATTAGCTAAGCCGCTGACGTTAAATGAAAACGGCCTGGACTAGGCCAGGCCGCAATCATCTATCAAACGTGTGACTGCCAAAAGACAGTCATGCGCTGAAACAGTTACTTCAAAACAGCCAGGGCCGCTTCGTAGTTTGGCTCTTGGCCGATTTCGCTGACCAGTTCGCTGTGCAGCACGTTGTTGTTCTCGTCCAGCACCACCACGGCACGGGCGGTCAGGGCTTTCAGTGGGCCATCAACGATAGACACACCGTAGTCGACGGCGAAGCCTGGGTCGCGGAAATCCGACAGGCTCAGCACGTTGTCCAAACCCTCGGTGCCGCAGAAACGTTTCTGGGCAAACGGCAGGTCAGAGGAGATGCACAGCACGACAGTGTTGCTCACGTCGTTGGCCTGGGCGTTGAACTTGCGTACCGACGTCGCGCAGGTCGGGGTGTCAACACTTGGGAAGATGTTCAACACTTTGCGCTTGCCGGCGAACGTTTCCAGGGTTGCTTCCGACAGATCGACGGTGGTCAGGGCGAAATCTGGGGCGGTGGAACCGGTTTTAGGCAATTCGCCTTCAACCTGGACAGGGTTACCACGAAGGGTGACTTGGGCCATGAACGGAATCCTTATGCTGGGTTTGATTAAACGAAATCGAGACGCAGAAGTTAACCACAAACTGCCGTAGCTACCTATGCCCGAACGTAAATTGTCATGCCGACGCCGTGGCAACGGCAGCTATGGTTTAATTGCGCGCTTTTCGCCCACCCTGCAAGGAAACCGTTGTTGATGAATCAGCCCGCCACCACCGTCCTGGTCATTGGTTATGTCTGGCCGGAACCCCGCTCCTCGGCCGCCGGCGGGCACATGATGCAAATTCTCGAGACGTTTCTGACACAAGGTTGGGACGTTACCTTCGCCAGCCCCGCGACGGTTGGCGAGCACAAGGCCGATTTGCCAGCGCTGGGCATCACCGAATGCGCCATCGCGCTGAATAACAGCAGTTTCGATGATTTTATCCGCGAACTGGCCCCGGATATCGTGCTGTTCGACCGTTTCATGATGGAAGAACAATTCGGCTGGCGCGTGGAAAAGCACTGCCCCGACGCCCTGCGCGTGCTCGAGACCTGCGACCTGCAAAGCCTGCGCGACGCCCGCCAGCAGCGCCTCAAGGACCACCTCAAGGACCACCTCAAGGCGCATCCTCACGACGACGACTTCAGCCCGCTGTTCGCCCCTGCGCTGCTGGATGAATTTCAACGGATGGCCGACACCGACGTGGCCAAGCGCGAGATCGCGGCGATTTTGCGCTGCGACATCAGCCTGATGATCTCCGACGTCGAAGCCCGCCTGCTCACCGAGCAGTTCAAGGTGCCAGCCGCCCTGCTCCACTGGTGCCCGCTGATGCTGCAGCCGCCGACCGAGGCCTTCACACCGTTCGAAGACCGCGCGCATTTCCTCAGCATTGGTAATTTCCGCCACGCGCCCAACTGGGATGCGGTGCTGTGGATGAAAAACAGCCTCTGGCCGCTGATCCGCCAGCAATTGCCGGGCGCTCAACTGCATATCTACGGTTCCTACACACCGCCCAAGGCCACCGCCCTGCACAACCCCGCCCAGGGTTTTCACGTGATGAACTGGGCCGAGGACGCACTGGTGGTGATGAGCGCCGCGCGTATCTGCCTGGCGCCGCTGCGTTTTGGCGCCGGCATCAAGGGCAAGCTGGCCGATGCCATGCTGTGCGGCACGCCGAATATCACCACGCCGATTGGCGCCGAAGGCATGGGCGATGAACAACCATGGCCGGGTGCGATCGAGTACAGCGCGCAGGCCCTGGCCGCAGCCGCCGTGGCACTGTATCAAGACCGTGAGCGCTGGACCCAGGCCCAGGAAGATGGCCGCCGGTTACTGGCTCGTCGCTACAACCTGGCCGTCCACGGCCCGGCGCTGGTGGAATGCCTGGAGCAGTGCCGCAGCCACCTTTCGGCCCATCGCCGCGACAACTTCATCGGCAGCATGCTGCGTCATCACGCGCATAAGAGTACGCAGTACATGTCCCAGTGGATCGAAGCGAAAAACCGCAACGTATAAACACTGACGCTGGCGAGGTCGCGCGCGAGGGGGCATTATCCCGGGCAGCACCCCCAATAAAGCGACGGCAGCATGACCCGAGCAACGCGAATCACCGACCCTTCCTACGAGTTGATGGACGATCACAACGGTCTGTCCATCATCTATCGCCAGCACGGCTTCCCCTGCCCACTGGTGCGCTGGCATTTCCATAAGGAATACGAGCTGCACCTGATCGTCGCCAGCGCAGGCAAGGTGTTTATCGGTGACTACATCGGCAACTTCTACCCGCAAAGCCTGTTCCTCACCGGCCCTAACCTGCCCCACAACTGGATCAGCCAGGTGGAGGAAGACGAGGTAGTGCCCAAGCGCGACATGCTAGTGAACTTTACTGACGACCTGTTCGACAGCGCCAGCCAGATATTCACCGAACTCAAGGGCCTGGCGCCGTTGCTCGAACGCGCGCAGTACGGCATCGAATTTCGCTGCAAAAAGACCATCGCCCAAGCCATGACCTTGATGCAACGCATCGAGGACGGCCAAGGCATGGCGCGCCTGGGGCACTTCTTTATTCTGCTGGACGTGTTGAGCGCGTGTGAGGACTACCAGTTGTTGTCCGGTGTGACTACGCCGCAACTGGCGGATGAACACAGCATCGACCGCACTAACCGCGCGGTGGACTACATTTTTGCCCATTACGCACGCGAATTGCCCCTGGAAGAAGTCGCGGACTATCTGGGCATGAAGCCGACGTATTTTTCCCGGGTGTTCAAGCAAGCCACCGGGCGCACCTTCATCGAATTCGTCAATCGCCTGCGTATCAGCAAATCGTGCGAGCTGCTGGCCGATGGCGACAAGCCCGTGACCGATGTGTGCTTCGAGTCGGGCTTTAACAACATCTCCAATTTCAACCGGCGCTTTCAGCAACTCAAGGGCATGACCCCTTCCCACTACCGCCGGCTGGCGGTGCAGCGACTGACTGAACAAAACCTGGTTTGAATCTGACCACCTCGACATATGCCGAACAGAAGTCACCGGTTAAACGGCAACTGTTCACAGCGCGTTAGAGGAACGTCGTTAGCCCCCCTGCCACTCAGCAAAGACATCATCCCTTCTCGGCCTAAGGGTGGTGCTTATCTGAATCACAGGCTAAAGGGCAACACCATGATCAATGTCTCGCTGCTTCCCACTCACGCGACAACACTGCGACCCACCGAACTCGATCGGCAAAAAACAAACGCGCCGCCTAGTCAGAAAACAGCCGACC
>NZ_UYXQ01000105.1 GCF_900624995.1 Pseudomonas antarctica
CCCGGCATTCTCACGCTGGCCGGTCTCTCCAGTCGCGGCGGAGCGATCGTTGCCAGCGCCGCGCAGATGATGGTTGCCAGGCCGCCGTAAATCAGCCGGTCGCCACCGAACAGCGCCGAGGCGCCGGCTTGGCCGGAGAACAACAGGGTCCACAGGCGCAGCACGGTGTAGACGCCGACTTTGGTCATGATCGCAAACATCGCTGCCACGGGTGCGCTGGCCGAGGAGTAGGCGGGGGCTAGCCAGAAATTCAGCGGCCACATGCCCGCTTTGGCCAGGAACGCTGTCGCCAGGATCGCCGCGCCTGCGTGCAACAGGCCACGATCAGCTTCCGGCACCAACGGGATTTTCAGCGCCAGGTCGGCAAAGTTCAGCGTGCCTGTGACCCCGTAGATCATCGCCGCGCCGATCAGGAACAACGACGACGCCAGCAGGTTGATCGCGATGTAATGCAGCCCCGACGACACCCGCGCACGCCCCGAGCCATGCAGCATCAAACCGTAGGACGCCGCCAGCAGCACCTCGAAGAACACGAACAGGTTGAACAGGTCCGCGGTGAGGAAGGCGCCGTACAGGCCCATCATCTGGATCTGGAACAGCGCGTGGAAGCTGGTGCCGGCACGGTCCCAACGGGCCATGGCGAACAGCAATGCGCTCACGCCGATGATCCCGGTGAGCACCAGCATCATCGCCGACAGTGGGTCCACCACCAGCACAATACCGAACGGCACCTGCCAGTTGCCCGGCAGGTACACGCCAATCGAGCCGGGTCCGCCTTGCTGCGTCAAGTACAGCAGCAGGATGGCGATACCCAGGCCGACGACGCTGGAGAACAGATTGATTTTGGCCTTCAACGGTCGGCGTTTTTCGCCGAGCATCAGCATCAGTGCGCCGGTCAGCAACGGCAGCAGGATCGGAGCGACGATCAGTTGATTCATCCACGTCATTCCTTGGGCTCCCGGCCGTCTACATGGTCAGTGCCGGTCAGGCCCCGGGAGGCGAGCAGCACCACCAGGAACAACGCGGTCATGGCGAAGCTGATCACGATGGCCGTCAGCACCAAGGCTTGGGGCAGCGGATCGGTGTAGTGGAGCAGGTCTTGCGGCACGCCGTCCTTGATGATCGGCTCCTTGCCGATAAACAGGCTGCCCATGCTGAAAATGAACAGGTTGACCCCATACGACAGCAGGCACAGGCCCATCACCACCTGGAACGTCCGTGGCCGCAGGATCAACCAGACGCCGGAGGCCGCCAGGACCCCAATGGCAATTGCAATGACTTCTTCCATCAGGCGGCTCCTTCTGTTGCGGCAACCACTTTGGCCTGGTTGCTCGGTTTGTGGGCCCGCACGGATTGGTGACCGAGGGCGGTGAGCATCAGCAGCGTGGAACCGACGACCATGGCGTACACGCCGACATCGAAGAACAACGCGCTGGCGACATGGATATCGCCGAGCACCGGCACGCTCAAATGCCAGGTATGGGTGGTGAGGAACGGGTAGCCAGCAAACAACGCGCCGAGCCCGGTGAGGGTTGCCGAAAGCAGGCCGAAGCCCATCCAGCGCATTGGCCGCAGGCTCATCTGTGCCTCGACCCACTGCGTACCGGCGACCATGTATTGCAGGATGAACGCCACCGACATCACCAGGCCTGCGACAAAACCGCCGCCCGGTTGGTTGTGGCCGCGCATGAACAGGTAGAACGACACCACCAGTGCAATCGGCAGCAACAGGCGCACCAGCACGGCGGGCACCATCATGAAACCCAGGGCGGTATCGCTGGCCTGGCGTGGGTTGACCAGGTCGGTGGCCACGTCCGGTGCCAGCTGGCGCTGTTGCGCGGGCAGTTGCATGCTTTCTTTGGAGGGGCGGAAGCGCCGCAGCAGGGCATACACCGTCAGCGCCACGGCGCCAAGCACAGTGATTTCGCCGAGGGTGTCGAAGCCACGGAAGTCCACCAGCATCACGTTCACCACATTGCTGCCGCCGCCTTCGGGCAGGGCGCGGCTCAAGTAAAACGAAGAGATGTCGTTGGGTGTCTGGCGCGTCAGCATCGCGTAGGACAACAACGCCATGCCGCCGCCCACCACGGTGGACAACAGGAAGTCACGCAGGCGACGAATACGCGCCTTGCGCAGCGAACTGGGCAGTGGTGACACTTCTTCGATCCGCCGTGGCAGCCAGCGCAGGCCCAGCAGGATCAGCACGGTGGTCACCACTTCAACCACCAGTTGCGTCAGCGCCAGGTCCGGCGCCGAGAACCACACGAAGGTGATGCACGTCATCATGCCGCACACGCTGACCATGGTCAGGGCCGCCAACCGGTGATACTTGGCTTGCCACGCGGCGCCGAGGGCGCAGGCGATTGCTAGCAGCCACAGGGTCACGAACACGATGGAGCCTGGGATCTTCGGCCGGTCGCCCCAACTGATGCCGCTGTAGAGCATTGGGATCAAGCCGGCGATCACCGCCGCCAGCACCAGCAGGAACAGCTGGGTCTGCAGGCGCTTGGTGCTGATGCGTTTTTCGATTTTGCGCACGCCGCGCATCATTACCACCAGGCAACGCTCGAACATGCGCTTGCCGTTGAAGTAACTGATGATCGGCGGGTATTTGAAGCGGCCACGCTTGAGTTGCTTGCGCAGCAGCAGGTAGAGCACCACGCCGCAGGACATGGCCACCAGGCTCATGATCATTGGCGCGTTCCAGCCGTGCCAGATCGCCAGGCTGTACTCGGGCAGTACGCCGCCCACCACCGGCAGCGCGGCGGCGGCGAGGATCGAACCGACCACCTGGGCCGGGAAAATCCCCACCAACAGGCAAGTGAATACCAGCAACTCAACCGGCGCGCGCATCCAGCGCGGCGGTTCGTGGGGCGTGTGGGGCAGGTCAGTGGCGGGCGGGCCGAAGAACACATCGACCGTGAAGCGCAGCGCATAGGCCACGCTGAAGGTGCCGGCGATGGTCGCGATCATCGGCAGGGCGATTTCCACCCAGGCGGTCGATGACACGAATACGGTTTCGGCGAAGAACATTTCTTTGGACAGGAAACCATTGAGCAACGGCACGCCGGCCATGGATGCACTGGCTACCATTGCCAGGGTCGCGGTAAACGGGATCAGCCGCACCAAGCCACTGAGCTTGCGGATATCACGGGTGCCGCTTTCGTGGTCGATGATGCCCGCGGCCATGAACAGCGAGGCCTTGAACGTGGCGTGGTTGAGAATATGAAATACCGCAGCGACGGCGGCCAGCGGGCTGTTGAGGCCCAGCAGCAAGGTGATCAGCCCGAGGTGGCTGATGGTGGAGTAGGCCAGCAGGCCCTTGAGATCATTCTGGAACATGGCGCAGTAAGCGCCGAGGAGGAGGGTGATGGCGCCGGCACCGCCGACGATCCAGAACCATTCTTCGCTGCCGGACAGCGACGGCCACAGGCGGGCCAGCAGAAACACGCCGGCCTTCACCATCGTCGCCGAGTGCAGGTAGGCTGAAACCGGAGTCGGTGCCGCCATCGCGTGGGGCAGCCAGAAGTGGAACGGGAACTGTGCGCTTTTGCTCAAGGCGCCGATCAGCACCAAGGCCAGCATGAAGGGGTACAGCGAGTGCGCGCGAATCTGGTCGCCCGCCGCCAGCACCTGGTCGAGGTCGTAGCTGCCGACGATATGCCCCAACAGCATCACGCCTGCCAACAGGCACAGGCCACCCGCACCGGTGACCATCAGCGCCATATAGGCACCGCGCCTGGCATCGGCGCGGTGGTGCCAATAGCCGATCAACAGGAACGAGAACAGGCTGGTCAGTTCCCAGAAAAACACGATCTGGATCAGGTTGCCGGAAATCACCAGCCCGAGCATGGCGCCCATGAAGGCCAGGAAAAACGCGAAGAAACGCGGCACCGGGTCGTCCGGCGACATGTAGTAACGCGCGTACAGCGACACCAGCGTGCCGATGCCCAATACCAGCATCGAAAACAGCCAGGCAAAACCATCCATGCGCAGCACGAAGTTCAGCCCGAGGCTGGGCAACCACATGAATTCTTCGCGGATCACGCCACCGTGGGCGATCTGAGGGTAGAGCAGGGCGACTTGAATGGTGCCGACCAGAGCCACAAGGCCGGCCAACAGGGATTCGGTGTTACGTGCATTGTGCGGCAGCAAGGCCGCCAGACAGCTGCCAATAAAAGGCAGAAGCAGTAGAACTATCAGGGACATAGGCTTCTAATCTGCGGGAGTTTGGGATGCATCATACGTGCCGCTTTCTCGATCACCAAACGGCAAGATGTGGCAGGATCCTACAAGGTAGGCTGAAAATCCCCGTTTGGCAGTGTTTCCGGTGACCCCATTTCACTCGTCACCGCCGTCCACTGTGGGCGCCGGGCTTGCCCGCGATGGCGATCTGACAGCCATCACCAGCTGTCTGACCTTACCCTTGCTGCTCCTGTTCCCTTTCAACTTGCAGTTCGAGCGCCTTCTGCCCCTTCGTTTTCAACTCACTCACAATCACCGCCGCCACAATCAGCGCCGCCCCGACCATTGCAATCGGCGGGAAGCGCTCCCCGGCAATCCGCCCAACCACACCGGCCCACACCGGTTCACCGGCATAGATCAAGGTGGCGCGTGTCGGCGAAACACTCTGCTGTGCCCAATTCATCGCGACCTGGATCACCGCACTGGTCAAGCCCAGGCCCACTGCGCTGAACAGCAGCAGCCATGAGAACCCCGGCAAGGCTTCACCCATCGGCACCACCATAAGGAACGACAGCACGGACGCCGTGGCGAGTTGCACCACCGTCACACGGCGCACATCCACCTGCCCAGCAAACGCGCTGATCAGAATGATCTCGGCCGCAATCGCCACCGCGCCGATCAGTGTGGCGATTTCACCCGAGCTGAAATTCAGCGATGCGCCCGCCGGCCCGGTCAGCAGCATCAATCCTGCAAAGGCGAGCATGATGCCAATGCTCGGCATCAACTTTGGGCGACGGCCCAGCACCAGCCATTGCAGCAGCGGAACGAACGGTACATAGAGCGCGGTGATAAACGCCGATTGGCTGCTCAGGATCGTCTGCAGGCCAATTGTCTGTAGGCCGTAGCCAAACATGATCGCCACGCCGATAAACACGCCGGCCTTCAGTTCGAACAAGGTCAAGTTGCGCAGGGTACGCAAGGAAAAGAACCCCACCACAATCGCTGCCGCCGCAAACCGCAGGCCCACGAAAAACATCGGCCCGCTGACGGTCATCGCATGTTGCACCAGCAAAAACGTGCCGCCCCAGATCATGGTGATGACCACCAGGATGCATTCGGCTTTGCTGAAACGGTTGAAACGTGAGGAAGCGTTCGGGGCGGTCATGGCGGCTCGGTCTTGCAAGGGAAAGGCACGGACCGCACAATGCGCCGCACGCTGGGCAGTATACTGCGCACACCTACCTGATGAGCAATATAGTGCACAAAGAAAATCCACAACGGGCATCGGTCCTGCAACACGTCAGCCAAAACGTCCGGCGTCTGCGGCATGCTGCCGACATGAGCCAAACCGCGCTATCGGAAAAGTCCGGGGTCAGTCGGCGCATGCTGGTGGCCATCGAGGCGGGCGAGAAGAACGTCAGCCTGTCCACCCTCGACCGCGTGGCCGAAGCGTTGGACGTGGCCTTCAGTGACCTGATCCAGGCCCCGGATGCGCTCGACCATAGCCGCATCAACGAGTTGGCCTGGGCCGGTGACATCCCCGGCAGTAAAGCCGTGTTGCTGGCCAAGGCCACCGCTCGACGCGAAGTGGAATTGTGGGAGATGCGCCTGGAGCCGGGTGACCGCTACAGCCCGGAACCCGACCCGGACGGCTGGAGCGTGCAGCTGTTTGTGTTCGAAGGCCGCCTGACCCTGATCCTCGATGACGAGGAAAAACACTTGGACGCCGGTGAGTTCTTCATGTTCGCCAGCCGCCAGGCTCACGCCTATCGCAATGAGGGTGAGGTGGCGGTGCGCTTTGTGCGCACTGTGGTGATCTAACGGTTTACCCGGCAACAGTGGAGGGGCAATTTTCCCGATTTCACGCGCCTGTTTTTCTAGGTTTTTTCAGCAACATACTGACTTCATTGACGATTGCTCTAAGGTACGACGCCTGCAATCACTCCAGGCCCGCCTCGAAGCCTGGAGTCGGCCCCTGTCAGCCCACTCCCAACACCTTGCCGTATCATCAGCTCGGATGCCGAAGCCATAGAGGTTGCCACACGCTTGGCCGCCCGCTTCGCCGTCGACGCCAGCGTGCGCGACCCCGAGCAGCAGGTGAGCGTCCTGATCGCCGAGCAGAGTATCAACGTCGCGCTCAACTATGCGTCCCAGGGCTAGGTGCTGGATACTGGGCGAGTGGTCTTGAGCAGCAACGCCGCTGAACCGCTGGCGCGCGGTGATTTGCATGATATTTATCTGGGTAAACCGTAAGGGCGAATGTGCATGACTGAATCGATCCGCAACGCTGATGTCTTGATCATCGGCGGCGGCCTGAGCGGCACGATGCTGGCCGTGCAACTGCTGCGCCTGCCGGGGCAGCGGAGCATTCTGGTGATCGAACCGCGTGCCGAACTGGGGCGTGGCGAGGCTTATAGCGCGGTTGAACTGGGCCACACGTTGAACGGCAACGCCGCGCGCATGAGCGTCGACCCGGACAACGCTGACGACCTGACCCAATGGCTCACCGACTACATCGGCGCCGGTGGTTGGCCGGAATCGGGCCAGCAGCACGTACCGATCTGCGAACTGTTCCCGCCGCGCGGGATTTTTGGCTTGTATGCGCAGCAGCGGCTGGCTGAAGCCCGTACGCTGTCGGCTTCGACCGTCGAGCATGTGCGTGGCGAGGTGGTCGACCTGCACGTGGAGGATGCCTGCACGCTGCTCACGTTGGATAACGGCCAGCAACTGCGCGGCACCTACGCGGTATTGGCCACCGGTATGTTTCCCGCAGCGCGCACGCCGCAGACCGAATCTAGCGGCTTGAACGCAGCAGCGGTGGACCCGTGGGATGTTCAGACGATGACCCAGATCGACCCGCAATCGACGGTGCTGATCATCGGTTCCGGGCTGACCATGGTGGATGCTGTGGTGTCGCTTGAGCAGGCGGGGCATCGAGGGCCGATCGAGATTTTCTCGCGCCATGGCCTGTTACCGCATGTACGTCGCCAGCCGCCGAGCTGGGAAGATTTCCTCGCCGCCGACCACAGCCTGCGCCGCCCAAGGCAACTGCTGCGTGAAGTGCGCCGCCAATGCCGACTCGCGCAGGCCCAGGGGATTGATTGGCAAGCGCCGCTGGACACCGTGCGCGCGCATATCGGCCGCTTATGGAGCCAGGCCAGTGAGGGCGAGAAGCGCCAGTTCGTGCGCCACGTGCGGCCATGGTGGGAAAGCCATCACCACCGTTCGCCGCCGTTGAGCGCGCAGTTGGTGGCGCGGTTGCAGAGGGAAGGGCGGTTGCGGATTCAGGCGGCGTCGTTCAAGGGCTTGGTGGCCTCGAACAGTGGCGTTGCTATCCGCTTGCGTCGTCGTGGCGAGCAGGTTGTAACCCAGGTATCAGGGGCGGCGTTGATCAACTCCAGCGGCATTGAGTACGACTGGCGCCGCGTGGCTCGGCCATTGCCGCAGCAATTGCTCAAACGCGGGTTGATCCAGCCTGGGCCGCTGGCATTGGGGATTGCGGCGGATGTATCAGGGGCCGTCGTCGATGCACAGGGCAATGTCAGCCCGCGACTGTTCGCGATGGGCCCGCCGTTGCGCGGAATGTGGTGGGAGAGCACGGCTGTGACCGATGTGGCGATTCAGGCCAAGGCGTTGGCCGCCAAACTCAGCCAAATCTAAATGTGTGCGGGCTTGCTCGCGAAAGCGCAGTGCCAGTCGCCAGATTGGTTGACTGATCCACCGCCATCGGGAACAAGCCGCTACCACATCTTGGATCTTCACGGCGGTTGAGGCTGGTTCAGCGTCCGACTTTCACGAACCCTGGCGTGAGCCCAAACACTTCAACCCCTTGTGCGGTCGATTGCCCGGTGGTCACCTTCACCCGCTCCACGGGCTTATCCATTGCCGCGCGATACTCCACGGTCATGTCATCACGGTTAATGGCTTGGCTTGGAATCACAATCGCCTGCGCATTGTTGTAGGTGACGATGGTCAGCCGCGCACTCATGCCCAATCGAACCCGCTGCAACTGCTGCGCGGTGAGCTTGGGAATCGAGAGTGTCACCGCAAACTGTGCGCTGCCCTGGCTATCGCTGGCAATCGCCAAGCCACTGACCACACTGACGGAGCCGGTCAGCCGCTCGCCGTCGAAGCCGTCGCCCATCACTTCTACCGACTGGCCTGGGTGCAGTTGGTTAATGTCCAGCTCCGACACCTTGGCGACGATTTTCAGCCGCTCGATATTCGCCAGGCCGAACAGCACCTGGCCTTGGCTGACTTTGCTGCCGGCCTGCACCGGCGCGTTGTTGTTGCCAGTGCTTTGGGGCGAGCTGTTGCTGCCAGGCGCAGGCACCACGATGCCGGAGAACGGCGCCTTGACCTCCTTGCCATCGAGTAGCTTGTGCAGAGCGTCGTACTTCACTGTGGCGTTGGTCAGCTCCATCTCGGCAATCTGCCGGTATTCCCCTCGGCCTTGATCCTGCGCCTGCTGCAGTTCGCTGCGCGCAGAGGCGAGGTCGAGTTGCTGCTGCTGGGTCTGTTGCTTGAGATCGTCCAGCTCGTTGCGCGGGATAATGCCGCGCTTGAACAGGTTTTCACTCTCGGTGAGTTTGCGCTGGGTGTTGCCGGCGGTCATTTCGACGGTGCGCAGGCTGCGGCGCGCGCGGCTGACGGTGGGGCTGCTGTCCCAGTCTTGCATCTCCTGCACGGTGCGTCGGGCCTTGAGCTGGGCGGACAGCGCATCGCGCAGTTGCACCTGCAGGGTGGCCGGGTCCATGCGCAGCAGCACCTGGCCGGCGTCGACGCGCTGGCCTTGCTCCACCAGGTTGGCCAGCACGTTGCCGGCGAACGGCGCCGTGAGGGTAATGGTGGTGTCGGGTTCGATCTTGCCCACCAGGCCGATCTGGTGCACCAGCGGGTCGGGCTTTACCGCCAGCCACTGTTCGTTGGTGGCCGTCGGCGTGTCGGCGGGGCTGCGCAGGGCAAGCCCCGCACCTGCCAGCAGCAGGATCAACACAGCGCCCAGCAGGCGTTTTTTATTAGTAGTCATTAAGGGCGATTTCCCAACTTTCCAGCGTCATGCCCAGGGTCAAATCGAGCTGGGTCTGGGCGTTCAAATAAGCGATGAGGGCGTTGAGTTGCGAGTTTTCGGCGTTGCGCAGGTCGGTCTCGAAACTCAACACCTGGAAGTTGGTGGAGCGCCCGGCGCTGAGTTTTTCCCGCTCGATCTCGATCTTGCGCCGCGACAGCTCAACCGCGCGCCGGGAGATTTCATATTGGCGCCAGCGCGTGCCAAGGTCGCGCACCACGTCGTTGACGTTGCGTTCCAGTTCCTGGCGCGCATCAGTGATACGGATCTCCTGATCCTCAACGTTAACCCGCGCGCGCACTTCGGCCTGGCGGGTGCTGATATCGCCGATGGGGATCTGCACCTGCTCCCCGGCATAGCTGTTCCAGGTGCGGTTATTGGTATTGCCGTGGTCATTATTGTAGGCATCGCGAATCTGGTTGGCCCCGGCTACCAGGTCCACCTGCCAGCGCCCGGAATCTTTGGCGATCACCAGGTTGAGGTCGGCCTGCTGGCTGCCGAGCAAAGCGGCGAGGTATTCCGGTTGCTGGGTTTGCGCCAGGTTGAAGGCCTGGCGCTTGTCGATGGTCATTGGCTTGGCCTCCAGCGCCTCGCTGGCGCGAATCGGTGTGGACAGGTCCAGGGCCAGCAGACGCAGCAGGGCCAGGCGGCTGGTATCAAGCTGGTTCTGGGCTTCTTCCACACCCAGTTGCTGGGTGGCGATGTCGGCTTCGGTCTGCACGATTTCGAACTCGGCCATGCGCCCCGCGCTGATCAACGCTTTGTTCACCTCCAGCAAGGTGCCGGAGCGCTTGAGGGCGTCCTGGACGATGCTCAATTGCTCTTGGGCGCGCAGCAGTTCGCGATAGGTGGCGATGATCTGGCTGATGGTCTGCGCCACGGTGGCTTTGAGGTTCAACCGGTTGGCCTGCTCCGACAGGCGCGACAGGCGCAGCGGCGCGGTGGTGGCGTCCCAGCCTGCGCCGCGCATCAGCGGCTGGATCAGCGCCAGGTCCAGGCCGTCGCTGCGGTAGCGGCCGGCGCGGTCGGCGGTGTTCAGTTGCTGGGTCCAGGCCATGCTCAGCCGGGTGCCGTACTCGCCGAGCAGGGTGGCGTTCGGTGCCAGGTTGGCGTTGCGTGAGTTATCGGCGGTGCCGCGACTTTGGCGGTAATAACTGTTGAGCGTGAGCTTGGGGTTGAACGTGTCTTCGGCCACGCGCAAGTCGAACTTCTGCGCCACACGTTGCAGGTACGCGCTGCGGATCGCGGGGTTGTTGCGCAAGCCCAGGTACACAGCATCGCCCAAGGTCATTGTGGTCACCTGGGCATTCATCGATACACCCCGGTCGTAACCGCTGCGGGTGGTACTGGCGGCCGAAGGGTTGACCACCACGTCGGCGGCCATCGCGGGCAGGCTGCCGAAGATGAATAGAAGGAGCCATTTATTCATCACGCAAGGCCTCCACCGGCTGCAGTCGCGAGGCCGCCACAGCCGGGTAGATGCCAAAGAACAAGCCCACCAGCAGCGTGCTGCCTACTCCCAGCGGCAGGGCGCCGGCGGCGAGGGCAAATGCCCAGCCCGACAGCCACGCGTAGAGCCAGGCGGCCGTCATGCCCAGCACGGCGCCGCAGAGCGCACCGACGGCGGTCAGGGTCACGGCTTCTAGCAGGAACAGGTTACGGATATCGCGTTGGCGCGCGCCCAGGGCCATGCGGATGCCGATCTCACGGCGGCGCTCGGAGACATTCATCAACATCACATTCATCACGCCGACGCCGCCGCCTACCAGCGAGATGGCGCCCAGTGCCAGCAACAAATAGGCGAATGTGCGGCTTTGCCGGGTCATGCCATCGATCATTTGCTGGGGCACCTGGATATCGACATCGTGGTCGGTGAGCTGGCTTTTCAGGGCGCTGGCGGCGTCGTGGGCAATGCGCTCCATGTTTTCGCCGGGCGCGGCGCGGATGATCACGTTGCCGATCTGTGGGGTCGGGAAGATGCGGCGCATGCCTTCGGCGGGGATGAACAGCGATTCGTTGGCCTGCACCGGCATCAGCATGGCCCGGGGTTGGTTGTGCAGAATGCCCACCACCAGGAACAGGTAATCGTTGATGCGGATGCGGTCGCCCAGCTTCAGCGGGTCGCCCGGCGTACTCAGGGCCTGGGCGACCTGGTCGCCGATCACACCGTAGGTTTCGCTGGCGTCGAAAGACGAAAGAAAGCGCCCGTCCCGTACGACAAGGCGCATGGCGTCCTTGATGTCGGCTGTGGTGCCGACAAAGTTGGCGTTAGTCGTGCGCCCGTGAAACACGATGGGCCCGCCGAACACGCTGAGCGCGCCGATATGGGCAATGCCCGGTACTGAGCGGCGCACCGCCTCGAGGTCGAGGCTGGCACGCATGGGTGTGTTGCTGTTGCCCTTGGGCGGGAACTGCGCGACCAGGGTGTCGGTGCCCATGTCCTTGAAAATCATCGCCGCATCCACTGCCGCGTTATGCCCGATATTGATCAACGCCACCACCGACGAACTGCCGATCACGATACCCAACAATGCCAGGACCGAACGTTTGCCCAAGGTGCGCAGGCTCACAAGCGCTTCGTGCAGCAGTTGGCTGAGGCTTTGTTCGACCCGTAGGCTCATAGGCGTCCGGCCTCATGCACCGCGCCATTACGCACCAGAATCTTGCGTTCCAGACGCTCGGCGATATGGGCGTCATGGGTGACGATGATCAGTGTTACTTGCTGGTCGTGGTTGAGTGCCAGCAGCAAGTCCATGATCTCTTGGGCGGTGGTGCTGTCGAGGTTGCCGGTGGGTTCGTCGGCGAGGATCACCGAAGGCTTGCCCACCAGCGCGCGCGCAATCGCTAGACGTTGGCGCTGACCACCCGAGAGGTCGGCGGGGCGGTGGTGGGCGCGCTCGGCCAGGCCGACCTGTTCGAGCATGCACAAGGCCTGTTCGAGCGACTCATGGCGCGACACGCCGCGGTAACTGAGGGGCAGGGCGACATTGTCCAGGGCACTGAGGCGTGGCAGCAGGTTGAAGCTCTGGAACACAAAGCCGATCTGCTGGTTGCGGATCGCCGCCAGATCATCCGGGCTGGCGTTGAAAATATCGTGGCCGGCAAAGTGGTACTGGCCGCAGTTGGGCAGGTCCAACAAACCGAGGATATTGAGCAGGGTGCTTTTGCCGGACCCGGAGGCGCCAAGAATGCCGCAGCTGTCACCACGGTCGATAGACAGGCACACATCATTAAGAATGGACAGATGTTGCCCGGCAAGCTGATAGCTTTTGCCGATGCCTTGCAGGCAGATCAAGCCTGGTTGCGCGGGGGTGTCTGTCATCATGACTACGCCTGCAGCCTCGACGGTGCCGCCTTTCCCCGGTAAATCCTTGTAACAAGTTCGGGAGCTGGCTGGTACGCGTCACGAGCTGGTTTTATTTCTTGTTTTTAAAATATTGTTTGAATAGTAACCGCGTTCAATGCGCTTCGCCAGCCATGGATGTAGAGCGGTTTTACCCGCTGAAACAAATTTTCAGCGGGTCGTTCGGGGTGTGCTGCAATGCCCTCGACTACCCTCGTCATGCCCGGTTATACAGGCTTTTAATGGGGCAGCGCAGTGGCAGTGCTTGCTTTCGAAGGGCCGCCCCGGTATAAAAAATCAAATTATTTTTTAAAACAATATTTCCCCCGTGGAACTCCTATGGTCGCGAAGAAACTCAGCGCTCCAAACGTTACCAAGACTCGACTGCTGGATGCGACAGAGGCTCTCTTCATCAAGTACGGCTACGACGCCGTTCTGCTGCGGCAGATTACCGAGCGCGCCCAAGTGAACCTGGCCGCCGTGAACTATCACTTCGGGGACAAGGATTCCCTGATGAAAACCCTACTGATGCAGCGCCTGGAGCCGCTCAACGAGCAGCGCCTGGAACTGCTTGCGCGCTGCGAAGCCGAATCCGATGGGCCCCTCGACTGCGACACCTTGCTCGGCGTGCTGTTCGCCCCGGCCATGGGCCTGGAGCGCAGTGATCCGGCCAGTGGGGAAGGGCGCTCATTCATTCGTTTCCTGGGCCGGGTTTACAGTGACACCTCGCCGTTTATCCAGGAATACCTCAAGGTGCATTACCAGCCGGTGTTCCAGCGGTTCTTCGAAGCATTTGCCCTGGCTTTGCCTGACTTGCCACGCAATGAGCTGGGCGTGCGTCTGCAATTTGCCCTCAAGGCGATTTCCGGGGTGATGGCCGGTACTGAACTGCGCCTGCTGATGAACTCCATGAGCCTGGGTCGTCCTGCCACGGACGCCGAGGTGATGGCCAAGTTGATCACCCTGGTCTCGGCAGCGATTCGTGTGCCGCAACAAAGCCCTGAGGCTGAAACCGCGTTGGCCAAGGTGCTGGATACTCAGCGGGCCATTCGTGAGCAAGCGGTTGCGCCCGCCACCAAGGCTGCGCGTTAAGCTCACATCCAAGGCAAAAAAAAGCCCGCTGGGGCGGCGGGCTTGATGTGCAACGTTTGTAACGGATGAGGCTTCACCCTACGTCTGTGGATGTGAATAAATCGTGAAAAAAATGTAAGAAAAGACTGACTAAAGGCAGATTTATGCTCACCGCGTTGTCTGTCAGATTCTTTCGGATATCGGCCACTCGTCGCCACTGTCAATTCTGACAGTAGATTCGGTTATTGCCCCAAGCGCCTCATTCACCTTGCCCGTCGCGCCATTTGCGCGCCCCTAACCCCTGCAAGGTGAAAATAATGACGACGCCTACCGACCCTACCGACCCTACCGATCCTTCCGATCCTAACTATGACATATCCCTGAATCCACCCGACTTTGCCTTCGCCGCATCGCTGGACAAATTGGTCGGTGAATCCGCTACAAAGGCCTTGGGGGTGCGCGCCACGGATCCTTATGCCG
>NZ_UYXQ01000106.1 GCF_900624995.1 Pseudomonas antarctica
AGTCCATGCCTTGCGGGAAGCTCTTTTTCAGCTCTTCCATCTTGCCGCGCACTTCGTTGGAAATCTCGATTGCGTTGGAACCCGGGCGCTGGAAAATCGGAATCGCCACGGCCGGCTGGTTGTTGAGCAACGAGCGCAGCGCATATTGGCTGGAACCCAGCTCAACCCGTGCGATGTCTTTGAGGCGCGTGATTTCACCGTTATCGCCTGCGCGAATGATGATGTTCTCGAACTCTTCTTCAGTGACCAGGCGGCCCTGAGTGTTGACCGACAATTGGAAACTGGTGGCGTTCGGTGAAGGTTGCGCGCCCAGGGCACCGGCGGCCACTTGGCGGTTTTGCTCGCGAATTGCGTTGACCACATCGGTCGCGGTCAGGTTGCGCGAAGCCGTCTTGTTCGGGTCCAACCACACACGCAAGGAGTAGTCGCCCATGCCGAACAGCTGCACGTCACCCACACCGCCCAGGCGGGCCAACTCATCCTTCACATTGAGCAAGGCGTAGTTGGACAGGTAGAGCATGTCGTAACGCTGATCCGGGGAGGTCAAGTGCACCACCATGGTCAGGTCAGGGGAGGCCTTGTCCACGGTGATACCGATGCGCGTCACTTCCTCAGGCAGTTTTGGCTGAGTACGCGTCACACGGTTTTGTACCTGCACCTGCGCATTATCCAGGTCAGTGCCCAGGGCGAAGGTGATGGTCAGGGTCAGCTTGCCGTCGGCGGTCGACTGCGAGGACATGTACAGCATGTTCTCGACGCCGGTAATGGCTTGCTCCAACGGAGCGGCCACGGTTTCACCGATGACTTTAGGGTTGGCACCCGGGAAGTTGGCACGTACCACGACCGTCGGCGGCACCACTTCCGGGTATTCGCTGATCGGCAGTTGGAACAGCGAAATTGCACCGGCGATCAGGATCAACAGCGACAGCACCGCTGCGAAGATCGGCCGCGAAATGAAGAACTTGGAAAAATTCATCTTGAGTTGTATCCCTTAACCGCGTGGAGTCGCGACGCTGGCAACGTGTGGCGCAGCTTTATCCGGCGCCACTTGTTCCAGGTTGCTGGCTTCAAGCGCTTGTCGTTGTTGGGCCAAGGCGGCGAGGGTTTCCTTGCTGGCCATCGGGATGGTCTGCGGTGCAACCGGCGACCCCGGACGAATGCGCTGCAGGCCCTTCACGACGATGGTGTCGTCCTTGTTCAAACCACTGCGCACGATGCGCAAGCCTTCGATCTTCGGCCCCAGTTCCACCGAGCGATACGCTGGTTTGTCGCCGTCCATCACCAGCACGAACTTCTTGCCAAGGTCAGTACCGACGGCTTCGTCGTTGATCAGCACGGCGGAGTAGGTGCCGCTGCCGACCAGCTTCAAGCGCGCATACAGGCCAGGCGTGTATTCGCCCTTGCTGTTATCGAACACGGCGCGACCACGGATGGTGCCGGTGGCCGGGTTGACCTGGTTGTCGACGAAGTTCATCTGGCCCAAGTGCGGGTTGCCGGTTTCGTTGGACAGGCCCAGGTACACAGGCGTTGTTGCACCACGACGGCCTTCTCGCGCCAGTCGGGTGTACTTGAGGTATACGCGCTCATCAGCGTCGAAGTAGGCGTAGACCTTGTCGGTGGAGACCACGCTGGTCAGCGCGGTGACGTCGGCGGTGACCAAGTTGCCGGCAGTGATTTCGGCACGGCTGGCCCGGCCGCTGATCGGCGAGGTCACGCGGGTAAAACTCAGGTTCAGCTTGGCCAGGTCCAACTGCGCCTGGATCCCGGCGACAGCGGCGCGGGCTTCCTGGGCGGCGGTGGTGCGTGAATCCGCCAGTTCGGCGGAAATCGCATTGCTCTGACGCAGGCGGTCGCCCCGTTGCGCTTCACTATCGCTGCGGGTGGCGGCGGCTTTGGTTTGGGCAAGCTGGGCTTCGAGGCGGCGCACTTCAGCCTGGAACGGACGCGGGTCGATCTGGAACAGCAGGTCGCCTTTCTTCACCAAGGCGCCTTCGGTGAAGGCCACCTGGTCGATCTGGCCGGACACGCGCGGGCGAATCTGCACGGTTTGCGGGGCTTCCAGGCGACCGGTGAATTCGTCCCACTCGTTGACGGGTTGTTCGAGCACCTTAGCCACGCTGATTTTCGCAGGAGGCATGGCGGCCGCTTGTTCCGGGCTCTTGCCGCACGCGCTCATCACCACCACGGCCAAGATCGCCAAGGGGAAGCGCAAATGTTTGAGTGACTGTTCCATGAGGTGCATCCGCCAATGTATTTGAGATGGGCGGATCATGCGCGGCGAGGTGCTATGTCACGAATCGAATGAAACAAAGGTAACTATCATTCGGAATGATATAAGCGCCAGGTTAGCACTCTAGAATGCGGGTTTCGTTAGGGAGCTATCAATGGAAATGATGACAAAAGACTGTTGCGCGGGCTGCAAGGAACGCCCGCGCTGTTTTGCAGTCCAGCAGGCGACTGCCCCCCGCAAGCGCCCGTCATTCAGGTTGCCGGTGGATGCCAGCAGGTTGAGTTGTGCCATCAGGATCGGATAGCGCTGCTGCGCCAAACGCTGCTGGGAATCCAGCACATCAGTATTGATGCGTGATCCCGCTTCAAAGCCGTGCATCCTCGACCTCATCCAAGCGCCTTGCTCTGCAACACGTGGGCTTCGCGCACGCGGCTGCTGGTGCGGCCACCGCCGTAAAGCGGCACGCTCAATTTGACCCCAACCACGGTCTGGTTATGGCGGTTGTGCGGCAGGGTGACGTCGTACACATCGCCGCCCACCGAGGCAAAGCGACCGTGTGCGGCGATCCGGTCGAGGGTCGGCAAGTGACCGGCCTGATCCTTGTCGATGTCCATTCGGGCCGAGGAAAAACTTAACGTCGTGTCCGGGATTAGTTGACCACTACAGTTCTTACTTCACCTGTTCAGAGGGGCTCTTATCTGAAAGGCAAACTCCCAACCCGTAGAGCAACCCGCCAGCAATGATGAACAGCCCCAGCATGTAGAAAATGTAGTCAGCGGGCTGCGTTGCCAGCACCAGCCCACACAGCACCGGCCCTAACGCGCCGCCGACGTTGCTGAGGTTCTGCGCTGCGTAATACATGCCGCGCAGATGACTCGGTGCAATGTTGTCGATGAACATGTACTCGGCAGGGAACACGATGATTTCGCCCAGGGTGAAGATGGCCATGGATATCACCCACACCATTAGCGTGGTGGACAGCGCAAAACCGCCCAGCCCCACGATAAACAGAGCGAGTCCACCGGCAAGCCATAGGTTCAGGTATTGATGGGAAATCCGCTTGCCAATGCTGTATTGCAAGCTGATCACCATCAGCGCATTGGTCGCAACGATCGTACTGATAATCCGGTAGGCCGCTTGTGGCGTGGTGGTCACAATCAGGTACTGCGAGAGGTAAGCGGTGAACTGGCCAAATACCACGGCACTCAAAACCCCGCCGAGGGTAAAGCACACCAGGCGGTAATCACGCAGCAGCAGTGCGCCGACGGCCAGGAAGGGCGTGGGCTTGTGCTGTGCTTCCCCAGTCACCAAGCCTCTGTCGGCCCACACGAAGTAAACAAAAAAGTACCCGGCGCCCAGCCCCGCCGAAAGCAAAAACGGCAGGCTGATGTCGAGGGCGGCCACGCCCGCGCCGAGAAACGGCCCCACGGCGTAGCCGATATTGGTCAGCGTGTATTTGATCGAAAACACTTCGCTGCGCTGGTCGGCGGGGAGCAGGCTGCCGAACCCGGCTTTTACCGCGATATCAATGACCGCGTACGCCAGGTTGATCGACACCAGGCAGAGGTAGAACAGCCAAAGTTCGCAGGCGCTATACGCGCCCAGAAAGCCCAGGGTGAAGACGCCGCAGCAGCTGAGAATCAGCCGATAACTGGAGATTCTGTCGACCAGGAAGCCGCCATACAGGCTCAGCAACGAGCCGATGATCAGCGTGCTGCCGATCACCAAGCCGATATCGGCGATGCTCAAGCCAAAGTTGCCCGACAAGTAAATCACCAGGTAAGGCAGGGTGATCGCGCGGGCGAGGGTTAATACCAGTGACGCGGACAGCAGCAGGTTCAGGGTGGCGGGATAGGTTTTCAGTGTGGCAAGCATTCAGGCCTCATCGTCCATTTATAAGGGGCAAGCAACACAGTTTACTGGTGAGGTGAGTTCTGATTTAGGATGCTTTCTATCGAAAGTAAGGAACTGAATTCATGAATAAGGAATGTCGATGTTTTCCTCTGAGCGCTTAAAGGGCATCGATGTGTTTGTCTGCGTCGCGAAGTACGGCAGCTTCGCAGCGGGTGCCGAGAAAATGCACCTGACGGCCTCGGCCGTCAGTAAAAGCATCGCAAGGCTGGAAAAACGCTTGGGTGCCCGGCTGTTCCAACGTACGACGCGCACACTGGCGCTGACCGATGCGGGCACGGCGTTCCTGCGCACGTGTGCCGCAGTGTTGGCCGACCTCGAAGAAGCTGAGCGTTCACTGCAAGCTGAGAGTACCGAGCCGCGCGGGCGAGTGCGCATCGACCTGCCAGGCTCATTCGGGCGTACACAGGTACTGCCGATTCTGCTGCCCTGGATGAAGGCGCACCCGTTGCTGGTGCCGCACATCACCTTCTCTGATGGCCTCATCGACCCATTCCAGGCGGGGGTCGATATCGTGGTCCGTATCGGCAATGCGGATGCTTGGCCGCAGACGGTAGGGCACAGACGGCTCACGCGGGAGCGACATGTATTTTGTGCATCGCCTGCGTACCTGGCACGCCATGGCACGCCGTTGTCGGAGCACGACCTTGAGCACCATCAATGCATTACCTATGGCTGGGTTGACGGGCGCATCAGCCCTTGGCAGTACACCCGCGAGCAAGGCGAAACGCTGCGCTGGCACTTTGCGCCGCAACTGGTCGTCGGTAATGGCGACGGGCTGGTGATGGCCGCGTTGGCCGGCTGCGGTATTGTCCAGTTGCCATCGTGGCTGATCGAACAACCGCTGCAAGCCGGGACATTGGTGGAGGTGCTGCCGCACCTGGCCATCGAGGGGTTTGAGATCAACTTGGGCTGGGTCAAAAGCCGTCAAACACAGCCTAAGGTTCGGGTGGTACTTGAAGCGTTGGCGGCGGGGTTGAGTGGGCTGAAATGATCAGAGAGCCACGTAGGATAGTCACGCATAACTTCGTACCTACCGCGCCGCTATAGCGGCCGGCCCTGTGGCTAAATGGCAACACTGTTTAAAGGCGCACTTCAGTGATGGAAAACCTGATCAAAAGGCCGATGTTTACTGTGGGTGTTTCATTTTTGGCTGTGGGTCTGGCTACCTCTATTCCAGGCTTTTGGATTCCAGGCCTTGTTTTCATGGCTGTCGGCGTGTCCCAGAAAAGCAAAAATTGATTTCGCCATCCTCTGTTCAATTACCTGTCTCAGGCAGCCGGTATCTGAACCCAAGTTGTTCGAAAAAATCCGTTGCGTCAAGAAGGCCCCTAGCGCCCCCTTGTCGGTGGTCAGCACGTTATTGCTCAGCACCTGAGGCCACTGACCTCACAGTTGCTTGGCAAACCTTTCAACCGCCCCTAGAACCTCTCGGGCGCCCGATTGAATTTCCAGTATTACGCTTCCCGCTTGTTGGGCCAGCATCAGCCCTTGTTCCGCTTGGGAGCGGCTGTTACCCATGTTGGCTACGGCTTCGTCGACGAGAAGCTGATTTTTTTGCACGACCGCTACGATTTCCTCAGTCGCGTTACTCGTTCTTCCGGCAAGTTGCCGTACTTCGTCTGCGACAACTGCAAATCCTCGACCTTGTTCCCCTGCGCGTGCAGCCTCTATGGCTGCGTTCAATGCCAAAAGATTGGTTTGGGCGGCAATGCCGCCGATCGTTTGTACCATTGAACTGATCAGATACGACTGCTTACCTAATGCTTCAATTCCTTCTGACGCAGACGATATCTGATCGACAATCTTGTTCATGGTGCCGACCGTTTTCTGAACAACGTCTGCGCCCCGATTTGCCGAAATATCGGTTTGCTGTGATATACCGTAAGCCGTGCTGGCAGCTGAACTAATCTCTTGCTCTCGCTGGACTTGATCGGTAACGACGGTGGCGAACTTTACAATTTTGTAGAGTATTCCTCTGGTGTCATGAACGGGGTTGTAAGTAGCCTCAAGCCAAATTTCCCGACCGGAACTGTCTATTCTTTTGAATCGGTTTGCGACGAAATTTCCGTCATTAAGCGTTTTCCAAAACTGCTGGTATTCTGCGGAAGCGGTGTAGGAGGGCTCACAAAACAGGCTGTGGTGCTTGCCTGCTAGTTGTGCAAGTGAATAACCTACCGCATTTAAAAAGTTAGCGTTTGCGGTTATGATTTTTCCCGTTGTGTCGAATTCTATGACTGCCGTAGATCTTAACAGGGCCTCGATAAATTCGCTGTTCTCACGTGCTTTATCGATAGCGGCGGTAACATCAAACCCATAGCAGCTCATATGGGTTACACGGCCCTTCTCATCTTTAATTGGGCACCAAGTGGCGTGTATCCAAACCATGCGTTGGTCGGCCGTGATGTACCTGTAGTCATCGCTGACGGCGTTTCCTTCAGAAAGGGCGCGCGTAAAATTTTTATAGCAAGGCAATTCTTTGACATACGAGGGGGAAATACTGCCCAGTGAAGTGCCTATCAATTTACTCTGTTCGTACCCCACCAGGGTGGCGAAATTCTTATTGATGCAGGTAATCATCATGTTGCTATCGACCGTCAGGGTGAGCATTTCGGCATTGATGCCCTCTTGCAATGCTTGCTGCCTTTTCGCGTCATCCTTTAATTCGGTTAGCTCTTTTTTTAAAGTTGTATTGAACATATAGATTCCCGAAGTCAGGTTGCGTAGGGCGCTTAGGCAAGCCATGACGGCCAACCCATTAAATTAGCCAGCTAAGCGTGTGGCGATTGATTATTCTGGCTCCTTTCGGAGTGTAGTTGAGCTCTCGCACGCGGGTTAAAAAATTTAAGATGACCACAGTGTGCCTGTTGAGCAACGTCAGCTTTCGCGTGTGGGATGTCCATTCAATTGAGTGAGCTACTTTCAATGCCCACTCAAAAGGGCTGCCAGCCTATTCTGACGTGTTGTCATCACGGCCAGCCTAACTGATCGCTGACGTTGCGGATCCGGCCTGGCGATTACTGCTTGTCGTGCGGTGAAGGGGAATTGATTTGAACTGCTGACCCCTCCAGGTGCCGAAACAGTTGGCGCCGGCCGATCCAGCGAACGACGGTGACGCCTCGCTGTTGTTGATCGCCTTGTTTCGTGCGCAGGTACTGGTGTGATAGCCCTTGGCGACGAATGTTTTGACGACGGCCGGGCCTATGCCGTTGGATCCGCCGCAAACAAAGACATTTCGATTCTGTGCTATGTGCAGTTGCTCGACGCCTGTCATGGGTTTTCCAGTGACCTCTGGTCTAGCATTGACTAGCCGGTGTGTAAAAATCGAAGGGTAGATACCTGATCTTCAGGCATTCACGTACCCCAGCTTCCATGTAAATCAGCTGTCGCAGCCACGACCATTAACATGTGTCGCCTGTGTTGCACCCGGCCAGTTTCAGCAGGATTTAGGGCAAGGATTTTTTGCCTTTTTATCGCACGTGAGGTTGGCGAAAAATATGCAGCCTATTAACGTTGCAAATAAAACTAATGTGTCTTCAAGTTCCGGATCTTCAAATACTATCGCGCGTGAGTCGAGTGCGCAGAGAGCACCAAAGAGCCGCCCATCAGGAAGGAAGATAGGCGCCCCTGCATAACTTTCTAATCCGTACCGCCTGACCACCCAGCGATCTGAATATCGGCGGTCATCACTGATTTTCGGGATAAAGAGTGCGTTGGGGTTCCTTCTCAGCTCACTGCAGAGCGTGATTTCCAACTCTAGAATATCTCCAGCCTCTATACCCAAATGGACTGGGTCGTAAGCGGAGCAAACAATCCAGTCCTTTTCCGTGAATTTGGCGACTCCGGCAAATCGCATACCTGTCAGGCGCGTAACGAGCTGTAAAATAACGTTTGTGGCCTCCAGTTCAGCTATTGCCGATCGTTCATCTGCGCTCAGTACAGCGTGCAAGTCGATCTCATGAGAAGCCATTTTTATCCCCTGCTGTCTGCAGATGAGCGCGAGATTCTAAGTCCTGAACCGAAGCACCAGGTCGTTCAAGTTGATGGCCAAACGTGACAACTCATTGCTCGCAGTTAACGTCTGACGGGTGCCCTCAGTGCTCTGAATTGCAAGGTCTCGGATGCTGATCAGGCTGCGATCTACGTCACGTGCTACGTGCGCTTGTTCCTCGGACGCGGTTGCAATCTGGATATTGCGGTCATTGATTTCGAGTACGGAATCAATAATTTGGCGTAGCGACTGGCCTGCTTGCTCTGCCGTATCTCGCGTGTTGTAGACCTCAACAGTACTCTTGTGCATCGATTCGACGGCGGCTGAAGAACCCGCTTGAATCGTGGATATCATCTGTTCGATTTCTTGGGTCGACGTTTGGGTGCGGTGCGCCAACGCTCGGACTTCATCTGCGACCACTGCGAAACCGCGGCCCTGTTCGCCTGCACGTGCCGCTTCGATTGCCGCATTCAACGCCAGCAGGTTCGTTTGCTCGGCAATCGCCCTGATCACGCTCAGAACTTTGGTAATGTCCTGGGCCTGGCCTGCGAGTTCTTTTACCTGATCTGACGAAACCTCGACCAGCCCCGTCAGGCCGCGCATTGCGGTTAACGTTTCGGTGACTTTTTGGTTGCCGAGATCAGCCGCCAAGCTCGACTGTTTGGCGGCTTCAGATGTGGAGTTGGCATTCCGAGCCACCTCTTCAACCGCTGCGCTCATTTCGGTTACTGCTGTAGCTGCTTGCTCTATTTCGCTGTTCTGCTGCTGTAGGGTGCGATCAGCACTCTCTGTGATGGAGGTCATTTCTACCGCAGCGGTACTCAGTTGGGCAGAAGCTCCTGATATTTCTAAAATTGTACTTCTGAGGTTTTTCTGCATCAAATTGAGTGCCCGCATCAAGCGCGAGGCTTCATCTGAACCGGTCACTTCAAGGTCGTGTGTGAGGTCGCCGGACGCGATATCTTCCGCCAACTTAAGGGATGAGTTGATGGGGCTAACGATACTTTTAGTGAACACTGTCGCCAGGGCGATGGTTAGGATAAATGCCGCCACCAGTACCGCGATTAGGACGTTGACGCTATGCGTGTATACGGCTGTCGCATCTTGGCCAGACACCACAGCCTGACGCGCATTTTGCTCGCGAAGAATGGTTAATTGCTCTTGATATGCGCTGGCTCGTTGCGCCTGCTCGGTGTTCGCAAAAATGACAGCTTGGTCATGATCAGATGAGTCCAGGGCGAGCACTTTTCTTAGACCTTCGATGTACACATTCATGGTCTGGTTGGTTTTCGCAAACTGGATGTCGTCCTGCTGCCCGAATATCAGATGCTCGCGGTAAAACGCCGTCTTCGACTGGAGTCTCTGGATGGCGTCTTCGACCATCGACAGGGATTTATCATGCACATCCGTGGTCGTGCTTGAGAGCATGCGAATACTTTCAAGGCGAGCATGGAGGAGTGCAATTTGAATATCGTCAATGACCTGGATGCTGGGTAGTGAGTTTTGCTCAATGTCCTGCTCTGCATTGCGCAGATGATCTATCTGCAAATACGAGAAGCCTGCCGAGCAGATCAGCAGAAGGGTAATCAGGCCAAAGCAGACGAAAGCTCTGCGCGCGATATTCAAGGATCTTAATTTCATATAGGCCTCCGAGGGCCGGGGTTTAGTGGCGTGGGATCTCCACGCCATTTCGTTGATCGCGAACAAAGGCAGCCTTTTTTGCGGCACAGTGGCTCCCAGTAGCAGCTTGCAGGGCGAGTCGGAATCGAGGAATGCAAAAGATTGTATCGAGGCAATAGGCGCGATAAATGTTAGCGCGCTCATCAATTTGCAAGCGTTCTGGCGCTGGGGATTTTTATAGGGCGGTTCCGGTTAGCCAACCTGCTGGCGTGTCAGGCGTACCTGTGCGCACTTGCACACTGAGCGCACTGGGCTGCGCTCCCGACGCGCGCGTGCAGTGCGATCATCGAGTTATGGGTGGAGCACGATGGGCAAGCGGCTCGCAGGCCTATCATTTCTGCTTGCTCTCGGCTCGGTCGTCACAGTGGCGCTTGTCATGGGGTACTTGTACAACCATTAATCTAACAACCGGTTCAACGCTGGGCCCTTGGTCCTCAGGTTGCCCTCCGCCGTGTTGACTTTGAACCCTTCGAAGATGTCGGCTGAGTACGTCAGCAGGCGTGAGCCTCGGGCGATAAAATAGTGATTTTGTGTGTGCTAGGCAGGACGCCGAGAAAGTGGGATTGCGGAGCATGCTTTAAAGTTGCGGAGTGGAAAAGATAAGGGCCTGCTCAGGTTTCCCTGGCAAGCCCTTGATATCTATGGTGCCCGAAGCCGGAATCGAACCGGCACGCCCTTACGAGCGGGGGATTTTAAGTCCCATGCGTCTACCAGTTTCGCCATTCGGGCGGTAGCGCGTTGCAACAGGGTTGGGAATATATAGACCCACGCGCTTGGATGCAAGGTCGAAAGCTGTGTTTATCGCGCGCGCGCGAAGCTGAAAAACCTCGTAGGATCAGTGATCTACACGGGAAACCTGGCGCTGAGAAGAGGTTTTGGGCACTTAGCGAAACGCGCCTGTCAAACACTGACGCTGGCCTGAATCAGAGTGCGCCTACACGTTCAGTCAAGGTCGCCCATGACGTTCGCGTCAGTTCGTCTCGTTACCCAACAGAACAACGGGCTGGCCGTCGCTGCGAGCTCCTAGCGTTCCAGGCGGAGGATGTTGAGGCTGGTTTGCTGCGGGTGAGCAGCGCGCAAGGGGTGATGCCCGTGACGAAGGTGCCGTGAGGCAATACCTGCGCGCTGCTCCATGAGCCTGACGGGAACCTGGTGAATGTCTTCTCAACACCAGACTGGATTAGACAAATGGCTGCCCGCAGAAGCCCCGTGGCAGACGCTGCAACCCGGGAAGGTCAGTGAGGCGTTGTGTCCACGCGCTGCGCCAGTCGGTGGCGGTATGCGTCTTGGCTTTGCGCGCGCTGCGGCGCGTGGCGTTACGCTGGGTACGGCGCGCTTCTTTGTAGGCTTCGGTATTACGGCAGGTACGGCATTTGACTCGGTTCAGCTCGGTGCTGGAGGTGAGATTGGTGCCGTGATGTCCGCAAGCTAAATGCCCGGCGACCTTGAAGTGAGTGACCATGTAAGCGTCTCCTTCTTATGGGGGTACGCGCCTCCCAGAACAGCGGTGGTGCGTGAGCAGGGCGGGGCTATTAACCCCGCGCCTTATGGTTACGACCCCAGGCACAGCGCAGCGTTCGGTTTTGTTACGCAGCCGGATCACGTTACGCTGTGATGCCAAAAATCATAAAAAAGGAATAAATGATGAGCGTCGAAAATCTACCGTTGGAAGGCAGTTGCCGCTGTAACCGGGTGCGTTTCAGTGTCAGCCTTGCACCGGTGATCACCATGGCGTGCCATTGCAGCGGCTGCCAAAAAATGACCGCCAGCGCGTTCTCCCTCAGTGCCCTGATTCCTGCTCACGGCTTCACCGTGACACAAGGCTGCCCGGTCATCGGCGGCTTGCACGGTGTGGACCGTCACTATTGCTGCCCGCACTGCATGAGCTGGCTGTTCACGCGGCCCCATGGCATCGACGAATTCGTCAATGTGCGCGCGACCTTGTTGGATAACGCCCACGACTACGTGCCGTTCATGGAAACCTGGACCCGTGAAAAGCTGCCTTGGGCCGTCACACCCGCCGTCGAAAGTTTTGCCCAATTACCTGAACCGCAGGATTTCCCACGTCTGATGCAGGCCTACGCCGCGTTCAGCGCGCGCTGAGTTCAGTCAATCAGCGCCAGCAGGTCGGTATCGCCCACATCTACCCCCGCCTGGGTCAGCAGTGTGGTTACCTGCCCCCGGTGATGGGTCTGGTGGTTGAAAAAATGCACCAGCAAACCAAAGAACGGCTTGCTGTCCGCGACGCCGCGCATGGTGTGATAGCAAAGGTGCTGATCCAAGTCGGGCTCGCGCAGGCTGTGGGCCCATTCGACAATGAGTTGATCCAGCCTGGCGCGATGGGCCGACAGCGCGCGGATATCGGCAAAGGCCAACTGCTTGAGGTCGGTGGGTGTGGCGATAGCACTTAATGGCGCCAGCGCCGTAAAGCCTACTGGGTGCTGGGAGAAGCGCTTGAGCCAGACGGTATCGCCCAGCGTCAGGTGATTCAGGGTGCCGAGAATCGAGCTGAAGAACGCCTGCCGATCCGTTGCTAACTGAGCGTCCGTCAGCGTTCCGGCAGCTTGATAGACCTTGCGGTTCATCCACTGGTTGTAGTTGGCCATCAACGCAATGTGCTCGATGCGGTTCACGTGTGCTCTCTCCCGGCGAGGTAATCGCGTCATCATAAGGCGTGTCCGCCCAGTGGTCATGGTGTTCCGCCGGCAGCAGGCTATGGTTGTTGAACGCCAATACTACGCCTTGGGAGGGTGACACCATGAACACCAGCGATCTACTCGAACAGCTGTTGCGTGCCGGACAACAAGGCGCAGCCGGCTCGGGCGGTGGCCTGGGCGGGTTGCTCGGCGGGTTATTGAAAGGTACCAGCACCGGCAATGCCTCGGCAGGCGGCGGCCTGGGTGGGTTATTGGGTGGCCTCGGGGGTTTGTTGGGCGGCGCACCCGCCAGCAGCACGACGCAGGCGCGCTCGGGTGGTATGAACTACGCAGCGCTGGCCTCGTTGGGGATGGCGGCGTTTCAGGCGTATCAGGCCTGGCAACGCCAGCAGGCGACGGCGCCGCAGCAGGCCATCCAGACGGTTGACCAGCTTGACGGCGCTGAGGCCCAAGCCCATAGCCATGCGCTGTTGCGCGCGCTGATTGCGGCGGCCAAGGCGGATGGCAAGATTGATGAGCAGGAGCAACAGATGATCTCTGCCGAGATCGGCCGTCACACTGATGACCCGCAGTTGCAGCAATGGCTCGATGCCGAAGCCGACAAGCCTCTGGATGCAGCGGATTTTGCCGAATATGCGCAGGACCCGGCGTTGGCTTCGGAGATCTACCTGGCCAGTGTGATGCTGGTAAACGACCAACAGGCTGCGGAGCGCAATTACCTGGATGAACTGGCAGGGCAGTTGAAAATCGATCCACAGTTGCAACTGCATTTGGAGCAGCAGGCCAGGGGTTAAATGTGTAGGGGCGGTTGTCTGGTTGGCATGCCGCACCACTCGGCACCTCGTCTAGGCTCGGTGTGCACGAACGAAGGCTTGAATCGGTGGGCCGCCGCGCTGGGCCATCCTTGGCCCAGCACAACTTTTCCTGAGTTCAGCTCCCAAAAACAGGTCGGCTGCCGCGCCGCCGTGCGCTGTTTTTGATCTTAGGCGGCCCGCAGAGTAACGATATCCGCCATCACCCAAACAACGGATATGTCCCCAGCGACGCTCAGAACCGCACAGTAGCCCCGGTACTCAACCACTGGTTGCGTTCGCCGCTCAGGCTCTGCCCAACCACCACATCCACGTCAACCAGCTTGCCTAGGTGAAAGCGCGGCCCAGCCTGCCACGCCTGATCGCCGCCTTCCTGGCCGTAGCGCTCGCCAATCAGCGTCAGCGCGTGCGCAAGCTGATATTCAAACCCGGTGCCCCACGTCAGTCGATGCTTTTGCTCGCCGCCGTTATAGGCGTGTGTCCAGCCGCTATTGAGGTTCAGGCGCAGTGCCTCCACCGGTTGCCAGGTAAGCGGCACATTTAACTCCGCACCGTCGAACGCGTGCTGGCGGTCCATCGCAAAATGCGACGTTGCCGAAACCGCCATTTGCAGCCCCAAGTCCTCCCGCGACCACACCTGGGCCTTCACTTGCGGGCTGACCTGCGTTTCGGCGTCACCGGCATGACTGGCACGCGACAGTGCGGCGCTCCATTGCACTGAAGGCAGTGCGCTGAACGTGCAGGCCGGGTTCAAGGTCTGGTTATGGACGTTGCCTTGGTGCCGATTGGCGGTTTACCAGGG
>NZ_UYXQ01000107.1 GCF_900624995.1 Pseudomonas antarctica
CAACCACCAACCGCTGCGCCAGCGCATGACTCCAACCAAACCCCAACCCACAATCCACGTCCACCGCACTGGTGCGGTACAGGCGCGTCCACTCAAACGGTAAAATCCCGTCCAGTGCACCGTCAGTGAGGGTCAGCAATTTCTCGCCGGTGACCATCGACACCGGGCAACCATTAGTGGCGGTCTTGTCCGCAGGCGCCGCCGCATCTCCCTGCGGATTCTTCGCTGCGGCCGGCACGTCATCGACATGTTCCTGGCGCACCAACGTCGTCTTCTGCGACGTGCTGCGAACCGCTGGCACCGCGTTCGCCACCAGGTTCTCCCCAACCTTCAACGGCGCAACCGGCACCGTCTTAATCTGCATCGCCGCACTACTCACCAGCAACGGCTTAACCACCTCGGCATGCGGCTCCAACCTGGGCATCACCAGCTTTTTAGCCAGCAACTCCAACAAATCCCGGGCCCGTCCAGACTTGATCTGCCCAAGCACCTGCGTACCCAGGCGCACCGCCACACCCATTCCCGCCGTTGCCCAAACCAGCAGCAGGTTGATCAATACCTCGCCAGTGATCTCCCCCATCAACTCATTCATTTCTTGCGGCGGCAGCATGCGCATCCAGCTGACCATCGCCGACACATAAATGAACAGCAGTGGCTCATCGCTAAGCACCAGCAGGCCGTTGGCGATCGCGTCGTTGCCGAGCTTCAGCAGCTCATCCAGTTCGGTTTGGGAGATGTAGTGCAGCAACTTCTCGCTGTTGGGCTTGATGTCCGCCAACAGGTCATACAACTGCGTGATGTTGTCCCACAGGCCGTAAAGCGCTTTGCCCATGCCACTGAGAAACGCCGCTTCCACCATCCTTCGCCGGTCCAGCGGGGTAGCGTCTGTATAGTTTTTCCACTGCGCCTTAAACGTGCTGTTCCATTCGTCGCGCAGGCGCGCTTCCAGCGCCCCGATCACCGACTGATAAGACGCATACAGCGCCTCGACGTGATCCACGGAAACGTTGGGGTAGAAACTGATTCGGTACTGCTGGTTGCGATCACACTCGGTGATTTCGAGAATGCCGCTGGGGCCGATGGTCTTGTGGATCGGCTCGCCCAATGGCCCGCCGTTGGGGTCGACGCGTTGCAGTATCACCGGCGTGTCACCGATGGGCACAAACCGCGTGCTCTGGAACATGTGCACCAGGGTCAATGTGCCGTTGGCCTGGCAGGTGGCGACGGTGCTGCTGGGAAAAATGGAGCGGTTGATGGGCGCGACGAGCGCCACTTCATTGCCAACCTTGAACACCTGTTCTACATCCAGCGCCGAAAAGCTCCAGAAGCTCGAAGCCCAGTCGTCAAAGGTGTTCAGGCACTCTCGGAAGTCGCGCAAGACGGTTTCAACATCAACCGTCTTTGCATCCCTTGGCGCCAGGGCCAGCCTGCCAATGGCCGTGTTCAAGCGACAACCCCAAAAACCTGGGCGTTAACGAAAAAAAACATCTGCAATCCCTCGCGCTGTGTGATCAGGCGAAGGACTTTGCAGCGGTTTTTAGGCGGTATCTGTAGAGCTTATCCGGCTGTTGTGTGGGATGTTTCGGTAGTCCTCGTCTTCTCTCGCCCAAGCACCACACTGCACAGCGCCGGCAGGAACAACAACGTCAAAACCGTACCCACCAGCACCCCACCAATCAGCACATAGGCCAGGGAAGACCAGAACACCGACAGCGTCAGTGGGATAAACGCCAGCGCCGCCGCCAATGCGGTCAAAATCACCGGCCGTGCACGCCGCACCGTGGCTTCGATAATCGCCTCGTGAATTGCCATGCCGTGTGCCTGGTTTTGGCGAATCTGGTCGGTAAAGATCAGCGTATTGCGCATCAGGATGCCGCCAATGCCGATCAAGCCCAGAATCGCGTTAAACCCGAACGGCTGGTTGAACAGCAGCAAGGTCGGCACCGCGCCGATCAGGCCCAGTGGCGCGGTGGCGAAGACCATGAACATCACGCCGAACGAGCGCACTTGGAACATGATCACCGTGAGGGTCAGCAGGATCATGATCGGGAACAGTGCGGCCAGGGCGACGTTGGCCTTGGCGCTTTCTTCCACCGGGCCGCCGATGTCGATCTGGTAACCGGCAGGCAGCTTGGCGATCAGCGGTTGCAGGTCTTTGTACACGGCCATTTCCACGTCGGGCGGTTGTACGCCGTCGATGATGTCGGCGCGCACTTCCACGGTGCTTGCGCGGTTGCGGCGCTTGAGGATCGGTTCTTCCATGACCGCCTGAAAATGCCCGACTTGGGCCAGCGGCACCGAAGTGCCGGCGCTGTTGGCCAGGGTCATGTTGTTAAGGTTGCCGAGGTTTTCGCGCTGGTTGCCCTGGGCGCGGGCGACCACGGAGACGGTGCGGTTGCCTTCGCGCACTTCGGTAATTGGGTTGCCGCTGAGCAAGGCGTTGAGCTGCGATTTGACCTCGTTGGGGGTGAAACCCAGCAAGCGCAGACGGTCTTGATCCAGTACCAGGCGATAGCCACTGGTGCGCTCGCCCCAATCAAGGAAGGCGTCCTTGGTCAGTGTGTTGGCAGCCACAACCCGACGCACCTCTTCGGCCACGCCGCGAAGCACCTCCACATTCGGCCCGCAAACGCGCAACACCACCGGGAACGGCACCGGCGGGCCGAACAGTAACTGCGTCACGCGCACACGCGCAGCCGCAAACTCACCGGCAGCAACCCGCTCACGCATGCGCCGTTTCAACGCATCGCGGGCATGCGAGTCCGGGGTCTGCACAATCAGCTTGGCAAACGCCGGGTCGGGCAGTTCAGGGTTCAGTGACAGGAAAAAACGCGGCGCACCACCGCCTACATAGGTGTCGACCAGGCGGGTCTGCGGCTCTTGCAGCAGGGCTTTTTCCAGCTGCGCCGCCACCGCCTCGGTGTTCTTGAAGGCGCTGCCGGGTGGCATGTACACCTCAAGGATCAGTTCGCTGCGGTCGGAGTTGGGGAAGAACTGCTTCTTCACCACGCCCATGCCCAGCCCGCACAGCACAAACGCGGCGATGACCAAGCCGATCACCAGCCAACGCCTGCGCAGGCAGGCTTCGACTGCATCACGCAGCCTCTGGTAGTAACGCCCGGCGTAAATGGCATCGTGGCCGCCGGGCACCGGTTTGATCTGCGGCAGCCACTTCACGCCCAAATAGGGCGTGAACACCACGGCCACCCACCACGACGAAAGCAGCGCAAACCCGACAATCCAGAAGATATTCCCGGCATATTCCCCGGCGGCCGAGCGCGCAAACCCCACCGGCAGAAAGCCGATGATCGTCACCAGCGTGCCGGTCAGCATGGGCGCTGCGGTGGAGCGCCAGGCGAAGGTGGCGGCGTTAACCCGGTCAAAGCCTTCCTCCAGTTTCACCACCATCATCTCGATGGCGATGATCGCGTCATCCACCAGCAAGCCCAGGGAAATAATCAGTGCACCCAGGGTAATGCGGTCGAATTCACGCCCGGTGAGCAACATGATCACAAACACCATCGACAAGGTCAGCGGTACCGCTGCGACCACCACCAGCCCGACGCGAAAGCCCAGGGCCAACAGGCTGATGACCATCACCACTGCCAGGGCGACGAAAAACTTCAGCATGAATTCATTCACCGCCAGGCTGATGTTTTTCGCCTGGTCGGAGACCTTGGTGAAGTTTACCCCCAGTGGCAGGTCGGCCTGGATTTTTGCTTCCTGGGCCTTGAGACTTTTGTCCAGTTCCAAGCCGTTCCAGTGCTTCTCCATGATCACCCCGAGCATCAACGCCGGTTGGCCCTGGTGGCGAATGCGGTAGCTGGGCGGGTCTTCATAGCCACGGCTGACAGTGGCCACGTCGGCAATGCGCAGCACACGGCCATTGACGTCCAATGGCACATTTTCGATCAGTGCCAGGCTGTCGAAAGCCCCGTCAATACGGATATAAGCGCGGGCGCCGGCAGTTTCGACAAAACCCGACGGCGCCACGGCGTTCTGCGCGGCGAGGGCGGCGAAGATCTGGTCCGGCTTGATGCCCAGAGTTGCCAGGCGCTCGTAGGAAAACTCGACAAAGATCCGCTGAGCCTGCTCCCCGAGAATGTTGACCTTTTTCACCCCCGGCAGGTTGAGCAAGCCCTGGCGCAGTTCCTCGGCCATTTGCACCTGCTGGCGATGCGGCAAGTGCTCGGCCTCCAGAGCGTAAAGGGCGAAATACACGTCGGAGTATTCATCGTTGAAGAACGGCCCGATCACGCCCTTAGGCAGTGTCGAGGCTTCATCACTGAGTTTTTTGCGCGTTTGGTAGAACAGGTCCTGGATTTCGCTGGGGCGGGTGGACTCTTTGTAGGTCATGCGCATCGACACAAAGCCCGGCTGAGCGATGGTCTCGACACGGTCGTAGTCGTCCAGTTCCTGCAGGCGCTTTTCCAGGCGGTCGGCGACTTGCTCCTGCATTTCCTCGGCGGTCGCGCCGGGCCAGGCGGCGCTGATGGTCATGACCTTGACGGTAAACGACGGGTCTTCGGCGCGGCCCAGCTTACCGAACGAAAAGACCCCGGCGGCGAGAATCGCAATGATCAAAAACAGCGTGACCGCGGGATGTTTCACCGCCAGTTCGGAGAGGTTGATGCCGCGCATGCTCAGTGGTCCTGTTTGCGGTTGAGGGCCTGCGCTTGGGCGGGCAACAGGCGCACGGCGTCGCCGCTGTGCAGCAGGTGAGCGCCGAGGGCGACGATGGTCTGGCCGGGTGTCAGGCCGCTGTCGAGCAGGGCGTCTTCCTGGCCGAGGCTGGCGACATTGACGGGCGCGAAGGTGACCTTGCCATCATCACCGATCAGCCACACGCCGGTGCCAAGCCCTGCGTCTTGCAAGGCGCCGATGGGCACGCGGGTTTGCTGCGTTTGGCCGTTGCCTTGGAGGCGCACGGTGATGGTCGAGCCGAGGGCGAAGCGGTTGACGGCGCCATGCAACACATACCGCGCGCGGTAGGTGCGGGTGGCCGGGTCGGCGCTGGCGGAGAGCTCGCGCAGGGTGGCGGTCACGGCCTGGTCCGGCGCGCCGAAGGGGAACGCCAGGGCCTTTTGCGAGGCTTGGTCGCGCTGGTTTTCCGGCAGGTTGACGATAGCTTCGCGGGCGCCGTCATGGGCCAGGCGCGCGACGATTTGCCCTTCGGCGACGACCTGGCCGCGGTCCACGCGCACGTCGGTGATGATGCCGTCGCTGTCGGCCTTGAGTACTGAGTAGGTGCGGCGGTTTTCGATCTGGCTGGCGTCGGATTGAGCTGCAGCCAGCTCGGCTTCGGCCACGCGCAGGTAGGTCGCCGACTGGTCGAAGATCTGCCGCGACACCGCGCCGGTGCTGGCCAGGCGCTGGTAGCGGTTTTCATCATCGCGACGCTGACGCAATTGCGCCTGGGCGGCGCTCACACGGTTTTTAGCCGAACGCAGGGCCAGTTCGAAGTCGCCGATGTCCAGCACCAAAAGCGTGTCACCTCGGGACACGTGCTGGCCGGGGTCGACCTTGCGTTCGATGACCTTGCCGCTGACCCGGAAGCCCAGGTCACTTTCCGTGCGCGCAGCCACCACGCCGGTGTAGGCGCTTTGCTGGGTGCCGGCGGCTTCGACTTTCGCCGCGAGCACTGGGCGGGGCAGGGGCACGCCGGCGGCGCTGTCGGCTTTGTTGTTGCAGCCGCTGATGAAGACCAACAGGGCCAGGGATGTGAGAAGGCGCAAGGGGAGAGGGTGCATGACGGGCTCCGGGGATAACCAGCTGGAAAAATTACGATCATAATTTTCTTTAATATTATGATCGAAATATAAATTAATCCAGCCTCTTGATGTTCCACACGGCAAACGCCTCGGCCCCTCGGCGGTGTTTATCAACCTGCTGGGGTTTAATGGCCACCATGCGCCTTGGGCCTCAGCCGATGGCAGTGCGGCCCCGATGCTCATCATCCAGGCCTGCGTTGGGGCTCGACGTGTGGCGCATTTCATCTGTTACGCCAGCGCCAGGCCAGGGATTGTCCTACTCGTAGAACGATCAAGGTCGATTTTGCCGGCTAGTACTCAGCGGCCAGCGGACTTAGGGTGTATGCAACTTGGAGGTCCACCATGAAAAACATCATCGGCATCTACACCAGCCCCCGTGCCCACTGGGTCGGCGACGGTTTTCCGGTGCGCACGCTGTTTTCCTACGACACGATGGGCAAGCACATCAGCCCGTTCCTGTTGCTGGACCACGCCGGCCCCGCCGATTTCACACCGACCGAACAACGTCGCGGCGTCGGCCAGCACCCGCATCGTGGCTTTGAAACCGTGACCATCGTGTACGACGGCGAAGTCGAGCACCGTGACTCCACGGGCGCCGGTGGCACTATCGGCCCCGGCGATGTGCAATGGATGACGGCCGCCAAAGGCATCCTCCACGAAGAGTTCCATTCCCAAGCCTTTGCCCGCAGCGGCGGGGCACTGGAGATGGTGCAACTGTGGGTCAACCTGCCGGCCAAGCACAAAATGGCCGACGCCGGTTACCAGACTATCGTCGATGGCGATATTGCGGTGCTGCCGCTGGCGGACGACGCCGGGCAGTTGCGCCTGATCGCCGGTGAGTTTGCCGGTACCCAAGGGCCAGCCCGTACTTTCACGCCGATTGACGTGTGGGACTTGCGTCTTAACGCCGGTAAAGCGGTCACGCTGGACCTGCACGCCGGGCGCAATACCGCGCTGGTGATCCTGCGCGGCACGGTGCTGGTCAATGGCGAGGAAGTCGCGCGCCAAGGGCAGTTGGCATTGTTTGAACGCGATGGCGAGCACATTACGTTGCAAGCCAACGACGACGCCAAGGTGCTGCTGCTCAGCGGTGAACCGATCGATGAGCCCATCGTCGGCCACGGCCCGTTTGTGATGAACACCGAGCAGGAAATTCATCAGGCGTTTGCTGACTTCCAATCCGGTCGTTTCGGACAAATGCAGGCTTAACGGTCAAGTGCCAACCCCTGTGGGAGCGGGCTTGTTGTGGCAAGCCCGCTCGCCACAACAAGCCCGCTTGCCACAAGGGTTTTTACCCGCACATTTTGTTTTCCAGCGTTCTCAAATCATGCGATCTTCAGCGCATTCGCCTTGGAGTCGCCCGGATGCCCTCATTTATCGCTGATCACCCGATGTTGTGCGCCGTGGCGCTGATCTTTATCGACATCGCCGTGTGGCGCCTTATTTCCGTCAACCTCGCCAACTGGAAACTCGCCGCACGCCTGGCGATCTTTGCCGTGTACAGCGCCGTGTTGTTCAACGACGGCATGAACCCCATGCAACTCGCACCCTATGCCGACAACACCGCCTTGCACCTGGCCGCCACCGCGTTGCAGATCGGCTGGTGGCTGTTCGCCGCGCGTACCCTCACGGTATTGCTTGGCACGGTGATGATGCAGCGAGTCGGGCACGGCGGGCGGCTGCTGCAGGACTTGATGGGCGCGGTGATTTTCCTGATCGCGATCATCGCCGCCATGGCCTACGTGCTCGACCTGCCGGTCAAGGGCGTGCTCGCCACCTCCGGCGCCGTGGCGATCATCGTCGGCCTGGCGTTGCAAAGCACCCTGAGCGACGTGTTTTCCGGGATTGTGCTCAACACCACTAAGCCGTATCAGCTGGATGACTGGATCTCCATCGACGGCACCGAAGGCCGGGTCACCGACATCGACTGGCGCGCCACACGCCTGCAAACCTCCCAGGGCAACATGGCGGTGATCCCCAACTCCCTGGCGGCCAAGGCCAAGATCATCAACTTCTCACGCCCGGCGGACGTGTTCGGCCTGGTGGTCAGCCTGCAAGTCAGCCCCCACGCGCGCCCGCAAACCGTGATCGAGGCGCTGGAGCGCGCGATGCAAGGTTGCCGGCCGTTGCTGGTCAAGCCCGCGCCGAGCGTGGCGTTCAAGACCTCTGCCAGCGGTGGCGTGGAGTATGAAATCAGCGGCTTTGTGCCGGCCATGGGCATCAAGCGCGAAGTGCGCAACCAGCTTTACGATTTGGCTTTCCGCCACCTGCAGGCGGCGGGCGTGAGCCTGCTGTCTGCCTCTGAAGGCAGCGTTCCACCGGCTTTATCCGGTGCGCGGGCGTTGCTGGAGCGCTCGTCGATTTTCTCAACTCTGCGCCAGGACGAGAAAGACACCTTCAGCCAGAACATGACCCTGCACAGCTACCGTGCCGGTGAGATGATCCTGCCGTCGGGCCAGGTCAGCGATCATTTGTTTATTGTCGAGTCTGGCGTGGTCTCGGTGATGCTGATCAAGGGCGGCCATACGTTCGAAGCCGGGCGCATGGGCCCGGGCGAGGTCATTGGCGAGGCGGGCATTCTCTCCGATCGGGCGACGCTGGCGGATTTTTCCGCGAAGACCTTCTGCACGTTGTACCGCATCGAGAAGGCATACTTGAAACCCTGCCTGGATGCGCGCCACGACATCAGCGAAGCGATGAAGGCGCTGCTGGATTTGCGCCTACACACGGCGCAGGCCCTGACCCAGGACGCGCCGGTCGTGCCGGTGAAAAAAGGCTTCCTGCAATGGCTGCGCAGTCGCGGGCTGTAGCAGATCAAGGCGCCATGGCGATGCGGTAGCGCTCGTCGAAATCGTCCGCCAACTGCGCCAGCGTTACGTCGCCCAAACGCGCCATCAATAGCGCCTGCGCCTGGTCGAACGCATCTGTCAGCGCCGCGTTCACCGCCTGTTCCACCAGGCACTCCGGGTGGTCAGTGGACAGGCCAATGGCAAATATCGACGGCGTGCCCAAGGCGTTGTGAATATCCAGCAAGGTGATTTCACTCAAGGGTTTGCCCAGGCACCAGCCGCCCTGATGGCCCTTTTCCGAATTCACGTAGCCCTTTTCCTTGAGCAGCCCCAAGGTGCGCCGCACCACCACCGGGTTGGTGCCGAGCATTTGTGCGATGGTTTCCGAAGTAGCGCGTTCTTCATGGCGGCCCATATGGATCAGCACATGCAGCATGCGTGAGAGGCGTGTGTCGTTTCTCATCAAAAAACCTCAAGTCGATTCGCCGCAAAGTATCCTTTGTAACCTAAAAAGTTGCGAGACACTTGACGGGCTATTTTTACGTAACTTATGGTGTGTCGTGAAGGCGCGCGGATAACCGCGGGCACCTGACACGAGATCACTTTCATGATGCATGACGTCATTATGGTGGGCGGCAGCTATGCTGGCCTGTCTGCGGGCCTGCAACTGGCAAGGGCGCGGCGCAAGGTGTTGATGATCGACGCAGGGCAGCGGCGTAACCGCTTCGCTGCCACCTCCCATGGCTTTCTCGGCCAGGACGGCCAGGCGCCGGCTATTATTGCGGCCGAGGGTCGCAGCCAATTGATGGAATACCCTACTGTGACCTGGGTACAAGACAGCGTGGTCGAGGCCGTAGCGGAGCAGGGCGGTTTCCGCGTGCGCACCCAGTGCAACGGCGAGTTCAAGGCCAAACGCCTGATTCTCGCCACCGGTGTGGTCGACGAATTGCCCGCTATCGAAGGCCTGCAGGAACGCTGGGGTACGCGGGTGTTTCATTGCCCTTACTGCCACGGTTATGAGCTCGAACAAGGCCGCATCGGCGTATTGGCCACCTCGCCGTTGGCGATGCATCACGCGCTGATGCTGCCGGACTGGGGCACCACCACCTTGTTCACCAATGGCGTGTTTACCCCGGATGCCGAGCAACAGGCGCAGCTGGATCGACGCGGGGTTGCGGTGCAAAGCACACAGGTCACACGCATCAGCGGCGAACGCGCTGATCTGGAATTGGCAGACGGTCGGGTCATTGCGCTGGACGGCGTCTTCACCATGTCCCGCACCCGCATCAGCCCGTTGGCCGCGCAATTGGGCTGTGAGTTGGCCGACGGCCCCACCGGTGCCTATCTGCACACCAACGACATGCGCCAGACCTCGGTGGCCGGCGTGTTTGCCTGTGGCGACACCTCACTGGCGGCTGGCTCCATAGCGCTGGCAGTGGGCGAGGGCGTGCGCGCCGGGGTCGGTGCGCACTTTTCGTTGATCAGTGGCTGAGGTAGGCCGGGGTTTGCGTGGACAGCGAGGCTTTCACGCCATGAGTTATGTCGGTGATCAGCACTTCCTCGCGGTCTTCGCTCAGGGCTTGCAGGGTGATTGCGACCACTTCCTGAGGCGTGCTTTTCGGCACCTGCATGCTTGCCACCATGTCGGTGTCGATGTAGGCCGGGTGCACGCCGATCACCAGGGTGTTCTGCTCGCGCAGTTCGCCGCGCAGGCCGTTGGTCAGGCCCCACTGGGCGGATTTGGAGGTGCTGTAGCCGCCGTAGCCGGGCGGGCTCAGCCAGCTCAGAACCGAAAGGATATTGACCAGCGCGCCGCCGCCTTGCTTGGCCAGGATCGGCGCGAAGGCACGGCTCAAGCGCAGGGTGCCGAAGGTGTTGACGTCAAAGTGCTGCTGCAGGTTTTCGACACTGTCTTCGGCGAGCAACGAGCCGTACTTCGCAAAGCCCGCGTTGTTGATCAACACGCTGACGTCGCTGCACTGCTCGGCGGCGCGCTGCACGCTGGCCGGGTCGGTGATGTCCAGGGCAATCGGCGTGCTGCCGGCAATGTTGACACTGGCCGGGTCCCGTGCAGCGGCGTAAACCTTGGCCGCACCGGCTTCCAACAGCGCCGTAACGAACGCTTTGCCCAGGCCACGGTTGGCACCGGTAACCAAAACCACTTTTCCACGAATATCCATGATGCACTCCAGGTGACGATTTAGGTTTAATGATGAAACTGTTTTTATCCTGAGCCGGTGAGTCCTATAATGCAACCGAATATTTCTAATTACGCGAGGCCCGACGATGAAACGCAAATGCCTGGAAGGCGACGGCTGCCCGGTCGCCCGTGCGCTGGATGTGGTGGGGGATTGGTGGACGCTGCTGATCATCCGCGACGCGTTTGCCGGGGTGACGCGCTTCGGCGATTTCCAAAAGCACCTGGGCGTTGCGAAAAACATCCTCGCCACACGCCTCAAGGACATGGTTGAGCAAGGCCTGCTGCACACCCGCGACGTCGGCGCGCGCAGTGAATACCAACTGACCGACAAAGGCCGCGCGCTGATGCCGGTGCTGGTGACCCTGGCGCAATGGGGCGAGACGCACACCGAGCCTGAGCAGGTCGGTGCGCGTGTATTGGATGCGCGCTCGCTCAAGCCGCTGCGCAAGGTCCAGATCGTGGCCGAGGATGGCCGCGTGCTGGGCCTGGAAGATATCGTCACGCAGGTGGGTTAAGCGGGTTGGCCATCCACTAACTGCTGAAACAACGGCGTCAGCAATTCGATCAACACCTGCGGGTCGGCCTTGGCCAGCGCCGACAATTCCAGCCTCTGGCGCATCACCTGAAAGCCCAACACAAGCGCCAGCACCAGCGCTGCGCGCTCTTGGTGATGCGCGCCCTCAAGTGCAGCGGCCAGGGGCGCCTGGTGGGCTTTTTCGAGCTGTTCGCGACCCATCACGGCGGCGCGCTTGCTCAATGCCGACTGCAGCATGATCAGGAAACCTTCCAGCGGCGTGCTGCCGGCTTCAGTCATGCTGACCAGCGCGGTGGCGATGCTGCGCCCAAGGTTTTGCACGCTGAGGTGGTCTGGCGTCAGGGTGACGGGGCTGGCCAGTGCCTCGGCGACCACTTCGGCAAACAGCTGCTCCTTGGAGGCGAAATAGCGGTTGACCAGCATCACGGTTAACCCCGCGCCGGCGGCGATTTCACCCAGGCCGGTGCGGTCGTAGCCGCAGTGGGCAAACGCTTTGCGCGCGGACAACACAATGGCGTCGCGGGTGACGGCGGCATCGCGCCGGCGAGGAGTCGGGTTGGGCATTGGCGTCCTGACGTGGCGAGTAGTGGTGGGCACGCAACCGGTGCGCGCCGACAGGGTACAGGGTCTGTTTGCTGTCGAGGAAGCCCAACAGTGGCGCATTGAACAGCGCTGGGGCTTGGGCCCAGGGTGATTTTGTTCAATACCACGCGCGTTCAGCCCCCTACCGTGAGGCGATCTTTGCTTGGCATCACAAAAAGGAACCGCAATGAGCTTGATCCTCTCCATGGCCGCTTTCGCGCTGGTCACCTCCATTACCCCGGGCCCGGTCAACGTGGTCGCCCTCAGCGCCGGCGCACGCTTCGGCTTTGCCGCCAGCCAGAAACACGTGTTCGGCGCCGCTGTCGGCTTCACCTTGTTGTTAGTGCTGATCGGTCTGGGCCTGCATGAAGTGCTGGTGCGCTGGCCGATTCTGACCCAGTTGATCCAGTGGGGCGGCGTCGCGTTTTTGCTGTACATGGCCTGGAAACTCGCGGTGGACGATGGCCGCCTCGACGCCGAGGGCACCGCCACCGCGCCATCGATGCTCTACGGCGCGATCATGCAATGGCTCAACCCCAAAGCCTGGCTGGCCTGCGTGGCGGGCATGGGCTTGTTTGTGGCCGATGGCGATGCGCGCCAAGTGTGGCTATTCGCGGCGCTGTACCTGGTGATCTGCTACCTGTCGGTGGCGTGCTGGGTGTACGCCGGCACTTTCTTGCGCCGCTACCTGAGCAACCCGCAGGGCGTGCGCCTGTTCAACCGCTCAATGGCCGCGTTGCTGGTGGCCAGTGTGGGTTATTTGCTGATGGCTTGAGCAAGTCACGGTACTGCCCGGGCGTGGCGGCAAAGTGTTGTTTGAACGCCCGCTGAAAATGCGCCTGGTCGGCAAAACCGGCGGCCAGGGCCACATCGGCGATCAGCTCGCCGTTGCGTAACTGAGTGCGGGCAAACTGGATGCGCCGGTTGACCAAAAAGGCATGCGGCGTGAGCCCGTAATACTGCTTGAACGCACGGATCAGGTACGACGGCGACAGCTCGGCCGCCAGGCAAATCTGCTCCAGCTTCAACGCCTCGGTGCAGTGCTCACGGATGTACTCGGCGGCGCGCTCCAGCTTATGGTTGACCTCGCGCACCGGCGTCAGCGAAGGGTTCAAACGCTGCTGCACCTCGGTAAAAAAACTCACCAACGCGCTCTGCTTTTGCAGCAATTCGGCCTGTTCATCCAGCAGCATTGCGTACAGCTCAAGCAAACCGTTGAACAGCAGCGGGTCGCGGGTGTGCGGCGTGTTGAACGGACGATAACCCAGGTCGGTACTGAAACCGAGCTGATGTTGCAGGTCGGTCAGCCAAGGCGTGTCGAGGTAAACCATGTGATACGACCAGGGCTGGTCGTGGATCGGGTTGCACGCATGCACATCGCCGGGGTTCATCAGTACCACCGTGCCAGCGCTGATCTCAAAGGTCTGCGTGCCGTAGTGGTAATAACTGCGCCCGGTGGTGATCGCACCGATGGAAAAATGCTCATGGGCGTGGCGGGTGTACGTTACCTTGCGCCCATCGGCGATGGTGCGCGCTTCGATAAACGGCAAGCGCTCGTCACGCCAGAAGCGCGGCGCTTGCGCAGGGTGAACGGGGGTGTTCATCGACATGGCGCAGGCTCCATCCCTTGATCAACGAGCAGCGATCATTACACAGCCCAAGGCTGAATCGCCATGGCCGTTGATCAAAGCGCTTTAGACAAAAACACCCGGCTGCTGCCTTCAGGTTCACAGGGTATTTCGCCGAACCGCACCCAACCGTGTTTCTCATAAAAAACCGGTGCCTGAAAGCTGAGCGTGTAGAGCACGGCATTCAGACAACCCCGGCGTCGGGCTTCGTCTTCAAAGGCCTGCAGCAATTGGCTGCCCAGACCTGAGCCACGCAGGGAGTCGGGCAAGTGGAACAGGTCGAGGAAGGCCATGCCCAATGTGGTTTTGCCGGTGATGCCGCCGAGGACCTGCTGCG
>NZ_UYXQ01000108.1 GCF_900624995.1 Pseudomonas antarctica
CCTAGCAGGATCGGGCCCGCGGACGGATCGGGCGCCGGGTGTTTGGCAGCCAAGGGTCGCAGCTGGAACAGTGGGACCCTCGGCTGCACGCGCTGAGTGAGTCGGCACCGGCCAGCGTCAGCCCCAACCAGCGCCAGTATTACAGCCTCTCGGGGCAGTTGTTGCGTACCGAGAGTGTGGACGCCGGCTGGCAGATGTCACGCTTGGGCGTGGGCGGTCAAATACTGGAGCGCTGGGACGCCCGAGGCTCTCACCAGAGTTATGAGTACGATTCCCAACTGCGCCCCCTGGTCATCTTTGAACAAGCGGCGGACCAGCCAGCGCGGCGTTGTGTCGAACGGCTGACCTATGCGCCAGGCGCTGCGCCCCAGGCTGGCCTGCAACGCTGTGGTCGCCTGCTGCGCCATGATGATCCGGCCGGCGCACTGCTTTATGAGGCTTATGGGGTGCAGGGCGAGGTTATTCGCCAAAGCCGGCGTTTTCACCCGACTCCGCTGACACTCAGTTGGCCGGTTGCAGCACAGGAGCGGGACGCTCAACTGGAAACCGACAGTTTTGTCTCCGCCTGGCAGTACGACGCATTGGGGCAGCTTTTAGAGCAAGTCGATGCCAAAGGGAATCGCCAGCAATTGAGTTACGGCGCTGATGGTCAACTCACCTCGAGCACGATGCTGCTCGCCAGTGGGCAGCGCCAACGCCTGGTGGACCAATGCACCTACGACGCATTGGGTCAGCGGCTGTCGGAACGGGCTGGTAACGATCTCATTGGGCTGGCGGAATACGGCACGGCGGACAGCCGCTTGAAAAGCCTGTCGGTCTATCGCCAGGGCCGAAAAAAAGAGCCGCTGCAAGCCTTGAGCTATGCCTATGATGCCTGCGGCAATGTGGTGCGTATCCAAGATGCGGCGCAGCCGGTCCGATGGGGCAGTAACACCCAGGTCAATGCCACCAGCACCTGCGAGTACGACACGCTCTATCAATTGATCGGGGCCACAGGGCGTGAAAATGCACAGGCGTCGATGGAGGCGGCACTGCCTGTTCGCGCACGGATAGGCGCTGTAGATGACGGCCAATGGCGCAACTACCGCCAGCATTACGTGTATGACGAAGCCGGCAACCTCAAGGCCCTGAGGCATACACCCTCCACCGGGTCGGGTTATACCCGTCAGATGAAGGTGGCCGACTACAGCAACCACAGTTATCCCCACCAGGCGGGAGTCGCCACGCCCGGCCTGAACAGCGGTTTTGACGCGTGCGGCAATCAGCTTGAGCTGGCCAAAGGGCAGGCGATGTCCTGGAACGCCAGGAACCAACTGATGCGCGTGGTGCAAGTTGCGCGCGGCGAAGACGGCGCCGACGATGACGAAATGTATGCGTATGACGGCGCCGGGCAACGGGTTCTCAAGCGGCGCAGGGCTCGCAGCCACGCGCGCACCCACATAGAGGAGGTGCGCTATTTGCCGGGCCTGGAAATTCGACGTAACACCGCGACCGGCGAGCAGTTGAACGTACTGATTAGCTCGTCGGGGCGCACTCGCGCGCGGATCTTGCAATGGGAGCACGGTTGTCCTGATGGACTTGCAGACACTCAGGTGCGCTTGAACGTGTCGGACCACTTGGGCAGTTGTTCACTGGAGCTGGATGCACAAGCGCAGGTGATCAGCCAGGAAACGTTTTATCCGTTTGGCGGCACGGCCTGGTGGGCGGCCCGAACCGCCGTCGAGGCCAACTACAAGACGGTTCGTTACTCTGGTAAAGAGCGCGATGCCAGTGGGTTGTATTACTACGGTTTCAGGTATTACGCCCCGTGGCTGCACCGCTGGATCAACCCCGATCCGGCCGGTGAGGCCGGTGGCTTGAACCTGTATGTGATGGTGGCGAACAACCCGTTGACCCAGGTCGATCACAATGGACAGCAGCCCAACGCTCCTGAAACCACGCGCCTGCGGGGCGGGTTAGTGCTTTTAGTGCTGTTGGCCCTTATCGGTTTATTGCTCGGCAGTGTGGTCGCTGAACCGTGGACGGGCGCCACGGTAGGCGCGGCATTGGGCGCTGGGTTGTTCGGCGTTGGTCGTTTCGCCGAGTATTGGCAATCGCGGCCGGAGGTGGCCGCCAGCCTGACCGCGCAAGCCGAGGCACAGTTCGGTGAATGGGTCACCACCAGAGCGCTTGAGCTTGCGCAACAGCACAACCTCAGCGAAGCCGAAACCAGCAAGTTGGTCTCTTTTGTTTATGAGCGTCGGCATGGTGAGCAGGGGGTCTACATGACACTGTCGAACGCGGCCGGCGACAGTATTCACGGATTTGTCGGGCCTTTTGAAGAGCAGGCACGTGCTGAGGGGATTCTCGAAGGGGAGCGAAATCCAGTCCCTAGCCTCAAACGCCTGGGTTTTAGCTCGGTACAGCTGCGGGGCCCGGCAGGGCGCCAAGCGCAGAGTGGGCGCGAGGCCAGCTTGAGTCAATTTGAAGTGGCGGGCCCGTCTCGACTTGCTCGTCAACCGCGCGCGGGCGCGTCGCCACCCTCACCCTCGCCGTTAAGCACGCAACCGGCACGCCTGGCATCAGCGATGCAGCCATTGAATATTGATACGTCTGTTTTGGATGCGCTGAACCTCGGGCCCGCCGAGCGCAGCAGTATCGCCCAGACCATCAGCCACGTGCGTGCGCGCCGCTTTGCGGCTGTCGGTTGGCATCCGCATCGCGATCGACGTTGGTCGGCTGATTTGTATCGTTACCCGGGCACTACCCGGCGTGGGGCGTATCGGCTGATGTTCGAACATCGGGGGGGGAACAGTTACAAAGTGACAGGCATACGCAATCCCCATCGTTGAGCGCGCATCGCTTACAAGGCGAGAAGGCTTGCCTTCTCGCCACAACCGCGCAGCCGGGTCCTTATCGTTCTTCAGTCAGTGCTTTGGAGGGCGCGGCCTGCAGCTCGTCGTAGGTATCGTTTTCATCCTCATTGACGGTGTACCAGGCCCAATAGGTGGTACGCCGCATGAATCCTGCGGCGGTGAGTGTCTGTGTCGGGCGTGCTAGAGGGTCGTAGAACTGTCTGTCGCTGTGGCCCAACTCGCGCATGGATTGATCATTGACGTAGGCGTACTTGTCAGCGAAATAGGGGCGGTACACGCGAATGATCAAGCCCTTGTTGTTGTATTCGACACGCTCACTGACGCGCCAGCGCGAGTCGGCGTGCACTTGGCGCAGCTGTTTTTTCAAGGTGCCGGGTGCCGTATCGGGTATCTCATCGACCAGCAAGTTGCCCATGTCGTCGACCGCATTGGCCTGGCCTGGCTCAGTCTTTTGCTTGGTCTGCAAGGTACGACTAAAGCCATCCCAACAGGTCAAGGTCATGCGGATCTGTTGGGCGGCATCGTCCGGGTAGCGATCGGCTTGCAACATGAGCCCATGTACCGGGGTCTGGCTGGCTTTGTCGATCAACGCCTTGAGTTGTTTGTCGCTGTCACTGAGCGCCTGGCGAGCGCCTAGGCGCAACCGCGCGCTCATGCGGATATGCCCGCTGGGGAGCAGATAGGCGTTGGTGATCCACTCAGGCTTGACCTGGGCCAGGTCGATCGCGCCCATCCAACTGAAGGGGGCGTAGCAGTGTGCGCTGGCCATGCTCTGCAACACGCTCTGCGCGTGTTCTATGGCAAACCCGGGCGTTACATGCTTGAGCGGGCGGTAGCTCTCCAAGGCGGCGAACCCCACTTTGCGGCTTTGTTCGTGACCGTGAAAGGTGTTGACGAGCAGTTGCCCGAAACCGTCATAGAGCGCTTCTTGAATATTGCCATTGGGGTCGACAATTTTGGTCGGCAGCAGCAATCGATAGTCGTATTGGGCGTTAGTCACGCAACCGTCGGGCATTTTTACACGCACGGTTTGCAACCAATAGGCGTCATAGTTGAGCGCTGTTTCGCCATGGGCCTCGGTGGCCCGCAGCGCCCTTAACCGATAGAACTGGGAGGCCTTGGCATAGCGGGGAAAGTGCCGACGAATCGACCACAGGCGATTTTCCTTGGGCGGCACCTCGCCGTCGAAGAGAAAAAACAGTGCCATGGGGTGATAGCCGCTGTCGCTGAGCTTTTGTACCAGGTCAACCGCGGGTTGGTTGGGCATTGCCGGTATGTCCTTGTAAACATTCAGGGCGTTGTCATCCAGCTCTGCGGTCTCCAGGTAATCGGTCAAGGCCTGTGCAGTGGCGACGCCGGGCTCCAGGGTTTTGCCCAGGCCACCGGCTTGCCGATAGCGCTGCACCGACAAGCTGCTCAGTTCGCGCTTGGCACCAGCGGCCAATGGCCCGTCGCGGTTGTCGATGAACTGCTCATAGGCGATACGCCCAGGGTCTAACCCGTCGGCCGCTGGAGCTTTGCCCAGCACCAGGGCGTTGTTTCGTTGGCGGTAGGGCAAGGCCAGGCGCCAGTGTTGTGCGTCGTCCAGATGAATGTGCTGTGCCAGCGTTTCGCTCAGGTAATAGGACTGTTGCGCGCTGTCATGGGTATCGCGCCACCAGCGCTGGTGATGAGCATCGACCAGCACGGCAGGCGGTGAGCTGAGGGCGCTTGTACGGCGGGCATAATGTAGGGTGACGCCATGCACCAGGCAGCCATAGGCATCCCAGCGCAGGTTGATCTGGTGCTGGCACACGGGATCGTCTTCCACCCCTTCATATTGATAGCTGATCGACTCCAGGGCTAATGGCAGTAGCCGGGCATAGGGCGTATGGGCACTCTTCGGCGCCAGTTCGCGGATCAGATAACGCTGTTGCTTGACTAAATAGGGCACGGCACCTTGCGTCGGGTCCGCTGCTGCCACCTCCACGCGTAGCACACTGGCGCTGAGTGCGCGTGCGACTTCGCGTGCCAGCGGCGGCGCAGGATCACTGATCAAGTCGTCGTGATGATCCAGCGGCTGCGCCCCGGCCGTCACCCTGTAACGGCTGACCAGCGTGCGGCCCATAGCCTTGGCTTGTGTGTCGTGAGCGCTATGGCCGAGGGTGGGCATGTCGATGGATTGCCCGGTATGAAACCAGGTTTTGGTGCGCACGGGTGCACTGAAACCCTGGGCGTGTTGCGTGTCTTTGCTGCTTTCGGTGTCGGTTTGCAGCACAAGCCCGAAACCCCGAAATTCGCGGTCCGTGCGGTCGTAATAAGCCTGGCGATAGCGCCAGTGTTGGGTCAGTTGGTTGCCGGTAATTTCATCGCGCTGGGTTTGTTGGCTGACCAGCAGCAGCGCAAAGGGTAACTGGCTGATCGCAGGTTGGCCGTTGGCATGGCACTCATGTTTTTCATCCAGCCATTCCTGGGCACTGCTGCGATACTTGATCGAGGCCTGAGCGCCCATGTTGTTGTTGGTTCGCAGGAGCAACCTGGGCTTTTGGGTGAAAAAATCGTAGCGCCAGTGAATGGGGGTCTGGTGGGCGGCGGTCAGAATCAGGCTAGGGCAACCCATGCCGTTCACGTCGACGACGTTGACCTGGCATTGGTCGTCATACCGCACGCCCTCTGGCCACGGGACTTTGATCGGCTCTACCTCGAAGCCGTTGCCGCCTTTATTGAGGAAAATACACAGGTGAGCAGCGCTTACATACAGTAAGTCCGTAGCACCACTTCCATTGAGGTCGACGAGCAGCACATTGGCTGCCTTGAACGTTTCATAACGGAGCGGCAACGTGGCCAACACAAACCCTCGGGCAAAACGTCCTCGACCCAGGTTCGGCCAACATTTGACTTCGTTATGACGGATACGCACCAGATGCTGCTGGCCCGTGGCGAGCACATCGCTGAACGCCACCAGTTCGTTGGGTGAGGCGCAAATAATCGGCAAGGCGTCGTCGGGTGTATGAGGCACCTCGATGGCGGGTGCGAAGCCGGTGTCTCGGCGATTGGCATACAGGCGCACGCTACGGGGGCCGATCATGGCAACGTCAGGATGCCCCGTACCCATCAAGTCGGCGAGTATTCCCTGGGGATGGAAGAACTCCGAGGGGAACGCATCGAACGGCGTGAAGGTTGACCAGTTGCGCTGTTCGTCCAGGCTGAAAAAGCCGTTCATTCCTGGGTGGGCAACCAGCCAGTCCAGACGGCCATCGCCGTCCACATCGGCCAGCACCTGGTGGATGGGCCGGGTGCTATCGGCGACCGGCACTCGCGCCAACGCCTGGGCCGCGCCGTAAATCACTTCGTCGCCGGTTTTCGTGTGCTGCGGCCTCAGGGGTTCACGGTAGTACCAACTCTTGTCAGCGCGATACAACACACCGGGTAGGCCTTCGCCATACAGATCGACCAGTTGATAACGATCGTTGTCATGCAGCCCGGGCAGCGAACTGAAGGGCTGATAGCGGCGCTGGTCCACCTTGAGCTGGCTCGATTGGTAAAAACACTCCAGCGGCGGGCGGCTCACGCTATTGCCCGAGCGGTCGAAGGCCTGCTCATGCACCCCAATCAACAGGTTGACATGGCTGGGCGCGCGGTATTCCAGCAGCAGACGCTTGACCAGCACCGGGTCGGCGCCCATTTGCGCTTCCTTGGGGAAGTGGTGAAACATCAGAATCTGGTTGCAACAGCGCAGGGTGCGTAGCTCGAAGCCGAACGAAAAATCCGAGCATGGGTCGCGGCGTGCTGGCCACTTGTGTGTGGCCTCAAACGTCGGCCGCTGATCCAGTTCGAGGGTGCGTTCGCCATAGTCAAAGAGCAACTGAAAGTGCCAGCCCATGCCCGGCTCATTGTCGGTCTGCCAGAGGTAGAGCTGTTCCTGCTCCTTGGCGGTGAAGTTGCCGTAGCAGACGCGCTCCAGGTAATGCTGGGCTCGACAGTCCCTCGGGTAGCGCGAGGGATCGGTTTCTTTTTTGTAGTGATAATAAATGTGCTCGCCGTGGGCATTCAGGCTTTCCTGCAACAACCATTGCGCCACATGGTGCGGGTGGTCCGGATCGGCAATCCGGGCCAACGGGGTTTTGCCGTAAAAGTGCTGACTGCCATCGGCACGTTGTATCAACCAGAAGCCTGCCGTATCGGTTGTCGAGTGCCAGTGCTCGATACGGTCGAAGTGGCTCTCGATCCTGGGAAAGTAGCGGGTAACCGTGTACGCGATGGTCAGGGTCAAACCATTGAAAGCGGCCGGGCGGCGGCTGACGATTGCACCCTCGGCATCGCGTTCGGGTAGCCATATTTGCGCGTCGGCGCCCACCAATACGTCGTGCTCCGTGTAGGCCGGCACGCCATGGGAGGTACGCCGGCTGATGGCGGGCAGGTGCACTCCCCAACCCAATCCGAAGGGGCCGTTACCGGCGCTGCTGTGGTAGGTCAGTGACAGGGCCGGCGCATAGCTGCGTGCGGGAGAAATCGGCAAGGGAATTTCAAAACTGGCCATACCGCTGGCGCCGACATCGCCCCAGCCTTTGCCGGTGCCTTGAATGCTACCGCCGCCTTTGGGCAGGGACGGGGTATTGACCTGCAGGTTGATCTTATCGTCGTTCATGCCTTGCCCCCGCTGGCAACTGGCACCCTGGCGGTGTAGCGCAGGTGAATGACGATATCGTTGATCGATTCGAGTACCGCCTTTTGCCGGATATGATTGGGGAATTCCAGGGTCCAGTTGGAGATAGCCCCGGTGTATTCGAAGGGCAGGTAGCGATCGTTGCTCTCGAAGTTGAGGGTGAACAGGCCGTTGTCATCCAGCCCGGTCGACAGTGCGATTTGCTGATGGGCACGCATGTCGCTGTGCCGCACGCCCGTGGGTAATACGATTTCGTTGTGGGTCTGGGTCAGTATCGCCTTGATGTCCTCATAGGGGCCTAGCGTCGCGGGCAAGGATACGCTGATGCCTTTTATTCGCCGCAGGATGTGGTCGGGATAATCCTCTTCAAACAGCGCCTCGGTCAATTTGAAGCACAGCGTGCCGTTATTGACCAGGCGTTGTTTTTTCTTGGCCCACTCGTCTTGCGTATTCGATGGTGCAATGCCGGTTGTACCGGTTGTGGGCGTGGTGATTTTGCAATCGACCAGGCGATGACGCAGGGAGATGGTCTTGACGATCTCCAGGTCCCGGACGTTATGGCTCAAATAGGCTGTATTCATGTTCAACAGCGACAGCTTCAGGGTTTCACCCGCCAGGTAACCGCGGTAGTTGTTATTCCAGGCGCCGGGCTGAATAAACGTGCGCTCATAGTCTGCGACTTCGTACTGCCAGCACGCTTGCGCGGTGCAGCACAGGGAAAGGCTAAGGTCATAGACTTGGTAGTAGAACTTGCTCAGTTGAGCATTGAGCCAGTCATACAGCTGTGTTTTGGTAAAGCGCTTGGCCAGTAATTGGTAGTTCGACCAGGCCTGGCCCAGGGAGGTCTCGGCCAGGCGTAATTGCAGGCGCGTGGCTTTTTCCTGCTCGGCATAAGCGTGTAATTGGGCGTCGACCTGGGCCAGTTCGAGTCGGGCCTGATCCTGGGCATGCGCCCATTCTTGCGCCCGACGGTTGAATTGCTCGGTACGGTCCAGGTCTGCGGCAGTACCGCGCAACGCCGTCGCAACGCCTTGGGCCAAGGCTTGTGCGGCATAAAACGGGCCTTCCCAGCGCATCCCGCCGGTACTTGTACCGAAAATGTTCGGCGCTATCATCGCGATGCCGGCCCCTGCGGCGGCTGTGGAACCTGCGGTCTCGAACCCGGTACTGATCAAGTAGAGTTGGCCCGCGTGCGCTTCTGCGGGGCTGATGCCTTCGGTGAGCAGGTGGTCGTAGTGGCGCATCCTGGACTCTATGAGGCTTCGACTGACGCCGAGTGCCTGGCGGTTTTTCTCGTCGATCAACAACGCCTGGTGTTGTTGGGTTACAACGATATTGGCCAAGTCCCAGGCTTGTTGTTGCTGCAACTCCAAGTATTCAGTCTGTTCCTTGCGCTCAATCAGGCTCAGTACGGTGTTGCCGAATTGAATCACCGCTTCGGTCGCCGTGAGTGCATGGCTCAGCATGACCTGGAAGCGATAATGGCCGACCTGCGCATCAATGAACGGCGCCGCGCCTCCCTCGCCGAAAGCCCCTTTGCTCCGGCTGGCCAACAGTTTGAGAGGTGAAAGCGCGGTTGCGTACAGCGACAGGCGCAGGGGTTTGCCGGTGATGTCGAGATTGTGCCGCAGGTTATGCAGACGGCTTTTGAGCTTGTCCCAGCGCGCGACCAGCGTGGTGTTGAAAGGGACGTACAGATTATCGGTGTCCGTGAGCGAAGCCAGTGCGGTGCCTTCGGTCGCAGGGTTGACATTGATTGGAGGGTTTACTTGCTCCAGTTTCGCCAGGGCGTTAGAGCGCGCTGTGGTCAACTGCTCGAGGGTGATTTCATCCCACGGTTCAGTGGTGGTGACGCGGGGACGTGGCCCGAGCAAATGATGGGCTCGCGTGTACCAGAGTTTGGCTTGAGTCAGGCTGTCGGGGGTGAGCTGCCGATAGGCTGCATCGCCACGATTGAGCAGTATGTCGAGGTAAAACAGGTAGATTGCTTTGCGAAAATGCACCGGTGAGCGAATCGCCAGTTTGTGTGGGTCGTGGGTGACGGAACCGGGGCGCTGATCTTTACGAACGAGCTCGTTGAACCCCCAAAATGCAGGGCGTTCGCTGGCCTCATCGGCCAACCGGCCTGGGTCGAAGATGTAGTTGAGCCAGGCTTGGGCTTCGACATACTGCTGCTCCTGATTCAGGCGGTGGGCAACCAGCCAGGGCACGTACAGGAACAGCTCCCAGAAGTACTTGCCGTGAGCTCCGTTAAAATCAATGCTCTGTGCTGCTCCACCCAGTGTGAGTGGAGGTTCTTGCCACTTATTCGGCGTTAGCGAAAACAAATGCTCAAGGCTTTCATTGGCCGCCTGGACCAGCTTGCCGGCAAAACAGGTATTCATGCGAAGGGTGGTGGGCAGGCCGTCAGGCGGGGTGGAGGCGCTTGTTGAGAAATCAATAAATTCGGCGGTGCCGAGTTTGTCCGATGTCTGTCTTTTGATCCTCGGCGCCAGTTGTGGGTTGAGCGTTGTGTCAGAGGCGAGAGATGCCACCTTCAGGTTTGTCGCTTTTAGGGCATAGCCGAGAATGGTCGAGCCTTTCTTGGCAGTTTCAAGCGTCGCCACCCCATGTATCAGGGTGATGCCGGAGTTTATCTGCTCCTGTGTCAGTGCAATACGCGCCGTGACCCGATGCCCGCTAGATAATTCGGGGCTCGAGCCGTGGAGGCTTTCGTGGTCAATGTCCTGATAGTTGATGATGTGATGTGAATTGGCACTGATTTTATCGGTGAATGGAAAGTCTTTAAAATTGGCGCTCATGATGAGGTGCTTATAAGCACGTAAAGTGGACGAAGTGACGTCGATATTTTTGAGGGTTAACGTACTTTGTGTGTGCAGCGATTTATTTTTATCCTTTTCTTGGTACTTGCTGTAGCGGTCCAGGGCGACATGCACAGAGTTGTTGGCACTTGTGTATAAACTGATGAAGGCATTCTTGTCGATATAATAACCTGCCAATGAGACGCCGTCGGTGTTCTGGTCGTCGGGCTTAACGCTAATGAGTAACCCGTTCTCGGTATGCACCGCGTTGGGGAACTCATCATGGGTGGCCGTGTTTTTAAAATAAAGCGTGTAGAAATCAGTTTTGATATCGTCAGTGGTGCCGGTAATTTTAGAACCCGTGGCCAGTTTAAGCTGAGTGGCTTTCGGGTTGTCCAGAGCGTCGTCGACTCTCAGTATGATACGAATATCCTGAGGGGCCAGTTTACTTAAAGTGACGCTGTAGGATTGCTGGAAATGGCCACTGAGTATGGAAGTAAAAACGAGCTCATTAGTGTTTGAGTCAAAAGAGACGTCATTTATTTCTGGGGTTTTTATTTTTTTGTGATGGTTTTCAAAATTCCAATGGTCATTGTTTTCGTCAATCGGTTGCGGCGTGATGACCATCGACCGTTTGTTTGGCGGCGTCACCTTGAGCTGCAAGTTACCTTGGTTTTTGTGAGCAAAGAAGGTGAGGTATTGCCGTGCGGTGTCAGGCAGCAATTCGCTGTAGTACCCACTGATGCTTTGATCTTCGCCTTTTACTACCGCCTGTACTTTTGTCTTCTGCGAGGGATCGAAGGCTTCCAGGAGTCGGTTTATCTCTTCGGCTACCTGTGAGCCGGGCAGTACGTTGTAGCGTTCGGGGCTGCCGCCGTCGGCGAGGGTGGTGATGTTGAAGAACGGGTCGATATGCACAGCCTGGAAAAACTTTCCAATAAACTGCTCCTGCTGTTTAGGGTCTTTGCGGCTGGTGGCAAGCACACTTAAAAACAGGACAGGGGAGTCGTTGCTTTCGACGATTGCCACCGTTTGCGTAATGGTTTTCAGAAAGGCGGAGGTCAATGCGTTGACATCTTCGGTGGCACAGTATTTCTCAATGCAGGTGGTGGGTGCGCTCCAGCTGTCATCGTGCTTTTTATAAGAAAAGTTGAGGCGAAACTTGACGTAGCGGCTGTTGATCCATTCGGTCAGCTGTTTTTTTTTCTCTGGATTTGAGGGGGCCGATTTGAGCGAGCTGGTGGGGGCGGGTTTGATGCATTCGGCCCAGATGAAAAATAGCCGGTTATTGAAATACACCGGCCGGATACTTTGCTCGGCGGTAGCGTCGGAGACCGACAAGTTGATTTTTTTCCAGTCTGACCAGGCGCCCTGCAAAAGCCCTGAGCGAGAGCGCTTGGACAGGTCGAGGGAGCGCCAGTAATAGGTGTTTTCGGAACTCGATTTACCCACGAAGTAATAGGTGCCGCTATACAGGTTGCTCAAGTCGGCGTCGATATAACCGTTGATCGTGCGTATGTTGGCGGTTTCCTCGAACTTGGCCAGGTAATTTTGAACCGCCGAGGTGACGGTGTCCGCTTGAATTCGATACTGGCTCAGGTCGTTTTCCAACTGCTCAAAGCTGTCGGTCTTGTCACGCCGCAATGTCGGGTCCAAGTAGTTGGCGGGGTGATAGTGCAACTGCTGGTTGGCGTTCCAGAGTGCGTAGGTGTGCAGTTGTTCGCGCCATAACGTGTCCTGTGGCACGGTCATGCCGTGCTTTTCATAGCCTGGCTCCAGGCCCAGTTGGATGCGCGTGATGTACTGCTGCAGGCTGGAGATGGCACAGGCTACCGGGCTGGTCGGTACGGCTTGGCCGACGTGTACGTCGAGCAGCCAATATTCGTAAAGGTCATCGGCATTGATGATTTTTTTCTTTAAGGCGGTGGGCACCTTGTGGGTTAGGTAGTACGCGAGCATAGCGTCGCGCAGGCTTTCATTGAGCGGTTGATTAAGCGAGTGAGACATGATCAATCCTTGAGCAGGTCGAATGTGAGTAGGGTGTGAATGGGTTAAGGATGTGCACTTGTGATCGCCTCGCCGACGACCTTCCATTGAGCAAATGTCGAGTCGGTTTTCAGTTCGCAGGCTTTAATCAGCATGTGGGCAGGCAGGCCAGTGTCGAGGCTGGCTTGGCGGCAGCGCAGCACCCAGTCCAGGCGGTCCATTGAGGTAATACGTGGAGGTTTCAGTGGGTCACAGAAGACGTCGATTTCACTGGCACTCCAACTTAAAAGTTGAGCGAGACGCTCGTTCGTTTCTTTACTTGCGTTCTGCGTAGCCCCGTTGGGCAGGCTATTGGCTTGTTCGAAGTAGTTGAGGAGCTGCTCTTGTGTTACGCCGCTACGGTCGATGCAATGTTTGAACTGCTGCATGAGGTAGAGGTTGTGCGGGGTCAGTTCAAGCAGCGAAGACGCTTTGTACTCACTCGCAAGCCAGTGCGGATTGACCAGGAACTGATGAAGTGCATGTGGGCTGAGGGGCAGTTGCAGAATATTGGCGGCGTGAGGTAACCGCAGTATCAAGTAGCCGAGGGTTTGCAGCGGCGGGTCAGCGGGGGCATGCAGGCGCAGGTAATGGCGGTCATTGTCGTATTTTTGATAGCCATTGGCATTGCCTGGCGCATGGGGGACGGCTTGGATGATTGCGTTAAGGCGTATAGACAAAGCCCGCAACTTACCACCCACCGTGGTCAGCAGTGTCTTGAGCTTAGCTTTCTCTTGGTCGATCAAGTCTGCCTGACGTTGAGGGTCCGTGCTGATTTGAACGGGAGAGAGCACTTGATCGAGCGCCACCTCGATGCTGGTAGTGGCACGCATCCGTTGCAGCGCTGTATAGGCCAAGGATTCCCAGTCAATAGCGGGCAAGCGATCTTTTTCGCCAGTGGGTTGCTGAGAAAAATTGAGCTGTTGCAACGCTTTGGAAAAAGACCCTTGGTCATAGGTCACGAACGCCATCAATAGCTGGTTGATGGCCGGGTCCTGGACCTGCTGATCCAGCAATAGCTGGCGTCTGAACAGCGCCAGGCTGCTGCCGTTTTCCTTAAACCAACGACTGGCCCATTCCAGGGACATGAGCATATCGAGAAAGTCAGTCATGCCCTGCGGGTTCTCGCGCAACGTTGGGTTGCGCAGCTGCGTGAGAAGGTTCGCATTCCCGAGCATTTGCACCAATTGTCGGCATTCCACGACCGATACGCCAAACAGGCGAGCGATTCGCGCTTGCCGATAGATCTCGCTGACCGTCTCGATCGTACGGGTTGCAGGCTTGTCGGAGCTGATCAGTAGTTGCAGCGAATCCTGAGTGTCTTGCAGGCCCAGCCCGGCACAGAGTTGCTGGCGGGTGGTATCGTCGAACGGTTTGCTGTCCAGATACAGGGGGGGCAGGGCCGAGCCCGGGCGCATTAATAACTGGGCGAACAATGACACCCGTTCGCCTGAGGCCACAACC
>NZ_UYXQ01000109.1 GCF_900624995.1 Pseudomonas antarctica
TTCGTCTATGCCTCGCCAGCAGTACCGACAGAGCCGGAGGGAGAGTGATGCCCGTCGCCGTCCGCACCAATCAAAACGACACCGTCGACGCCCTCTGCTGGCGGCACTACGGCCGCACTGCAGGCGTCACCGAAGCAGTACTCGAAGCCAACCCCGGCCTAGCCGATTACGGCCCGACCCTGCCGCAAGGCCTTGTCGTCAACATGCCCGAAGCCCAAACCAGCGCGCCCCAGCGGCAGATGGTGCAGCTATGGGACTGACACTGCAGCACCAAGCCCTAGAACCCACCAACCCTGGACAACGGAATGAAGCACATGCCTGATCGTCCCGACACCTGGGCCTGGCTCGCCGCCTGGCTCGAAAATAACTGGCCGACTCTTTATGCCGGGTTCCTGGCCTTGGTCATCGCGGCCCTTCGGGTCATGTACGGCGGAGGCACCCTGCGCCGCATGCTGATCGAGGCCCCGCTGTGCGGCACGTTGGCCCTGTCCGCAAGCCATGGCCTAGCACTGCTGGGTATTCCGACATCTACCGCGCCGTTTTTCGGCGGGGTAATTGGGCTGCTCGGTGTCGAAGGCACCCGCGCGGCGGCCAAGAAGTTTTTCAACCGCAAGGTAGAACAGCTATGACTACCCTTCGCCACGGCGACCGCTCGCAAGCGGTGCTAATGCTGCAAAAGAACCTCAACAAGAACGGCGCCAACCTGGTGCCGGATGGGCACTACGGCGATGCCACCGAAGCTGCCGTCCGCGCCTACCAGGTCAAAGTCGGTCTGGTCGCCGACGGTATCGCAGGCACCAAGACGCAAACCAGCCTGGCCGGCGGCGATTGCGCCCAGCTGCTGCGCAACAACGACCTGGTGGCCGCTGCCGAACGCCTCGACGTGCCGCTGGCGAGTATCTACGCGGTCAACGAAGTGGAATCTAAGGGCAAGGGTTTCCTGGACAACGGCAAGCCGGTGATTCTGTTCGAACGGCACATCATGTACCGCAAGCTAGCTACGGCTCGAAACGCAGGCGATGACCCGGCCGAACTCAGACGTCATGCCGATCAGGTCGCCACCGCCAATCCTGCCCTGGTCAATCCGAAACCCGGTGGGTACATCGGCGGTACCGCCGAACACCAACGCCTGGCCATGGCCCGGCTGATCGATGACACCGCCGCCTTGGAGTCGGCTTCCTGGGGTGCCTTCCAGATTATGGGCTTCCACTGGAAACGCCTCGGCTACACCAACGTGCAGGAATTTGTGGCCGCGATGAGTGCTGGTGAATCGCAGCAGTTCGACGCCTTCACCCGCTTCATCGAAACCGACCCAGTGCTACACAAGGCCCTAAAATCGCGCAAATGGGCCGAGTTCGCCAGGCTCTACAACGGGCCGGACTATCAGCGAAATCTCTACGACACCAAGCTCCAGCGCGCCTACGAACGGCACGCCGGCTGCGAATGCGGGCAAGGAGTGGCGGCATGAGCACTCCCATGACCGAGCGTTTTCCTTATCACGAGTTGTTTGAAAAGCTCGCCGTCCTCCGCCTGAGGCCATTTGACGTACTGCTGCTACCTGCTGAGACCACCGACGAAGAAATGCAGAAAATCGTTAGTGCGGCCGGTTACATGCTCCCTCACCACACCCTGGCTGTCCGGGGTGATGTTCAGTTACTGGACGAAACAGCGATGAACAACGCTGGCTGGTACCGCGCACCGGAGACTCATCCCAAATGATCGACTTCGACGCAGTGAAAAAGCTGCGAGTGCAGGACGGCGATCTACTCGTGGTGCCAGAGTCGACCGAACAAGGCGACATGCAGCTGTTGGCCGAATCCATCCAGATCATGAACGGCGCTCGGGCCGTGATCGTGCGTGGCCCCATCAAACAGCTCGACACCGCCGCCATGAACAAACTCGGCTGGTACCGCGCGTGAGCACCTTGCGCCAGGCCCTATACGGCATCGCCCTACTCGGCGCCCTGGCGCTGCTCATCTGGGGTCAGGAAGCGCGCATCGACGTCGCCGAAGGCAAAACCGAACTGGCAAAGTCTGCCGCAAAGACGGCTCGCGAAGACGCTGACCGCAACCTTGTCACCGCCAACAAGCTCACCGCCACCCTGAAACAGGAACGCGATACACAGAGCGCCCTGCGCACCCAGCAGGACCAACTGCGCCAGGGCTTGGCGAATCGTGAGCGCACCATTGAGGTACTCAAACTTGAAAACGATGAACTTCGCAAATGGGCTGATCAGCCTTTGCCTGACGCTGCTCGTCGGCTGCGCGAGCGCCCCGCCCTCACCGGCGCCGCCGCTTATCGTGACTGGCTGTCCGGCCGTGGTGCCGTGCGTGCTGCCGGCGACCAGCCCACTCAATAACGGCGACCAACTCACCGATCAGGACCGCACCGAAGCCGCCTGGGCCGACTGCGCCGCCCAAGTCGACATGGTCTACAAACACCAGCAGGCCAACCCATGAACAAGCCCGAAAGCCTGCGCGCGCATCTCCTGGCGACCGTCGCCGAGTTCAAGCACAACCCAGACCGCCTGCTGATCTTCATCGACAATGGCAAGGTCCGCTGTACCGCTGCCCGCACCCTATCGTTTGAATACAGCTTTGATCTGCAGATCATCCTCACCGAGTTCGCCGGCCACCCTGACAGTGTAATTCTGCCGATTCTGGGCTGGCTCAGTGTTAATCAATCCGAGCTGCTGGAAAGCCTGGACAAGGTCAAAAACGGCATCCAGTTCGAAGCCGACATTCTCGACAAGAACAAAGTGGACCTCAGCATCACCCTTGCGCTGACAGAGAAGGTGGTCGTGGGTAAGGATGACCAGGGCAAAACCACTGTGAAACACCCGAACGAACCCCAGTACGTGGCGGGCTACCTCGACCCGAACTGGAAACCTGGAGCCCAGGGCAATACCAGTGAATGGATGGTGCCAGGTGGCGAATAATCTGGAAGCACTGGAGACCTGGGCGTCGGTGCTGCTTGCGCGCCTGGAGCCAGGGGAACGCAGTAAACTTGCCCGGAACATCGGGCAGGAGCTACGCCGTAGTCAGCAGAAACGAGTAATGGCGCAGGAAAACCCGGATGGCAGCAAGTACGCCCCTCGCAAAAAGCGTGATCTGCGCGGAAAACAGGGGCGGATTCGCCGTAAGTTGGCGATGTTTAAGAAGCTGCGAACCGCCTCCTATTTGAAGGTACGGGGCGACAGCAATGGTATTTCTGTGGGATTCACTGGGCGCATTGCCCGGATCGCCAGAGTTCACCAGTACGGCTTAAAAGATCGGGCGGAGCGCGGCGCCCCGAATGTGCGCTACGAACAGCGCGAAGTATTGGGGTTTACAGACGCCGATCTTGACTTGATCCGTGATGGCTTGCTTGCGCACCTGACACTGTAACTCCCCTCCCTACAAGGTGATGAAGCTGCACTCGCACGCGCGTGGCGCCACCATCGGCGCCATGAACGACTTCGCCGCCCTCTCCCGCATGCTCGAAAACCTAATCCGCCTTGGCGTCATCGCCGCCGTGCAGATGACGCCCCCGCGCGTGAAGGTAAAAACCGGAGAGCTGACCACCGCCTGGCTGCCTTGGCTGGCCCTGCGCGCCGGGGCCGACCGAGAGTGGGACCCGCCCACTCTCGACGAACAGGTGATTCTGTTCAGCCCATCCGGCCAGCTCGCCAATGGCGTCGTAATCACCGGCCTGCCGAGCGATCACATCCCAGCCAACGGCAACCGCGCCGGCCTGCACCGCCGTACCTATGCCGACGGCGCAGTGATCGAGTACGACAGCGTTGCCCATCACTTAAACGCCACCCTCCCCGACAGCGGCACCACCAGCCTGGTGAGCAGGGGCGGAATCAACATCATCGGCCCCATCAATCACCTGGGCGATTACAACCAAACCGGCAATCAGAACGTGGTCGGCCGGGTGGACGTTTCGGAAGACGTCGTCGCGGGAGGGGTCAGCCTGGTTAATCACCTGACCGGTGGTGTCAAGCAGGGCACCGATCAGTCCGGGAGGCCTTTACCAACATGAACCGAGAAACCGGCGCAACCATCAACGATGTGGACCACATCGGCCAGTCCATCACCGACATCCTCACCACCCGCATCGGTACCCGCGTCATGCGCCGTGAATACGGCAGCCTGCTTCCCGAGCTGGTGGACCATCCATTCAACGACACCACGCGCCTGCGTGTTTACGCGGGCACGGTCATGGCATTGATGCGCTGGGAGCCCCGCATCAGCCTCAGCCGCGTGCAGTTCCTCGGCGCGAACCTACAAGGGCGGTCGGTGCTGGAACTGGAAGGCTCCGTCATCGACACCAATGAGCCGCTGAGCATGAGCCTGCCACTGCAACTCGGGGGCAGCGTATGAGTTCCTTTGCAGCGATTGACCTCAGCCAACTCCCGGCGCCGCAGATTGTCGAGCAGATCGACTTCGAATTGATCCTAGCCGAGCGAAAGGCCTACATGATCAGTCTGTGGCCGTTCGAGGAACAGGCGCAGATTGCCGCCCGCCTCGAACTGGAATCTGAGCCCCTGACCAAACTGCTGCAAGAGAACGCCTACCGCGAAACTATCTGGCGTCAGAGGGTGAATGAGGCATCCATTGCCAACCTGCTGGCACTGGCGAAAGGCCCAGACCTGGACCAACTGGCAGGAAACTTCAACGTCCAGCGCCTGGTGGTTCAGGAAGCCAAGCCAATGGCAGTTCCTCCAGTCGCGCGGATCATGGAAAGCGACGACAGCTTGCGCGAACGGGCGCAAATGTCCTGGGAAGGGCTGAGCACCGCTGGCCCACGTAACAGCTACATCTTCCACGCCCGAGGCGCAGACGGCCGGGTTGCCGATGCCACAGCTGAAAGCCCATCGCCGGCAGTGGCAGTGGTCACCGTACTATCGCTGCTCGGCGATGGCACGGCACCACCCGATCTGATCGCCGCCGTCAAAATCTACCTGAGTGACGACAACCGCAGGCCGGTGGGTGACCGTCTAACCGTCCAAGCCGCGCAAATCCTCCGCTACCCGGTCATAGCCAAGCTATATCTGCTCACCAGCGGCCCAGAGTCAGAACCGATTCTGGCCGCCGCCGAGGCTCGCTTGTGGGCATACGTAGGCCAACGCCGGCGCCTGGGGATGGAGGTGTCGGAATCTGCCGTGCACGCAGCGTTATTCGTCGAAGGTGTGCGCAAGGTTGTGCTGGAAAACTGGGTCGATATCGTCGCCACCGAAGCCCAGGCACCCTATTGCACCGACGTCAACATCACGCGGGGTGCCGATTGATGGGCGCTCAGCATCTGCTGCCGAACAACTCCACGCCACTTGAACGCCAGGCAGCTCTGGCCCTCGCACAGATTCAGCGCGTGCCGATTCCCTTACGGGAGCTGTGCAACCCGAACACTTGCCCGGTGGCAGTACTGCCCTACCTGGCCTGGGCCTTTTCCGTCGATCGATGGGACAGCAACTGGAGCGAAACCACCAAACGTGCGGCCATTCGCTCATCCCGCTACATCCACGCGCACAAGGGCACGATCGGTGCCCTGCGCCGCGTGGTGGAGCCGCTGGGCTATCTGATCGAGGTAGTGGAGTGGTGGCAGACCGTACCCGAAGGCGTGCCCGGAACCTTTGCCTTGAAGGTCGGAGTGCTGGACACCGGCATCACCGAAGAAATGTATTTGGAGCTGACGTGGCTGATCGATGACGCCAAGCCCGTCACCCGCCACCTAACAGGCCTTGCAATCAGCCTCGAAAGCACCGGCACCGTGTTTATCGGGGCCTGCGTGTACGAAGGTGACGATCTCAGCGTTTACCCACCGCCCCAGCGCGATATCGACGTCATCGGCGTGTACCGCATCGGTGGCCGCGAACACCATATCGACACGATGGAAATCTACTCATGACCGACCAAAACAGCCAGTTCTTCGCGATCCTCACTGCCGTCGGCGAAGCCAAGCTAGCCAACGCTATTGCCCTCGGTACGACCTTGACCTTCGCCCAGATGGCGGTAGGGGATGCCAACGGCACAGACCCTATTCCAAGCCGCCTGCAAACCAGGTTGATAAATGAGCGTCGACGCGCGCTGTTGAACCAGGTAAAACCCGACCCTGCCAACGCCAGTGTGATCATCGCCGAGCAAGTCATCCCGGAAAGCGTCGGCGGTTGGTGGGTACGTGAGATTGCCCTGTATGACGCAGACGGCGATATGGTGGCCGTTGCCAATTGCGCGCCGACCTACAAGCCGCTGCTCTCCCAGGGTTCCGGCCGGACCCAGATCATTCGCATCAACCTGATCGTCAGTAGCACAGCCAACATTGAACTGAAGATTGACCCCGGCGTTGTGCTGGCGACTCGCGAGTATGTCGACACCGTAGTCATTGAGGCTCTGGCCAAATTGGATTTCAAGCAGTCAGTGCTGGCAGCCACCACGGCCAACATCACACTGAGTGGCACTCAGAGCATTGATGGGGTGCTACTGACATCAGACGCCCGCGTGCTAGTGAAGAATCAGACAGCGGCCAAAGACAATGGGCTCTACATAGTATCGACTGCCGGCACCTGGAAACGCGCGCAAGACGCAGACGCCAGCGTCAAGGTGACTCCTGGGCTATTTGTCAGTGTTGAAACGGGAACGAGCAATGGCGACAGCGTATGGCAACTGGTGACGGATGCACCGATTGTCCTGGGCACCACTGCCTTGGTCTTTGAAATGGCCGTGGGCCGCACAGGTGTAAGCGCAGGCTCCTACGGCAACGTGACGGTCGATAAATATGGTCGCGTTATTGCCGGTACCAACCCGAAGACACTTGCCGACTACGGAATAGATATCCCGACGCAAGCTGAGGCAGAGAAGCAAGAGGCGCAAGACAACACAAAACCCATGACCGTGCTTCGTGTATTTCAGGCCATTACAAAACGCTTAGTGCAAGCCACGGAAACCGTCTTAGGCTGGGCAAAAGTTTCCACTCAAAGCCAGACGGATGCGGGTGTTGATGACACCACTATCGTGACCCCAAAAAAACTACGATGGGGACTCTCTATTAACCTGGCCGCCAATGGCTACGTTACGTTTCCCTCTTGGCTTGGCGGCATAATTATCCTGTGGGGTGGTGGAAGCCTAGCGTCAGCCACAACGACATCAATTACTTTCCCTTTAGCGTTTCCAACCTCGTATTTAAGAGCCGTATCGTCCTTCCAGCTCGCGGGTGGCAGTTACTACTCTTTGGGCATGACTACTGCGACTAACAATGGGATGACACTGTGGAATCCGAACAGCGTCACTATCGCATGCCAGTATTTGGCAATTGGTTACTAGAGGAAAAACCATGTTCGCAAAATGGATAGACGACGATCAACGGTATGCTTTTTCGTTAGAAAACAATGGTGGGATGGAAATAACAAATGAGGATTGGTCCACGCTTTTAGTAGGCCAGTCCGAAGGCAAAATCATCTCCAAAAATGCGCACGGTGTTCCGTTTTTGAAAGACGTGCCGTTACCTAGTGATGAAGAGATACTCCTGATCAACAAGACCAAACAGGCTGAGCTTCAATTAAAGGCTTCTCAGGCTATGACACCGCTGCTTCTTTCCCTTCAGCTAGGCAATGCAAGTAACGCTGAAAAGGAATTAGCAAAGCTATGGCAGGCTTACAGCAGAGATTTGAGTGCAGTTGATCTGAGTGCCCCCGCTCCGACGTGGCCGACGGCCCCTATTTGAAGGCCCAGCAAGCAGTAGCCTTCCATCCCCGGCCCCCTCGTCCGTGCCTGTAGCCGCTTTAACTACAACCCCCCGTGCTCGCCCAACCGGCGCGCGCACGGCAGCCTGTGCACTGTCATTCCATCACAGCGCAGGCAACCACCCATGGCCGGTTCAGACTATCTACACGGCGTGCGGGTCATCGAACTCAACGACGGCACCCGCCCCATCCGCACCATTGCAACCGCAGTCATCGGCCTGGTTTGTACGGCTGAAGATGCGGACCCACTCGCGTTCCCGTTGGACACCCCCGTCCTGCTGACCAACGTTCAAAGCGCCATCGCCAAAGCCGGCGTCAAAGGCACCCTGGCGAAAAGCCTGCAGGCCATCGCCGACCAGACCAAGCCCTACACAATCGTGGTGCGGGTCAAGGAAGGTGCAGACGCAGCTGCTACCACCACCGCCCTGATCGGCACCACCACCGCCGACGGCAAATACACCGGCATGAAAGCCCTGCTCGCGGCCAAGGCCCGCGTGGGCATGACGCCACGCATTCTCGGCGTGCCAGGCCTCGACAGTCAGCCGGTGGCCACCGCCCTGGTATCGATTGCCCAGGACCTGCGCGCCTTCGCCTACGTCAGCGCATGGGACTGTAAAACCAAGGAAGAGGTGGTCGCCTACCGCGAAAACTTCGGCGCCCGCGAGGTCATGGTGATCTGGCCAGAGTTCCAGAACTGGGACACGGTCACCAGTGCGACCGTTACCGCATCGGCGGTGGCCCGCGCCCTGGGCCTGCGGGCGAAGATCGATCAGGAAATCGGCTGGCACAAAACCATCTCCAACGTCGCCGTCAACGGCGTGACCGGCATCAGCGCCGACGTATTCTGGGATCTGCAAAACCCGGCCACCGACGCCAACTACCTCAACAGCAACGAAGTCACCACCCTGATCAATGAGGGCGGCTTCCGATTCTGGGGTAGCCGTACGTGCAGCGACGATCCGTTGTTCGCGTTCGAAAACTACGCCCGTACCGCGCAAATCATCGCCGACACCATGGCCGAGGCCCACATGTGGGCCATGGATAAGCCGATGCACGCGTCCCTGGTCAAAGACATCATCAACGGGATCAACGCCAAATTCCGCGAGCTGATTACCCAGGGCTACTTGATCGGCGGCAGCTGCTGGTACCCGGAAGACATCAACGACAAGGACACCCTCAAGGCCGGCAAGCTGACCCTCGACTACGACTACACCCCTGTGCCGCCCCTGGAAGACCTCACCCTGCGCCAACGCATCACCGACCGCTACCTGATGCAATTCGCCGCCGCCGTCAACGCTTAAACCGGGTCTCCCCGCAAGGGGAGTTAACCCCGTGCCATAACCCCGGAGATCACCGCCATGGCCCTGCCCCACAAACTGAAGAACATGAACCTGTTCAACGACGGCAACCTCTACAGAGGCAAAGCCAAGTCCGTCACCTTGCCCGTCTTGGGCCGCAAGATGGAAGCCTATCGCGGCGGCGGCATGAACGGCTCGGTCAAGGCTGACCTAGGTATGTCCGACGACGGTATCCAGCTGGAATGGAAGCTCGGCGGTCTCGATCTCATCGTGCTCAAGCAGTTCGGCGCAGTGAATGCCTCGGGCGTTGCCATGCGCTTTTCCGGCGCCTATGAACAAGACGACACCGGGGAAGTCAGCGCCGTGGAGATCTCTGTGCGCGGCCGTCACGAAAGCATCGAAATGGGCGAAGCCAAGCCAGGCGAAGACACCGAACACAGCATCAAAACCACCTGCACCTACTACAAGCTGACCGTCGAAAACGAAGACATCATCGAAATCGACCTGCTCAACTTCATCGAGAAGGTCGGTGGCGTCGACATGCTGGAGAAACAGCGCAAGGCCATTGGCCTCTAACCCCCACCCTTGATCGCTAACCACACATCCTCATCACCTGGAGCTATTCCATGAAACCCGAAGCCACCGAACAACCCGACGTTAAGCCACTGGCCGACGACAACACCGTCATCCTCGATACGCCGATACGCCGTGGCACCACCACCATCGACAGCATCACCCTGCGCAAACCCAACGCGGGCGAACTGCGTGGTATCAGCTTGGCTGATCTAGTGAACATGGACGTCGCCAGCATCATCAAGGTGCTGCCACGGATCAGCAGCCCCACCCTCACCGCCGTAGAGCTTTCGGACATGGACCCTGCCGACCTGTTCATGCTCGGTAACAAGGTGTCTGGTTTTTTGCTGCAGAAGCGTCTGAAGACGGATGCGTCCCTCGTTGCGTAGAGGACGCCATGGCCGACCTGTCCGTGGTTTTTCATTGGGCGCCGGCTGACATGGATCAGTTGGGCCTCCAGGAACTGATGGACTGGCGCGAACGGGCGCGTATTCGGAGCAGCGTCGATGGGAAATGATTTAAGACTGCGGGTGTTGCTCGACGCCATCGACAAAGCCACCGGGCCGCTGAAAAAAATCACCGGGGGCAGCACTGAAACTGCCCGTGCCCTCAAGGCAGCCCGTGACCGCCTGAAGGAACTCAACACACAGCAGAAAGACGTGAGCGCGTGGCGTTCCCAGAAGGCTGCAGCTGACGAAACCAGACAGTCTCTCGACGCTGCCCGCGAGCGTGTTAAAGCCCTCAGTCAGCAATTTGCTGCAACTGGCGCACCGACCAAGGCGATGACCAAGGACTTTCGCGTTGCAGTGCGCGAAGCACAACGACTGAAGCAAGAACACCAGCAGCAAAGCGTGCAACTTCAAGGGCTGCGATCCAGTCTCTCAGACGCTGGTATCAACACCAAAAATCTCAGCACTCACGAACGTCAGTTGCGCGAGCAGATCAGTGCAACCAACAACAGCATCACCGAGCAAGGTCGGCGCCTGCGTGTCCTGAACGCCAACCAGGAACGAATGGCAAAAGCACGGACACGCCTCGACAGCACATACAGCGGTCGCAGGCAGTTTGCAGGAAATGCTGCCATGGCGGGCGCCGCAGGCATGGGCACCGGTTACGCCATCGGCCGTGGTCTGTACGCTCCGTTGCAGGAAGGCAAACAGTTCGCGCTCGAGGAGAACCGCGTTGCGGCCCTGGGCCTGGGGAAAGAAGACACCGGCAAAGCGATCGAGTTTGCCAAGAGCATGAAGACCTATGGCACCAGCGTCACGGAAAACCTGACGTTGGTACGCGACGCCATGACAGTGTTCGCCGACGAACATGAAGCGGAAATGGTCGCGCCCACCCTGGCGAAAATGAAGTTTGCCAACCACGCCATGTACGGCGAAGAACAAGGCTCCGAGAACGAACGCAAGTTCATGGATATGCTCAAGGTAATTGAGCTGCGCGGAGGCCTGGCCAGCAAAGAGGCTTTCATCAATCAAGCCGATATCGTGCAACGCATCCTCACCGCCACGGGTGGCCGCGTAGGGCCTAATGAATGGCTGAACGTGATCAAAACCGGTGGGGTTGCGGCTAAAGGCATCAAGGACGAGGCGTTCTACTACCAGATGGAACCGCTGGTGCAGGAAATGGGTGGCCACCGCGTCGGTACCGCGATGATGAGTGCCTACTCCAATATCTACCAAGGCAAAACCACCAAGCGCGCGGCCAACAATTTGGAGCAATTGGGGTTGGTCGATCCGACCAAGGTCAAGCACGACAAGGCCGGACAAATTGCCTTTCTCGACGTCGGCGCGATCAAGGGTAGTGAGCTGTTCCGGGAAAACCAGTTTGAGTGGATGGAAAAAATTCTGCTGCCGCAGCTCTCCGCCAAAGGCATCACGGACAAAAAGCAGGTGCTGGATAGCATCGGCAGCATCTTCTCCAATCGCACCGCATCCAACTTGTTCGCACAGATGTACCTGCAGCGGGAGCAGATCCACAAAAACGCCAAGCTGAACGCCGGGGCCGACGGCATCGACCAACTTTACGACAAAGGTATGAACACTGCCCAAGGCGCCGAACTAGAGCTGCTCGCTCAGAAGGCCAATGCTTACCGGGAAATGAGCCAGGCAATTCTGCCCACCTACGTCAAGGCACTGAAAAGCATCACCGAAGCGATCAAAGGCGTTACCGCCTGGATGAAGGAAAACCCAGCCGCTGCTGCTGCCATGATGAAAACCCTGATGGTGGTCGGTGTGCTGGCCGGTGTCTTCGGTGCGCTTGCCTTGACCCTGGCCAGCTTGATCGGCCCCTTTGCAGTCGTCAGCTACGGTATGGGCCTGTTTGGTCTTAAAAGCGCGGGCATTGTCGCGGTGGCTCAACGACTGTTCCCCACATTGATCGGCCTCGCCAAAAACGCAATTCCGATGCTGATGCAGGGCATTCGCTTATTGGCCGTGACGATGGGTGGTGCATTGCTGTCCGCTATTCGAACGGTAGGCATAGCCCTGTGGGGGCTGGCAGCCAACCCGATTGTTCTGATCATTGCCGCCGTTGTCGCCGCGATTGCCGGCGGCGCCTATCTGATCTACCGAAACTGGGACGCTGTGAAGCTGTATTTCACTAATGCCTGGACAGAGATCAAGGCCGGATTTGACGGCGGCATCAGCGGCATCATCGCCACGCTCGTGAACTTCAGCCCGCTAGGGCTGGTTTACCAAGCCTTCGCCGGGGTGCTGAGTTACCTGGGCATTGAACTGCCGTCACGCTTCACCGAATTCGGCGGCATGATCGTCAATGGGCTGGTGACTGGGTTGCTGTCCGGTATGGGCCTGGTGAAAGACACCATCGTATCGATCGGCGATTCGACTATTGGTTGGTTCAAGGAAAAGCTAGGCATCCACAGCCCGTCGCGGGTGTTTGCGGAGCTGGGTGGCTTCACCATGGCCGGGTTGACGCAAGGACTCGAAAACGGCGAAGGGGGACCGCTGACGGCACTGAGCAGGTTCAGCAAACAGCTCACTGCCGCCGGAGCAATGAGCCTCGGTACAATGAGCGGAACGGCCCTGGCGATTGATGACCGTCCGCCTATCAGCGCTATGAGCAGCCCGACTTACGACAGCCACGACCAATACGAAATCAATATCCACCCCACACAGGGCATGGATGCTATGGCGATTGCGCGGGTTGTACGTGCCGAGTTGGCCCGTATCGAGAGCGAGAAAGGCGCCCGCACGCGCAGCAAGCTGTCTGACCTGGAGTAACCCTACATGATGCTCGCCCTCGGCATGTTCGTATTCAGCCTCTCGACCGCCGCTTACCAAGAGCTGCAGCGCCAAACCGAGTGGCGCCATGCAAGCAACAATAGAATCGGCGCCGTCCCCGCCCGACAGTTTCTCGGGCGTGGCGACGACACCATCACACTGCCTGGCATCATTCTCCCGGAGCTGGCAGGTAGCGCTCTCAGCCTGGACGCCATACGTTTGATGGCAAACACTGGCAAGGCATGGCCCATGGTCGAAGGCACCGGCCGCATCTATGGCCTCTGGGTAATCGAAAGCCTGAGCGAAACCAAGACCCTTTTCTTTCGCGACGGGACACCTCGACGCATCGAATTCAACCTGTCCCTTAAACGTATCGACGATGACCGGATCGACCTGCTCGGCGCCGGTACCGCCGTCGGCATGAACATCCTGCGCAGGTTGCTATGATCGATGCAGCCCTTTCCCGTGTAACCGGGTTTCTGAAAGATACGCTCGATCGCTATAAACGCGATGCGGCCTATCCAGTGCCTGCTTTTAGATTGACGGTCGACGGCAACGATATCGCACAGATGGTCAGCCCGCGCCTGATGAGCCTGGAGCTGACTGACAATCGCGGAATCGAAGCAGACCAGCTCAGCATCACCCTCAGCGACAACGACGGACTGAACGCGATTCCACCCAAAGGCGCTGGGTTGCGGGTGTGGCAGGGTTGGAGGCACACCGGACTGTAGGACAAAAGAACATATACC
>NZ_UYXQ01000110.1 GCF_900624995.1 Pseudomonas antarctica
GGCACGCCGTTGCTGGCGGCCTTGGCCGAAGCCGGGCAGTGGCTGCACGCGCGGCGCCAGCGTTACCCCGCCGAGCAGCAGCGTTTGCTGGTGATTACCGATGGGCGGCTCAAGGCTATCGACGGCCTGCCGCTGCTCGATTGCCCGGGTGTGCTGGTGGATATCGAGCGCGGGCCGATCACTCTCGGCCGGGCCAAACAGCTGGCGCTGCAATTGCACCTGGACTATCGGCATATCGACGCCGTGTAACTGCAATAAAAGTGAACGCTGCTTGATTCCCGCTTGTCCCCGCTTCCCATGTCACCCCCCGCCTGCCAAATCCCTTAATTTTCCAAGCCTGCCGGAAGCCTCTCCAGGCCCCCGGCTGCGCCCGTAGTTTTTTTAAGGCGCCCAGCACACCCGATCCAAACGGCAGCTGAAAACGGACTTTCTCCTCCACCGTGACTTATCAGGCAGGTTACCCCCATGCAGTTCAGCGAATTATTGGCAGCGATTTCCACCCACGCGATCCGTCTGCAACTGGAAGAGGGCGACTTGATCATCCTGGGCGACGACGAAGCGCTGGATGACACGCTGTGGGATCAACTGATCACTCACAAACCCCGCCTGCTTGAGTGGGTGGCCGAGCACGGCGGCGACTGGCTGAGCCCGGCCTACCGGATCACCCCGGACATGCTGCCATTGGTCAACCTCGATCAACCGGCCATCGACCGCATTGTCGCCGCCATCCCCGGCGGCGCGGCGAATGTGCAGGATATCTACCCGCTGGCACCGCTGCAGGAAGGCATGCTTTACCACCATCTAGCGGCGCAGCAGGGCGACCCCTACGTGCTGCAAGCTCAGGTTGTATTCGACAGCCGTGCGCGTCTCCACGCCTTCGCGCAAGCGCTGCAATGGGTGATCGACCGCCACGATATCCTGCGTACGTCCATGGTCTGGGAGCGCCTCGACGAGCCGTTGCAAGTGGTGTGGCGCAAGGCAACCCTGGCGTGCGAAGAAGCGCACTTGCACGGCGACGACGTCCTGGCCCAGTTGCTGGCGCGCTACGACGCCCGTGCCTACCGCATGGACCTGGGCCAGGCGCCGCTGTTGCGCCTGGTGTTTGCCGACGACCCGGCCAACCAGCGCGTGGTGGCGATGCTGCTGTTCCATCACACCATCCTCGACCACACCGCCCTTGATGGGGTGCGTCATGAAATCCAGCTGTACCTGGCCGGCGAGCAAGCCCTGGCTGGTGAGCCAGTTGCGTTTCGCAGCTACATCGCCCAGGTCCGCCATGGCGTCAGTGAGCAGGCGCATGAGGCGTTCTTTCGCGAGATGCTGGCAGATATCGATGAGCCTACCTTGCCGTTCGGTTTGCAGGATGTGCAGGGCGATGGCCAGGGCATCGACGAAGCGCGCGTCCCGGTCGACAGCGCACTCAGCCGCCGTCTGCGTAGCCTGGCGCGCCCACTGGGCGTGAGCGTAGCGAGCATGATGCACCTGGCCCTGGCGCGCGTGTTGGGCGTGGTGTCGGGGCGTGAGTCGGTGGTGTTCGGCACGGTGATGCTTGGCCGCATGGGTGCAGGCGAGGGCGGTGAGCGGGCCTTGGGCATGTTCATCAACACCTTGCCGCTGCGCGTGGATGTGGGCGAACAGGGCGTGCGCGCCGGGGTCAAGGCCACCCATGAGCGCCTGACCACCTTGCTCAATCACGAACATGCCTCGCTGGCACTGGCTCAGCGTTGCAGTGGTGTGGCCGCTCCCACGCCGCTGTTCAGCGCCATGCTCAACTACCGCCACAGCGCCGCGACCGACATGGCCGCCGTGATCGACGTGGCCGAAGGCATCCAGGTGCTGGGCGCCGACGAGCGCACCAACTACCCGCTGACTGTCAACGTGGATGACCTGGGCGAAGACTTTGCACTGACGGTAATGGTCGACGCGAGCATCGGCGCGCAGCGCGTTGCCGGCTACTTGCATACCGCGTTGCAAAGCCTGGCCGAGGCGCTGGAGCAGCGACCGGATCAGCCGCTCTGCGGCCTGAACATCCTGCCCGACGCCGAGCGTCACCATCTGCTGCACAGCCTCAACCAAAGCCCCGCGCATGACTGCGACACCGCCCTGATCCACCGGCAAGTCGAAACCCACGCCGCTGCCCAGCCCGAAGCCATCGCCTTGCGCTTTGAACACCTGCGCCTCACTTACCGCCAACTCAACGAACGCGCCAACCAGGTCGCCCACCGCCTGCTGGCCCAGGGCGTACGACCGGATGACCGCGTGGCCATTTGCGTCGCGCGTGGCCCGCAGATGATCATCGGCTTGCTGGGTATCCTCAAGGCTGGCGCCGGTTATGTGCCGATTGACCCGGCTTACCCGCTGGAACGCATTGCCTACACCCTGGCCGACAGCGAACCGCTGGCCGTTCTGGTGCAAGCCAACACCCGCCACTTGGTCGGCGCGTTGGCGCAGATCGACCTCAACAGCCTGCGCGGCGAGTCCATTGTCAACCCGCGCATCAGTCTCAGCCCGGCCAGCCTGGCCTACGTGATCTACACCTCCGGCTCCACCGGCTTGCCCAAAGGCGTGATGATCGAACACCGCCAGGTGGCGCGACTGTTCACCGCCACCCAGCACTGGTTCGGCTTCAATCACAACGATGTGTGGGCGCTGTTCCACTCTTTCGCCTTCGACTTCTCGGTGTGGGAAATCTGGGGCGCGTTGATGCACGGCGGGCAATTGCTGATCGTGCCGCAACTGGTCAGCCGTTCGCCGGATGAGTGCTACGCGCTGATCTGCGAAGCCGGTGTGAGCATTCTCAACCAGACGCCCAGCGCGTTCCGCCAATTGATCGCGGCCCAAAGCACCCAGTCGCATTCCCTGCGCCAGGTGATCTTTGGCGGCGAAGCCCTTGAGCCCGGCATGCTCAAACCCTGGTACGCCCGCGCCGTTAACGCCGGTACGCAGCTGGTCAACATGTACGGCATCACCGAAACCACCGTACACGTGACCTATCGCGCGCTGGAGGCGGCGGACGCCCAACTGGTTGGCGTCAGCCCGATTGGGGTGCGCATTCCCGACCTGCAACTCTACGTGCTCGATGAGCGTCGCGAGCCACTGCCGCTGGGCGTGGTCGGCGAACTGTACGTCGGCGGTGCGGGTGTGGCGCGCGGTTATCTCAACCGTGAGGCACTCAACGCCGAACGCTTTCTGGCCGACCCGGCCACCGGCTTGCGCATGTATAAGACCGGTGACCTCGGCCGCCTATTGGCCGATGGCAGCGTCGAGTACCTGGGGCGTAACGACGACCAGGTGAAGCTGCGCGGTTTCCGTATTGAACTGGGTGAAATCCAAGCGCGCCTGGCCACCGCCGACGGCGTGCGCGACGCGGTGGTGATCGCCCGTGAAGACCTGCCGGGTGACAAGCGCCTGGTGGCCTACGTGATCGCCGAGCGCGAGCTTGATGCCGCCGAACTGCGCGATCACCTGCTGCTCAGCCTGGCCGAATACATGGTGCCCAGCGCCTTTGTGCGGCTGGATAAATTCCCGCTGACCACCAACGGCAAACTCGACCGCAAGGCCTTGCCCGCACCGGACGCCGAGGCGCTGGCTCGGCGTGATTACACGGCCCCGCAAGGTCCAGTGGAAACCGCCATCGCGGCTATCTGGCAGGCACTGTTGAAACTCGACAAGGTCGGCCGTGACGAGAACTTTTTCGAGCTCGGCGGCCACTCGCTGCTGGCGGTCAAGCTGATCGAACGCATGCGTCAGGTGGACTTGAGCTGTGATGTGCGCGTGCTGTTCGGCCAACCCACACTGGCTGCACTTGCCGCAGCGGTGGGCGGGCAGCAGGAGGTGCAGGTTCCGGCCAACCTGATCAATGAGACGAGCGAGCACATCACGCCGGACATGCTGCCGCTGGTGGAACTGGACCAAGGCGCTATCGACCACATCCTCAAGACGGTGCCCGGCGGCCTCGCCAATGTGCAGGACATCTACGGCTTGGCGCCCTTGCAGGCCGGCATTCTTTACCACCACTTGGCAACCACCGAGGGTGACCCCTACGTGTTGCAAGTGCAGTTGAACTTCGCCGACCAAACGGCGGTGGACGCGTTTATCCGCGCGCTGCACAGCGTGATCGAACGTAATGACATCCTGCGCACCGGTATTTTCTGGGAAGGCCTGGATGAGCCGGTGCAAGTGGTGTTGCGTCAGGCGCCCTTGGCGGTTGAACGCATCAATGTGCAGGGCGCTGACGCCCTGGCGACGCTGCAACAACGCTTCGATCCGCGCCACTACCGCCTCGACCTGTCTCGCGCCTCGTTGATGCATTTTGGCTACGCCCAACAGCCGGGCGGTTACGTCGGCATTTTGCTGCTGCACCACATCCTGCTCGACCACACTGCCTTGCAAGTGCTGGTCGAAGAGATGAGTGCCAGCCTGGCCGGTAACAGCGCGCACCTGCCGGACGCGGTGCAGTACCGCAACTACGTGGCCCAGGCGCGCCTGGGCGTCACGCAGGCGCAACACGAAGCGTTCTTCAGTGAGATGCTCGGCGATATCGACGAGCCAACATTGGCGTTCGGTTTGCAGGACGTCAATGGCGACGGCAGCGGTATCGTTGAGGCGCATATACCGCTGGAACCGGCGCTCAGTCACGGCCTGCGCGAACAGGCACGGCAACTCGGTGTCAGTACCGCCAGCCTGGTACACCTGGCCTGGGCCCAGGTGTTGGCGCAGGTTTCCGGCCAGCAGGACGTGGTGTTTGGCACGGTGTTGCTGGGCCGTATGCAGGGCGGCGAAGGCGCCGACCGGGCGCTGGGGATGTTCATCAACACCTTGCCGCTGCGGGTCAGCCTCGGCGCCGTCAGCGTGCAAGCCGGCGTGCGCGCCACCCACGCGCGCCTGGCGCAGTTGCTCGGGCATGAACATGCCTCGCTGTCACTGGCCCAGCGTTGCAGTGGCGTGCCGGGGTCGTTGCCGTTGTTCAGCACCTTGCTCAACTACCGTCACAGCGCGCCGGGTGAAGCACCGGGAGACAGCCCGTTTGCCGCCTCCGGCATCGAGATTCTCAGTTCAGAAGAACGCAGCAACTACCCGCTGGTGCTCAACGTCGATGACCTGGGCACAGGTTTTTCGCTGACCGTGCAAGGCGTGGCCACCTTGGATGTACAACGCGTGGGCGACTACATGCTCACCGCCTTGCACCATCTGATGACCGCGCTGCAACAAGCACCGACCACACCGTTACAGGCGGTGTCGATTCTGCCGGCTGCCGAACACCAGCAACTGCTGGTGGCATTCAACGCCACCGCCCGCGACTATCCCTCGCAGCTCACCGTGCAGCAACTGTTTGAAGCCCAGGCGCTGGCGCGCCCCGAAGCAGTGGCGGCGGTGCATGGCGCGTTGTCCTTGAGCTATCGCGACCTCAACCGCCGTGCCAATCGCCTGGCCCATCACCTGATCAATCAGGGCGTGCAGCCGGGGGAAAGCGTGGCGATTGCACTGCCACGTGGCCTCGACTTGCTGGTGTGCCAACTGGCGATTCTCAAGTGCGCAGCGGTGTATGTGCCGCTGGACGTCAACGCCCCCGTCGAACGTCAGGCCTTCATCGTGCAGGACAGCGGCGCGCATCGTGTGCTCAATACCTTGTCCGACCTGAACCTTGAGGCGCAGTCGCCGCGCAACCCTGACCTGGTCCAGACCTCGGAAAGCGTGGCGTACATCATGTACACCTCCGGTTCCACCGGCACTCCTAAGGGCGTGCAAGTGCCGCATCGCGCGGTCTCGCGCTTGGTGCTGAACAACGGCTACGCCGATTTCAACGCGCGTGACCGCGTGGCATTTGCCTCCAACCCGGCGTTTGATGCCAGCACCCTCGACGTGTGGGCGCCGTTGCTCAATGGCGGTTGCGTAGTGGTGGTCGAGCATGCGGTGCTGCTGTCCCAGGCGGCGTTTGCTTCGCTATTGCAGGAGCAAGCCGTCAGCGTGTTGTGGATGACCGCGGGCCTGTTCCATCAATACGCCGATGCGTTGCTGCCGGTGTTCCGCCAGTTGCGCTACCTGATCGTCGGCGGCGATGTGCTCGACCCGCAGGTGATCGGCCGCGTGCTCAAACACGGCAAACCCCAGCATCTGTTGAACGGCTACGGGCCGACCGAGGCCACCACGTTCTCCACCACCTTTGAAATCACCACGCTGGGCGAGGGCGGCATTCCGATTGGCCGGCCCATTGCGAATGCCCAGGCCTACGTGCTGGATGCGCGCCAGCAACCGTTGCCGTTGGGTGTGGTCGGTGAGCTGTATATCGGCGGTGCCGGCGTGGCCAAGGGTTACTTGAACCAGCCGCAATTGACCGCTGAAAAGTTTATCCCGAACCCCTTCGGCGACGGCCTGCTGTACCGCAGCGGCGACCTGGCCAGTTGGCAGGCCGACGGCACCTTGCTGTACCAGGGGCGCAATGACCTGCAAGTGAAGATTCGTGGTTTTCGCATTGAGCCCGGTGAAATCGAAACCTGCCTGGCCGCCTTCCCTGGCGTGAAAGACGCCGTGGTGCTGGCCCGCGAAGACCAGCCGGGTGACAAGCGCCTGGTGGCGTACTACACCGCCCAGGCACCGTTGGACATCCAAGCACTGCGCGCTCATCTGCAAGGCCAATTGCCCGACTACATGGTGCCGTCGGCCTACGTGTGGCTGGCGCTGCTGCCACTGACCGCCAACGGCAAACTCGACCGCAAGGGCTTGCCCGTGCCGGATCAGAGCGCGCTGCTCAGTCGCGGTTACGAAGCACCGGAAGGCGAGTTGGAAACCCTGCTGGCGCAGATCTGGCAGGACGTGCTCAAGCTCGAACGCGTCGGGCGTCATGATCATTTCTTTGAATTGGGCGGGCACTCGCTGCTCGCGGTGAGCCTGATTGAGCGCATGCGCCAGGTCGGCCTGAGCTGTGACGTGCGCGCGCTGTTCAGCCAGCCAAGCCTGGCAGCTTTAGCGGCGGCGGTGGGCAGCGGGCGTGAAGTCGTGGTGCCGGCCAATGGCATTCCCATGGGCTGCACGCACATCACGCCGCCGATGCTGACCCTGGTGCAGCTCGACCAGAGCGCTATCGAGCGTATCGTCGCCCCGGTGCCGGGCGGCGCCGCCAATGTGCAGGATATCTACCCGCTGGCGCCGTTGCAGGAAGGTATTCTTTATCACCATATCAGCGCCGAGCAGGGCGACCCGTACCTGCTGCAATCGCGCATGGCGTTCGACAGCCTTGAGCGTTTGCACGCGTTCATGGGCGCGCTGCAACAGGTCGTGGCCCGTCACGACATCCTGCGTACCGGCGTGGTCTGGGAAGGTTTGGACAGCCCGGTGCAAGTGGTTTGGCGTGACGCACCGCGGGTGGTGCAGGAAGTCGCCTTGAACCCGTCCGAGGGCGACATCATCGAGCAATTGCACGCGCGTTTCGACGCACGGCGCTACCGGCTGGACATCACCCAGGCGCCGCTGCTGCGCATGGTCTACGCCCAGGACCCGGTGAATAACCGAGTCGCGGCGATTCTGTTGTTCCATCACTTGGCACTCGACCATACCGCCATGGAAGTGGTTGGCCAGGAGATGCGCGCGTTCCTGTTCAATCAGGCCGAAGCGTTGCCCGAAGCCGCACCGTTTCGCAATTACGTAGCCCAGGCCCGCCTGGGTGTCAGCGTGGCCGAGCATGAGCAGTTCTTTCGCGAGATGCTCGCTGATATCGATGAGCCGACCTTGCCGTTTGGCGTGCAGGACGTGCAGGGCGATGGCGGCGCTATCGAAGAAGCCGAGCAGCCCCTGGACGCGGCACTGGCGGTGCGTGTGCGTGAACAGGCGCGGGTGTTGGGCGTCAGCGCCGCCAGCCTGATGCACCTGGCCTGGGCGCAGGTGCTGGGGCTGGTGTCCGGGCGTGACGACGTGGTGTTCGGCACCGTGTTTATGGGCCGCATGCAGGCCGGCGAGGGCGCTGACCGTGCGTTGGGCATGTTCATCAACACCTTGCCGCTGCGCGTCGACGTGGCCGCCGGCGCCGCCGTGGCGGTCAAGGCCACCCATGCGCGTTTGAGTGCATTGCTCGGTCACGAGCATGCGTCGCTGGCGCTTGCCCAGCGTTGCAGCGGCGTACCAACGGCCGTGCCGTTGTTCAGCGCCTTGCTCAATTTTCGCCACAGCAACCCTGACGAAATGGCCCGCGACGGCCAGGGCATCTGGGAAGGTGTGCAACTGCTGGGCGGTGAGGAACGCAGCAACTACCCGCTGACCCTAAGCGTCGATGACTTCGGTGCAGGCTTTGGCCTGAGTGTGCTGGCGCTGCCGCAGATCGGCGCCCAGCGCCTGTGTGGCTACATGCACAACGCCGTGGAGCAACTGGTCGTGGCCTTGGAAAGTTCGGCGAAAACCGCGCTCAACCAACTGCCTGTTCTGCCCTTGGCAGAGCGTGAAACCCTGCTGCGCGAATTCAACGCGACCGCCGCCGACTTCCCCACCGGGCATACCGTGCATGGCGCCTTCGAAGCTCAGGTCGACCGCCAGCCCCATGCGATTGCCGTGCAACAAGATGGCGAATCGCTGACCTATCAGCACCTCAATCAGCGCGCCAACCAGTTGGCCCATCACCTGCTGGCACTCGGCGTGCAGCCGGATGATCGCGTGGCGATCTGCTGCCGTCGCGGCCCGCAGATGTTGGTGGGCTTGCTGGGCATTCTCAAAGCCGGCGCCGGTTATGTGCCCATTGACCCGGCTTACCCCGCCGAGCGTATCGCCTACTTACTGCAGGACAGCGCTCCGGTAGCGGTAGTGGCCGAGGCCAGCACCCGCGACCTGTTGGGCGCGCATGCCGCTGTCGACCTGTTCGACGAGCGCTTGCAACACCACGCCGTCAGCAACCCGCAGTTGGCTACCCTGACCCCGGCACACCTGGCCTACGTGATCTACACCTCCGGCTCCACCGGGCAGCCCAAAGGCGTGATGGTGGAACACCGCACGGTGGAAAACCTGATGCACTGGCACTGTGAGGCCTTCGGCCTGGATGCCCGCAGCCACACCAGCAGCGTCGCCGGGTTTGGTTTCGACGCGATGGCCTGGGAAGTCTGGCCGGCACTCTGCGCAGGCGCGACCCTGCACCTGCCGCCCGCGCACGTGGGCAATGAAAACATCGACGAATTGCTCGCCTGGTGGCTGACGCAGCCGCTGGACGTGAGCTTTCTGCCCACGCCCGTGGCCGAGTACGCTTTCAGCCAGAACCTGCACCACCCGACCTTGCGCATCCTGTTGATCGGCGGTGATCGCCTGCGTCAGTTCACCCAGGAGCGACGCTTTGCGGTGGTCAACAACTACGGGCCTACCGAGGCCACCGTGGTCGCCACCTCTGGCCGCGTGCGCGCCGGGGCGGCGCTGCATATCGGTCGGCCTATCGCAAATGCCAGCGTCTACGTGCTGGATGCGCAACTGCGCCCAGTGCCGGTGGGCGTCACCGGTGAGCTGTATGTGGGCGGCAGCGGTGTGGCGCGGGGTTATTTGAACCGCGAGGATTTGACCGCCGAACGCTTCCTGCACGACCCATTCAACCGCGGGCGCATGTACCGCACCGGCGACCTGGCGCGCTGGTTGCCCGACGGCAACATCGAATACCTGGGGCGCAACGACGACCAGGTCAAAGTGCGCGGCGTGCGCGTTGAACTCGGTGAAATAGAAAGTCGGCTGGCGGCATTGGACGGCATCGGCGAAGCCGTGGTGCTGGTGTGCGAGGGCCGTCTGGTCGCCTGGTTCACCGAACACTACCCGCTGGCGCTTGAAACCCTGCGCGCGCAGCTGCAAGCGCAGCTCCCTGAGGCGCTGGTGCCGGTGGCCTACGTCAAACTCGACACGTTGCCGCTGACCGCCAACGGCAAGCTCGACCGCAAGGCGCTGCCGCCACCTGATCAAGCCGCATTGCTGAGCCGCGAGTATGAGGCGCCGCAAGGTGAGGTGCAAACCACTCTGGCGCGGATCTGGGCCGAGGTGTTGCAGGTGGAGCAAGTCGGCCGCCACGACCACTTCTTCGAACTCGGTGGCCATTCGTTGCTGGCCGTCAGCCTGATCGAACGCATGCGCCAGGTCGGCCTCAGCGCCGACGTGCGTGTGTTGTTCAGCCAGCCAACCCTCGCAGCGTTGGCCGCCGCCGTGGGCAGTGGTCGCGAAGTGCAAGTGCCCGCCAACCGCATTGCCGCTGACTGCCAGCGCATCACCCCGGATATGTTGCCGTTGGTGGAGCTCGACCCAGCAACCCTCGACGAGGTCGTCAGCCGCGTACCCGGCGGCGCCGCCAATGTGCAGGACATCTACCCGCTGGCGCCGTTGCAGGAAGGCATTCTCTACCACTACATCAGCGCCGAGCAGGGCGACCCGTACCTGCTGCAATCGCACCTGGCCTTCGACAGCATCGAGCGCCTGAACGCCTTCGCCCAGGCGCTGCAACAGGTCATCAACCGCCATGACATCTTGCGCACCGGTGTGGTCTGGGAAGGCCTGGCGCAACCGCTGCAAGTGGTGTGGCGCCAGGCTCAATTGCCGCTTGAAGAGCTGCACCTGCAAGGTGATGTGCTGGCCGGCCTGCATGCGCGTTTCGATGCGCGACGCTATCGCCTGGATATCAGTCAGGCGCCGTTGATCTGCCTGAAATACGCCCAAGACCCGGCCAATCAGCGTGTGGTGGTGGTGTTGCTCTATCACCATATCGCCCTCGACCACACCGCCTTCGACGTGGTGCTGCACGAAATGCAGGGCCACTTGCTCGGCCACGCAGCGCCAACAGCGGCGCCGATGCCGTACCGCAACTACGTGGCCCAGGCGCGTCTTGGCGTAAGCGAGCAGGAACATGAAGCGTTCTTTCGCGAGATGCTCGGGGATGTTGATGAGCCGACCTTGCCGTTCGGCCTGCAGGATGTGCGCGGCGACGGCAGTGCCATCGAAGAGCACCGCCTGCGCCTGGACAGTGACCTCAACCGCCGCCTGCGCGCCCAGGCGCGCTTGCTCGGCGTGAGCACGGCGAGCCTGTTTCACCTGGCCTGGGGCCAAGTGCTGGCGGCTACGTCGGGGCGCCACAGCGTGGTGTTCGGCACCGTGTTGGTCGGCCGCATGCAAGGCGGCGAGGGCGCCGACCGTGCGCTCGGCGTGTTCATCAATACCTTGCCGCTGCGCCTGGACATCGACGCGCAAGGCGCTCGTGCTGCCGTACGTGCCACCCATGCGCGGCTGACCGCGTTGCTCGGGCATGAACACGCGTCCTTGGCGCTGGCCCAGCGTTGCAGCGGCGTGGCGGCACCGGCGCCGCTGTTCAGCTCAATGCTCAACTACCGCCATCGCGGCGGCGCAACGCGATCGGCCGAGGCGCAGCAGGCCTGGGAAGGCATGCAGACGCTGGCCAATGACGGGCGCACCAACTACCCGCTGACCTTGAACGTGGATGACCTGGGCGACGGTTACGACGTCACCGCACTGGCGCAATTCGACGCGCAACGGGTGTGCGGTTATATGCAGATTGCCTTGGCCGGGCTTGTCGACGCCTTGGAGCAGGCGCCGCATCAGGCGCTCAACTGTCTGCCGATCCTGGGTGCCGAGGAACGGCAAAAACTGCTGGTGGCGTTCAACGCCACCGACGTCAACTACAACCTCGAGCAAACCCTGCACGGCCTGTTCGAAGCCCAGGTCGAACGCACGCCGCAGGCCGTGGCGGTCAAGGCCACTGACCAACAGCTGACCTACAACGAGCTGAATGGGCGCGCCAACCGACTGGCGCATCACCTGCGTGAACGTGGGGTTCAGCCGGATTCGCGGGTGGGCATCTGCGTCGAACGTGGCCTGGACATGGTCGTCGGCCTGTTCGCCATCCTCAAGGCCGGCGGCGGCTATGTGCCGCTGGACCCGACGTATCCACGCGAGCGTCTGGCCTACATGCTGCAAGACAGCGCGCCGGTGGTGGTGCTGGCGCAAGGCGCCACGCGTGAATTACTCGGTGACGTGGCGGTGATTGATCTGGATCGCAACACCTGGCAGCACCAAAGCGCTGGCAATCCTCACGTGCCAGCCCTTACCGCTCAGCACCAGGCCTACGTGATCTACACCTCGGGTTCAACCGGCCAGCCCAAAGGCGTGATCAACGAACACGCCGGGGTGGTCAACCGCCTGCTGTGGATGCAGGACGCCTACGGCCTGAAAGCCCATGACGCGGTGCTGCAGAAAACCCCGTTCAGCTTCGACGTGTCGGTGTGGGAGTTCTTCTGGCCACTGTTTACCGGTGCCCGCCTGGTGATGGCGCGCCCGGGCGGCCACAAAGAGCCTGAGTACCTGTGCGACGTGATCGAGGCTGAGCAGATCACCACACTGCACTTCGTGCCGTCGATGCTCGATGTGTTCCTGGCCCACGGCGATGTCAGCCAAGCGGCCGGGCTGGTACGCGTGATGTGCAGCGGCGAAGCCTTGCCGGGCAACCTGGTGCGGCGCTTCAAACAACAATTGCCGGGGATCGGCCTGTACAACCTGTACGGCCCGACCGAAGCGGCGGTGGACGTGACCGCCTGGAATTGCGCGCGCCCCGACGTACCGGACAACACGCCGATCGGCAAGCCGATTGCCAACACGCGCATGTACCTGCTGGATGCGCAGTTGCAGCCGGTACCGTTGGGCGTGGTCGGCGAGCTGTTTATAGGCGGGGTGCAAGTGGCGCGTGGCTACTTGAATCGCCCTGAACTGACCGCCGAACGCTTCCTCAAAGACCCCTTCACCAAAGGGCGCATGTACCGCACTGGCGACGTTGGCCGCTACTTGCCCGACGGCAATATCGAGTACCTGGGCCGCAACGATGATCAGGTCAAGATCCGTGGCCTGCGCATCGAACTGGGCGAAATCCAGGCGCGGCTGCTGGAGCATCCACAGGTCAACGAGGCGGTGGTGGTCGCCCGCGAAGCTCGGCTGGTCGCGTACTACACCGGCATACCCAGCGATATCGAACGGCTGCGCGTGCATCTGCTGCAGCACCTGCCGGACTTCATGGTGCCCGCGCTGTTCATGCACCTCGATGCGCTGCCGTTGAGCCCCAACGGCAAGCTCGACCGCAAGGCCTTGCCTGCGCCGGGTATGGACGCGCTGATGGTGCGCGAGTACGTGGCGCCTGAGGGCGACACCGAAATTCTGCTGGCCCAGCTATGGGCCGATCTGCTCAACGTGGCGCGGGTCGGGCGCCATGACAACTTCTTTGAACTGGGTGGCCACTCGCTGCTCGCCGTGAGCTTGATCGGACGCCTGCGCCAGGAAGGCCTGGAGGCCG
>NZ_UYXQ01000111.1 GCF_900624995.1 Pseudomonas antarctica
TCTCCAGGGTTTCCTGGGTGCGGCGCGGCAGGTCGAGCAGGCTGCCTTTCAATACGCCTTTGAGCAGGCCGAACAGGTTTTTGGTGGCCAGCGCCTTATTCTCGTCGGAGATCTTGCTCGGGTTCGAGAGAATTGCAGTGAGGTCGGTGGTCAAGCCTTCGGCCTCGCGTTGCTGGCTGCTTCGGGGTCCGCGGCGTGGCGTCTTTGGCGGCCAGCTCATAGCCCTGTTGCTGACTGGCATCTAGGCCTGATGGGGTTTTGTCCTGAGCCTCGACCTTTTTGTCAGCGCTGTTTTTGAGCAACACATGAAAAGCCGTGCCCGACTTGGATGGCGTACGGGGAAGGATTTTGGGATCGGTTGAGCGATCAAGGGGCTGGGTCGCCATGCCATTGAACTCCTGCTGTTGCCGGTGGTACGGATAGGCAGAAACAGTAACAGCAGGCCCTGTGAGCGTGTTGCGAAACGTTGTGAATTGAAGCTGGGAGCGGGTTAGTTATTGCGACTAACTAACTTATGGCCATATGCCGAGACAAAAAAACAACCGCAGTACGGAACTCATTGTTTGCACGCAACTCAGCGCGCTGGCAGATAAGTCTGATGGTTGTTAGTTGGGCTTGTTCGTATGTTGGTACGTCTAAGGAGCCATAACTACAAGGATGACGGGCCTATATACTTAACTCTGGAAGCATTTATGCAGTTATCTTCGTCGCTCGCTACGCCATTGTCGATTCAGGTGCCCGCCGAGAGCACGTCCGTGGTGCACAATGATCAACAAAATGTAACCGTGAACCGTCGGCCGCGCAGGGCTACGTCAAACGTCGCCAAGCGAGATCGATCGGCACTTCCTGCTATTATAAAAGATGTTGATGTACCGCTTTATTTTATACAAACAATGAGCGATACCAAAGTGGGTCCCGGTCGTAACGCGTTCATGAAAGGCTATAACACGCCCTCCGCGGTCGCGCTGCCAGGCTATTATGCGCATATGGGCGAGACCTCACTGATGAGGCTGGCACTCAGTCAGCAAATCACCCCCGAGCAGCTGGGGGCACTCTACCGTTTGAGTGAACAGCGTCTTATAAATGATGCTCACAATGACGCAAGGGTATTTACGAAAGTCCTCACGGACAGCGGTACGAAAGTAACGCCAATGCCTCAGGGTTATTATATTGCGGTGATCAACCGACTGAACGAAGGGGACTGTGCGGGGATTACTCATATTCTGTCGTTGGCCGCCGCAGAGGGCAAACATCAGGTTTTTCTCGGTAACATCTACCAGGCGCTGGCTCACCCTGATGAGCCTGAGTCCCAGGCGTTCTTTCATAAATTGGCCCAGGTACAGAGCCTCACGAGTACGGCGGCTATAGCGCATGATCGTGCGACCGTGACACTGGCGCCCTATACCACCATTGCGCCGCGACTCACCACGTCGGCTACCACCAAAACATTGCTGATCAGCGCAGACGGGCATCGACTGTCAGCCGGTGTGATCGTGGGCGCCAATGGCGATCGAACCTATTACTACAACGACCCGAATATTGGGTTTGCGGCTTTTTCTTCCAAGGCCGCGTTCGAGAAAGGCCTGAAGAAAATATTTACCGGCCCGCATTTGAAGCATATGCATGACCCCATTAATCAAAGTGCTACCGACCCTAGATACTTAATCAGTGTGTTCAATCCAGACCACCTCCCCGACATCGCCCCCCACGGTCAACGATATAAGGTTTATGTATGACGCGCCGCTGAGCGGGCTCGACAATATCAAGGTGATTGATGCCACGCGTGTGCCTACGCCGCAGCGCTTTCATCTTCTAGCGCCCGCTCCTGTCGGTGCCCCGCTGGCCGATTACGAAGAAGTCTCGGGGCGCTTGGAGAGACTGCATGCGTCTAAAGGCATGTCGCAGTTTCATCACGCCACCGCCGTACTACAGTCAGTCCGACAATTTCTAAATAACCACCCAGGTTCCGCACTGTTATCGCCATTTAAGGACCTGGAGCAAACCTTGATCAACCTGATCAATGAGGCGGCTGCGCCGATTGACTATCCCTATTCCTTCGAGCGTATAGAGCAACAACGTGCCTATTTGGCCGAGGACAAAGTCGGTGCAGTGATCACTTTGCAGACCGAGGTCGTGCAGGACACAGACGTACACTTAACCGGTCATGCCAATCTCGACGTGAGTCACTATAAACTCGTGACCCGCGCCGTGGAGGCGGCGCTGTTGAAACTTCAGCAAAGCGATCCGCAAACCGAGAAGGCGGTGGGCCCGGAGATCAACGTGACGATTGCCAATAAAGGTGATCAGCCGGAAACACAGCTGCGTCTCACCAACCCGCCCACGCTGATTATCGGTGACGACTTTTTCGCCCCTGTGTCTACGGGCGGCGAAACCGTCGCGGATCGCATGGGTCATCAGGCGCAGCTCAATGGCGATGACGCTGCGGCGCATAAGCAAGCCGCATTGCTCGCGGGTAAGTTTGGGGTACTGGGTTATTACAAAACGGACGCCAAAGAATTCCTCGAGATGGCCAGCAACACGAGTGGGCTTCGCGAAGACGGCCCGCCTCTCAGCAAGCGCGCCAACAGAAGTGCACTGGACTTTATTACGGAAGCCTTCACCGCACGTCTCTACGATGGGAAACTTGACGGTCAAGCCGATGCCACCTTAAACGATCTTTTCTCTGCGACCGGTCGTGCCTCGCGTACCGCGGCTGTACCGAGTCCAGCACCCAGCCCGCTACCCAGCACAGGTGGGGTGACCGCGACCCCGCTGCTGGCGCCCATTAACGAGGTTGAAATCAAGCGCCTGCAACAGCTGGATGATGCCAGTGCTCCGATTCAGCTCGGCGAAGAAAAGCTCAGTCGTGTCGAGCTGTATAAAATGGGCTTCAGTCTTGATGGCCAGTCGATCGAAAGCCCGCTCGCGGGTGATGCGAATGGCCATAAGTTAGCCGGTGCGATGCACCTTGATTATCGGCGGTTTGAGGCGTTTCTCCGGTCGGGTGACAGTGACGTCATTGAGCGCGCGACGCTGGTGCTCACGCAGATCGCCTCCGCTCGCGACCCCGCCGCTTCACCAATGACCAGCAGGCGTGACGGCGGGACCATTCCTGACAGCCTGAACACCTCCATTCGGGACACCTCGCGACACGCTGCGGCACTACGCCAATGGGTGAGCAGCAACAAACCGTTACCCACCGGTTTTTTCGCCCCGCAGGCAGCGGGTAAACCGGGGGCATCTCATTCGGCAGGCCTTGGGTTTCAGGCCTTCAGTACGTTTCAGGGGCTGCGCACTGCCATTGAGAGTATCCAGCGTGGCGACACGACGGCGGGCGCCATAGGGCTTGGTGCGGTGGCGGCGGATTACGCGAGCATGGGCATGGAGATTGGCTTGAACAAGGTTGCGCAGCAAGTCATTAGCCGTCAGGCGCCAGCTATCGCAGGCTTCAAGGCCAGCAGCATGGGCAAGATGATCGGCAAGGCCGCTGGCGGAGCCGGGTTGGTGTTCAGCCTGCCTTTCGATACGTACACCGCTGTCGACTCACTCCAAAAAGCCGGTAACAGTACCGGCAAAGAAGCCCAGGACCACTACGTCAATGGGGCTTTCGCCGTTGCGAATGCCTACACCTCCATTGCCTTGGGCGCCGCCTTCATGGCGGGTGCCAGTGCAGCCGGGCCGGCGGGGATAATCGTGGCGGGGACATTGATGGCCGCACAAGCGATTTACTCGGCGGTGCGTACCGTTGAGGACATTGAAAAGTACACATCGCTTACAGGCCAGCAGAAATTCAGCCTCGGCCTGCAGTCTTTCCTTGGGGATGAGCCGGGGTTCCCTATCCTGAAACCCTATTTGGAAGCGAAATATTCCGAGGCGTATGAGGCGCAGAGCAGGGAGCGCCACGCGGCATTCCTGAATGGCGCGGGCAAAGAGCATTTTGAGCGCGTGGTGTTCGGTTCTGCCGACATCAAGGCCACGCAGAGACTGGGGAAAGTTGGGCTGGTAACTTCACGCTGGTGGTCACCCATTACGTGGATATTGCATGAGATCAAAATACCTGGCCTGGTGCCTGCTGTCAGTGTCAAAGGCGGTAACGATCATACGTCCGGGACTTTAAATTCATGGAACGGCAAGCCGGTTAACGCGGTGGAAGGCGTGCCGGGTGAGCACAAGGCAACGCTCTGGGACATGGGCGATGGCGATGACTGGGTGGAAGGTGTGAAACACAAACCCAATTACTTCCTATTGGGGGGAGGCAAAAAGGGCGTTAACGGTGGAGAGGCCGACGATAAGGTGGTGCTCAGCGCAGATGCGCGCCAGACGCTTGAACAGGCGCAACAGGTCGCGCAAACCGAAGACGCAGGCTTTAGCCCGCGGCAAACCTCACTCAATGGCGGCGGGGGCAGTAACACACTGATGTTTTCCGGTCCTTTAAGCACCTCTTTCAAGGCCGCCGGACAGGATAAAACCGCCCGATATGCTGGGCATGTCATCAACTTCACTGCGCACACGATTTCGGTGAAAACCGAAGATTCGAATACGCAAGGCATCAAAAAAATCGCGCATTTCCAGCAGTTTTCTAATGCAGCCACAGTGCCGGACGGCGAGAGCCTTATCCATGGCGATAGCCAGAACAACCTGTTCACCCTCAATGGTCATAAAGATGTGGTGTTCACCGGCCAAGGCGCGAACGTTATCGTGATCAACGGCGGCGCCACTGTCACTGGAGAGGGCGGTTTCAATACGTATTTGATAAACAAAGACTACAGAACAGTGAGCATCAATGATCCTGCTGACAGTGTGGTCCGGTTGGACTACAGCGCCGCGCAGGTTTCTGATTGGGGCGTGACGCCTGAGGGGGATTTAGTCGTAACACTGGGCGGCGATACACCTCAGATGCGGCGATTGCTGAGGATCAAGAAGGCCTATCCCGATGACGCGGCAGACGACAAAGCACGGCCGACATTCATCACCAACGATGGCGTATTGATGACGATCAACGCACCCCGCCAGGCGGGATCATCCCTTCGTATTCCGCAGGTGAGCCGCATGAAGGTCGAGGCTGGCAAGCCCCAGGCCTAAGGCATGAGAGCGGGCTGGCACCAAGAAGGTGCCGGCCCATTTCAGCGGTTTTGCAGGCTGCGCTCCATACGTTGCAAACCTTCTTCCAGCATTGCGCGTGGGCAGCCGAAGTTCAGGCGCACGTATTGCTGGCTGTCATCCCCGAACTCGATCCCCGCACTCAAGCCAACCTTGGCCTGTTCCAGGAAAAACTGCTGTGGGTCATCCAGACCCAGAGCGCTGCAATCGAGCCACGCCAAGAACGTGCCCTGAGGGGCTTGCATCACCACCCCGGGCAAACGGGTTTGCACGGCATTGAGCAGGTAGTCTCGGTTGGCCTGCAGGTACTGCACCAACGCCTCCAGCCACTCGCCGCATTGGCTGTAGGCGGCGCGGGTGGCTTCCAGGCCCAGCGGGCTGACGCTGTCGACCATGCCGCAGCGCGCATTATTGAAGCGCTCGCGCACCTCGGCGTTTTGCACCACGGCGAAACAGGTCTTCAAGCCGGCCACGTTGTAGGCCTTGCTCGCCGACATCAGGGTGATGGTGCGCTGGGCAATTTCCGCGCTGAGGGTGGCGGTGGGAATGTGGCGACGGCCGTCGAAGCACAGTTGCGCATGGATTTCGTCGCTGATGATCAGTGCGCCGTTTTGCAGGCAGGCGTTGGCGATGGCCAGCAGTTCTTCACGCGGGAAGACTTTGCCGATGGGGTTGTGTGGGTTGCTCAGCAGCAGTGCACCGGCGCCGGTCAGTGCCTGGCGCATGGCGGGCAGTGGCGTGAGGTATTCACCGTCAACCCACTCGAACGGCACTTCGATACGCGGCAGGTTCCAATGGCCTGGCGCCAGGCGAATCGGGCGGTAGTTGGGGGTTTGCAGCACCACCGGCTGGCCGGGCTTTACGAACGCGTGCAGTGCCATGTTGAAGCCGGGTTCGACGCCGGGCAAAAACAGCAGTTCTTCAGGCGCTACGCGCCAGGCGTACTTGGCCCATAGGTCGGCGACGATGGCTTCGCGCACGTCGGGTCCGGCCACGCTATAGCCAAGGATTTGCTGGTCCAGGCGAGCATGCAGCGCTTGCAGCACGGCAGGTGGCGCGGCGATATCCATGTCGGCGATCCACATCGGCAAGACGTCTTGCGGGTAACGGTTCCACTTGGTGCTGCCGGTGCCGAGGCGGGGGTGGATCGTGTCGAAATCAAAGCTCATGGGGGGCTCGTATCAGGTAGGCGGGCGCAAGAATGGCGCTGATTCTAGCGCCATTATTTTTATAGGCCAGAGCTGATTGCGTCCGTCGGCTGCCAGTGTGCTTGCTTCACGGCGCGAGTGAGCGCTTCTGCACCGCGCACCACGGCGCTCACGTAGACGAAATCGACCGTCATCGGTGATGTGGGCGCACCCAGTCGCGCGGGGTTGCCGCAGCGGGATAAGTGAAGATCGCTCCCACGCAAGGTGGGAGCGATCAACCGGTCAGTGGTTGACCGGTGTCGGCAGCGTCACAAGGCTGACGTAACCGTCCCAGAACTGCTTCTGATCGACGCCAAACACCACGTTGGCTTTCTGCGTGCCAACCGGCGCGCCTTTCTTGTAGCCCAGCGCACGGCCATAGTCGGCGCCGAAGGTGGCGTCTACATCTACCCACACATCGCGGGACTCAGTGACGATCTGCGGGTTGACCAAAAACAGCGCCGGCAGGCTGTCCCAGGTGAAGCTGTGGTAGCTGGGGTCTTTGTCGAACAGCGGCCCGAATTCGTGCTTGTACAGATCGGCAATCGCGCCTTTGTGCGCAATCACGCGCTGGTATACCGACTTGTCGAAGGTGACTTTCTCGCACACATCATTCGGGAAAATCACGTGCTCGATCGGCGAGCGCAACACGATCTTCGCCGCCTCCGGGTCGAACCACCAGTTGAATTCTGCCGCCGGTGTGGTATTGCCCGGGATCTCCAGGGCGCCGCCCATGTAGACGATGCGCTTGATCAGCGGCACGATGTCCGGCGCCGAGCGAATCGCCAGGGCGACGTTGGTCAGCGGGCCGACGGCGAGAATGGTCACCTGATGCGGGTTGGCGCGCACGCTTTGCACGATGAACTGCGCGGCGGTTTCGCTGCGCACTTTGGTGTGAGTCGCCAGGCCATCCGGTGGCGCGACCAGCTGTGAGGGCGAGGTAGGACGCGGGTGTTTGAACGCGCCCGGCCAGCCCGAGCCAAACAATGATTTCTCTGCCTCGTAGGTGGCGTAGTCATGCAGCAGCGGGTAGGCGGCGCCCGAGTAGACGCCCACCTCCTTCTCCACGCCCATGCGTTCAACGGCCTTGAGGGCGTCGACCTGTTCCTGGTCGACCCAGGCATTGCCGCTGACCAGGGTCATGCCCAGCAGCTCGATGCGTTTTTGCGCATGCAACTGGGCGAGCATGATAAAGGCCTGGCCATCATCGTTGAGCACATTGAAGTCCGTGTCGAAGATGACTTTTTCAGCCGCTTGCGCGGTGCCGGTACACAGGCTTATCGCGACCAGCAGCGCACAGCGTTTGAGAAAACCTTGCATGGTGATTCATCCGCAAAAATTGTTGTTGTTAACGGTTCACCAGTTTCGCCGGCAAGGCGATGACCAGGAAGCTGCTGAGGATCAGGCAGCAGGCGAAAAACCACAAGGCACCCGCGCTGCTGCCGGTGACGTCGATCGCAACGCCCATCAGCGAGTTGCTCACCAGGCCCGCGATATTCGCCAGCGAGCACGCCAGGGCAAACCCGGTGGCCGCTGCAGTGCCCTTGAGGAAGGTCGCCGGCAGGCTGAAAAACACCGGCACGGCGCCGATGATCGCGGCCGAGGCAATTGCGAACAAGGCGACGGTGGCCGCTACGTTATGGGTGAAGAAGGTGCTGCTGGCCATCGCCGCCGCACCGATGAAAAACGGCACGATGATGTGCCAGCGGCGTTCACGGTGTTTGTCTGAACTGGCGCCGATCAGCAGCATGCCCAACAGTGCGGCGACGCTTGGCAGCGCGGTCAGCACGCCGATATGGAAGGTGTCGGTAACCCCGGCGTTGCGGATGAACGTCGGCATCCAGAAGCCCATGGCGTAGGCGCTGAGCAGGATCGAGAAATCGATACCGCCGAGCATCCACACTTTGAGATTGAAGAAACCGTCGCGAAAGCTGTGCTTGCTGCCGGTGGCATCAGCCTCGTCCTTACGCAGTTCACGTTCGAGCAAGGCTTTTTCGTCGTCCGACAGCCATTTGGCTTGCTGGAACGTATTGGGCAGCGCCCAAAAGGTCAGCACGCCGAGCAATACGCTCGGCACCGCTTCGATCAGGAACAGCCATTGCCAGCCGCGCAGGCCACCCATGTTGTCGAAGTGGCCCATGATCCAGCCGGACAACGGCCCGCCGATCACACTGGACAGCGGCAGGCCGATCATGAACAGCGCGATGATGCGCCCGCGTCGATGCGTGGGGAACCAAGTCGTCAGGTAATACAATACGCCTGGCAGAAACCCCGCTTCGGCGGCGCCGAGCAGAAAGCGCAGAATATAGAACTGGGTGGTGGAGGTGACCAGCATGGTGCAGGCCGAGAGCAGGCCCCAGGTGATCATGATGCGTGCGATCCAGACCTTTGCGCCGACCCGCTCCAGTACCAGGTTGCTGGGTACTTCGAAGATGATGTAACCGACGAAGAACAAGCCGGCGCCAAGGCCGAACGCGGTTTCGCTGAAGTGCAGTTGGTCAAGCATCTGCAGTTTGGCGAAGCCGATGTTGATGCGGTCCAGATAAGCAGCCAGATAGCAGAAACACAGGAATGGAATCAGCTTCCAGGTGATCTTGTGGTAGAGCGTGGTGATGGGGTCGGCGACCGTGGTCGCGGGCGCTGCATTCGCAATGGGCATTTGGGTGTCTCCTGGCGGTGACTTATGGTTTTTATACGGCCGCTGTTGTTCCAGCACTTTGGAGTGCTGAAGAAGCGACTTCCAAAGGCAGTGTCAGAAGGCTGAGGGGGCCCTGCTGGAGGTGATCAAGTGTGGCAGCGAGCAAGCCCGCGCCTCTATTCGATTGCATTCCAACGTGGGAGACGCTCAGTTTTTTTCCGGACCACGCTCTTTGTCGTGGTTCCTGGTGAATCGTTATTGCTCCCTGAACGTGCGCATCGCCTCGCGCTTGCTCACCACGTCGCCGTACTTGCTATCGATATCGAACAAGTTGGCTTCATGGGGCGCCGGGTGTCGATCGCCGACGCATTCACGCACGACAATGGTCCGAAACCCGTGTTGCACCGCATCCACCGCGGTGGCACGAATGCAGCCGCTGGTGGAACAGCCGGCCAGCACCACGGTGTCGATGCCTTGGGCGTGCAGCATTGGGGCCAAACTGCTGCCAAAAAACGCACTGGCGTACTGCTTGGTGATCACCACTTCATCGTCCTGGGGCAGTACCTCGACGCAGAACGCCGCGAGCGGGTTGCCTTCGACCATGTCCTTCATCACCGGGGCTTTCTTGACCCAGATTCCGCCGTCGGCGAAATGACCGGGATGGTAACGGATATTCGTATGTACCACGGTAATCCCGTGGCGCCTGGCACAGGCCAGCAGGTCAACGCTTTCACTCACGGCAATTCTCACTTCAGGCGCATACAGTGGCGCGCCTTCAGTGGTGTAGCCCTGCATGAAGTCGATCATCAGCAGGGCAGATTTTTTGCCGAAGCCGATACGGTTGCCCCAGACGCCTTGGTAGTTGGCGTCGGCGGATTGGTCGCTCATTCTTTTTCACCCCTAAAATTTTGGACACCGCACTGACCCTGTGGCAAACCCGCTCGCCACAGGAAGCCCGCCAGCCACAAAAACACGTTCAGTAAGCGCCGGAAAGCAAGGCGCCGGCACCGGGAACGATAGGTTCCAGGTCCAAGGCCTTGAGCATGGCGTAGGTGGTGGCAATGGCGGCGGTGAGCACCGGTTTGCCGGTTTGCGCCTCGACCTTGGCCACCACCGGCAGCGACTGCATCTGCACGCAGGCCGACAGCACGATCACATCGACGCCGTCCAGGTTCATGCCGGCGACGATGGCCGGCAGGTTGGCCGGATCGTGGCGTGCCACTTCGAGGTTGTCGGGGATCTCCAGGGCACGCCAGTCCACCACCTCAAAGCCTTCTTCGCGGATGTAATTGACCACCAGTTCGGTCAGCGGCTTCATGTACGGCGCGACGATGGCGATGCGCTTGGCGCCCATGATGTGAAGGCCTTCGATCAGTGCGCCGGCGCTGGTGATCACCGGCGCGTTGGCGTCGTTGTCTGCAGTGGCTTTGCGCAGGCGCTGTTCGGCGTTGCGGTGATAACCCAGCCCCATGGCCATAATCGCCACCAGGCAGGCGTAACCCAGTACGTCGACCTTGGCGTCGGACAGCTCGACCGCGCAACGGTCGGACTCGCCGTCCATCGCCGCCAGTTCTTCCTTGCGCACTTGCTTCATGCGCATGCGGCTGGAGTGAAAGGTGAAGCGCTCGGGGCGGATCGCCTGGCGCGCGGTGAGCATCGCCGGGATCTCGGTTTCCATGGTGGTGTTGGAACTCGGCACGATCTGGCCGATGCGGTAAGGCTTGTGCATGGTGGTCTCCATGATTATTTTTGCAGGAAGTCGCCGAGGGCGTCGAAGAACCCTTCGAGGTCATCCCAAGGAATCATGTGCCCGGCGTTGGGCACTCGGGCGACCTGGATGCCGGGCTGCAGGTCCTGGATTTCGGCGACGTCTTCATCGAGGATCACACCGCCACGCCCGGCGACTAGCAACAGGGCAGGGGCCTTGAGGTGGGGCAGGTCCTGGTGGAAGTCGACGTCGTGGAAATCATTGAAGGCGCGCACGATGGCGGGCTCAAAGCAGGTGTGCAGCCATTCGGCGCGCAGTTGCAGTTGTTCTTGCGTCCAGGTAGCGCAGAAGACGCGCATCGCCTCAGCGTCCATGCTGACCAATGACTGGCGGATCGAGTCGATGTACCACGGCAGTGTGCTCGGGTACTCGCGGCGGCCGGGGCCGGACACCGGCGGGTCGATCAGCACCACGCGGCTAACACCTTGCGGATGTTTGACGGCGCTGCGCACCGCAAAACGCGCGCCCATCGAGTGGCCAACCAGATGGTAGTTGGCCAGGTTCAGCGCATCGGCAAACGCACCTATGTCATCGCTGCAGGTGTCGGCGCTGTAATCCAGTTCGGGGCCTGTGGACGACAAGCCGCGCCCTCGTACATCCAGCACGTAAGTGTCGAATTGCGCGCCAAGGCGTTCGGCCACAAAACCCCAGGTAATCGCCGGGCTGGTGATGCCTGGGATCAGGATCAGCGCCGGGCCTTTGCCGCCATAGCGCAGGTAATGCTGGCGAATGCCATTGGCCTGGACGTTGCCGCCATACAGAAAGGTGCTCATGCGGCCGCCCCCGATTTCAGTGGCTGGGCATACAGGTCGTAGCCATATACCCAGTCCGGATCTTCCTGGGTGCGCAGCCACGTGTTGGCGTTAGAGACCGCCTGCACACGCGAGGCGCGTTCCTTGCGGTTAGCTTCGTAGAGCTGGAATGCGGTGCGGTAGTCGCTGATCCCGGTTTCCTGCAAGCAGCGGGTCAGCATCGCGGCATCTTCGATGGCCATGCCGGCGCCCTGGGCCATGTGCGGTTTCATTGGGTGGCACGCATCGCCGAGCAACACCAGACGACCACGGCTCCACAGCGGCAACGGGTTGCGGTTGCGCAGCGGCCATTTGGTCACGCTGTCGGTGGACTCGATCAGCGCCTGCACGGTGGGGTGGCAGCCCTTGAACGCGTCGAACATCTCCTCGCGGCTGCTGTCGACGAACGCGCCCTGGAAGTCCCATTCGGGATGCGGCACGCCGGTCACGTAGTAGTACTCGTCACGTTTGCCGGTGGTGTAATACACCATCATGTGGCGGTCCTCGGTCCACCATTTGATGCAGTCTTCGAACGTGAGGTCGTACTTGGCCAACTGATCGCCACGGATCAGCGCACGGTGGGCGACCCAGCCGCTGTACAGCGGTTTTTCCACGCCCAGCAGTTCTTCTCGAATCTTCGAGTTGATGCCGTCGGCGCCGATCACGATGTCGGCGTAAGTCACCTCACCGTCGGCGAAGGTCAGGCGCACTTGAGTGTCGGTTTCTTCAAGGGTTTCCAGACGCTTGTTGAAGTGCAGGGTACCGGGCTTGAGGGTCGACATCTGCAGCGCGTGCAGGTCGCCGCGGTGCACCGTGATGTAAGACGCGCCGTAACCGGTGAGCGGAATGCGTGAGAGGTAATCGCCGGTTTCGCCGCAACGGCTGAACCAGTGTTCGGGGTGCGAGCCCATCAGGTCCAACTGCTTTTCGATGCCCATGCGGCGGAAGATTTTCATGATGTTGGGGCCCATGTGGATCCCCGCGCCCAACCGGGAAAACTCCGGCGCTTGCTCGTAAACGTCTACGTCAAAACCGGCTTGCTGCAACAGAGTGGCTGCGGCGGCACCGCCAAGGCCGGCACCGACAATGGCGATTTTCTGTGTGCTTCCCATGGGGCGTGATCCTCTCTTTTTTGATTTTCGGCGGCGTCTTTGTGCAAGATTTTTAAAGTGTATACGCTCATTTTTTAAAATGGGAAGCCTGCATTTGAAAAATTGTTTTTTGAGCGAAATTATCATCTGTAACGCATTTATGCCTTTATCTGTTGGGTTTGTTTCGTATGGTAACGTTTTGGCGCGCCACTTGCAGTCCGTCTTCAATTCAGGTCTTATCGCTATTAACTGGCGTATACGCTATAAAAATGCACTAGAGTGAAGCGCAGTGCTTGAACGTGGTGCAGCCCCACAGGAGACAGGAAAATGCCGGTAAGCGATTGCGAACTGACCCAGATGTTTGAACATGTGCTGAAGCTGTCGAAGGTCGACCCGACCCAGAGTGTCGCCGTGCTCAAGAGCCATTACTCCGACCCGCGCACCGTGCGCGCCGCGATGGATGCGGCGCAGCGCCTGGGGGCCAAGGTGTACGCGGTGGAGTTGCCATCGTTCAATAATCCGCACGCGATGGGAAACGACATGACCGCCTACTGCGGCGACACTGAGTTGACCGGCAATATCGCCGCGCAACGCGCGCTGGAAGCGGCTGACCTGATTGTCGACACG
>NZ_UYXQ01000112.1 GCF_900624995.1 Pseudomonas antarctica
CCCGGGCGTGGGCACATGGACGGTTGCCAGGCGGTAGTCGTCCGGGCCAGGGCAGACCACGGCCTGCATGGGTTTCGGGATGCTCGGGGCGAGTTGTTCAGGTGTGCGTTCGGTGACGGTGGACATGACAAAACCTCACGACAAAAAATGGATTACTGAATGCTGTAGCCGCCGTCGATCACCATGTTGGCGCCGGTGATCATCTGTGCTGCGTCGCTGAGCAGGTACAGCGCCAGCCCGGCGATTTCTTCCGGCTGGGCGAAGCGGCCCGCCGGGATCTGCAGTTTGGCCCGTTCGCCCACCTCACCGGCCCAGGCTTTCTTGCCCAGCGCGGTCTCGACAATGGTCGGGGAGATGGCGTTGACGTTGATCTGCGGTGCCCATTCCATGGCCAGCACCTTGGTCATGCCGACGATGGCCGCCTTGCTCGCGCAGTAGGCGACGTGGCGGTCCAGGCCAATCACGGCGGCTTGCGAGGCGAGGTTGACGATGCGCCCGCCGCCGTTGGCCAGCATGTGTTTGGCGCAGGCCTGGGCCACGAAGAAGCTGGCTTTTAGGTTGATATCGAGGGTGCTGTCCCAGGCGCTTTCGCTGACATCGACGGCCTTGTCCAGCAGGACAATGCCGGCGCTGTTGATCAGGTAATCCAGGCGCTGGAAGTGCTCGAACACCTGGTCGATGGTGTGTTGTACCTGGCCGATCTGGCTGAGGTCGACGGCAATGCCCAGGTGCTCGGCGCCCAGGCTGGCGGCGACTTCAACCACCGCGGGGTCACGGTCGAGCAAGGCCACGCGTGCGCCGCGCTCTGCCAGCAGGCTGGCGCAGGCCAAGCCAATCCCGGCGGCGCCACCGGTGATCACCGCGCAACGATCGGTGAGGTCGAAGGCTTGGTTCCAGAATCCAGACATGCATGACTCCTCTTTCTAAAGCGTTGGAGATCCAATGTGGGATCTGGCTTGCCTGCGATGCAGGCGACTCGGTCTTTCAGTCAAGCCGAGGTGATGCCATCGCAAGCCAGCCAGCTCCCACGCTTGACCCTATTTCAAGGTGAACGCTACTTACCGCCGCTGACCTGTTTGTACAGCGCATCCGCATTGGCATTGGTCACCGGCACCCACGGCAGGATGTAGTTCTTGGCGGTGCCGTCGGCCCATTTCACGTCCTTGGCATAGCGTTCCCAGATCACCGATTGCGGCGTGTAGTCCTTGCCCGCCAACGCGCGCAAGGCCACGTCCAGCGCGCCTTGGGATTGCGCCTGGGCGTCTTGCAGGAAGGTCGTGACTTCGTCTTTCTTCGCCGCCTGGATCGCGTCCGGCATGCCGTCGATAGAGGTCACCGGCACGTCCTTGGAGGTCAGCCCGTGGGATTTCAGCGCCTGCACGGCACCGAGGGCCATGTCGTCGTTCTGCGCGATCACGCCGTTGATGCCTTTGGGGTGCGCGTTCAGCCAGTCTTCGGTGAGGGTCATGGCCTGGGCGCGGTCCCAGTTGGCGGTCTTTTTCTCGATGATCTTGATGTCCGGGTGCTTGCCCAGCACTTCCAGCTCACCTTTTTCCCGGTCGATCTGCGCCGATTGGCCAATCGGGCCCTGGATGATCACCACATTGCCTTTACCGTTGAGCTTGTCGACCATGGCCTGGGCCTGCAGGCGGCCGCCTTCCACGTCATCGTTACCCACGTAAGGCACGGAGGCATCGGCTACTTTCGTATTGGAGGCGATGACCACCACGTCGTTGCTCATGGCTTGCTTCACGGTACCCACGCCAGCCTTGGTGTCGATTGGCACGAACAGGATGGCGTCGTAGTGCTGGGTCACCATGTTTTCGATCTGGTTGTTCTGGGTCAGGGCGTCATAGTTGCCGTCGAACACGGTCAGTTGCACGGTGCCGTCCTTGACTGCCGGGTGTTCCTTGAGCTCACGGACCCAGTTCTGCATGAACTGGCCCTTGAGGCCGTAGACGGCAGCGCCGACTTTGTAGGTCTTGCCATCGGCGGCCAGCGCGATACTGCTGGCGAGCAGGGAGAGGGCCGCGACAGCAGCCAAAGACATTCCAGCTTTCATGGTGAGAACTCCGCTTATTGTTGTGGGTCGTTCAGTGCATTTTTTGAGCAACAGCGACTAGCGTTTTTTCTTGCGCCACACATCGATCAGTACCGCGAACACGATGATCAGGCCCTTGGCGACTTGCTGGTAATAGGAGGACACGCCGAGCAGGTTCAGCCCGTTGTTGATCACGCCGATTAGCAGCGCACCAAACAGCGTGCCGACAATGCTGCCGGTGCCGCCCGACAAGCTGGTGCCGCCGATCACCACGGCGGCAATCGCGTCCAGCTCATAGGAAACCCCGGCCTGGGGCAGGGCGGAAGTGGTGCGTGCCGACAGCACCACGCCGGCCAAACCGGCGAGCAAGCCCGAGACCACGTACACCGAAAACATCACCTTGCGCACGCCGATGCCGGAGGTGCGCGCGCTCTTTTCGTTGCCGCCCACCGCGTACACATAGCGCCCGTAGGTGGTGTAGCGCAGCACCATCCAGAAGATCAGCGCGACCACGGCGAAGATCACAATCGGCACGCCAATCGGTCCGATTTTGCCGATGCCCAGCGCCAGGTAGGCGTCGGGCAGGTCGGTGATGGGGCTGCCGTCGTTGAGGATAAAGGTCATGCCCCGCGCGATGCTGAGCATGCCGAGGGTGGCCACGAACGGTGGGATCGACAGGTTGGCGACCATAAAACCGTTGACCACGCCGAGCATTGCCCCGGCAAACATCCCGGCACTGACCGCCGCCAGCAGGCCGTAACCCTGGGTGGCGACCATGGCGCTGCACAGCCCGGCAAACGCCAGGATCGAACCCACTGACAGGTCGATGCCCTTGGTCAGAATCACGTAGGTCATGCCCACCGCAAGGATGCCGTTGATGGATGTTTGGCGCAGGATGTCCATCCAGTTGCGCCACGTCATGAAGTATTCGCTGGAAAACGCCATCACCACGCACAGCAGGATAAACACTAGCGGCAGGCCGAAACGGTCAAGAGACAGGCGCAGGCGGTGACGGGGTGCGGCTGTAACAGGTGCGGCAATGGTTTTGGCATTCATGAGGCAAGACTCAACAAGGCTTCCTGGGAAAGGGCGGTGTTGGTGCTGATGGTCACCAGCTGGCCGCCCTTGAATACGGCGATGCGATCACTCAGGTGCAGCAGTTCCGGGGCTTCGGACGAGACCACAATGGCCGCGCCACCGGCACGCACGAACTGGTCGAGCAAGTGGTAAATCTCCTGCTTGGCGCCTTCATCAATGCCCCGGGTGGGTTCATCGCACAGCAGGCACACCGGCTCGGTCGACAGGCATTTGGCGAGCACGACTTTCTGCTGGTTGCCGCCGCTCATGGACGCCACCGGCAACGTCAACGAGGTGGTTTTGATTTGCAGGCGCTTGACCATGTCCTGCGCCAGCTGGGCTTCCTTGCGCGCATTGATCAGCGACCAGCTCGACAGGCGCTTGTAGGCCGACAGTGCAATGTTGGAAAGGATGCTGCCGGTGAGCACCAGACCGCTGTCTTTACGGTCTTCGGTGACCAGCGACATGCCGGCGTTGATCGTGGCCTTGGGCAGGCCTACGGGCATGGGCTTGCCTTGCAGGGTGACGCTGCCCGTGTCCGCCACCGTCAGGCCGTAGATGCAGTTGAGAAACTCGCTGCGCCCCGAGCCCATCAGGCCATAGATGCCGAGGATTTCGCCCTGGCGCAGTTGCAGGCTGATGTCGTGAAACTCGCCCTTGCGGCTCAGGTTGTCGACTTGCAGGCAGGTGGCGGCGGCGCATTCGCGGCCGACCTTGTGGTCGATGCGCGTCAGTTCCTGGCCGACGATGCCGCGCACCAGGTGGTTGCGGTCGATATCGGCCATGCGCCCGCTTTCCACAAAGGCGCCGTCGCGAAAGATGCTGTAGTCGTCGGCGATCTGCGCCAGTTCACTCAAGCGATGCGACACATAGACGATGCCGGCGCCACGTGCGGTGAGGCGGCGAATCGCCTTGAACAGGGTTTGCGCCTCGCGCTCGCCGATGGCTGAGGTGGGTTCGTCCATGATCATCACTTGGCAGTCATGGCTGAAGGCCTTGGCAATTTCCACCAGTTGAACCTGTGCCACGCTCAGGCGGTGCATGGGGCGGGTGGCGTCGACGTCGAATTCCAGGCTTTCGAGCAGCTCGCGGGTGCGGCGGTTGAGGGTCTTGCTGTCGACGATGCAGCCGGCGCGGCGCGGTTCACGGCCCAGCCAGATATTTTCGGCGACGGTCATATAAGGGATGGGTTCCAGCTCCTGGGTGATCATCGCGATCCCTGCCGCCAAGGCTTCGCTCGGGCGGTTGAACTGCACGGGGGCGCCGTTGAGCAGAATGCTCCCGGCGTCACGTTGGGTGATGCCCATCAGGATGCTCAGGAAGGTCGACTTGCCTGCGCCATTGCCGCCGCACAACGCATGGACGCTGCCAGCCCGCAGCGAGAGGCGCCCATCACGCAGGGCAGGCACCCCGGCGTAAGCCTTGGCGACGTGTTCAGCCTGGAGCAGTAATGGCGTGGCCATTGGCGTGTCCTCGTGCTGTGAATTCTTATTAGGTCGCACAGTCATGTTTTGCTGTGATCATATGTGTATCAAATGAAATTCTGATCAGTCAATCTCTTTCACTTAAAAGGTGTGAATCTCGTCATTTTGGTTAATAACGCCTCTTAATAGGGCTTTGACTAGGAGGTCAGTTAAAACTCGCTTGACAGAAACGGCCTAATGTCCGAGAAATGACTGAGCGAAAATTCAGTGGCTGATCATATGATCAGTCATAAGTACGATCACGGCAGCGGAGCCAGACGCCATGAACACACCTTTCCCGGTGGCTATCGGATGCGATGAAGCGGGTTTTGAGCTCAAAGAGCTGTTGAAGCGTCATATCGAGGCGCTGGGTTACCCGGTGACCGACTTCGGCACCCACTCCACCGCGCCGGTGCTGTACCCAGACATCGCCCTGGCGGTGGCTAATGGCATCAATGCCGGGCAGCAGCGCCTGGGCGTGCTGGTGTGTGGCACCGGGATCGGCATGGCCATCTCGGCCAACAAGGTGTTGGGTATTCGGGCGGCGCAGGCCCATGACACGTATTCGGCGGAGCGGGCGCGCAAGAGCAACGATGCGCAGATCCTGTCTATCGGCGCGCGGGTGATCGGCGCGGAGCTGGCCAAAAGCATCGTCACCGCGTTCCTGGTGTCGGAGTTCGAAGCGGCGCGTTCCGGGGCCAAGGTGGCGCGCATCAATGCGATCGAGCGTGATGGGCATCAGTAGTGGACGCCGTAGGGTAAGAGTCGGGAGAATGCGCCTTTGACGCCGAAACGGAAGCCCGTCCCCATGAGTGACAGTACCCAGCGCATCGCCAGCGATATCGATCAAATGACCGAAGTGGCGATGCTCTATTACCTCGAGAACGTCACTCAGGAAGCCATCGCCAAGCGCTTCGACCTGTCACGCGCGAAAGTCAGCCGCCTGCTCAAGCGTGCGCGCGATGAAGGGATTGTCGAGGTGCGCGTGTTACAGCACCCGGCGATGAACAACGAGCTGGAACGGGCGCTGGTGGAACGCTTCAAGCTCGACCGGGCGTTGATCGCCGTCGACCACAGTGACCCCGATACCCAGCGCTCGGCTGTTGCCAGCCTGGTGGCCAACTACCTGAATAAAACCCTGAGTGACGGCATGATCGTCGCGGTGGGCATGGGGCGTAATGTGGGTGCGGTGGCTGACAACGTGTTTTTGCCGGTGACGCGCAATTGCACATTTGTCTGCGCCATCGGCGGTTCGCTCAAGGCTGGCGAATACATGAACCCCGACCATATCTGCAGGCGCCTTGCGCTACGCTTTGGCGGTGAAAGTGAAAGCCTGTACGCCCCGGCACTGGTGGCGAACCCGGAACTGCGTGGGGTGTTGATCAATAACGACACGGTGCGCTCGACCCTGGATCGGGCGCGGCGGGCAGACATTGCGCTGATCGGCATTGGCGACATGAGCGAGAACAGCAACATGGTGCGTATGGGCTGGTTCTCGCCGCAGGAAATTGCCCAGGCACGGTTGTCCGGTACGGTGGGCGACATGATGGGCTATGACTTTATCGACATTCACGGGCAGCCGGCGGTCAACGCGATTCAAGGGCGGGTGATCGGGTTGACGGTGCAGGAATTGTTTCGCATTCCGGATGTGGTGGCGATTGCCAGTGAGAACACCAAGGCGGCGGCGACGCTGGGGGCGTTGCGGTCGGGAGTGATCAATACGCTGGCGACCACGGTAACGAATGCCCACACCATCCTGGCGCTGGATGATGCGACGCGCAAAACCTGATATTGCGCAGGCCAAAATGTGGGAGCGGGCTTGCTCGCGAAAGCGGTGTGTCAGTCGACATATGGATTGACTGAACCTGCGCATTCGCGAGCAAGCCCGCTCCCACATTGGTTTTGTGTGTGCTTTGGGACAGATCTTGTAATAGTTTTGTGTTGTGGGGGATTTGGGTTCGGGTTGTAGGATTTGGGTCCTTTTGTCATTTCAGGACTTGCATGAACACCCTCTCGGAGCCTCCCGGTCGTCTTTCCCCAAGACACCCGCTGCCGCTGTTTGCGCTAAAGCATCCCGTATTCCGACTGCTAACCTTGTCCCGGTCCACTGACCGCGCTTTGCCGTGTCTGGCATTCTGAAATCTATTACGAGACTCTATAAATGGAATGGTTAGCGGATCCAACGGCCTGGCTCGGCCTGTTGACCTTGATTGTGCTGGAACTGGTGCTGGGCATCGACAACCTGGTGTTTATCGCGATCCTGGCGGACAAGCTGCCGCCGGAGCAGCGCGACCGGGCGCGGTTGATCGGTTTGTCTTTGGCGTTGCTGATGCGTCTGGGCTTGCTGGCGAGTATTTCCTGGTTGGTGACGCTGACCCAGCCTTTGTTCGAGGTGTTCGACAAGAGCTTCTCAGGCCGTGACCTGATCATGCTGTTCGGTGGTGTGTTCCTGTTATTCAAGGCCACCATGGAATTGCATGAGCGCCTTGAAGGTCATGTGGCCCAGCGCTCAGGCAACGTGGCCTATGCGATGTTCTGGCCGATCGTCGCGCAGATCGTGGTGCTCGACGCAGTGTTCTCCCTCGACGCGGTGATTACCGCCGTGGGCATGGTCGATGAGCTGGCGGTGATGATGATCGCGGTGATCGTCTCCATCGGCCTGATGATCGTGGCCAGCAAGCCGCTGACCCGCTTCGTCAATGCGCACCCGACGGTGATCATGCTGTGCCTGGGCTTTTTGATGATGATTGGTTTTGCCCTGACTGCCGAAGGCTTGGGCTTCCATATTCCGAAGGGCTACCTGTATGCGGCGATTGGTTTCTCGATCCTGATCGAGGTGTTCAACCAGATTGCCCGCGCCCGTCGCAAGAAGTCGGCGCAGGGCACCTTGCCGGTTCGTCAGCGTACCGCGCATGCGGTGATGCGTTTGCTCGGCGGTCGCAGTCTGGCAGTGGAGGGCATGGATGACGACGTTGCCGACCTGATGGGCGACCCGGACGCGACCCAGGGGCCGCTGTTTGACCGGCGCGAACGGGTGATGATCAGCGGCGTGCTGCAATTGGCCGAGCGGCCGATCCGCACCTTAATGACACCACGGGCCAAGGTCGACTGCATTGATCTGGCGGACGATCGCGACACTATTCGCCTGAAACTGATGTATTCGTCCTACTCGCGGCTGCCGTTGATCCGCAACGGCGCTGTCGATGAGCCATTAGGCTTCGTGCATAAAAAGGAACTGCTCAAGGAATACCTGGCCGGTAACGAACCAAACCTGGAGCACCTGGCGCGCCGTGCGATCAACCTGTTGGAGAGTTTTTCGATCCTCAACGCCCTGGAGCAGATGCGTCAGCAGTCCACTCACATTGCGTTCGTGATCAACGAATTCGGCGATTTCATGGGCGTGTTGAGCATGACCGACATTCTCGAATCCATCGCCGGTGAATTGCCGGATGCCAGCGAGATTGAAGGGCCGGATATTGTCGAGGAAGGTGAGGGTTTTCGCGCCAATGGCGCCTTGAACCTTAACCAGATTCGCCAGCGCACCGGCTTCAAGGCCGTGGCCACCGACGATTATCAGACCCTCGCAGGTTTAGTGATGAGCCTGCTGGACCGCCTGCCGATGGTCGGCGACAGCCTGGAGCATGAAGGCTGGCGCCTGACCGTGGCGGCGGTGGAGGAGCGGCGAGTTACGCAGGTGTTGTTGGTAGCCCTGCCGAGTACTCGCTGAACACTCCCGCCAACAAAACGTCCTGTTCATTCGCAATGTTCGGGTCTTTCGAGGGCGTCGGGTCGCCGATTCCCTTGATGTTTTCGACCTCGAGGCCATCTTTGTAGATCACCAGGGTGGGGGTGCCGTCTACGCCTTCTATCTTCGGCGTTGTTTCCGTTTTCAGGAGCATGCTTTTTACGCGGTCTGCGTATTTTTCGGCGATGTTTTTAAAGCGTGTGTCGGCCCCTAAGCAAGCCTCGCAGGATAGGGAGGTGAACAATACGATAACCAGCGGATGTTCATTCAGGATCTGCTGGTACTCGTTGTGGTCTTTGACTTGCGTTTTCACCACACCCATGACGATCTCCTTGTGTACCCGTACCCGGCCAGTAACTGTGCGGGTACGCTAAATCGAGAGATCACCCCCGTCTACTGTCAACCTTCACAGGTAGACAGCTTCAGGCATCCTGCGCACGCTCCACGCGTTCGCGAGCTTTGCGCGCCTGGCTCGCGCATTTCTTGTATTCCTCGTTATCCCGCGACGCCCTCGCCTTGCGGTAACCATGGTGGTTCTGGCTGGTGTAGTCCGTGCTGAAGGCCTCTTTGAGCTTGGTCAATTGTTCCTTGCATTCACGCCGATCATTGCTGGCCGAGGCTGCGCCAGCCGCCAAACAGCACAGCAAAACCACACTAAGGTGTAACTTCATCACGCAGGCTCCTACACACCGATATCTCCCAGCCTAGCCCAACCCAAACAATCAGCCAGAGCCTGACAAAGAAACCCTCGTGGCAAACGGCCCCGTTGTGGCTGGCAGGCCTGTCGTGGCAATCCCGCTCTCTTAGCACCACCACGGTGCACAGTAACGTGCCAGCGGCACCTGCCACCGCACTGTGTGGCCTTGAGTAGCAACGTGCTTCCAGCCGCTGGCCCAACGCCGTGCTCCACACAAACATTCATCTCTCTGATTTAAAACGAATTTATCTCCATCATATTTTTCTGCTACAGCGTGTGGCACACTTTCTGCTGTCTATTCCGTTGTTGCATACTAAGTTCCGGTATAGCGGAATACACAACTCCTGGAGTGCTTGTCATGCATCACCGACCTTCCGTGTTTAAAGCGTGTGTTTTTCTCTTCGCCGCATCGGCTTCCCTCGCAAGCATCGTGCAGGCGGCGGACAGCAAGCTCGATGATGTGCTCAAGCGTGGGCATCTCATCGTGGGTACAGGCAGTACCAATGCGCCGTGGCACTTCCAGGGAGCGGATGGCAAGTTGCAGGGGTTTGATATCGACATCGGCCGCATCGTGGCCAAGGGTTTGTTCAACGACCCGAGCAAGGTCGAGTTTGTGGTGCAGTCCTCTGACGCGCGTATTCCCAACCTGCTCACCGACAAGGTCGACATGAGTTGCCAGTTCATCACCGTCACCGCCAGCCGTGCGCAGCAGGTGGCCTTTACCTTGCCGTACTACCGCGAAGGCGTGGGCCTGCTGCTGCCGAATAACAGCAAATACAAAGAAATCGAAGACCTGCAAGCGGCCGGCGACGGCGTCACTGTCGCTGTGCTGCAAAACGTCTACGCCGAAGAATTGGTGCACCAGGCGCTGCCCAAGGCCAAGGTCGATCAGTACGACAGTGTCGATCTGATGTACCAGGCGGTGAACTCCGGCCGCGCCGATGCGGCTGCCACTGACCAATCCTCGGTCAAGTACCTGATGGTGCAGAACCCAGGCCGCTACCGTAGCCCGGCCTACGCCTGGAGCCCGCAAACCTATGCGTGCGCGGTCAAGCGTGGCGATCAGGACTGGCTGAACTTCGTCAACACCGCGTTGCACGAAGCCATGACCGGCGTGGAATTCCCCACCTACAAAGCCTCGTTCAAGCAGTGGTTCGGTGTGGATTTGCCAGAGCCTGCGATCGGTTTCCCGGTTGAGTTCAAGTAAATCGTAAACCCTGGGGCGTCGCTGACGGCGCCCCAATCAGGTACTGCCGACCATGAACTATCAGTTGAACTTTGCCGCTGTGTGGCGTGATTTCCCAAGCTTGCTGGCGGGGCTCGGCCTTGGCCTTGAGCTGGCATTGCTGTCGATCGCGATTGGCTGCGTGATCGGCCTGATGATGGCGTTTGCCATGCTGTCCAGGCACCGCGCGTTGCGAATCTTCGCCTCGGTGTACGTGACGGTGGTCCGCAATACGCCGATCCTCGTGCTGATTTTGTTGATCTACTTTGCACTGCCGTCGCTGGGGATTCGTCTCGACAAAATCCCTTCCTTCATCATCACCCTGTCGCTGTATGCCGGTGCCTACCTGACCGAAGTGTTCCGTGCCGGGTTGCTGAATATTCCCAAGGGCTTGCGTGAAGCCGGGTTGGCCATCGGCTTGGGCGAGTGGCGCATTCGTGCCTATATCACCGTGCCGGTGATGCTGCGCAACGTGTTGCCGGCGCTGTCGAACAACTTCATTTCGCTGTTCAAGGACACCTCGTTGGCCGCCGCTATCGCGGTACCGGAGCTGACCTATTACGCCCGCAAGATCAACGTCGAAAGCTACCGGGTGATTGAAACCTGGATGGTTACGACCGCGCTCTATGTGGCTGCCTGTTACCTCATTGCCATGCTGCTCCGTTACCTGGAACAGCGTCTGGCGATTCGTCGTTAAGGAGGGTTTGCATGTACGAGTCCCCAAGCGTGCTGCATGAGTTGTGGATCGCCCGGGATACCCTGTGGGCGGGGTTTCAGACCAGCGTGTCGGTGTCTGCGCTGGCGATTATCTTCGGCACGCTGATCGGCATTGTTGCCGGGTTGATCCTGACCTACGGCAAATTCTGGATGCGCGCGCCGTTTCGTCTGTATGTCGACCTGATCCGTGGCACACCGGTGTTTGTACTGGTGTTGGCGTGTTTTTACATGTTGCCGGCGCTCGGTTGGCAGATCACCGCGTTCCAGGCCGGCGCCGTCGGGCTGACATTGTTCTGCGGCTCCCACGTCTCGGAAATCGTGCGCGGTGCGCTGCAGGCCATTCCCCGTGGGCAACTGGAAGCGGGCAAGGCGATTGGCCTGACCTTCTACCAATCCCTGGGCTACGTGCTGTTGCCCCAGGCGCTGCGCCAGATCCTGCCGACCTGGGTCAATTCCTCCACGGAAATCGTCAAGGCCTCGACCTTGCTCTCGGTGATCGGTGTGGCCGAACTGCTGCTGAGCACCCAGCAAGTGATTGCGCGTACCTTCATGACCCTGGAGTTCTACCTGTTCGCCGGGTTTTTGTTCTTTGTCATCAACTACGCCATCGAGTTATTCGGGCGCTACATTGAAAAGCGGGTGGCCTTGCCATGAACCAACCTCAAACCAACCCACCGCTGTTGAACATTCGCGGCCTGCGTAAACAGTACGGCCAAGTCGAAGTGCTCAAGGGCGTCGACCTGTCCATGCAACGCGGCAACGTGGTGACATTGATCGGCTCCAGCGGCTCGGGCAAGACCACGCTGTTGCGTTGCGTCAACCTGCTGGAAGAATTCCAGGGCGGGCAGATCACCCTGGACGGCGAGTCCATCGGCTACAGCGACATCGCTGGCAAACGCGTGCGTCACCCCGAGCGTGTGATCGCCCAGCACCGCGCGATGACCGGCATGGCGTTCCAGCAGTTCAACCTGTTCCCGCACCTCACGGCCTTGCAAAACGTCACCCTCGGCCTGCTTAAGGTCAAGAAGATGGGTAAGGATGAAGCCGTGGCCCTGGCCGAAAAATGGCTGGACCGCGTCGGCTTGCTGGAACGGCGCAACCACTTCCCCGGTCAGTTGTCCGGCGGTCAGCAGCAGCGTGTGGCGATTGCCCGTGCGATTGCGATGAACCCAAGCCTGATGCTGTTCGACGAAGTCACCTCCGCCCTCGACCCTGAGCTGGTGGGCGAGGTGCTCAGCGTGATCAAGGGCTTGGCGGAGGAGGGCATGACCATGTTGCTGGTCACCCACGAAATGCGTTTTGCCTACGAAGTATCAGACAAGATCGTATTCATGAACCAGGGCCGCATTGAAGAGCAGGGCACTGCGAAGGACATCTTCGAACGCCCGCAATCGCCGCGCCTGGCGGAATTTTTGAAGAACATTCGTTTTTAATCAGGAGCAACTTTATGAGCATTACTCGTTACGGCACCGGCAGCACCGCCGGCGGTGGCCAACCTCGTCCTTTCGCACGTGCAGTGGAAGCGGACGGCTGGCTCTACGTCTCGGGCCAGGTGCCAGCGGTGGACGGTGAAATCATCAGCGGTGGCATCGTCGAACAGACCCGCCAGACCCTGCGCAACGTGGTGGCGATCCTCGAAGAAGCCGGCTTTGAACTCAAAGACGTCGTGCGCGTGGGCGTGTGGTTGGAAGACCCACGCGACTTCTGGAGTTTCAACAAAGTCTTCGGCGAATACTTCACTCCAGAACACGCCCCGGCGCGCGCCTGTGTGCAGGCCAACATGATGGTGGACTGCAAGGTTGAGATTGATTGCGTGGCCTACAAGAAAAAAGGCTAAATGCCCCATTCTTAAAGCCATAGGAGATCCAATGTGGGAGCGGGCTTGCTCGCGAATGCGGTGGGTCAGTAACCGATGCATTCACTGACACACCGCATTCGCGAGCAAGCCCGCTCCCACAGGGGTTCACTGTGCGGCATCACTACTATGACCGGACCGAAACTGCCATGACCGCACACACCATCCAACGCCCCGCCAAAGGCCTGGATCGTGCATACGACATCCTCGATTTTCCCAAGGAAACAGGCCAGCCCCTGCGCCCGAATGCTATTGCCCAATCGGAAACACACAACTCTGAAATCC
>NZ_UYXQ01000113.1 GCF_900624995.1 Pseudomonas antarctica
TGATCTTAGGCGCCCCGTTAAACCACGCTGGCCGAACGCAGGCTTTGGAGCGTGGGTAAACCGGCAGGACGCCGGTTTAGCCGCGATGGGCCAAGGATGGCCCATGGCGGCGGCCCACGGTCCAAAGCCTGCGTGAGGGCACACCGAGCCTAGGCGAGGTGCCGAGTGGTGGGGCAAGAGCGTTTTGGTTACTTTTGCGCTCTTTCAAAAGTGACCCGCTGTAAGAGCGGAACCAATAGAGGCCATGACCCAAATAACGGATATGTACCCAGCGCCCCCGCGACAACCAAAGCATTCAACCCATAAAAAGATGTGTAGATACCTATGCTGCGATGGCCGTACATCAGTCGATGATTTATTGACTGACACACCGTCATCGCAGACAAGCCAGCTCTCACATTTGTTTGGACTACAGCCCACCTGCCACCAAATTAGCAAGCAAGCTAATAATTCCATTTGACATTCGCTGCCTAAGCAGTAACATCTTGTCATACATTCACTGCCTAGGCAGTAATAAGGTGACTTTCGATGACCCACTTCACCCCTGACAGCTTTCGCAACTGCCACCTCGGCCTGTTGCTGGGCCGGGCGGCGCTGCTCAAAGACCGTATTATCGACACCCACATGGAACCCCACGGCGTAACAGCCGCGCAGTTCAAAGTGTTGATCATCATTGCCCAGTTTGACGTCGACACGCCGGCTGAGCTGTGCCGCAACCTGTCGCTGGACAGCGGCTCCATGACCCGCATGCTCGACCGCCTGGAGCAAAAGGGCCTGCTGGCGCGCAAGCGTTCCGAGCAGGATCGGCGCCAAGTGCAGTTGGTACTCACCGAAGACGGCCAACGCTTGGCAGACATGCTGCCGCACATCGGTGCGCAGTCGATGAACGAACTGGCCCGCGCCCTGAAGCCCGGCGAGTTGCACACCCTGGAAAAAATCCTCACGAAAATTCTGGTAGCTGCCGGTGACGCCATCGTCATCCAGCGGGTAGGTAATCAATGAATACACGCGCACTAAGCCTGGTGCTGGTGGCGATGAGTATTGCCGGTTGTGCCAACTTCAGCGGCCTCGACACCCAAGGCCAACGCCTCGACGCTAACACGCTGCAAGCCGGTAAATCCCTCAGTGGCGTGACGTTGTCCAACGCCGCCTGGCCCGCTGCGGATTGGTGGAAAAGCCTCGGCGACGCACAGCTCGACGGCTTGATTCACGAAGCCCTGCAAAACAGCCCCGACATGCAAGTCGCCAGCGCCCGTGCCCACCAGGCGCAAGCGGCTGCCTATGCCGCCGACGCTGCGCGCATGCCGACTGTGGATGCCAGCGCCGGTGTGAGCCGCTCGCGCTTGGCTAAAGACCAGGACCCGCGGGGGCAAGGCGATGCCTACGCCACCGTGCGTAACATCGGCGCCAGCTTCAACTACAACTTCGACCTCTGGGGCGGCCAACGCGCCGCCTGGGAAGCGGCCTTAGGTCAGGCGCGTGCCGCCGAAGTCGATCAGCAAGCCGCGCGCCTGACCCTGGCCGCCAACGTGGCCAAGGCCTACAGCGACTTGGGCCAGGCCCATATCGTGCGGGACCTGGCCACCGACGACCTCAAGCGTACCCGCCAGATGCTCGAGTTGAGCAAGCGTCGCCTGAGTTCCGGCATCGACAGCCATTACCAGTACCAGCAGACCGAGAGCCTGGAAGCCAGCTCTGAGTCGCAACTGATCGATGCGGAAAAACAGCTGCAAAGCGCCAAGATCGCCCTTGCGGTATTGCTCGGCAAAGGCCCCGACCGTGGCAATGAGCTGAACCGCCCGAACGTGTTGAAACCCAGCGCCGTCGCCGTGCCTTCAGTACTGCCGGCTGAGTTGCTGGGCCGTCGTCCGGACCTGATCGCCGCGCGCTGGCGCGTCGAGGCGGCGAGCAAGAACGTCGCCGCGAGCAAAACCCGCTTTTACCCCAACCTCAACCTGAGCGCGAGCGCCGGGGCCGAATCGTTGTTGGGCGACGCGATGTTTGGCTCGGCCAGCCGCTTCTTCAGCATTGCGCCGACGATCTCGTTGCCGATCTTCGACGGTGGCCGCTTACGCGCCGACCTCGATGCCCGCGACGCCGATTACGACCTGGCTGTGGCCCAGTACAACAAAACCCTGGTGCAAGCCTTGGGTGATATCGGCAATACGCTCTCGCAGTTGCGCGATACCGGTCGGCAGATCCAGGCCCAGCAGCACGCCGCGGACATTGCTCAGCAGTCTTACGACACCGGGGTTCAGCGCTATAGCTCAGGCATCGGCAATTACCTGGATGTGCTCAGCATCGAACAGCAATTGCTGCAAGCCCAGCGTCAGCTGGCGACCCTGAATGCGGCGCAGATCGATCTGTCGATTCAATTGATGCAAGCCCTGGGTGGCGGGTTCAACGCCGATCACGTGGTCGTAACCACCCCAGCTACTCGCACGGAATAATTTGAGGTAATTGTCATGGCCACTGCCGAAAACACCCAAGCAAACGAACAACCCAAAGACAACAACCCGCGCAAACGCAAAGTGATGCTGATCGGCCTGGCGCTGATCGTCATTCTCGGCGTCGTCGGCGTGTGGGCCTGGTATGAGCTTTACGGGCGCTTCAACGAAAGCACCGACGATGCCTACGTGAACGGCAACGTGGTGGAAATCACCCCGCTGGTCACCGGTACCGTGGTCAGCATCGGCGCCGACGATGGCGATTTAGTGCACGAAGGCCAGGTGCTGATCAACTTCGACCCGAATGACGCCGCGGTCGGCCTGCAAAGTGCCCAGGCCAACCTGGCGCGCACCGTGCGTCAGGTGCGCGGCTTGTACAGCAACGTCGATGGCATGAAAGCCCAGGTCAATGCACAGAAGGCCGATGTGCAAACGGCCCAGGACAACTTTAACCGACGTAAAACCTTGGCCCAGGGCGGGGCGATCTCCCAGGAAGAACTGTCCCACGCCCGCGACAGCCTAACCGCCGCCAAGAACGCGCTGACCAACCTTGAGCAGCAACTGAAAACCACCAATGCCCTGGTGGATGATACGGTGATCAGCTCCCATCCGGATGTGCAGGCCGCCGCCGCACAGCTACGCCAGGCTTACCTGGCCAATGCGCGCAGCACCCTGATCGCACCCGTTACCGGTTACGTGGCCAAGCGCACCGTGCAACTGGGCCAGCGCGTGCAGCCGGGCACCGCGTTGATGGCGGTGATCCCGCTGGACCAGCTGTGGATCGACGCCAACTTCAAGGAAACCCAACTGCGCGATATGCGTATTGGTCAGCCGGTAGACATCGAGTCGGACATCTACGGCAGTGACGTGAAGTTCAGCGGCACCGTCGACAGCCTGGGCGCCGGTACCGGCAGCGCGTTTGCCTTGCTGCCGGCGCAAAACGCCACCGGTAACTGGATCAAGATTGTGCAACGGGTGCCTGTGCGTATCCATATCAACGCCGACGAACTGGCCAAGCACCCGCTGCGCGTGGGCTTGAGCACCGTCGTCAGTGTGGACCTGCACGACAAGAGCGGCCCGGTGCTGGCGCAACAGGCGCCGCAAAAGGCCTCGTTCACCACCAACGTGTATGACAGCCAACTGGCCGAAGCCGATGCCATGATCACCCAGTTGATCCATGACAACAGCCTCGCCGCACCTAAGGCTGTGCAACGCTGATGAGCAATAACGCCTCGTTCACGCCACCCAGCCTGTTGATGGCCACTATTGGCCTGTCGCTGGCGACCTTTATGCAGGTGCTCGACACCACCATCGCCAACGTGGCGTTGCCGACTATTTCCGGCAACCTTGGGGTGAGTTCGGAGCAGGGCACCTGGGTGATCACCTCGTTTGCGGTGAGCAACGCCATTGCCCTTCCACTCACCGGCTGGCTGAGCCGGCGCTTTGGCGAGGTGAAGCTGTTTTTGTGGGCGACCATTCTGTTTGTGCTGGCGTCGTTCCTCTGCGGTATTTCCACGTCGATGCCCGAGCTGATCGGCTTTCGGGTGTTGCAAGGCTTGGTCGCCGGGCCGTTGTACCCGATGACCCAGACGTTGCTGATCGCGGTCTACCCGCCAGCCAGGCGCGGCATGGCCCTGGCGTTACTGGCGATGGTCACGGTGGTGGCACCGATTGCCGGCCCGATCCTCGGCGGCTGGATCACCGACAGCTACAGCTGGCCGTGGATCTTCTTTATCAACGTGCCCATCGGCATCTTTGCGGTGATGGTGGTGCGTTCGCAGTTGAAGAAACGCCCGGTGGTCACCAGCTACCAGCCGATGGATTACGTCGGGCTGTTGAGTCTGATCGTCGGTGTCGGCGCCTTGCAGATCATCCTCGACAAGGGCAACGACCTGGATTGGTTTGAATCCAACTTCATCATCATGGGTGCAGTGATCTCGGCCGTCGCCTTGGCGGTGTTCATCATTTGGGAGCTGACCGACAAGCACCCGGTGGTCAACCTGCGCTTGTTTGCCTACCGCAACTTCCGCATCGGCACCATTGTGTTGGTGCTGGGGTATGCCGGGTTCTTCGGTATCAACCTGATCCTGCCGCAATGGTTGCAAACCCAGATGGGCTACACCGCTACCTGGGCCGGTCTGGCGGTGGCGCCGATCGGCATTCTGCCGGTGCTGATGTCGCCGTTTGTGGGCAAATACGCGCACAAGTTCGACCTGCGCTTGCTGGCGGGCCTGGCGTTCCTGGCGATTGGCTTGAGCTGTTTCATGCGCGCCGGCTTCACCAATGAGGTGGATTTCACCCACATCGCCTTGGTGCAGTTGTTCATGGGCATCGGCGTGGCACTGTTCTTCATGCCGACCTTGAGCATCTTGATGTCCGATTTGCCGCCGGCACAAATTGCCGATGGCGCGGGCCTTGCGACCTTCCTGCGGACCTTGGGCGGCAGTTTTGCGGCGTCGTTGACCACCTGGATCTGGATTCGCCGCGCGGACCAGCACCATGCGTACATGAGCGAGAACATGACCACCTATGACTCGGCGACCCGCGATGCTTTGCAGGCGCTCGGTGGGGCAGGGCACAAGGCCTATGCGCAGTTGGACCAGGTCCTCACCAGCCAGGCGTACATGATGTCCACCGTGGATTACTTCACGTTGCTGGGGTGGATGTTCATGGGCTTGATCGTGATTGTGTGGCTGGCCAAGCCGCCGTTTGCGGCGAAGGCCGGGCCGGAGGCTTCCGGCCACTAACGGGTGTACTCAATCAATGTGGGAGCTGGCTTGCCTGCGATAGCATCACCTCGGCGTATCTGATGTACCGAGTTGTCTGCATCGCAGGCAAGCCAGCTCCCACATTTGATTGGGGTTGTGCTTGAGTTATGCGCCGGGCAACGCCAGCTGCGGGTTGACGAAGTCAAACGCCGCCAACTGAAACCCTTGCTCATCTACCTGCAACGCCCAGCCTTGTTTGTCCCAATCCCCCAGCACGATGCGCTTGGCCGCCTGGTCACCAATCTGCAGCTTATGAATGGCGGGGCGGTGCGTATGGCCGTGGACCACTGTGCGCACGCCAAACTGTTGCATCACCCGCGGCACTTCCTCGGGCGTCACATCCACAATGTCGTTGGCTTTCATGCGTACCTGCGCGCTGCTTTCACTGCGCAGCTTACGCGCCAGCCTGTGGCGGGTGCGCAAGGGCAAATGCCGCAGGATAAACAGCACAATCGGGTTACGCAGGATGCGTCGCAGTTTCATATAGCCGACGTCGCGGGTGCAGAGGCTGTCGCCGTGCATCAACAGCACAGGCTCGCCATAAAACTGCACGACACTCGGGTCCTTGAGCAAGGTGGCACCTGCAGCTTTGCAGAAGGCCTTACCGATCAGGAAGTCGCGGTTGCCGTGCATGATGAAAATGGGGGTGCCGCTGTCGCTCAGTTCACGCAGTGCCGCGCAAATCGAACGCTGGAACGGTGTCATACCATCGTCGCCAATCCAGGCTTCAAAAAAGTCCCCCAGAATGTACAACGCCTGGGCGCCACGGGCGCGGCCGTGGAGCAAATTCAGAAACGCCCGGGTTATATCCGGGCGCGTATCGATCAGATGCAAATCTGAAATCAGCAATATCACCCAACGATCTCGGCTTTCTCGACGATAACGTCTTCTACCGGAACGTCCTGGTGACCGGCTTTACCGGTGGTCTGCACGCCTTTGATCTTGTCAACGACGTCCTGGCCTTCGGTGACTTTACCGAACACGGCATAGCCCCAACCCTGCACGTTCTTGCCGCTGTGGTTGAGGAAGGCGTTGTCGGCCACGTTGATGAAGAACTGTGCGGAGGCCGAATGCGGCTCCATGGTACGGGCCATGGCGACGGTGTACTTGTCGTTGGAAAGGCCGTTGTCCGCTTCGTTCTGAATGCTTGGACGCTTGTCTTTCTTTTCTTTCATGCCAGGCTCGAAACCGCCGCCCTGGACCATGAAGTTGCCGATGACACGGTGGAAAACGGTGTTTTCGTAGTGGCCAGCATTCACGTATTCGATGAAGTTGGCGACGGTAATCGGCGCTTTCTCGGCGTTCAGCTCGATGACGATGTCACCGTGGTTGGTGGTCAGTTTGACTTGAGTCATGTTCACTACTCTTTTCAGGGAATTCGTGGGTTTGGACGCCAGGGCGCCGCTACCGGTTTGGCTGAATGTGTGCCACGGCGCGCAGTTTAGCGTGACCGGCAGGAATTTCGAGGTGGTTTTTTACCGCCCTCGTCATTAAAGCAGTAATTAAAGCAGCAGTTTTTGGTCGTGGCCTGTCAGTGTCTTGACTGCTTCGGCTATTATGAGCCCTTTGTTTTATCTGGCCCCACCCGGCCACGAACCTGTCTGTTCAAGGATCCTATGAGCAAGCCCACTGTCGACCCTACCTCGAATTCCAAGGCCGGACCTGCCGTCCCGGTCAATTTCCTGCGCCCGATCATCCAGGCGGACCTGGATTCGGGCAAGCACACGCAGATCGTCACCCGCTTCCCGCCAGAGCCTAACGGCTACCTGCACATCGGTCACGCCAAGTCGATCTGTGTGAACTTCGGCCTGGCCCAAGAGTTCGGTGGCGTCACGCACCTGCGTTTCGACGACACCAACCCGGCCAAGGAAGACCAGGAATACATCGACGCCATCGAAAGCGACATCAAGTGGCTGGGCTTTGAATGGTCCGGTGAAGTGCGCTATGCCTCCAAGTATTTCGACCAGTTGTTCGACTGGGCTGTCGAGCTGATCAAAGCCGGCAAGGCTTACGTCGACGACCTGACCCCGGAGCAAACCAAGGAATACCGTGGCAACCTGACCGAGCCTGGCAAGAACAGCCCGTTCCGCGACCGTTCGGTCGAAGAGAACCTCGACTGGTTCGCCCGCATGCGCGCCGGTGAGTTCCCGGACGGTGCGCGTGTACTGCGCGCCAAGATCGACATGGCCTCGCCGAACATGAACCTGCGCGACCCGATCATGTACCGCATCCGCCATGCTCACCACCACCAGACCGGTGACAAGTGGTGCATCTACCCGAACTACGACTTCACCCACGGTCAGTCGGACGCCATCGAAGGCATCACCCACTCGATCTGCACCCTGGAGTTCGAAAGCCATCGCCCGCTGTACGAATGGTTCCTCGACAGCCTGCCGGTACCGGCGCACCCGCGTCAGTACGAGTTCAGCCGCCTGAACCTGAACTACACCATCACCAGCAAGCGCAAGCTCAAGCAATTGGTCGATGAAAAGCACGTGCATGGCTGGGACGACCCACGCATGTCGACGCTGTCGGGCTTCCGCCGCCGTGGCTACACCCCGGCGTCGATCCGTAACTTCTGCGACATGGTCGGCACCAACCGTTCCGACGGCGTGGTCGATTTCGGCATGCTCGAGTTCAGCATCCGCCAGGACCTCGACGCGAACGCCCCACGCGCCATGTGCGTGCTGCGCCCGTTGAAGGTTGTGATCACCAATTATCCGCAAGACAAGGTCGACAACCTTGAACTGCCGCGTCATCCGCAGAACGAAGCGCTGGGCGTGCGCAAGCTGCCGTTTGCGCGTGAAATCTACATCGACCGCGATGACTTCATGGAAGAGCCGCCAAAAGGCTACAAGCGCCTGGAGCCGAACGGCGAAGTGCGCCTGCGCGGCAGCTACGTGATCCGTGCCGATGAAGCAATCAAGGACGCCGATGGCAATATCGTCGAACTGCGCTGCTCGTACGACCCGGACACCCTGGGCAAGAACCCTGAAGGCCGCAAGGTCAAAGGCGTGGTCCACTGGGTGCCGGCCGCTGCCAGCATCGAGTGCGAAGTGCGCCTGTACGATCGTCTGTTCCGCTCGCCGAACCCTGAAAAGGCTGAAGACAGCGCCAGCTTCCTCGACAACATCAACCCTGACTCCCTGCAAGTACTCACTGGTTGTCGTGCCGAGCCATCGCTTGGCGACGCACAGCCGGAAGACCGTTTCCAGTTCGAGCGCGAAGGTTACTTCTGCGCGGATATCAAGGACTCCAAACCTGGTCATCCGGTCTTCAACCGTACCGTGACCTTGCGTGATTCGTGGGGCCAGTGATTCTCTAAGGAAGCCGTTGTGCTAACGATCTACAACACACTCAGCAAGACCAAAGAAGTCTTCAAGCCGCTGGATGGCAACAAGGTGCGCATGTACGTGTGCGGCATGACCGTGTACGACTACTGCCACATCGGCCACGGCCGCAGCATGGTTGCCTTCGACCTGGTGACCCGCTGGTTGCGTTTCAGCGGCTATGACTTGACCTATGTGCGCAACATCACCGACATCGAAGACAAGATCATCAATCGGGCGCGCGAGAACGGCGAACCGTTCGATGTGCTGACCGAGCGCATGATCACCGCGATGCACGAGGATGAAGCGCGTCTGAACATCCTCAAACCGGACATGGAGCCGCGCGCCACGGATCACATTCCGGGCATGCTGAGCATGATCCAGACCCTGATCGACAAGGGTTACGCCTACGCCCCAGGCAATGGCGACGTGTACTACCGCGTCGCCAAGTTCATGGGCTACGGCAAGTTGTCGCGCAAGAAAATCGAAGACCTGCGCATCGGCGCACGCATCGAAGTCGACGAAGCCAAGCAAGACCCGCTCGACTTCGTGCTGTGGAAAGGCACCAAGCCCGGCGAGCCAAGCTGGGAGTCGCCATGGGGCGCCGGCCGGCCGGGCTGGCACATCGAATGCTCGGTGATGTCCACCTGCTGCCTGGGCGAGACCTTCGACATTCATGGCGGCGGCAGCGACCTCGAGTTCCCGCACCACGAAAACGAAATCGCCCAAAGTGAAGCCGCCACCGGCAAGACCTACGCCAACGCCTGGATGCACTGCGGCATGATCCGCATCAATGGCGAGAAGATGTCCAAGTCCTTGAACAACTTCTTCACCATTCGCGACGTGCTGGAAAAGTACCATCCGGAGGTTGTGCGTTATTTGCTGGTGTCCAGCCACTACCGCAGCGCCATCAACTATTCGGAAGACAACCTCAAGGACGCCAAAGGCGCCCTGGAGCGTTTCTACCACGCGTTGAAAGGCCTGCCAGCCGTGGCGCCGGCCGGCGGCGAAGCGTTCGTGGCACGCTTTACCGAGGTCATGAACGACGACTTCGGCACACCGGAAGCCTGCGCAGTGCTGTTTGAGATGGTGCGTGAGATCAACCGCTTGCGTGAGACTGATCTCGACGCAGCGGCCGGGCTTGCTGCGCGCTTGAAAGAGCTGGCCAGCGTGCTCGGTGTTCTGCAGATGGAAGCCGATGACTTCCTGCAAGCCGGCGCTGAAGGGCGTGTGGATGCGGCTGAAGTTGATGCGCTGATTCAGGCGCGCTTGGCTGCTCGGGCTAACAAAGACTGGGCGGAGTCCGACCGTATCCGCGACCAACTGACCGCGATGGGCGTGGTGTTGGAAGACGGGAAGGGTGGGACGACGTGGCGCTTGGCTGATCAGGCTTGATCGGTAAACGCTGAATGAAAAACGCCCCGACTGGTTCGGGGCGTTTTTTTGCATATTGCTAAGTTTTTCGAATTAAACCTCTATTCGTGTCCAAGACCTGCATAGTCAGAGCGGAGGTCTCACCGAACACGGCTCTGAAATTTTTCCGGCTTGGTATTGGCAGTCTTCTATCAACGTCCCGTCTCGGCCTGTCCGCCGCTATGAAGATTGCATCACTTGATACCGACTTTGAACAAAACCATTGTCCGACTCATGCGTGCCGATATGGCGAAGCTCAAGTTCTCGACCGACCTGGCTGAAGAGTGGGATCCCTTGCCCGAGTAAAACCGGGATACGCGTGATGATCAGCTCATTGACCAGGCCCGCTTCAAGAAACGCCTGGATCGTCTGCCCTCCGTCGATATAGAGGTGCTTCATACCGCGCTCGGCTAACGTTGCCAAGAGTGAGGTGACGTCTCCTGCCATGACCTCGACCTTGCTCTCCAGATGCGCAGGGATCTGCAGAGGCTGATGGGAGAGCGCAATGACTGGCGTGCCCTCGTAGGGCCACTCGGGGAAGGAAAAGACTTTCTCCAGGGTTTTGCGACCCATTACCAGTGCATCGACCGTGGCGATGAAGCGTTCATAGGTCACGCCGTTCAACTCGGCGGTTTCGTACTCTGGTCGGTGCAACCACTCGATATCACCGTCCGGGCGGGCAATAAAGCCGTCGATGCTGGTTGCGATAAAAACGGAACATTGGATATCCATGGCGGAAACTCCTTTTAGTGCGCGTGGACGCTAATATTAATTTAACCCTCGCGTGCAACAACCGGGCGTCTAGACGCAGTCCTGATGCCCCTTTCCTGTCGTGCGAGGATGTATGCGAAGTTGGTTGATCCGTTACCGTTACGCAATCATTTTCTGGGTGTGCTTTGGCGTTTTCCGTACGTCCCTGGCCGACTGGAATCCGATCCCCTCCGGCTCCATGCGCCCGACCTTGCTGGAGGGTGATGTGGTGTTGGTCAATCGCGTGGCGTATGACCTCAAAGTGCCGCTCACCGATATTTCCCTGGCCAAGCTCGATAACCCCCAACGTGGCGATGTGGTGACGTTCTCGTCGCCCAAGGACGGCATGCGCCTGATCAAGCGCATCGTCGGCATACCCGGTGACACCCTGGAAATGAAAGACGAGGTGTTGTGGGTCAACGGCGTGCTGGCTACCTACAGTGACGCGCAGGACATCAGCGAGCCCATCGTTCCCGGCCATACGGTACCCGGAATCAAGCTGGTCGAACGGGCGGCCAACTGTCAGCGCACGGTGCAGTTCATGCCGACGGTGCGGGCAATGCGCAATTTCGGCCCGGTGGTGGTGCCGGCCGACAGTTACTTCATGCTGGGGGACAACCGTGATAACAGCGATGACTCACGGTATATCGGCGTTGTGCCGCGTCGGCTGTTGATCGGGCGCGCGCACCATGTGCTGGCATCGGCGCAGATCCTGGATCACTGGATGCCACGCCTGAACAGGTTTGGCGCGCCGATCCTGTAAGGACAAGCCCCATTACCCCTATAGGAGCTGGCAAGCCGGCTCCTACAGTTGGGTGTGTTACGAGGGCCCCGGAATTCAGACACTTACTTTTGGGTTAGCCCATTACCTTTTAGGGGTGTAGGTTTTACTCATCGCATACGTCGTAGGACATATCTGAAAGTTGCCATTTGTTTTGACGTCCTCCGCAGCCTGGCTTTAGATGGTCGACACGACCAAACCCACGATGAAACCAGCGGTGATTCAAATGGATTGTATCTTCTGCAGCATTGTTCAAAAGACCTCCCCAGCGCACATTCTGTGGGAAGACGACCAGCATATGGCGTTTCTTTCGATCTTTCCCAATACACCGGGTTTTAGCGTGGTAATCCCCAAGCAGCACTACGGCAGCTATGCGTTTGCGCAGTCGGATGAGGTGTTGGCCGGGCTTGCCGTTGCAGCGAAGAAAACCGCGCTTCAGATCGACCGTGCGTTTCCCGATGTGGCCCGAACGGGGATGATGCTGGAAGGGTATGGGGTGGATCATTTGCATGCGAAGTTGTTTCCCATGCATGGGACGGGCTCGGACAGTACCTTCAAGCCGTTGAGCTCGAAGGTGGATAAGTTCTTCGAGGCGTATGAGGGCTATATCTCGTCCCACGATCATGTGCGGGCGGATGATGCTGAGTTGGCAGAGCTGGCGGCCAGAATCCGATCCTTCGCCTAGCGCAAAATCAATGTGGGAGATTCTATGGTTGAGGGGAAGCCTCCAAAACCGCTTTTGACTGGTATTCGCTTTGATTTTTCATGAGTGAAAACGCAATACGTGCCAGCTTGCGGGCGATGATGACCAGGGCCTGAGTCGTTTTCAGGCCCCTGGCCAGGTAACCTTCATACAGCGGCTTCCAAGCTTTTGACCTGATGC
>NZ_UYXQ01000114.1 GCF_900624995.1 Pseudomonas antarctica
ACCGGTTGATGAACAACTACCAGAACACACCACCGCCTTACAGAAACCCACCCTCCACACTCACGCCTTCGGACTCCACCGTCTCGCGCGGGACCAGCTACTACGACAACACCTACATCCCAGCCGACGGCGACGGTTTTGGCGCGATGATGGAGCACTACGAGAAGTATTGCCTGCCGATCTTCCCGATCAAGAACAACCACTACAGTTGCTCGTTCGTGTCCCTGGGCAACAAGGCGTACTTCCTGACCTACCCGCAGGACCGCCCGAAAGACATGCCGGCCTGCTGCATGTTTTCGCCGATGAACCATCCGCCACGCCAGGACTTTATCGAGCACCTGCCCTACAGCGCCGAGCGCAGCAAAAACCTCAATGGCAGCGTGCAGGCGTATGCGCTGGACCTGGATTCACCGGCGGGGCCGATCCTGTTCGGGTATGCCTTCAACAAACAGCAGACGGGCAAACCGCCCTACCGCGCGCCCCAGTCGTTCTTCTTTTCCGGGGACGTGACCGTCGCGAATGCGCCTATCGTGAGCCAGAACTACACCAATTTTCGCATCGCCAAACCCGATCCTGCGCAGACCTGGGCGCAAGTGGCCGCCATGTGCCCATCGAACCCGCCGCCGTGCCAATTGTTTGAGCCACCGGCTTCACAGAGCAACGGGCATAAGGCCCAGTGGAACCAGCTCATGCAGCGCCAACCCTGACCACAAGGACGTATCGCCATGAAAACGTTATTGCGTGTGATGTTACTCGGGCTGGTCAGCCTGTCAGCCCAGGCGCGGGAAGCGCCTCAGCCGTCGACACTGGCCACGCAACTCAACTGCCAGGCGCCTACCAGCGCACCGGCCGCCACCGCCAGCCAGGATCAGTTCGACCAATACAGCTGGCAGCTGTTTATCGCCTTGAACTGGCCGGCACAGGACGGGCAACGTGGCACGCCCAACTGCAGCAAACAGCCCGGCGATTCGGGCTATACCGTGTGGCAAACCTACAAAACGGTCAGCGAAATCTTCCTGCCAGGGGCCGCTAACCCCGGGCCGTGGAACAGCCCACTGACCGCCCGAAGCCTGGGCATTATCAACATCGCGGCGCTGAAGAACAGCTCGCTGGTCAACTCCATCGACCAGGCGGTGGGTGGCTGGCTGATCGACCAGGCTGGCAACCCGACCTATTACGATATTTCGGCCAACCAGGCGTCCTACAACTACATCGTCGGCAATAACTTCTACAACGCGAATGTGGTGTCCAAAGCCAACACCATCAACTTCCCCAATGGGGTCATCGAGGTCAAATCCAGCTGGCGCATTCTGACCGCCCGGGACAATGCCAGCCATTACCTGACGCAGTTTGCGCGCGTGGCGCGGTTCAACAGCCAGGGCCAGCGCATGGGTGTCGGCGAGGCGTACCTGGGGTTGGTGGGCTTGCACATCATCACCAAGGTCAACGGTTACCCGCAGTGGATATGGTCGACCTTCGAGCAGGTTGAAAACGTACCGCCCAAAGCCAACGTGAACGGCCAGTGGGTCGACCAGCCGGTCGTCGGTACGGCCTACTCCTACTTCAACGCCGCCGCCCCCGCCGCCACGCTCAACCAGTCGCCCTGCAACTGGCAGACCCAAGGCACCCAACTGGTCTGCGTGCCCAAACCCGGCACGACGTTCCAGACCCCCAACCCACTGAACCGCGTGACACCGATCGCCGATGTCACCCAATGGGTCAACAACAACTACCGCACCAACCCAGGCCTGCAACGCAGCGTGTTGAAGTACTACCAGCTGATCACCACCCAGCGCCCGTTGATGCCGAACAACCCGAGCAACCCACTGGGCCAGCCGACACCGGCGCTGTCGGCCAACGTGACGATGGAAAGCTATATCCAGCCCAACAGCAGTTGCATGAACTGCCACTCGATGGCGACGCCGGTGAAAAGCCCGTTCAAGTCCGACTTCTCCTACCTGTTCAAATTCGCCAATGCGCCTGTCACTCCCCACGCCACGGACAAGGAATAGACCATGAGCATCCTCAACGGACCACGACTGAATTTCTGGGGCGGCATTCGCACGGACGTGAGCTTGCCGAACAATTCGCCGACCATCCCTTTCAATGGCGACGCTAACTGGCCGCTCTTCGACCTGACCACTTCCACCCTGGCGCCGGGTGCGCAGGCGTATACCGACGATCAGTTGAACAACATGATCAACGCGCCGACCGGCAACTACTACACCGCAGGCGGCTGGAACCATTACGGCCAGCATGTGGTGGACATGCAGAACGCCTTGATCAGCTCCCAAGGCAACCCCGGCAACATCAGTACCACGGGCGACCAGGTCGGTCAGCCGGTCTACCTGCTCGGTTCGGTGGACCCGGTGACCGGCCAAGGCCCGGTGTCTGGCCCGATGATGGTCGACCTGGACCCCAGCGCCTCGACCACCACACAGATATTTGTCGGCGGCCTGCAAATCGGCGGAAACGACAATATCCAGCTGCTGATTCGTTGCAATGCGGTGTGCAGCAGTTTCGATGTGACCACCCGTGTGCTTGAACCGGCGAAGATGGACGCGCCAGGCTCGTTCCACGCCAGCGGCACATTCCAGCTGACCTTCCCGCTGAGCAGTATCGTCAGCTGGAATAAAAACAGCAGTGGCCTCAAGGCGATCATCCAAGCGCCAGGTGCAACAGGCATCGTCTTGCGCTTCGTGATGTTCGAAATGTGCCCGCAGATGACCACCGCGCAACTCGACGCCGACTACGCCGCCGGTAAATACACGCCCAACCCAAGTATCGGCAGGGTCATCGGCACACTGGCACCCGCCTTTGCTGGCGAGCCACTGAGCTGCCAGCCGGGCCGGCAATTGGTCAATGCGTCCACGGGCAACGCCGCCTACGCGGCGCTGGGCAATAACGGTTTGCTGAGCCTGGACATGGTCAACGTGATTCCCAAACAAACCTTCCGTGCCGTGCGCGACGACATCACCAGCCCCATCGGGCCCAATGCGAACTATGGGCCGGTGACGATTTCAGCCGGGGCCGCCGCGCTGATAACCCTCAACCCGACGGCCAGCCCGTTGGTCGATTACTACATATACGGTGGCATCGTCGACGTGCCCCTGAATGCCAGCCAGCAGCAAGCGGTCAAGACCACGCCGCTGCAGATCACCGGTCCCAACGCAGTGGCGGGCAAGACGCTTAGCGCGAGCGAATCCATCTACCGGGTGTATGCCGACCAGCGCAACCTGTACCTGGAGGATTACCCTAATGGCCTGACGATCAATTTGCAGGTGCGCTACCTGGGCGGGCCGGTGCCAAAAGCCACCACGGTCAGCCTGAACGCCAGCGCGCCTGGCGTTTACGATCAGCAGCAATACATCGACTTCCTCAACTTCCCGAGTTCGCTGACGGTGAGTGCTGGCCAGCAGGCCGTGAGTTTTCCCGTCACGCTTAAACCCGGCAGCGCCGCCCAAGCGGGGTTTGTAGCGCTGACCTGCACGGCCAATGGCGTGGACAACGGTGCGTTCTTCACCAACTTGCGCAAGTACGCGCAAACCGACTTCGGCATCGCCAAGGGCAGCACCATCACGTGGGAACAGATGTACCCCAACGTGCTGCGTTTTCACTACCTGGCCTTCCCTGCCATGTCGCGCTACGTGCCGCTGAACCAGCCTGACGCAATCATGGCGGCGAAGAACGCCATCCTCGCACGCACCTCGGATGCCTACAAAGGCACCACGCTGTTCATGCCCGTGGTGCGCTCGATGTCCCCCGCCCAGCGCGCACTGCTGCGCGCCTATCTCACCGGCAGCCCGTGGCAGCCGCCGCAATAGGAGGCAAACCCGATGACCCTGCATATCCCTGCTCAACCTATTGAAGCCCTGCGCCCGAGCACCTTCATCGCTGAAGGTTTGCTCAACCCACGTGGCGTCTGCCTGCAAGCCGATGGCAGCCTGTTGCTGGCCGAAGCCGGCTCAGGTTCAGCGGACCCGCCGTTTAGCGGCCGCATCAGCCGGCTGCACCCTGACCCGCAGCAGCCTGGCGCCTACCTGCCCGGCGAAGTCGTCGCCCAGGGTTTTCGCAGCATGAACATGCAGGCGCGCATGCTGCGTGATGAAATCATGGGGCTGTCCGACATCGCCTGCGGTGACGGGCGCTGCCTGGCCAGCCAGACCGATTACATCGGCGGCTCCAGGCTGCTCGACTTGCACTACAGCCCGCCCGAGCCGGTGTTCCACAGCCGTGGCAACCTGAATGCCTTGTGCTACCACCCGACGCGACGCAGTTGGCTGGCGGTAAAACCGGATACCAACCAATTGGTCGAATTTTGCAACAGCGAGCAGGAGCAGGTGCTGGCGCAACTGCCTGCATTGGATCAGGGCCAGGAAGCGGTACCCGTCACCCTGGTGTATGAACCGCAGACAGACGCGGTATTGATCAGCCTGTTTTCCGGCGAGCTGCACGGCGACCCGGCCCGTAAAGGCATCGACTTTGCCGACTACGCCGGGCAGGTGATTCGAGTGCAACCGGCCAGCGGGCAAATCGAGGGGGTGATACGCGGCCTGCAACTGCCCACCGGGTTGGCGTGGTGCCCGCAAGGCAAGCTGCTAGTCCTGGAATTGTGCAGCCACTTGCAACAACCCTTGCCGCCAAACTGGAACGGCGAGCCATTGCAAGGCGGCTTTACCCGATTCAGCGGGCGGTTGTTGCGCTGCAACCTGCGAAGTGGCCAGGTTGAAGTACTCGCGCGCGGCCTGGATACACCGTCCAACCTGTGTCGAGTGCAGGGGGCCGTGTTAGTGAGCGAGGGCATGGGGTTGCCGGGGCGGCCGCTGCCGAGGCCCGACCACACGGTGGTGCCATTGAGTGGCAGGTTGCGACGGGTGCAGTTGTGAACCTACACCGCATCCTCTAACTGCAAAACGGTCGCGGGCCCAGCACGAAAAGACCGATTGTGCCTGGCCGCTTCCACCATGTGCGCTGCCACGTGATGGGCATCCAGTGCGGCGTTGGAGGCCCACTTCTCGATCAACACAAAGCTGTCGTTGTTACCGACAACCGGGTGTAAATCGTACTGCAAGCAACCGTGCTCGGCCCGAACCTGCGGGGCCAGTTGCGCAAACGCCGCGAGCTGCTGCGAACCTTTGCCGGGCTGGGTATTGATAATGACGACAAGCCGCACTTGATCTGACATGCACACACCGTTGCGTAGGTTGGAGTAGGAACCCGCACCGTACGTGAACTGACAACATCGGTGCAAAAAACTGTAATAGGCACGCGTATTTCACGCGGTTTTCACAGTTGGGCGCCTAGTCTCAATTCAGCTCCTAAACGAACACCTTTAAGCCCGCGCCCCCATCGTGGGCTTTTCTTTGCCTGCACGTTGGATCGTTACCGTCTCGTGCCAGAAGCGATAAAAATGCTTTAATGCGACCGCTATCAATCACCGCGGCATCGTCTTTAAAAGCGCGCATGCACTGAAAGGGAATTTATGAGAGCGCGACTTCTAGGTCTTTTAATCGGCGTGCTGCTCGCAGGTTGCACCACCGCCCCACGCTATCAAGTGCCGGATGGGCTTTGGTATGCAGAGAAAGAAGACCCTACCCGGTACGGGTATCAGGTTTACGTTTACTTCAAGGACGACAAACAGTTTATCTGGTGGCGGACCAAGGAAACGCGCGACGTGGTGATGCAACGCTGGGCTTACTACACCCATGACCATCCTGGCGTTGACCACCCGACCGCGTTTACCCGTGAAGGCGACTCAATAAAGGGCGAGCGAATCATCGTCAATAAAAACGACAAGGGCGTTCTTCAAGCCACCACCACTCAAACTTTTACTGGGCATTTTCAGGGCGACACGCTCGAGATGGCGCTCACGACGTCCGCAGTTTGGGCCTCTGGTAACGATGCTGGGGGCGATGTCGTGCGATGGTCGATGAAGCGTCTCAAGCCTCAAGCGGCCAAATGACAGTGACCCGGCGATTACCGGGTCTATAGAAACAACAAAGGGAATTGAAATGCGAGTAACGCCAGTCCTGTTAGCACTTGCCCTTGCAGGTTGCAGCGCCAAGCCGCCCCAACTTTCAGAGAGTGCGCAAGCCAGCCTGAACGCCCCGATGCCCACCTCTGAAAAACAGCGCGTTTGGGAGTGCGCAGGAACGAGCAATGTCGTCGAAGGCCACACGTTCGTGCTCAAACTGCAGGGAAGACCTGCGGACTCGGATGGCGAAATCTGGGCGACCCTGGAGCGAGCCAAGCGCCTAGGCTGCACTCAGGCAGAAATGGACGCGCCGGATATGGGCCATTGGTCGAGCCCCTTCGTGGTGCCGCGCCCGCGCTGATCTATCTCCCCAGCCTTTCGCGCTCGTCGGGCGCCGGAGAAACCGTCAAGGTCAGAGCCCTGTCACTTCGCGACCTGCGGCCCCTTCTGTACTGCACTCCAAAACGCTGTGTTTGCGTAGCCCATCGCCCACAAACCTGCGCCAGCGTTTGAAAACGCGCCACGTTGCTGGCGGCCAGGCGCCTTAGCCGACCGCCATCACCGCCCTGCGACAGCCTAGGTCGAGCGGCTCTCGTTACGATTTTGTTGTTTTTTAACGCCTTTCCCGGTCTTTCGCTCGTATTGGTGGTGAATAAACCAGACGACCAAAAGCAGGCCTGCCAAGCCAAAAATAAACAACAACAGCTCTATTGCGGGACCTTCGTGTGAAAACATTTTTCGTTCCTCGTCCTGAAGTCGCACAACCCCAATAAGGTCGCACCCGAAATTATTCGTAACAATTCAAACATTTTCAGGTTAGCGATCAAAACCGCGGGTGGCAACCCTGAATCGTATTGGAACCATTGATCTAGACGGGTTGCCTATTGAATCGGGTCATCGCAGGGCCTTCGGATAAGAAGGAAATGCTTTAATGCCCGCCTTCACCTCAGCAAAGGGACTTGGCCTGATGCACACATACTTTCTGTGTTCGTTCTTGTTACTGGTCGCGGGATGCAGCACCGGCCCCTATCTGCATCCGCAATCCTCTATCGGTCAGAACGCCCTGCTCAGCCGAACGTGCCCCGGCCCAAAAGCTGCGATGAGCTTTGAGCCGTTATCGGCAGAACTCAATTGGGTTCACGTGCTGGTGTATGTGGCACCACCGGGCAGCTACAGCTGGCCGAGCAAACAGCGCTCAGTGGAGCCGGAACTTCGACTGTTTGGCCGCCTCTATAATCCGCGACATCCCAGCGCAGACACTCCGCTTTGGGTCAGCGCCGCGTCGCCCGTCGTCACCGTGCAATTGGGGTCCGGTAAGACTTACCCGATAACGGTCAAGCAACTGGAAACCGGCTTCGATCCCAGGAAAACATTCAGCTCGGCAACTCATGGCACGCCATTGAGCAACGACGACATCGACGACTTTACCCTGACCTTCCCGGACATTTTCGTGAATGGCGAGAAAGTCCCCATGGCGCCCATTCATTTCAACAAACGCGAAGAGCGCTATGCACCGGTTTTCAATTTCTGAGTTGAACCCGAAGCGGCGGTAGAACGCCCCACCTTACATTTTCAGGAAGATTGGAATGCACGGACGCACCTTGATAATCGCTACGCTGCTGGCCTGCCCCACGCTGTCGGTAGCCGCAATGCCCCCACTGGACGGGAAATTAACCGGGGCAACCGATGGCTTGATGTATTCCCGGGCAAAATTCACCTGCGGGGCAGTGCCCGCTGACCTTGCGGCCGACTATGTGAAGGCAGCCAAGCTCATTGCAGGCCCTAGTGAGGAATACGACGCAGCCTATCAACAAGTAGCCTCTAGAGCAGGCAACTGGCCCGACATCCCAAACGCCGCAGACCGTACGCTCGAATGCCAGAAAGCGATTGAGTCGTTGCAGATCAAGATCAAACTCGCCCAACGCTGGTTCCCCGAGGCCTACACGTCATCATAGCCACACGACAGGCTTTTCCATCCGCGCACGCCCTGCAAAACCCGGCGCAATGACCGGGTTCGTTGGCCCTTTGTGGCCGGCAGCTATCGGGGTGCTTGCTGGACTGGGCGGGACGAATGGCGCGATGGCAGCCTCTTAACACGCCTGGAGCTTAGCGTCGCTGGAGTATCCCGCATCGGCCGTGACGCAGAGTTCGGCCCGCTCCAGCACCTCTTGAGTCGCCTTGGCCATCGGATCAAGCTGACGATTATCAATGCCTTCCTGCCTCACGTCGTGATGCAGCATCAGGCAGTATTTTGCGTCGGCCGCACTATGAACGTTATAGGCAATACGCGAGCCTGACGAAGTGCGCATTTGTTGTGTGCCGGGCTCACCCACATCATGCTGCACCAGGGCGTGCTGTCCGGTGTGGCGATCTCGCATCCCGAAAGTGTCGGGAGTTGATCAGCGCTCGGCGAACCTTTTCCAAATACCCTGGATAGCTAGATCTGAGCATCACGACGAAAAGGTGGACAAAGCCGTCTTTGTTCGTATCGCAGACGCCCAATGCGCTTTGTTCTTTCAGCGCTGGAAACTCGAGGGCAGAACCCACTGTGAATTGATACCATGACGCTACCCGTATCTTACAGGCAGGCCGATAAACACATCATTTTCGCGCCCCACCTTCGCAGGCAGCACTTTCCCAGATCGGTTTTGCGCAGCCTGCGGCGAAAGAAACACGTAATAATGACTGCACGGACGAATCAACTATGAGCGCATTAACCCTCTTTGTAATGACGGAAAAAGGCCTGACTTTCGTCGAGCAGGCCGTACGGCTGTTTAAAGAGATTATTTCGGAAGTAGTCATTGGCCAAGACACTGCAGTGCTGAACGACTACTCCCGCGAAATTGCTGATGTGTGTCACGCTGCCAACGTTAAATTTAGTTTGCGAGCGGACTTTTCAGGGATCAACAGCGAATACGCGATGGCTGTATCCTGGCGCTGGATGATCAAGCATCCACCTGAAAGATTAATTGTTTTCCACGATTCTCTTTTACCGAAGTATCGGGGGTTTGCACCATTGGTGAATGCACTCATCAATGGCGAAAAAACGGTAGGTGTTTCAGCGATATTCGGCGCAACTGAATATGATCGTGGCGATATCATTCATCAAACGTCTGCGCCTATCCAATACCCGATAACCATTGCTGAGGCAATCCAGGTAGTGGGTGACTGCTACCTGAACACCGGCATGATGGTAATGAAAGCTATCGCGGGCGGTGAAACACTGAAGGGTACGGAACAGAATCACAATCTGGCGACGTACAGCCTATGGCGTGATGATGAGGACTACCACATCGACTGGAGCCAATCAGCAGAAAAAATCCGCCGCATGATCGACGCAGTAGGCGCCCCGTTCAAAGGCGCCTATTGCTTGATAGACGGTGTTCCAGCACGAATCCTTGCAGCCGAAGACCTTGATGATGTGCAGATCGAAAACAGAACTGCCGGAAAGGTAATATTTGTTGAGAATAAACTGCCCGTCGTCGTGTGCGGCAGTGGCTTACTGAGAGTCACCCAGTGCATCGCTGAGGAAAGCGGAGAAAGCATGCTTCCCCTGGCTAAATTTCGGGCTCGATTCACCTGATACGGCTTTGCTATGGGATTGAGCGTCGCTGATGCCGCCCATTTTGAAGAAATGCGCTCGCCCGCAGTTTTTACTGAATCGCGCCCTACGTGTTCGAATAACACTGAGCTGGTCTATCGATGCGTTAAAGAGGTCGTGAAACCCAACTCGCTGACCGCGGCTGCCAACGAGTTGCGAAAACTGCCTGAAATGACGCGGAAACGATCAACCTTTACGCTCCCCGCTTTGCCGAACGCCAGAAACACAAAAGCCCCGCTTTCGCGAGGCTCTTGTGTAAATCTTGTCGGGAAACCAGGGATTCGAACCCTGGGAACGCTATTAACGTTCGCCGGTTTTCAAGACCGCTATGCAAACTCAAGCGGGGCGCCGGCTTGATGACAGTCGGCGTTCCATTACTCAAAGATACCGACCAAGCTACAGGCCGCATTCTACAAGGGGTGCGGTTTTAGTTTGGGAACTACTTTTCGCCCTCCCCGGCGTCCTGCCGAATGAACACAAACCTCCAAAAAGCAAAGATTCACGAGATAAATAATGACCGCTTTCGGCCACGAGCGGACAGTCAACATCACTCCTAGTCCCCGTGGTGCAGAATGCGCTTCCAAAGAGCGTCGGCCTTGATTAAATACGTGCTCACTGCTTTGGTATAACACCCCTCGAAAATATCGTTATTACTCCTCTGCTTTATTCACAATATTTCCATCTTCATCTACTTGATACGGCGTATCAGCCTCTACTCCGTTTTTTCCTGTGTTGACTACTTTGTTTGTATAGCGTTTCCCGTCCCAGCATCTGAAAATCAGTGTGGAGTTTTCCCCGCCAGTCAGCGTGGAGCCCAGGCTGCCGATGAGCCTGCTGCTGGCACCTGCTGTCAGAACGCTGTTCTTACCGGCAGTGAGCGTGCTTCGGTCTCCAGCCATGAGCACACAATCGTCGCCAGCAGTCAGTTTGCTGCGATCTCCAGCGGTGAGATAACTGTTGCTGCCAGCCAATAGTTTGCTTCGGTCCCCCGCAGTCTGCGTGCTGTCTTTACCAGCAATAAGTTTGCTTCGCTCACCGGCCATCTGAATGCTGTTGGCGCCGGATATCAGCGTGCTGCGATAGCCAGCAGTTTGCGAGCTACCCTTGCCGGCGATCAGCATGCTTTTGTGCCCGGCGATTTGAGTGCTTTCATGGCCCGCAATCAGTGAACTCCGATGACTCGCAATCTGGTTGCTACCGTATCCGGCAGTCAGGCTACTGTGCATTCCGGACGTCAAGCTACTGCCATATCCCGCCGTCAGTACGCTACGAAGCCCGCTAATCAAAGTGCTCCCGTAACCCGCAGTCAAGAAACTGCGAATGCCACTGGTCAGGGTGCTGCCATAACCCGCGATCAGCGAACTGTCTTGGCCTGCCGTTCCTGTGCTCCCGTAACCGGCGGTGAGCGTGCTGTCGCGCTCTGCCGTCTGCGTACTACCATAGCCCGCCGTTAACGTGCTCTCGTAGCCAGCGGTCTGGGTGCTGCCATAACCTGCGATCAATGAGCTGGAAAATCCAGCTGTTTCAGTACTGCCGTAGCCAGCGGTGAGCGTACTGCTGTCTTGAGCAGTCAGCGTACTGCCATAGCCCGCAGTCAACGTGCTCTCGTAGCCTGCGATCTGGGTACTTCCATAACCTGCGACCAGTGAGCTGTCATAGCCTGCGGTAGACGTACTGCCATAACCAGTCGTCAAACTGCTGTTGTAGCCAGCAGTTTGAGTACTGCCGTACCCGGCGATCAAAGTACTGCTATAGCCAGCGGTTGAAGTACTGCCATAACCAGTGGTGAGCGAGCTTTCTTCCTGGGCAGTTTGGGTGCTGCCGTAGCCTGCGGTCAGTGTGCTTTTGTAGCCCGCCGTTTGAGTACTGCCGTATCCGGCGATCAAAGTACTGCTATAGCCAGCGGTTGAGGTACTGCCATAACCAGTGGTGAGCGAGCTTTCTTCTTGGGCAGTTTGGGTGCTGCCGTAGCCTGCGGTCAGTGTGCTTTTGTAGCCCGCCGTTTGAGTACTGCCGTACCCGGCGATCAAAGTACTGCTATAGCCAGCGGTTGAGGTACTGCCATAACCAGTGGTGAGCGAGCTTTCTTCTTGGGCAGTTTGGGTGCTGCCGTAGCCTGCGGTCAGTGTGCTTTCGTAGCCCGCCGTTTGAGTACTTCCGTAGCCAGCAATAAGTGAGCTTTCGTAGCCGGCGGTTGAAGTGCTGCCATAGCCCGTGGTCAGGGAGCTGTTGTCCTGGGCGGTTTGAGTACTGCCATAACCGGCAGTCAGGGTGCTTTCATAACCCGTTGTCTGGGTACTACCGTAACCTGCGATTAGAGAACTCTTGAAACCTGCTGTTGAAGTACTGCCATAGCCGGCCGTGAGCGAACTGCTTTCCTGAGCAGTCTGGGTACTACCATAGCCTGCTGTCAGAACACTACGGTAACCCGCGGTTTGGGTGCTGCCATATCCGGCAATGAGTGTACTGTCATAGCCGGCTGTTGAGGTGCTGCCGTAACCCGCAGTGAGTGAGCTGCCTTCCTGAGCGGTCTGTGTACTGCCATAACCTGCTGTCAGTTTACTTTCATGACCCGCGGTTTGAGTACTCCCATAGCCTGCAATAAGAGAACTGTCCGGGCCAGCGGTCCCGGTACTGCCGTAGCCAGCAGTGAGCGAACTCCCTTCCTGCGCCGTTTGTGTGCTGCCGTAGCCCGCTGTCAGCACGCTGCCCTGACCAGCAGTCTGTGTACTGCCATAGCCAGCGATCCGCGAACTGT
>NZ_UYXQ01000115.1 GCF_900624995.1 Pseudomonas antarctica
ACAGCCTTACCGGAATGGCGCCCGCGCCAGGGGCGCGAGCATCTGCACGCCAAAGACGTTGCCGCGCTGCAAGGTGAGGAGGATGCGCTGGCGGCGTGGGGGCGAATTGCCGATTACCAAAACAATCGCCGTGTGTTGCTCGAGCGGGGCGAGTCGGTGCTTGAACCGTTCTGCCCCAAGATCCTTGGGGGTCAAGCCCTGGCCTTGGATGAGTGGGCGTCCAAACAAGCCTTACGCGCCTTCGGCCTGAGCACGCCAGCGGCTGTATTGAGTACGCCGGGGCGGGCGATTGCGGACGCCAAGCGGCTGGGTTACCCATTGGTGCTCAAGGCCGTCAGCGCTGATTTGCCGCATAAAACCGAAGCCGGCGCCGTAGCGTTGAACCTGCAAGATGGCTTCGCCCTGACGGCCGCGCTCGAGCATATGCGCCGCAACATCGCGGAACATGCCCCAGGCGTCCTCTTTGAGCAATTGCTGTTGGAGTCCATGGCCGCGCCGCCCTTGGCCGAGTTGATCGTGGGCATCAAGCGTGAAAACGACTTCGGCCTGGCCTTGGTGATTGGCGCTGGCGGCATCCTCGTGGAATTGCTCAAGGACAGCCGCAGCCTGTTGCTGCCGACCACCGACGCTGCGATTCGCAACGCTGTGCTCAGCCTGCGCAGCGTCGCCTTACTGCAAGGCTTTCGCGGGCGTGAAGTGGCGGATATGGACGCATTGGTCGCGGCGATCCGCGCCGTGGCGGACTACGCCTGTGCCCATGCCGAGCAGTTGCTGGAATTGGATGTGAACCCATTATTGGTCAATGCCCGGGGCGTCACGGCGGTCGACGCATTGATTCGTTTAGGAGATGGCTATGCAGGATAAAACAATGACGGGCGGTCAGGCCCTGGTGCGGTTGCTCGCCAACTATGGCGTCGACACAGTATTCGGCATTCCCGGCGTGCACACCCTGGAGCTGTATCGTGGCTTGCCCGGCAGCGGCATTCGCCATGTGCTCACGCGCCACGAACAGGGCGCGGGGTTTATGGCTGACGGTTATGCGCGCGTCAGCGGCAAGCCGGGCGTGTGCTTTGTGATCACCGGCCCTGGCGTCACCAACGCGGCAACGGCCATCGGCCAGGCGTATGCCGACTCGATCCCGATGCTGGTGATCTCCAGCGTCAATCACCTGGCCAGCCTCGGAATGGGTTGGGGCATCCTGCATGAGACTCAGGATCAGCGCTCGATGACTGCACCCATCACCGCGTTTTCGGCCGTGGCCTTGAGCACCGAGGATTTGCCCGAGCTGGTCGCCCGCGCTTACGCGGTGTTCGACAGCGAGCGGCCACGGCCGGTGCATATTTCGGTGCCGCTGGATGTGCTGGCCGCACCGATTGAAAGGGACTGGAGCAATGACGTGGTACGCGGTGCCGGGCGTGGCTTGCCAGCAGCCGATGTGTTGGATCAGGCGGCGGCCAAACTCGCCTCGGCCAAACGCCCGATGATCATTGCCGGCGGTGGTGCGCTGGCGGCGGGTGCGGCCTTGCAGCGGTTGAGCACGCAACTGGCGGCACCGTTTTTTACCAGTGTCGCGGGCAAGGGGTTGTTGCCGATGGGTGACCCGCTGAATGCCGGTTCAACCCTCTGCGTCGAGCCCGGCTGGCAGTTGATCAGCGAGGCGGATGTGGTGCTGGCGGTGGGTACGGAAATGGCCGACACCGATTATTGGCGTGAGCGCCTGCCGATCAACGGTGAGTTGCTGCGAGTGGATATCGACCCACGCAAGCTCAATGATGTTTACCCGTGCGCGGTGGCGCTGCAGGGCGATGCCGATCAAACCGCGCGGGCGTTGCTTGCGCGCTTGCCTACGACGCCGCGCCCCCCTGAAGCCGCGCGCGAAAAAGTCGCCGCGCTGCTGCAGGCCGTTAAGCGGGGGCACGGCCCATTGCAGTCGATGCACCGGGCCATTCTCGACCGCATTGAGGCTGAACTGCCGGCCAACGCCTTCATCAGCAGCGACATGACCCAACTGGCCTACACCGGCAACTATGCCTACCGAAGCCGGGCCCCGCGCAGTTGGCTGCACCCCACCGGCTACGGCACCTTGGGTTACGGCCTGCCAGCGGGTATCGGCGCCAAGTTCGGCGCGCCGCAGCGGCCAGGGCTGGTGCTGGTGGGCGACGGTGGGTTCCTCTACACCGCCCAGGAGCTGGCCACCGCCGTGGAGGAGCTGGACAGTCCGTTGGTGGTGCTGCTGTGGAACAACGACGCCCTCGGCCAGATCCGCGACGACATGCTCAGCCTGGACATCGAGCCTATCGGCGTGCTGCCGCGCAACCCGGACTTCGCGTTGTTGGCCCAGGCGTTCGGGTGCACCGTGAACCAGCCAAAGAACCTGGATGAATTGCAGACGGACTTGCGCAACGGCTTCAAACGCAATGGCGTGACCTTGATCGAGTTGAAGCATGCCTATGCCTGTTGACCCTTAGCGGAGCAAGGCCATGAGCGAAAACAACAACAAGATGGCTCAAGCAATGCACCGACGGGACTTCCTCGAACACTGCGCCGTGGCCGGCGCGGTGGCGTCAGCGTTTTCCATGGGCTTGCCTATGCAGGCTTTCGCCGAAGACGCGGCGCCCAAGCCGGGTGGTGTGCTCCGCCTGGGCCTGGCCGTTGGCAGCACCCACAACGTCGCCAGCGTGCGCGCGATTGCCGATCAAGTGCTGGTGATGCAGCGGGGCAGGGCGGTCGACCAAGGCCGGCGCAGCACGATGTTTACCTCGCCGTACCAGGACTGTACCGGCCTGCTGTTTTTATCAGAGCCGGAAACGGACCGGACTGACTCGATCATTTGCCGGCCCAACGGCCGGCGCACACCGTTTGAGGCATTCACATGAACGTTTTGATTGTTCACGCCCATCCTGAGCCGCAGTCGTTTACCGCCGCCTTGCGCGACCAGGCTGTCGTCGCGCTGCAAGCCCAGGGGCATGAGGTACAGGTGAGTGACTTGTACGCCATGCAGTGGAACCCGGTGGCCTCGGCTGCGGATTTTTCAACGCGGGAGAATCCCGAGTATCTGGTGTATGCCCTGGAGCAACGCCTGGGGGTGAAGAAGCAGTCAATCGCGGCGGATATCCAAGGCGAGTTGGACAAGCTGTTGTGGGCCGACTTGTTGATCCTCAATTTCCCGATTTTCTGGTTCTCGGCACCGGCCATGCTCAAGGGCTGGATCGATCGAGTGCTGGTGTCGGGGGTGTGTTACGGCGGCAAGCGTTTTTACGATCAGGGCGGCCTGGCCGGCAAGCGAGCGCTGGTCACGGTGACCTTGGGCGGGCGTGAGCACATGTTCGGTGAGGGCGCAATTCACGGGCCGCTGGAGGAGATGCTGCGACCGATTCTGCGCGGTACGTTGGCGTATGTGGGGTATGACGTGTTGGCGCCGTTTGTGGCGTGGCATGTGCCGTACATCAGCGCAGAGGCGCGCCAGGCATTTTTGTTGGCATACGAGCTGCGGTTGCAAGGGCTGGCGGATGAGCTGCCTTTGGTGTTTCCCAAACTTGAGCAGTTTGATGAGGCGCTGTATCCACTGTCCTGAACCGTGCACTGTTCAAATGTGGGAGCAAGCCCCCTCCCACATTGTTGATCTGCATGGATCGGTGGGTTCAGTGTGGCTGGCGCAAGCGCTCGGCTGCACTGCGCAACAGTTGCTCAGTAGCCTTCCAACCCAGGCAGCCATCGGTCACCGACACGCCGTACTTCATCGACGCGCTCAATGGCTGGCAACCTTCGAACAGATGACTCTCAAGCATCATGCCGATCAGCGAGGTGTCGCCTTGCAGGCGCTGTTCCAGTACGTCGTTGAACACCGCCGGTTGACGCAACGGGTCCTTGCCACTGTTGGCGTGGCTGCAATCGACCATGATCCGCGCCGCCACCTTGGACTTGGCCAAATCGTGTTTCACCTGCGCCACGCTTGGCGCATCGTAGTTCGGCCCACGGTGACCGCCGCGCAGCACCAGGTGCGTGTCGGGGTTGCCCGGGGTCTGGATGATCGCCGGGTGGCCCTGGCTGTCAACGCCGAAGTGGCGGTGCGGGTGCGAGGCCGAGCGCATCGCGTCACAGGCAATCGCCACGCCGCCGTCGGTGCCGTTCTTGAAGCCGACGGGCATGCCCAGGCCGCTGGCCATTTCGCGGTGGATCTGCGATTCGGTGGTGCGTGCACCGATGGCGACCCAACTGAGCAGATCATCGAAGTAGCCGGCGGCCATGGGTTGCAGCAGCTCGGTGGCCACCGGCAGGCCCAGGCGCAGCATTTCGCGCATCAGCTCGCGGGACAGCGTGAGGCCTGCGGCCATGTCATCGCTGCCATCCAGGTGCGGGTCGTAGGCCAGGCCTTTCCAACCGATGGTGGTGCGTGGTTTTTCAACGTAGGCGCGGATCACCAGCAGCATCTGGTCGCTGACTTCAAGCGCCAGCTTCTTGAGGTTGCGTGCGTATTCCATGGCCGATTCCGGGTCGTGGATCGAGCACGGGCCGACAATCACCAGCAAACGTGAATCTTCGCCATTGAGAATGGCGCGCACAGCTTGGCGATGGGTGTGGATCTGTTCGTTGAGGAACGGGCTGAGGGGCAGTTGGTGTTTTAAATCAAGGGAGCTGGGCAGGCGCTGGGTCAGGGCTTCATTGGCGCTGGACAGGTTGGACACAGGCAAGGCGGCGACGGAGGAGTTCATATTCAAGGCTTCCTGGGCAAGCGGCGGGCGATTCCCGCACGCTCTGCCCTACTGGGGTGTTCGACAATTGGCCGTATTGGCTACGAGTGTTGGCTTGCCACCGATAGGTGACCGATCGGAGGCGGCAGGCTGTCCCGAACGGAGCTGGCTAAATCGCCATGCAGTGCACGTGTCGTAGCGGTAATAGGTGGCGTAGTTCATGTCTTTATTCCTCTGAGTATTCTTCAAAATGTGGGGCCTTAAAAAAACAAAACCCCCGGTCGGGGAGCCGACCGGGGGTTAGATTTCTCTGGTAGGCGACCCTTGAGTAGTGGGCGCCGATTTCAGGTATCAGGCGCGCCAGTGGCTAAACCAATACCCAAAATAAAAGCTGACCAGTGCGCTCAAACCGTTCACGCGGGTAGCCGACACCGAACGCGAGGCGCTGGTAGCAGGGCAAACCTGGGTGTGGGTGAGTGGCAACATGGTAGGTCTCCAGATGATGCAATGAGCTTACTAGAGGGGCAGGGGTGGATTCAATCAGTAATTTCTATCGCGTGAGGTACTTACGGCGATGGGGTGAGTGCCGATATGCTGCGAATACGTTGACATTGATTGCTGGGACGCGACCATGACTGCCTTGACCCTTGCTGCTGCTCAGACCATCGCCATTGCAGGTGACGTGCCGGCCAACATCCAGCGACACCTGGCATTTATGCAGGCAGCAGCGGAACACGGCGTGCAGTTGCTGGTGTTTCCAGAGCTGTCACTGACCGGGTATGAGCCGACGCTGGCGGCAGGGTTGGCGATTGCCCCCCAGGATGCATTGCTCGCACCCCTGCGCGATAGGGCGCGGGAGCTGCGGCTGACGGCGGTGGTTGGGATGCCGATTCGTGTGGCGCCGCAGACGGGCGTGTTGATCGGCGCACTGGTGTTGGGCGCGGACGGTTCGCTGGCGGTCTATACCAAGCAGCATTTGCACCCAGGCGAAGACGCGGCGTTTATCGCGGGGCAGGGTGGCGCAGCCCTTGAGTATGGGGATAACCGCATTGCGCTGGCAGTCTGTGCCGACTTTTCCCACGCCAGCCATCCGCGTCAGGCGGCTGAAGCGGGCGCCAATGTGTACGCGGCCGGTGTGCTGATCAGCGAGGGCGGTTATGCCACCGACAGTGCGTTGCTACAAGGCTATGCCGCCGAGCACCGTTTGCTGGTGTTGATGGCCAATCATGGCGGCCCATCGGGTGGCTGGGCCTGTGCGGGGCGCAGCGCCATCTGGGCCGCGGATGGCGGTTTACTTGCCGCCGCGCCGGGTATCGGCGACGTGTTGGTCATTGCCCGACACGATGGCGGGCAATGGGCGGGTCACGTGGTGGTGCTGTAAATGACATTTCACCTGCGCGTAGCGACAAGTGAGGACCTGCCATTTGCGCGAACGCTGACCCTCGAGGCCATGGGCCGCTATTACCAGCAGTACGGGTTGTTCTGGTCTGACCGAGGCTTCGACGCCGCTTGGGCGGGACGGGAAAATTGGCTGATCTGCAAGGATGAGCGCGTGATGGGGTTTGTCAGCGTGAACCGCGACAGCGAGGCGCTGTATATTCGCGAATTGCACCTGCTGGAAAGCTGCCGTAAGCAAGGCGCAGGCAGTTGGGTGCTGGAGCAGATGGTAATCAAGGCGCGCACACAGGGGCTGGGGCTTTTACGCTTGACCGTGTTCAAGACTAATCCGGCGAGAAGGCTGTATCAGCGCCAGGGTCTGAGCATTGCTGGGGAGGAGGGGTGCTTCTGGCGCATGGAGCGTGAGTGTCACGAAACGCCATCGGACTAAAGCAGGCACGCTGTACGAATAAGCGCATACTGCTGTCAGGAAACCGCTTGCGTATCGCGGTGTTGAGCAGCGGGCTCGTCCACGATTATCCCTTCTTTCATGCCCAGCAGCACAGCCACCTTATGGGCTTCCCCACGTCGTCCTTTTTTACGCCCTGCAAGCACTTGATACGTCGTGGCTGGATCGACGCCGTGCTCACGAGCGAACGCTTGAACTGACTTTCCTTGATGTTCCAACCAAGCCTTGGCTTGTGCAGCAGTGCGAATACCGGGCATAGTTCAAAACCGTTCAAGTTTGTATAAAGACGAGATGAGTATGTCACCTCTTGGGGTGTGCCAGACAGGATCATACATCCAAATGAGTGGAATCGGTTCGCGGTTAAGACAGGAAAGAGAACGTCTTGGCCTGTCGCAGAAAATATTTGGTGAAATCGGCGGCGTTGAAGCAAACGCCCAAGGCAAGTACGAGAACGGGGGGCGCGCGCCCAAGGCGGACTATCTGTCACGCGTAGCTGAGCGTGGTGTAGACCTTTTATATGTGCTCACGGGGAGCCCGACGCCGATTCAATTGGAAAACCTGAGTCAGCTTGAAGAAAAGATCCTCGAAAATTATCGCGCCATGTTCAAGGAAGACCAGGACGCTATCCGCAGATTGACCACCACCTTGGCGGAACATTCAGCGACGCAGAACGGGAAATCCAAGCCGGCGTTTCCGCAAACCTGACCTTTTGCTCAGCATAATCCGCAGTCTGACGCTCTGCGTAGGCCTATATCCTGAGCAAACTCTATATATATGACACTTGCAGCTAGGTCTGCGCATTGGTTTTTTGCTAAGGTGTTCAGCAACCTATAAGACCATATCGCGAGGTGTCTGCTTGATTAGGGTGCTAGTAGTCGATGACCATGATCTCGTTCGTACAGGCATTACACGAATGCTGGCTGACATCGATGGCCTGCAAGTAGTCGGTCAGGCCGAGTCGGGGGAGGAATCCCTGATCAAGGCCCGGGAGTTGAAACCCGATGTGGTTTTGATGGACGTCAAGATGCCTGGGATCGGCGGTCTTGGTGCCACTACTAAATTGTTGCGCAGCCATCCGGACATTAAAGTCGTGGTGGTCACAGTGTGCGAGGAAGACCCTTTTCCGACTCGCCTGCTGCAGGCTGGCGCGGCCGGTTACCTGACCAAGGGCGCGGGCCTGGCGGAGATGGTGCAAGCCATTCGCCTGGTGTTTGCCGGCCAGCGTTATATCAGCCCGCAGATCGCTCAACAGTTGGCTATCAAGTCGTTCCAGCCCACCAGTGACTCGCCTTTTGACGCGCTGTCGGAGCGGGAAATCCAGATTGCCTTGATGATCGTCGGCTGCCAGAAGGTGCAGACGATCTCCGACAAGTTGTGCCTGTCGCCCAAAACCGTCAACACCTACCGCTATCGCATTTTCGAGAAGCTCGCCATCAGCAGTGATGTTGAATTGACCCTGCTCGCGGTGCGCCACGGCATGGTGGACGCCAGCGCCTGACATGACCACACCGTTTGATCCAAGTGCCTTTCTCTCAACCTGCAGTGGCCGCCCCGGCGTGTACCGCATGTTCGACAGCGAGGCGCGCCTGCTTTACGTGGGCAAAGCCAAGAACCTGAAGAACCGCCTGGCGAGCTACTTTCGCAAGACCGGCCTGGCGCCGAAAACCGCCGCCCTGGTGGCGCGTATCGCCCAGGTCGAAACCACCATCACCGCCAATGAAACCGAGGCGCTGCTGCTTGAGCAGACGCTGATCAAGGAGTGGCGACCGCCCTACAACATCCTGCTGCGCGACGATAAATCCTACCCCTACGTATTTTTATCCGACGGCAACTTCCCGCGCCTGAGCATTCACCGTGGCGCGAAGAAGCAGAAGGGCAAGTATTTCGGCCCGTACCCCAGCGCCGGCGCGATCCGGGAGAGTTTGAGCCTGCTGCAAAAGACCTTTTTTGTGCGTCAGTGCGAAGACAGCTTCTACAAGAACCGCACGCGCCCGTGCTTGCAATACCAGATCAAGCGCTGCAAGGCGCCCTGTGTTGGCCTGGTTGAACAGGCGGAATACGCCGAGGATGTGCGCCATTCGGTGATGTTTCTCGAGGGGCGCAGCAATGCGCTCACCGATGAACTCTCCAGTGCCATGGAGCAGGCCGCCAGCACTTTGGATTTCGAGCGGGCCGCTGAGTTGCGTGACCAGATCTCGCTGCTGCGCCGCGTACAGGACCAGCAGAGCATGGAAGGCGGTACCGGTGATGTCGATGTGATCGCCGCCTTCGTTAACCCTGGCGGCGCCTGTGTGCACCTGATCAGCGTGCGCGGCGGGCGTGTGCTGGGCAGCAAGAACTTCTTCCCGCAGACGGGGATCGACGAGGAAGTAGCCGAAGTCATGGCCGCCTTCCTTGGCCAGTACTATGTCAGCAGCCCCGAACGCGACTTGCCCTCCGAACTGATCGTCAACGTGGTGCATGAAGACTTTCCCACGCTGATCGAGGCCATTCACGAGCTGCGCGGTCGCGAGCTGGACATCAGCCACCGCGTACGCGGCACCCGCGCCCGCTGGCAGCAACTGGCGGTGACCAACGCCGAGCAGGCCCTGAGCGCGCGTCTGGCCAATCGACAGCACGTCGCTGCACGCTTCGACGCCCTGGCGGAAGTCCTCAACCTGGACGAGCCGCCCCAGCGTCTGGAGTGCTACGACATCAGCCACTCCAGCGGTGAGGCCACCGTGGCGTCCTGCGTGGTGTTCGGGCCGGAAGGGCCGATCAAATCCGATTACCGGCGCTACAACATCGAAGGCGTCACCGCCGGCGATGACTATGCTGCCATGCACCAGGCCCTGACGCGCCGCTTCAGCAAATTGAAGGACGGAGAGGGCAAGCTGCCGGATATCTTGCTGGTGGACGGCGGTAAGGGCCAGCTGTCCATGGCCCGTGACGTGCTCAACGAGCTGGCGGTGCCCGACCTGATCCTGCTTGGCGTGGCCAAGGGCGCCACGCGCAAGGCGGGTTTCGAAACCTTGTACTTGAATGATGCTGCCCATGAGTTCACTTTGAAGGGCGACTCACCCGCGCTGCACCTGATTCAACAGATTCGCGACGAAGCTCACCGTTTTGCCATCACCGGCCACCGCGCCCGTCGCGGCAAAACCCGGCGAACCTCAACCCTGGAAGGGGTGGCGGGCGTTGGTCCGACCCGTCGTCGCGACTTGCTTAAACATTTTGGTGGCTTGCAGGAGCTATCCCGTGCCAGCATTGACGAAATAGCCAAAGCTCCCGGTATCAGTAAAAAGCTCGCTGAGCTGATTTATGCAAATCTGCACAGCGAGTAGAATGCCTTCTCACCTCGTAGCCAGTTGTGCCGATGAATATCCCTAATCTGATCACCGTTCTACGCGTCCTACTCATTCCAATTTTCATTTTGCTGTTTTATTTGCCGTACGAATGGAGCTATGTCGCCTCCAGCTCGGTGTTTGCTTTTGCCGCCGCGACCGACTGGCTCGACGGCTACCTGGCACGTCGCCTGGAGCAGAGCACGCCGTTCGGCGCGTTCCTGGACCCGGTAGCCGACAAACTCATGGTGGCCGTCGCCCTGGTCTTGCTGGTGCAGGAACACGGTAACTTGTGGCTGACACTGCCGGCCGCCGTGATCATCGGTCGTGAGATCGTCGTTTCGGCCCTGCGCGAATGGATGTCGGAAATTGGCGCCCGCGCGCATGTTGCCGTCTCCAACATGGGCAAATGGAAAACCGCTGCGCAAATGCTCGCGCTGGTGATTCTGCTGGCAAATCCTTCGGACTTCTCCTTCTGGGTCCTTGCCGGCTACGCCTTGCTGCTGATCGCCGCTGGCCTGACGTTGTGGTCCATGCTCCAGTATTTGCGCGCCGCCTGGCCGCATCTGCGCACCACCGTTGAAAAGAAATAAAACTTTTTTGAATCAAGGGGTTGACGGGTTCTGATAATGCTATAGAATGCGCATCACCAAGACGCGGGAATAGCTCAGTTGGTAGAGCACGACCTTGCCAAGGTCGGGGTCGCGAGTTCGAGTCTCGTTTCCCGCTCCAAACACAAAGAAAAAGCCACTCAATAGAGTGGCTTTTTTTTGCCTTTGATTTACTCAATAGACGCTCCGGCGTCTTCATATTTAACGAAAACGCCGGTCAGAAATGGTCGGCGTTTTCGTTTGTGCATTTTTATATTCGTCTGATCGCCCGCCTTCGTATTTTCTAGCTCGCGCGCCCCTCGCACGCCGTCCAGCGGCTGGGATGGGGCCGGGCACTGGTGTGTGCCTCGGTAAACACAGCTATTTTGAGCAGTAGCAGTGTGCGGACTGGACGCCAATGGGGTCTGTTCACTGGCGAACATAGCGAAGACCCTCGCTGGTGCTGCACGCGTTATGACAGCGGCAGGCGGACGGTGAAGCAGCTGCCTCTTCCCAAGCCCTCGCTATGGGCCACAACGCTACCTGCGTGTGCTTCGACCAATTCACGCACTACCGTCAAGCCAACCCCCAGGCCTTTTTGATTCACACACACGGTGTGTTCGTCCTGGATAAACGGTTCGAATATGATCGGCAGGGCGTTCGCGGAGATACCCATGCCGGTGTCTGAGACGTCAACCTGCGCCCATGTACCCGTGACCCGAAGCGAAAGCTGGATGACGCCATTCGTGTGGGTAAATTTTGAGGCGTTGCTCAGTAAGTTGGAGAACACTTGGGTGAGCCGTAGATGATCGCCTTCAACCTTAACCTTCGTCGGTGCAAGCGTGAGTTCAAGCACCTGAGTTCTGGCATTCATCGCCGGTTCGCAAATATCGACGGCTTGTTGAATCACCGTTGCGAGATCGAGGGTTTTACGCGTCAGGTGGAGCTTGCCCGCACCGATTCGGGTGACATCGACCAGATCATCCACCAGACGTGTCAGGTGTTCGATCTGTTTGTGGATGATCGCATGGAGCCTCGGTCCGTCTCTTTGATCGCTCCGTTCAAGCATTTCAGCGCTCAGGCTAAGCGGCGCCAAGGGGGCGCGAAGTTCATGAGCCACCATGGCCAGAATGAACTTCTCATGTTCCAGGGTTGCTTCGGCCAGTGTTTGCAACTGTTGTGCTTTCAGTGCAGCGATAACAAGCGCACCGTTGGCTTCACGCCTGTGCAACATGCGTTGTCTCAGACCGCGAGGGAGCGGGGAGGCGACAGGTTTATCCCGCTTAACGCGATACATCGCAGCATCGGCACTGTCAATCAGCGACTGCGCGTCGGTGCCGTCCACTGGGTAAAGGCTAATGCCAATACTGATGCTGATACGTAACTGTCGGTCACCGATTGCCTTGGGCGCATTCAAGCTCGAGATGGTCTTATCCGCCACGCTCAGGGCATCATCGCGAGAGGTGCAATGCGCGAGCAGAATGACAAACTCATCGCCGCCATAACGGGCGACAGTGTCACCGTCCTGAACGCACTGAGTCAGGCAACCCGCCGTCTCGATGAGCAGTACGTCACCGAGGTGATGGCCCAATGTGTCGTTGATCAATTTTAAATCGTTTAAATCCAAAAACAGTAAAGCGAAGCTGCCACTGTGAAGTTGAGCATCTTCAATGGCGTGCTGAAGGAGGGCCCTGAGTTCCCGCAGAATAGGCGGGGTGGGACGTTAATCTATATTGGCGGCGCG
>NZ_UYXQ01000116.1 GCF_900624995.1 Pseudomonas antarctica
GTTGGCGATCCGCAGCGACTTGGCCAATTCACGCTTAAGGGCCTGGCTGTAGTAGGTGTTGATGCCGTTCAGGGTGCTATCAGGGATTTTTGCCGTGGCCTGGGGCTTGGGATAGAACTGGGTGGGTTCGATAAACACCGCGTTGTAGCGGCTCAGGTCCAGATTGGGATCAACCCAGCGCATCACCTCGGCACCCGAGGGCGACTTGGCTTGCTTGAGTTGGCTGTAGTCCGAGAGAAAGCCTGAATACTCATCCGGCTGCGGGACTTTACTGGCGCAACCGGTCATGGCAATTGAAGCAACGCACAACGTACTGATCATTAGCCTTGGTTTCATCATTGAACTCCCTGGCGGTCATCATCGACATGCTGAGCCATAGGTATAGCCAAGGCAGTGGTACATTGCTCAGCCGCGTTCACGCGGGATCAGGCTCTGCAGTTGCGACGCCAGGAAGTTCGCGTCGAAGGCAAAGGTGTCCGGGTCTTTCAGGCCGTTGGTTTTTTTCCACAACCAATCGTTTTTGTCGGCCGGCAGCACCAGCGAGACACTCCCGTGCCGTGCGGCGGTCAGGCCCATGACCGATACGGAAATCGAGCCGCCCACGCCCATGACCTCAGGCACGAACTCCACCGGCTTGCCGGTGATCTGCACGGTCAGCTTCTCGGTCTTGAAGGTTGATGTTTCTGCCGGCAGGCTCGGGCCACTGGCCACGTAGGCTTCACGCTGGACCTCCAGCAAACCCACGGTTTTGACCGGCTCCAGCCACTGCTCGATCTGCCCGAACAGCTCGCCGAGTTTTTGCGCCCAGCGGGCCGACTGCACGTCGAATTGCTGTTTTTTATGCGCTTCGCTGTCGGCGTAATGACGAAGCATCTCGCCCAGTTGCTGTACATCGTCCATTGCGGCGTTCCTTGGATAAGCCAGGTTGCGAACACTGATCATGGCAGATGCGGCGGCGGGCCGTACGATTATGCGTTGCCAGCGCAGTGCGTTGAAGATTCAGGCGAGAAGTTAAAACGCGGATCAGAACCGCTGTAACCCTTGTTCTGAGGCCTTAACAACTGATCCGTAGTAATCAGCTTTTTCTGAGTCTGTTTTGTTTTACCCATGCTTCCTACAGTGCCCGCCACTTGGAACCGTGGGAGGACTGAGCATGAGTAACGCAGCAACCGGACAGGCCTATAACTACAAGGTCGTGCGCCAATTCGTCATCGCAACCATCGCATGGGGCGTGGTCGGCATGGCCATGGGCGTGTGGATTGCGTCACAACTGGTGTGGCCCGAGATGAACCTTGACCTGCCCTGGACCACCTTTGGCCGGCTGCGGCCCTTGCATACCAGCCTGGTGATCTTCGGGTTTGCCGGCAGCGCGCAATTCGCCGCCAGCTACTACGCCGTGCAGCGCACCTGCCAGGTTCGTTTGTTTTCCGACACGCTGGCGGCCTTTACCTTCTGGGGCTGGCAATCGGTGATTGTGATCATGTTGATCAGCTTGCCCTTGGGTTATACCACCACCAAGGAATACGCCGAGATCGAGTTCTCCGGTGCGGTGTGGATGACCGTAGTGTGGGTGGCCTATGCCGTGGTGTTTTTCACCACCGTGGTGCGGCGCAAGACCCGGCATATCTATGTGGGCAACTGGTTTTTCGGCGCATTTATTCTGGTGATCGCCATGTTGCATGTGGTCAATCACCTGTCGATCCCGGTGGGCTGGTTCAAGTCTTACCCGGTGTACTCCGGGGCCACCGATGCGATGGTGCAATGGTGGTACGGGCACAACGCCGTGGGCTTTTTCCTCACCACCGGCTTTTTGGGGATGATGTACTACTTTGTGCCCAAGCAAGTCGGACGGCCGGTTTACTCGTATCGCTTGTCGATCGTGCATTTCTGGGCGTTGATCACCCTGTACATCTGGGCCGGGCCGCACCATTTGCACTACACCGCGTTGCCCGACTGGGCGCAGTCGCTGGGCATGGCGATGTCACTGATCCTGCTGGCGCCGAGCTGGGGCGGCATGATCAACGGCATGATGACCTTGTCCGGTGCCTGGCATCAGTTGCGCACCGACCCGATCCTGCGCTTTCTGGTGTTGTCATTGGCGTTTTACGGCATGTCGACCTTCGAGGGCCCGATGATGGCAATCAAGACCGTCAACGCCCTCTCCCACTACACCGACTGGACCATCGGCCACGTGCATGCCGGCGCCCTGGGGTGGGTGGCGATGATTACCTTCGGCTCGCTGTACCACATGATCCCCAAGGTGTTTGGCCGCGAGCAGATGCACAGCGTGGCGTTGATCAACCTGCATTTCTGGCTGGCCACCATCGGCACGGTGCTCTATATCGCCTCGATGTGGGTCAACGGCATCACTCAGGGCCTGATGTGGCGGGCGGTGAACGACGACGGCACGCTCACTTACTCGTTTGTCGAAGCGTTGCAGGCCAGTCATCCGGGGTTTGTGGTGCGCTTTGCCGGCGGCGTGTTTTTCCTGACCGGGATGCTGCTGATGGCCTACAACACCTGGCGCACAGTGCGGGTCGCAGACTTACGCATCGCGCAGCTTGATGCGCGGATCGCCTGAGATGTGGAGCCTGTTCATACTCATGTGTTTGTATGGTGCGGTGGAGTATTGCCTGCGTGGGGAGTCTGAAAAAAGCCTGGATGACGCCAGTATGCTGCCGTTCGCCGATGACCCTGAGGTGGCGCGGCGGGTGGAGTTGGCCACCGGCAAGCCAATCAACGCGGTGGCTGCGGAGCAGGCCAAGCGCGGCTGGGGCAACCTGGACGTGTGAAACTGCTCCGGTCATTTTGCGGCTAACTGCGTATGACTAATCCGTAGCCGATGAGTAAGGTGAGGCGACATTCCGTGTCAGGAGCATCGCATGCGCACCATCGGCCTCATCGGCGGCATGAGCTGGGAGTCCAGCGCCGAGTATTACCGCATCATCAACCAACGCGTGCGCGACCAACTCGGCCCGCTGCGCTCGGCACAACTGTTGATGTACAGCGTGGACTTCGGCCCGGTCGAGCAGGCCCAGCATGCCGGCCGTTGGGCGCACGCCGCGCTGATCCTCGAGGACGCCGCGCGCCGCCTGCAAGCAGGTGGTGCCGAGTGTGTGGTGCTGTGTACCAACACCATGCACTTGGTGGCGCCGCGCATCGAGGCGGCAGTGTCGATTCCGTTCCTGCACATTGCCGATGCGGCAGGTCAAGCCGCTGTTGAAGCAGGCACGTTGACGGTCGGCCTGCTCGGCACCGCCTTCACCATGGAACAGGACTTTCTCAAAGCGCGCCTGGCCGCCCAAGGCTTGACCGTGCTGGTGCCCGACGCCGACGAGCGCCAAGCCGTGCACCGGATCATCTATGACGAGTTGTGTGTCGGGGTGATCAGCGATACATCGCGTCAGGTGTATCAGCGGGTGATCGAGTCCTTGGCCGCGCGTGGCGCTCAGGCAATCGTCTTGGGTTGCACGGAAATCGGTCTGTTGATCAAACCGCAGCACAGCGAGCTGCCGCTGTTGGACACCACCGAGCTGCATGCGCAGGCTGCGGTGGCGTTTGCTCTAGAGAATTAAGCCGACTGGCGCAGGCGCGCCATGCTCAGGGTGTCGACGAACACACCGTCACGCAGGGCGTAATCGCGCATTCGGCCTTCGACTTCGAAGCCGAACTTGCGGTACAGGTTGTGCGCAGCTTCGTTGTCGGCGTAGACGGTGAGTTCTACGCGGCGCAGGTTCATCCAGTTGTCGGCCACGTCCAGGGCGGCCGTCAACAGCTTGGAACCTACGCCCTTGCCCTGCCAGGCTGTCGCCACGCCCATGCCGAACGCACCGACATGGCTGCGGCGCACACGCAGGAGTTGTTCCAGGCCGAGTTGGCCGATGACCTCGCCGCCATGCACCGCCACCAGCTGTAGCCGTCGTTCGTTATCGGTGACCAGCTTGTTGCGCCATGCCTCGACTGACTGGAAAGGCATTTGCAGCACCTGACGGCATACAGCCGGTTCATTATAGAGCGCGGCCACGCCTTCAAGGTGGGCTTCGGTAAAGCGCTGGATCACGATATGGGGTTCAGGTGTGTGCATTGTGTTTCATCCTTTGAAAGACAAGAGGCAGGCCAGTGTAGAGGGCAAGACTGCACGCTGGCTAGGGTTTGACCGCGGTGTGCGCTTGCCCCACCACTCGGCAACTCGTTAGCACCTGATGGTGGAACTGAACGCGGTTAAAACGGTGGGAAGGGGCTTGCTCCCGACGCGGCCGTTAGCGCAGCAACGGATATGCCCCCACCCAACCTCAGCGCCCAGCAGCAACCCACCACACTCGCGCAATATCCGCCGCCCGCTCACGCAACAAGCGCGGCGCTTCGCTGCACGCCTGTTCCAGGCTCATCGGCCCCGATGGCAAGGCAAACGCAGCCGCCACACCGTGGCTATACATCTGCTGATAACCCTCACCCAAAGTGCCAGCAATCACAATGACCGGAACACCCTGCTGCTGGGCAATGCGCGCCACACCAAACGGCGTTTTACCGCGCAACGTCTGAGCGTCAAAACGCCCTTCCCCGGTAATCACCAGATCAGCGCCGCGCATCGCTGCAGCCAGGCCAACCAGTTCAGCCACCACGTCCACTCCCGCGCGAAATTGCGCACCGAAAAACGCTTTGGCGGCGAACCCCAAACCACCGGCCGCGCCACTGCCGGGTTCATCGCGCACGTCTTTGGGCAGCACGTTGGCACAGTGATCGGCAAAGTGCCCAAGGGCCGCGTCCAGTTGTTGAACCTGCTGCGGGTTGGCGCCTTTTTGCGGGCCGAAAATAGCCGATGCACCGTGCGGCCCGCACAACGGGTTATTCACATCGGCAGCGATGTCAAAACGCACGTGGGCCAAACGCGGGTCCAGTTGATCCAGGCTCATGCTTGCCAGGCGTGCCAAGGCCAGGCCACCGGGCGCAAGTACCTGGCCTTGCGCACCGAACAACTGCACGCCAAGCGCCTGCATCGCACCCGCCCCGCCATCATTGGTAGCGCTACCGCCAATCGCCAGGATGATGCGCTGCGCACCCGCATCCAGGGCCGCGCGGATCAGTTCGCCCGTGCCGTACGTGCTACTGGAACAGGCATCACGCTGCCCCGGCCGAACCAATTGCAAGCCGCTGGCTTCGGCCATCTCAATGATTGCGGTGTGGCTGTCGGCCAACCAACCCCAGCGTGCTTGAACCTTATCGCCCAAAGGCCCTTGAACGGTTTGGTCACGCAACTCGCCGTTGCACGCCGCGAGCACCGAATTCACCGTACCTTCACCGCCATCCGCCATCGGGCACTGGACCAATTGTGCGTCCGGCCAAACCTGGGCCAGCCCTTCGGCAATCGCTTGGGCGACGCCTGCGGCACTCAGGCTGTCCTTGAACGAGTCGGGGGCGATGATGATTTTCATGGGCTGTCTCCGGTTTTTATAACGCCCATGCTGCCAGTTGGCTGCGGCAATGACGCCGGTCCGATGCACAAGTGTGGGTGAGGTTTGTTGTTCAATCCGACAAAGCCTGAGGCAATAGCTGTACGCCGAGGTAGAGGGCGAGCATGCCGTCGAGGGTCAGCGGGTCGACGCCGCTGAGTTCGGCGATGCGCTCCATGCGATAGCGCAGGCTGTTACGGTGAATCCCCAAGGCATCGGCACACGCTTGGCTCTGGCCGTCGTGTTCGCACCAACTGCGCAAGGTGGCGAGAAGTTGGCCGTTGCTGTCCTTGGCCAAGACGTTGCGCAACGGATTGAGCAGTTCATCCAGGGCGTCGTCGTTGCGATGGCGCCACAGCATCACCGGCAGGCGGTAACGGTTGAGCGTCAACAAACGCGATTGGGGCAAGATATCCCGACCGTAGGCCAGCAAGTCGCCAACCCGCCGATAGCACCGACGCAAACCTGCCAGGCCATCCGCTTGCCCGCCGACAGCCACACGCAGGATATTCCAACCCAGGCCTTGGAGTTTTTCCAGCAGCCGCGGGTTGTCGACGTGCACCGCGGCCGGCCGGCACCACAACAGCGAAAATTGCGCCGAGCTGACACACCAGCTGTCCGGGTAACGGCTGCTAAGCCAGGCGCTGAGTGCCTCCGCCGATTGGCCCGCGGCCAGTTCAAACAGGTACGGCGTACGTGCCATCTGCGGTTTGAGCCCCAGTCGCTGGGCCTCGTCGATCAGGCGCGGCGCGTCACCACTTTCAGCCAGCAGCAACGCTAGCAAGTCATCGCAACGCTGGCGTCGCCATTGCTGCTCGGCTTGCTGATGGCGATGGCTGACCAGCATTTCAGCGGTCATGCGCACCAACTGCGCATAAGTACGCAACTGTTCGGGTTCGCCGGTAATGCCCAGCACGCCGATCAGGCGTTGATCGTGCATCAATGGCAAATTGATGCCTGGCTGCACGCCCTTGAGATGCTTGGCGGTCTGACCGTCTATTTCGACTACCCGGCCATTGGCCAACACCAACTGCGCGCCTTCGTGCCGGGTGTTGATGCGCTCCGGCTCGCCGCTGCCGAGAATCAGGCCCTGGCTGTCCATGACGTTAACGTTATAGGGCAGGATCGCCATGGTGCGATTGACGATATCCTGCGCCAAGTCATGATCCAGCTCGAACATGGGGCTAAATTCCTAAAAAAACCAGTTGTTCATAGGCACAGCGCAAACCCTGCCTGACTGTGCGCGAGCACAAAGACAGCGCCCCGCAAGGTGGCCGAGACTCATTGCGCGATCAACGTTACCTTCGCATCGCCAAAAATCATAATAAAGAGAGACTGCCATGTCACAGAGCGCCGCTGCCACACTGGCCACCAATGACGATAAAAACGCCATCTACAAGCGCATTACCCTGCGCCTGATCCCCTTCATTTTCATCTGTTACTTGTTCAACTACCTCGACCGGGTGAACGTTGGCTTTGCCAAGTTGCAGATGCTTGATGCGTTGAAATTCAGTGAAACCGTGTACGGCCTGGGTGCCGGGATTTTCTTTATCGGCTACGTGCTGTGCGGCGTGCCGAGCAACCTGGCGCTGACCCGGTTCGGCCCACGGCGCTGGATTGCGCTGATGATGATCGTCTGGGGCACGCTGTCTACCTGCTTGCTGTTCGTCACCACACCGACGCATTTCTACGGCTTACGCCTGTTGACCGGCGCCGCCGAAGCGGGCTTCTTCCCGGGCGTGGTGCTGTACCTCTCGCAGTGGTTCCCGACGTTCCGCCGGGGGCGCATCATGGCACTGTTCATGTCGGCGATTCCGGTTTCCGGCTTGCTCGGCAGCCCGTTTTCCGGCTGGATTCTCAACCACTTCGCCGCCGGGCAAGGTGGCTTGGCGGGCTGGCAGTGGATGTTCCTGTTGCAAGGCATCCCGACCGTGATCTTGGGCGCCCTCGCCTACTTCCTGCTCAGCGACAGCTTCGCCAACGCCAAGTGGCTCACGCCGCATGAGCGCGCGGTGCTGGAAGCCGACCAGGCAACGGATCTGGCGAATAAGCCGAAAACCACCACGGACTCACTCGCCGAGGTGTTCAAGAACCCGGCCATCTGGGCGTTCGGCTTGATCTACTTCTGCATCCAGAGCGGCGTGTACGCGATCAACTTCTGGCTGCCGTCGATCATCAAAAACCTGGGCTTTAGCGATAACCTGGTGATTGGCTGGCTCAGTGCGATTCCGTACCTACTGGCCGCCGTGTTTATGCTGCTGGTGGGCCGCTCCGCCGACTTGCGCAAGGAGCGTCGCTGGCATTTGGTGGTGCCGATGTTGATGGGCGCTATTGGCCTGGTGATCGCAGTGAATTTCGCCACCACCCCGGCGATTGCAATTCTCGGTCTTACCATTGCCACCATGGGCGCCCTCACCGGCCTGCCGATGTTCTGGCCGGTGCCGACCGCCATGCTCAGTGCGGGCGCAGCGGCGGGCGGTTTGGCGCTGATCAACTCCATGGGCCAGATGGCGGGGTTCCTCAGCCCGTATATCGTGGGTTTTGTGAAGGATGCCACCGGGTCAACGGACATCGCGCTGTACTTGCTGGCGGCGGTGATTGTTGCCGGCAGCGTGTTGGCACTGCGCATGACCCGGACCTTAAAGGTATAACGCGGTCCATGTGGGAGGGGGCTTGCTCCCGATGGCAGTGGGTCAGTAACCGATAAGCTGACTGTCACACCGCCATCGGGAGCAAGCCGGGTCCCACATTGTTGCTCGGTGTTTACAACAGCCCGCCACCGTCGATGTCGATCACGGCGCCGGTCATGAAGCCATTTTCCATCGCCAGCACATACCCCGCCGCCACCTCCTGAGCCCGCCCTACACGCCCAACCGGCAACGCCCCACCGACCTTGGCGAACATCGCCACGCGTTGTTCTTCTGCCAACCCTGCATAAGCAGGCGTGTCGATCACCCCAGGGCTGATGACATTGACCCGGCGCGGTGCCAGTTCTTTCGCCAACTGCTTGCCGAGTGCCTCAGTCGCAGCGTTAATGCCGGTCTTGATGAACTGGCCAGGCGCCAACTTTCGGCCCAACTGGCCCGAGGTCAGGCTGATGCTGCCGTGTTCGCTGAGAAATGGCAGCGCCTGTTGAATCGCACGCAACGACCCCCAGAGTTTCACATTGAAATTGTCCTGGGCCTCATCCAGGTCGGTTTCGATTAGGGGCTTGGCCCGTACCGACGGCCCCGAGGTATAAACCAGATGGTCAAAGCGCCCCACGGTCTCGAACAACCGTCGCACGGAGGCGCTGTCGGTGACGTCGACCGGCTCGCTGCGCACACCGTTGTCGACACTGGAGTTCAAGCGACGCCCGGCCAGCACCACCTGTGCGCCACACGCGACGGCGGCCTTGGCCACGGCGGCACCGATGCCGCTGCTACCGCCGATCACGATGACGGTTTTACCGCTGAGGGAAGATGTCATGACTGAGCTACCTGGCTGAAAAAGTGAGGGTTCATCTTCTCAGCTTGGCAATCGGCGAAAAATCCCGGTAAAACGACAAGATCTTTAAAGGATTTTTACAAATGAGCTCAACCCTCGACCTTGAAGTGTTTGTGCGCACCGCCGATACCGCAAGCCTGTCGGCGGCTGCGCGTAGCCTCAACCTCACGCCTGCAGCGGCGAGTATCGCGCTCAAACGCCTGGAAACCCGGCTGGGCATCCGCCTGCTTGCCCGCTCCACTCGCAGCATGCGCTTGACCGAAGAAGGTCGGCGCTACCTGGACAGCGTACGAATAGCGCTGGAAGCACTGTCAGAAGGCGAACAGGCGATCAAGCAACAAGGCCAAAGCCTCAGCGGTTTACTGCAGTTGGCAGCGCCCTCGGATTTTGGCCGCAATGTGCTGCTGGGCTGGCTGGATGAATTCAAACTCGAACACCCGAACATCCGTCTGCAGTTGTTGCTCAACGACAGCAATGCCGATTTATTCCGCGACACCGTCGATATCGCGCTGCGCTTTGGTGTGCCTCGCGATTCCAGCCTGGTCGCGCTGCCGGTGGTACCCGGCCACCAGCGCATTGCCTGCGCCAGCCCCGACTACCTTGCGCGGCACGGCACACCGCTTACGCCGGCGGACCTGGCGCAACACAGTACGCTGCGCTACATGCGCCGAGGGCAGGCCAACAACACCTGGTACTTTCGCCAGGGCGCACGGCTGCAGGAAGTTGAGGTGATGGGCGATTACCTGAGCGACGACGGCGAAATCGTACGGCGCTGGGCGTTGGCTGGCCACGGCATTGCCTACAAAGCCAACCTGGATATCGCCAGCGATATCCAGGCCGGGCGCCTGGTGCCGCTGTTGACCGACTGGCAAGGCGAGCCGACGCCTTTCAACCTGATGTGCCCTCACCGCCTGCAAGTGTCGGAACGGGTGAAAGTGCTGCACGGTTTTTTACAGGCACGCTGTCAGGCCTTGCTGAGCGCATGAAGAAACACCCACAGGGCTTGTTCCAGAGCCCTGGAGTCTGATATTGCATGACTCACGTTTCCCCGCCATGAGGAGCTTTGCATGATTTACCGCACACTGGGCCAGTCCGGGTTAAAGGTCAGCGCACTGACCCTGGGCACCATGATGTTTGGCGAACAGACCAACACCGAAGACTCGCTGCGCATCATCGACAAAGCCTGGGACCAAGGCATCAATTTTATCGACACCGCCGACGTCTACACCGGCGGGCACTCCGAGGAAATCGTCGGCGAGGCCATCGCCCGCCACCGCTCGGACTGGGTGGTGGCCTCCAAGGTCGCGATCGGTCCCACCGACGGCTTACCCAACCGCAGCGGCCTGAGCCGCAAACGCATATTCAACGCGCTGCAAGCCAGCCTCACGCGCCTGGACACTGACTACCTGGACATCTACTACCTGCACCGTGAGGACCACGACACACCGCTGGAAGTCACGGTGTCGGCGATTGGTGACCTGATCCGCCAAGGCAAGGTCCGCTATTGGGGCCTCTCCAACTACCGGGGCTGGCGCATTGCCGAAGTGATCCGCGTGGCCGAACGTCTGGGCGTGGATAAGCCCATCATCAGCCAACCGCTGTACAACATCGTCAATCGCCAGGCCGAGGTTGAGCAGATCACCGCCGCGGCTGCCTACGGCTTGGGCGTGGTGCCTTATAGCCCGTTGGCACGTGGCGTACTCAGCGGTAAATATGCTCCCGATGTAACACCCGAAGCCGGCAGCCGCGCGGCGCGCCAGGACAAACGCATTCTGGAAACCGAATGGCGGGTGGAGTCGCTGCGCATCGCCCAGCAAATTCAGGCGTACACCCAAGGGCGCGGCGTGAGCATTGTCGAGTTTGCGATCGCCTGGGTGCTGAACAACTCGGCGGTGAGTTCGGCGATTGTGGGGCCGCGTACCGAGGCTCAGTGGGATGCGTATACCGGCGCGCTGGCGGTGAAGATCACAGCTGAAGATGAGGCGTTTATTGACTCATTGGTGACACCGGGGCATTCGTCTACACCGGGTTTTAATGATGTCAGCCATTTTGTGTCGGGCCGCGTGGCTCGTTCTTAGCGTCCAACCTGGCGAGCGGGCTTGCCACAACAATCCCGCTCGCCACAGGGATTCGCCAAAACCAAGCGCCGGGCGAAAATTCCCCGCAAAACGCCCCAAAACAGCGCAACCATCTCCCGCCAAAAGCACCATAATCCCCTCCTGAAATCTCCCCATTTTTTGTAGCCATCGGTTTTCGCGAGGACAGTGTGTCTAAAGGTGTTGTGTTGTCGGTATTGGCCTCGGTGTTGTTTGCCGTGATGTATTACTTCACCTCGCTGCTCACGCCATTGAGCGGCCTGGAAATCTTCGGCTGGCGCATGTTGCTGACTGTGCCGTGCATGACCGTGTTTATGATCATCAGCGGCGAATGGCGGCGAGTATGGGAACTGCTGCGAATGTTGGCGGCCAAGCCACGGCTGATCGGCGGCGTGCTGCTGTCGTCAGCCTTGCTGGGTGTGCAATTGTGGCTGTTTATGTGGGCGCCGCTGAATGGGCGCAGCCTGGATGTGTCGGTGGGCTATTTCCTGCTGCCGCTGACCATGGTGCTGACCGGGCGTCTGGTTTACGGCGAACGGTTGTCACGCCTGCAGCAGATCGCCGTGTTCTTTGCAGCGCTCGGTGTGCTTAACGAGTTGTACCAGGCCGGTGGTTTTTCCTGGGCGACGCTGGTGGTGATCATCGGTTACCCGATCTATTTTGTGGTGCGCAAATACCTGACCACCGATCACCTGGGCGGTTTATGGCTGGACATGGCGCTGACGCTGCCCGTGGCCTGGTGGTTTGTGCAGCACGGTGAACAAGGCTTTGCGGTGATGGATATTCACCCGAAGCTGTATGCGTTGATTCCGCTGCTGGGCCTCATCAGTGCCTCGGCGCTGGTGAGCTATATCGTTGCCAGCCGTTTGCTGCCCTTCAGCCTGTTCGGGCTGCTCAGTTACGTGGAACCGGTATTGCTGCTGGCGGTGGCGTTGATACTGGGAGAAGGCATCAAGGGCGGCCAATGGTTGACCTATATTCCAATCTGGCTGGCGGTGATGGTGCTGGTGTACGAAGGCTTCAAGCACTTGGTGCGACAGCGTAAAGCCTGACGCACAGGCAATAAAAAGCCCGGCCGAGATCACTCTCGGCCGGGCTTTTT
>NZ_UYXQ01000117.1 GCF_900624995.1 Pseudomonas antarctica
AACCAATAAGAGAGCCCGCCTTGACCGGCCCCGACTCCCGCCACTTAGTCTGGGGGACCATGCGCCATAATGCATCAACACAATTCGCCTTTGTTAACCCCGATGATATCGATCGCAAGCTGTACTTGCTCAATCGGTTTTTTGATCCGAATTTGGATATTTATCAGAACCGCTTGAATGCCCCCTTCGACCTATCAGCCCACGCCAGGGCCAGCGTCCTGATTCATGAGTTAACGCACCTGAAACCCGGTACCGAAGACATTGCCTACCTCGACACCATGCGGCCGTTCCCTGATCTGATTGACGCGGCCAAACCCGGCGCACAGCTGATGCGCACAACGTCAGAGGATGTGCACAGGACCTCTCTGTCTACGTTGACGCCCGCGACCAAGCTGTTCAAGGCTTGGGATGACCTCTCTGCGACTTGGGAAGACTACGGGCCTGACACCTCAACCGCTAACGCCAAACGCAAAGTCCTGCGCACCACTGGCGCCATGGACCTTGATGCGGCCCGGCAGCTGTTCATGAGCGACGCCGATAAGCGCATTGACACGATTTTGGCCAACGCCGACTCAGCGACTTACCTCATTACCCAACTGGGCCGCGTATTGGATCCGGGGGCCTGAGCGGCCCCCGGCGGGCCCGTCAGTCTTTCTGATCACGCAGGATGTTGCCTGAGGCGCCGTCGATGCGCGCCTCATAAACAGTGCCATCGGACTTACGACCTTTGACTTCCCAATAGCCTTTGTCATCGGCTTCGGCGCTGTAAACCTCGACATACCCGGCCTTGGTCTTTGCGGTCTCAATGGCCTTTTCGATGGGAATCCAGCCCGCGCCTGGTTTATCTGCCAAGGCTGCGCCAGCACTGAGCAAAGCGGTGGTTGCACACAGGGCGGCTAAGGTTTTCTTCAGCATGGTCGTACTCCATTGTGGGAATGATGGACTCGTGTCCTGTGATTTCTGATATTTCCAAACGAGAATAAGTTCCAATTGATGTGCAATCGCCATGATGGCGGTTCTCGCGGTCTGCCTCGGGAGGTTAGAATGTGCGAAATCAGGATGAGTTAATGAGCGAAGAGCCCCTTTCAGAAGCCGAATATGACGCCATCACCGACGCCGCCGCGCATTGGTGCATGCGCCTGCATGCGAGTGATTGCACGGCGGTCGAGCGCCAGGCTTTTGCGCAATGGCACGATGCCGATCCGCTGCACGCCTTTGAATATGCGGCGATGCTGGAAATCTGGGACGTCGCCGACCACTTGCCCCGCAGCGAGCCTGCGCCGGTGGTGTTGTCGTTCAAGCCGCGCAGCCGCTTGCGCACCTATGCCGTGGCCGCCGCTGTCTGCCTAGTTGCGTTGCCGCTTGCGGCCTTTACCGGCTGGGAAGCGGGGTGGTTGCCGAGCGCCTACGAGCATTTCGACGCCGCCAATGGCCTGCGGCAGGTCACACTCGGCGACGGCAGCCAAGTGGAGCTGAACCTGGGCACTGAACTGGTCTACAGCAACTACAAGGACCAGCGCCGGGTGACGTTGAAAAAAGGCGAAGCGTTTTTCAACGTCACTCATGACAGCAAGCACCCGCTTATCGTCAAGGCAGGTGAAGGACAGGTTCGGGTTACGGGCACCCAGTTCAACGTCTGGAAGTATGAGGATCAGGTCCGGGTGATGTTGCTGGAAGGTTCGGTGCAGATTGCCAGCGACACGCTGCACAACAGCGTGCCGCTTAGCCCAGGCATGCAAGCCAGTTACCATCAGGGTGACGCCAGCCCGCAAATCACTGCGTTCAAACCCGATGATTCGTCACTGGCATGGCGTCAGGGCAGGCTGGTACTCGACAACCTGGCCCTGGCCGATGCACTGCCGCTGATCAACCGTTACCTGAGCAAACCGGTGATGCTGGCGGACGCCAGTACCGGGACAATTCGCATCGGCGGTATCTACAACATCAATGAGGTCAACAACCTCGTCCCTTCCCTGCCTAAGGTCTTGCCGGTATATCTGACCCAGAACCAGGACGGCAACCCCGTACTCAATTCCATCCCGCGCAAAGCGCCGAAGGGCTAAGCCCGACCTGCGCAAACGGGCGTGTCTGCGCCCGAAGTGTCCATTTTTGAAACACCGCCCTCGCCTGAGCCGCCCTCCCGGTACGGATTCATAGCTTTGTCACACGTACTGTTACATCGCTGAGACACCCGACAGGTGAGGCGGAGCATAGGCAGCCGTTTGGTGACTGTCTCAAGCATGAAACACCCTGGCCATTACTTAGCCTTGTACTAATCGCAACTAATTGAATATCAACAAAAAACAAAAAGCGGCACGCGTTCTGCTCTTTCCCTTACAGCGCTGTTTAGGGTCAGCGCGAAGAATAAGGAACATTGCCGTGGACACACACAATCCAGGTTCATTGAACCTCCTGCTGATCAGCTGTGCATTAAGTGCCAGCGTGAGCCTTCCAGTGCTCGCGGCAGGTGAGGGTGTGATCGTGATTGAACGCCAGGTTCAGCCTTACGCCATAGGCCGTGCACGCGGCACCGACCCCTACCCCACCACCGTCAATGCCAACCCATCTGCGCAAATTTTCCGTGCCTCCAGCAATGAACTCAGTGACAACGACATTGCCGGTATCAGCAGTGGCTCCAGCATGACGCGCAGCATCATGCCCAACGGCGACATCACCGGTTTGAACACTATCGGTAGCGCCAACAGCCTCGGTGCAGGCAGTGCGGCGGGCCATAGCGGCAGCGGCGGCGGTATCGCCGGCACGGTAAACGGCGCGATATCCAGCGGCCTCGCCCCACTGAATAACATCAGCGGCATGGTCGGGGGAGCAATGAAATGAACCGCGCCTGGATGCTTCTTACCGCGCTCAGTTGCACTGCAGCATTGGCCGACAGTAACAACAACGCGACCATCGATAACTCAGGCAAGCAATACCAGGGCGTTGTCACGATCAACCAGGCTGCCGGCGACCAACAACAACTGAGCAACAACGTCGCCATCACCGTGGGCAACAACGCCCAGACGAACGTCGCGCTCATGCAAAAAATCAGCGGCGCTGCGGCCGACCGCACCCTGAACGCCAAAGCCGCGATCCAGGGCAACTCTTTGAGCAATGGCAACGGTGCACTGAGCGTCAATCAGTCCGCCGGGGCCCAGAACCAGATGATCAATGCGGTGCGAATCAGCGTCAGCGCTGGCCCGCAAAGCATCGACGACAGCGTCATGTCGCAACAGAACGTTGCGCTTGCAACCGACTCAGGGTTGACCCCTATCACTGGCAGCCGCCAGGTCGTTACCAGCGACCAGGCCTTCACCGGCAGCCGTGGAGTGGTTCAGGTCAATCAGAGCGCCGGGGTGGGGAACCGAGTGGCTAACACCCTGAATGTACGACTCAACTGATGGAGCTGAGTCGATCGTTAGACCGTACCAACACTTAACCAACTAATTAGAAGCAAGGAGATACACCATGAAACCTACAATGGCTCTTAAACCACTGGCTTTCGCTCTCGCTGCGCTCATGGCTGTTGCTGCTCAAGCGGATCAACCTAGCTATCATCCACAGCCTGCGCCAACCACGGCTGCCGCCACTACACTCGATGGTCAAAGCAACCATGGCAACGTGGTGCTCAACGACAAAACCAAAAACAACGCCTCGGCCAATGATTCCTACAACCACATCAGTGGCGTGGCCAACGGCAACGTGCTGAGCGGCGACAACAACCAAGGCAAAAACGATGTCGCCATCGTTTCCGGCGATGCAGACTTCGTGTTCGCCAGCACCGGCACCGCTCAATCGAACACCGGCAACCTGGTGGTCAACAGCGGCACCAAAAACAACGCTTCGCTCAACGACAGCGGCAACCATGCCTCGGGCATCATCCAGCTGAACGCTGCCTCGGGCACCTCCAACCAGGCCAGCAACAGCGTTGCAATTGCCTCCGGCAATGGCGACGGCGGTGCTGCAAGCGTCACGGGTGTGCAGGACGTGTCGGGCAACCTGACCCTTAACCTGAGCAGCGGCCACGGCTGGAGCACCAAACCTGTCGTGAACAACGCCAGCGTGAACAACTCGATGAACTACAGCTCGGGCGTCTCGAACTCCAACGTTCTGTCGGGCAGCAACAACCAAGGTCAGAACAACGTAGCAATCACTCGCTTCTGATCCAGATAGGGCCTTGGCAACAAGGCCCTTTTTATTCCCAGTGTCCAACAGGTCATACGATCATGCGCCTCGTTGCCTTCCTCCTTCTGCTCGCATGCACCGGCTCGACATGGGCAGGGCAAGTGGCAATCGCCCTGCCCGGCGGTGGGTTGATGTACAAAAAGGTCGAGAGCATCCGCGAGCGCAAATTCGCCAACCTGGTGGAACAGAAAACCGATTTCAGCTGCGGCGCCGCCGCACTGGCGACCATCCTGCGCCAAGCCTATTGGATGGACGTGGATGAAGACCACGTGATCAAGGGCATGCTGGTCAACGCCAACCAGGACCTGGTGCGTACTCAAGGCTTTTCGATGCTCGACATGAAGCGCTACCTGGAGAGCATCCACATGCGCGCCAAGGGCTACCGGATTACGCCTGAGGTACTGATTACGGTGAAAGTGCCCGTCGTCGTACTGCTGGAGATTCGCGGCTACAAGCACTTCGTGGTGCTGCAGCGAGCCGACAAGGACTGGGTCTATATCGGCGACCCCGTGCTGGGCAACAAGCGCTATGCCAAAGACGATTTCGTCAATGGCTGGAACGGCATTGTGTTCGCGGTGATCGGCGAGGGTTATGACAAGGCCAACGCCCTGCTCACTCCGCGCACCCCGCTGACCGCCAAGAACCAGTTGAACGCGTTCAGTCCGGTACGCGACAGTGAATTGATGGACTTCGGTTTCATCCAGAGCGACTTCTTCTAGAAGCGCGATAAGGAGCAGGACGCTCCAGGAGCAAACGATGAACACTCTCCGTTGGCTGGCGGTCATCTGCCTGGCAGCCTCAGCACCCGCTTATGCTTCCTCGGCGTTCAAGCCGATCGAACTCAAGGACTCGGAAATGGCTGACCTGCGCGGGCGTTATGTGATGCCTGGACGAATTGTCAGCTTCGGCATTGTAATGAGCAGCACCTGGACCAACGCCACCGGTGCGACCGTCACTGGCACGGCGAATATGCAGGTCAACGCCTCCACCATTACGCCGCAGTTCTACGTGCAGATTACCGGCAACAATGGCAACGGCGTGACCAAGCAGCCTGACGGCACCGGGACCGTCGTGGGTGGCGCCGGCCTTGGCAGCGGCCAGGGCGTAGTGCAAAGCGTACGGGCGGCCGGTGATGGCAACACAGCCACCAACGGCGTCGATATCAACGTCAACAAAAACGGCTTGGCACCCGCCAACTACGTGCAATCCGGGCAAGCATTGATGGCAGGCCAGCCGATTACCGGCGGCACTGCGGCGGGCCAAGTCACCGTGACGGCCAACAATGGCGGGCTGCAAATGGCACTCCAGGCCAATAACAACCAGGGCAATGTGGTGCAGCAAATCGGCGGCGGCAACGTCCTGCAAGGCACTGTTATTCAAGGCAACAGCAATTTCGTGAACAACCTGACCCAGCTCAATGTGGTCCTGGGCAACAACGGGTTGAACAACGTCACGCAGAACCTGAATCTTGATCAACTCAAAGGCCTACGCCCTGCCGGTTATTGAACTACGCTGAGCCACGACACTTACGCATTAGAAAGGGACGGCTTATTTCATGCATCGATCGTTATCGTTACGTGCCGTGGTTTGTTTGAGTACGCTCCTCCCCGCCTCCGTGCTTTATGCCGCGCAGGATACCGATATTGAAAGTTTGAAACAGGAACTGATGGCGCTCAAGCAACGCTATGAAGTGCAGCAAAAAGCACTGGCCGTACTGGAGCAACGCGTAAGACAAGTAGAAGACCAGCCCGCCACACCCGCCCCGAAACGCTTGGCCAAGTCACCTGCCGACTTCCAGAAAGGCACCACCACGGTGGCCGGTAATACACGCGGCGTCGGCGCGGCCGCGGCCTCCGGCGGTGCAGGGGGTGGCAGTTCATACGGGCAAAGTCTCAAGGACGACTCAGCCCCGGCACAAAGCGTGAGCAACTTGTACAATGAGGCCAGTGGATTCTTCGGCAACGGCAAGTTCAGCGTTGAAACCGGCATCAGCTATTCCCGCTACGACGCGCGCCAGTTGTCGCTTAACGGTTTCCTGGCACTGGACTCGATCTTCCTTGGCAACATCAACCTGGATCGGATCAAGTCAGACAGTTGGACCCTGGACCTCACCGGCCGCTACAACCTGGACAACCGTTGGCAATTCGACTTGAACGTGCCGGTGGTGTATCGCGAATCGACTTACCAATCGGGGGGCGCCGGCGGTAACTCCAACGCCACCTCGGAAGGCTCGGTCACCCGCGACCCAACCATCGGCGATGTTAACTTCGGCATTGCGTACAAGTTTCTCGACGAGAGCGCCAACCTGCCGGATGCGGTGGTGTCGGTACGCGTCAAGGCCCCTACCGGCCAAGACCCGTATGGCATCAAGCTGATCGCGCAACCGGGCAACGATAACCTCGCCGTGCCGGAAAGCCTGCCCACGGGTAACGGTGTGTGGTCGGTGACGCCTGGCATTTCCCTGGTCAAGACCTTCGACCCGGCCGTGCTGTTCGGTTCGCTGTCCTATACCCATAACTTCGAGGATTCGTTCAGCGATATCAGCCCTAACGTTAACCAGAAGATCCCCGGCAAAATCAGCCTGGGTGACAGCTTCCAGCTCGGTGTAGGCGTCGCTTTCGCCCTCAACGAGAAGATGAGCATGTCGTTCTCGGTGACCGATCTGGTGCAACGCAAGAGCCGGGTCAAGCAAAGCGGCCAGGATTGGCAATCGGTGGTTTCCAGCGATGCCAACGCCGGTTATTTCAACGTGGGCATGACGATTGCGGCGTCGGATAACCTGACAATTGTGCCGAACCTGTCGATTGGGATGACGGATGATGCGCCGGACTTTACGTTCAGTTTGAAGTTTCCGTATTACTTTTGATGGAGGGGCTGCTTCGCAGCCCAACGCGGGATAAGCCCGCTCGCCACAGCTAAAAGCCCCGCAACGATAAGGGTCGTTGCGGGGCTTTTCGGTTTACCCGCCCTAGCGGATCTGGTGTTTGTGCAGCAACCGGTAGAACGTCGGCCGGGACACCCCCAACACACGGGCCGCGACACTCAGGTTGTCGCTGTGCCGGTTGAGCACATCGCACAGCGCCTGGCGTTCGGCGCGGTGTTTGTAATCTTCCAGTGTCGCCATCGGCGGCCCGATTGCCTGCTCGCCTTGCAATCCCAGATCAACAGCCTCGATCTGACGCCCTTCCGCCAGCACCAAGCCACGGCGCACACGGTTGGCCAGCTCGCGCACATTGCCCGGCCACGGGTGTTGCCCCATGGCCACCAATGCATCTTCGCTGAAACTGCGCGGGCGGCGGCCGGTTTCCCGGCTGTAAAAACGCGAAAAGTGATTGGCCAGCATCGCCACGTCGCCATGGCGCTCGCGCAACGGGGCGGTGATCACCTGCAAGACATTGAGCCGGTAGTACAGGTCTTCGCGGAAGGCGCCCTTCGCAACCGCCGCTTCCAGGTCGACGTGGGTTGCTGCCAGCACCCGCACATCCACCGGGATGGGCTGGCTGCCGCCGACGCGCTCGATCTGTTTTTCCTGCAGAAAACGCAGCAGGTTGGCTTGCAGCTCCATCGGCAAATCGCCAATTTCATCGAGAAACAGCGTACCTCCATGGGCCGCCTCGATGCGCCCGACCTTGCGCTGGTGCGCACCGGTAAACGCACCTTTTTCATGGCCGAACAGTTCGGACTGGATCAAGTGTTCGGGAATGGCCCCGCAGTTGATCGCAACAAACGGCTTGGCATGCCGCTGGGATTTGCGATGCAGGGTTTTGGCTACCAGCTCTTTGCCGGTGCCGCTGTCCCCGCGAATCAGTACCGGGGATTCGGTAGGCGCAAGCTTGGCCAGCAGTTTGCGCAGTTCACGGAGGGGTCGGCTGTCGCCGAGTAACTCATGTTCGGGCTCGTCAACCAGCGCGTAGCCTTTGCCGCGCAAGCGCGCCATGCCGAACGCACGCCCCAAAGTGACCTGCACACGTGCAACATCAAACGGTAACGTGTGGAAGTCGAAAAACCACTCGCACACAAAATCACCGACATTTTGCAGGCGTACAACATCCTGGCTGAGCACGGCGATCCATTCGGTACCGCTGCGGCTGATCAACTCCTTGACCGCTTCGGGCCGCTCAAGGTGCTCGGGCTGCAAACGCAGCAAGCCCACATCACAGGACCTGTCACCCACCGCGCCGAGCGCACAGCTGTCCACTTGCCACCCGGCAGCGCGAAGACCGGGCAATAGCGCATGGCAGTCTTCACAGGGATCAACCACCAGCAGGCGTCGTTGGGCAGGTGTAACAAGCATGACTATTCCTTGGCGCCAAAATTATTAAAGTTATTTAGAAACAGGAGCTTGTGAAGCCTGGCGTTAACACTAACAAGGTATTGACGCACGCCTTGTACCGTTTCGCTATAAGTGTTGGCAAAAAGCCACTTCCTGGGGTTTTCCGGCAGAAAAGTTGAAGTGCGTCAAAACGTCATACGGCTTTCAAAACAGCCGCTTACATGACGTTAATCACGGAAAGTTGAAATTTCTCGCTCTAACATGTGACCCGTACCCCGCCATCGTGCATCAGTACAAGTAACTCACCGTTTGGCCCGCCCAACCAACGGTACACACTTGAATGGGCATTTTAGAGAGAAGACCCACATGAACGCCCCGCTCCGCATCAACGAAGCTCTTTTGATCGCAGACCGCGCTTTCCAGCCCTTTCAGTGCGTGGCCTGGCACGATGGCAACGGCGCCCTCAGCCTGAGCGTCATCGACCGCACCAATACCCGTATCGGCAGCAAACAGCTGTCTTCGAGTGCTTATACCGATCCGGCGCAATTGGAAGATTTGCTGTTACAGGCGCGCGCCGAACTCGACAAAGATGGCCATCAGTTGCAGTCGTGGGCGATGCCAAAGTAAATCGACAGAGCAACTTCCGATCATTGCCTGCAAGCAGAAACAATGATCGGAAGTTCGGTGTCAGCGCAGGGTCGATTCAACGTGGCACTGTTAGTACGCCGCGAGAATAAACCGTTCAATGGCTTGCGCAGCGCCGTCGTCGATATTGCTATCGGTGACAACACTGGCTTGGCGCTTGACGGCCTCTTCAGCCTGGCCCATGGCAATCGATAGACCCGCCACGTGAAACATCGCCGGGTCGTTGCCGCCATCGCCAATGGCAGCCGTCTGTTCCAGCGGCACCCCGAGGTGGGCAGCCAGGGATTTCAGTGCATCGCCTTTGTTGGCCAGCATCGCCGTCACATCCAGGTAAATCGGTTGCGAGCGTGATACATGGGCCAGCCCCTGCACTTTAGGCTGCAACTGCGCCTCCAGCTCGACCAGTAACGGCGCGTTGCGACTCGCCGCGACGATCTTGTCGACCCGATCCAGATACGGCTCAAAACTCTCCACAACCAGTGGCCCGTACCCCAGGCCAGCCGCTTCCACGGCAACCATCGGCCCCGGTGGATCACGTCGCAGCCATTCACCGTCGGCAAACAGCCAGACTTCTACGTCCGGCTCTGCGGAAAATAGCGCCAAGGTCACCAACGCCGCTTCAGCCGGCAGATGATGCGCCAGCAGTATGCTGCCATCGGGATTGACCAACGTACCGCCGTTAAAACCCGCCACCGGTACATCGATGCCGAACGCCTCGACCATGTGCATCATGGCCTTGGGCGGTCGCCCGCTGGCCAGGCTGAACAATACCCCTGCATCGCGCAGTGCGCGCACCGTATCGATAGTGCGCTGACTGGGCGTGTGATCGGCGCGCAGCAGCGTGCCGTCCATATCACTCAATACAAACCGGATGGGATGGATCGCGGCGTCACTCATCCGAGGCTATGCCAGGCGCGGCCATCGCGGGCCAACAACGCATCGGCAGCGGCCGGGCCATCTTCACCGGCCTTATAGGCCTGGATACCGTCGTCCTCTTTCCAGGCATCAAGGAACGGCTGCACCGCACGCCAGCCGTTTTCAATGTTGTCGGCGCGCTGAAACAGGGTCTGATCACCGGTCATGCAGTCGTAGATCAGGGTTTCGTAACCCGTCGACGGCTGCATCTCGAAGAAGTCCTTGTAGTCAAAACCCAGCTCGATACTGGCCATCTCCAGGGTCGGCCCAGGCTTCTTGGCCAGCAGGTCGAACCACATGCCTTCATTCGGTTGGATCTGGATCTTGAGATAGGTGGGCCTGAGCTCATCCACTTCGGTGTCGCGAAACTGCGCGTAGGGTGCGTGCTTGAAGCAGATCACGATTTCAGTGTCGCGAATGCTCATGCGTTTGCCGGTACGCAAGTAAAACGGCACGCCGACCCAGCGCCAGTTGTCGATCATGACCTTGAGGGCCACAAACGTCTCTGTGCTGCTGTCGGGCGCAACATTGGCTTCTTCGCGGTAACCGGGAAGCGGCTTGCCGGCGATTTCGCCAGCGGTATATTGGCCGCGTACCGAGTTGGCCCGCGCATCGTCCAAGGACCAGGGCCGGATAGCCCCAACGACCTTGGCCTTCTCGCCACGCACCGCATCTGCGCCAAATGCCGCTGGCGGCTCCATGGCCACCATCGCCAGCAACTGGAACAGGTGGTTGGGCACCATGTCGCGCAGGGTACCGGTTTTTTCGAAGAAATTGCCCCGGGTTTCCACGCCGACGGTTTCTGCCGCGGTGATCTGCACGTGATCGATGTAATGGTTGTTCCAGAACGCTTCGAACAGCACGTTGGAGAAACGGCTGATCAGAATGTTCTGCACCGTCTCCTTGCCCAGATAATGGTCAATGCGATAGATCTGCTTCTCGCTCATCACCTTGAGTAGGCACGCGTTCAGCGCTTCGGCGGTGGCAAGGTCAGAGCCGAACGGCTTTTCGATCACCACACGGCGGAAGCCATCGTCGGTTTCGTTAAGCAAACCGGCGCTGCCCAGACGCTGCACCACTTCACTGAAAAAGCGCGGTGCGGTGGCCAGGTAGAACACTGCGTTGGCGGTGCCGCTGTCGGCGATCTTCTTGCCGATGTCGGCGTAGGTGCTGTCGTCGAGGAAGTCACCCTCGACGTAGCTGATGCCTTTGGCCAACTGCGCCCACAGCTCAGGGTCGAGGGCGTTATCGCCATTGCCCTTGACCTTGCTCGCAGCTTCGGTACGGATGAAGTCCTCGAGTTTCTTGGCAAAGTCGGCGTCACTGATGGCGTTGTGATCAACGCCAACAATGCGCAGGCCGTCACCCAGTAAGCCGTCGCGACTCAAGTTGTACAGCGCCGGCATCAGCAGGCGCTTGACCAGGTCGCCATGGGCGCCAAACAGAAACAGCGTGGTCGGTGGCGCGGGTTCGGCCTTGGGTTTCTTGCCGTTAACGGTCATTTTTTGGAAGTCTCCACATGGCCGCCAAAACCGAAGCGCATGGCAGACAGCATTTTGTCACCGTAGGTGCTCTGCTGGCGGGAACGGAAACGCGCAAACAACGAAGTGGACAGCACCGGTACCGGCACCGCTTGCTCCATAGCCGCTTCGATGGTCCAGCGGCCTTCGCCACTGTCAGCCACGGAGCCGGAGTAACCGTCCAGTTTCGGGTCGGTGGCCAAGGCGTCGGCGGTCAGGTCCAGCAACCACGACGAGACCACGCTGCCTCGACGCCAGACTTCGGCGATGTCGGCGACGTTGAGATCAAAGCGCTGATCTTGCGGCAGGTTTTCCGAGTTCTTGGTCTTGAGAATGTCAAAACCTTCGGCAAACGCCTGCATCATCCCGTACTCGATGCCGTTGTGAATCATCTTCACAAAATC
>NZ_UYXQ01000118.1 GCF_900624995.1 Pseudomonas antarctica
GCGCCGTGGGTAAAGAAGCTGGAGCGCACCATCATGGCCACCACTTGGAACGTGCCCGGGGTGATGAGCGCGCTGGCCGTGGCCTGGATCGAGGACGGCACCGTCGCGCAGTTGGAAGCGCAAAAACGCCAGGATGCCCAGGCGCGGCAGGCCTTGGCGGCGCAGGTGCTCAAAGGCGTGGAGTACGTCAGCCACCCTTCATCGTATTTTTTATGGTTGCCGCTGGGGGAGGACGCGCGAGCTGATCAGGTCGCCATGGTGTTGCAGCGCGAGGGTATTTGCGTGTCCACCGCCGAGCCGTTTGCGGTGTCGGCAATCGTACCGCATGCGTTGCGGTTGGCGCTGGGCTCGGTGGACATGGCGGCGCTGCGTGAGGCGCTGGTGAAGGTACGCGAAGTGGTGCGGTGGTGAGCCGCACCGAGGGCGGTCAGTACTTGTAAGCCTGACGCCCGATCAGCAGCCATTGACCTTTTTGCTTCTGCCAGACCTGGAAGTTGTCGATGTCGGTGGGCGTGTCTACGCCGCTGTTCACCGCCAGCGCGTGAAAGTGGTTGCGCACCAGGGCGGTGTCGCCGTCGAGGGTGATGGTCTGGTTCTGCATTTCCAGGGTCTTGAAGGCGCTGGTGTGGGTTTCAAGGTCAGCGTTAAATTGCGCTTTGTTCTGCACCTTGCCGCTGGAGTGGCCGTAGGTGAGTTTGTCTCTGGTCAAGGCGTGCAACTGCTTGAGGTCCAGGTGCAGCATGGCTTGGGTCAGTTGGTCGACCGCTTGGGCCACATCCTTCTCGGCGGGGGCGGGCGCAGCGGCGACGTAGCCGGTGAACAGGCACAGAAAACCGATCAGCACTTTGACGTTTGGCATGGGTGTTTCCTTATTGTTGTTGGGGGGGGGCGGACACGACAATTTTAGTCGTCGTACAACAGTGCAGTGATTCGAGTAACGAAGGAAAGTGAAATTTTTAAATACCTTGAAAAGCTTGGGTTTAAGCCGCTCTAAGAGTTTGTTGGTCTTGTATGATGTCTTAGTACCTTGAGGTCTTTCCAAGACTGAACTTGCCGCTTCCTGCCCAAGTAGCCCATGGCTATGCTACTGCAGAAACAACAATCGCCCGGTGAACAACATGGATTTTGACTGGCACAGCGACCCCATCACCCGCGCCACGCCCGTGACGCCACACTACAAAAATACCCAGAACGTACGCCGTTTCATGCTTAAACACTGTGGCCCTGCGTTCACGTTCGACCGGCCATTCATGGCCTGGATTCGCAACGACATTCCCAAGACCCTGGGCGATATGGTGGATGAATGGCAACGTCGAAACGAGGTTGCACGCCCATGACGCGCGACGAAAAATACCAGGCCGCTCAACAGCGCATCGGCTATCAGTTGGACGAATTCAGAATCGGCGGCAACTACACGCCGTGGGTGCGCGAGGGCAACCACTTGTACATCAGCGGCCAGATTCCGCGTGTGGGCGACACTGTGGTTTTGCCGGGCAAAGTCGGCGACAGCCTGACCCTGGGCCAGGCGCAAATCGCCGCCGGTATCAGCGCGCTGCGTTGCCTGGGCTTGCTCAAGCAGGCGCTGGGTTCGCTGGATCAGATCAAGGCCATCCCGCGCATCACCGTGTATGTGCGCAGCGCTGAAGACTTTGATCAGCAAAGTGAAGTGGCCAACGGCGCCTCGGACCTGTTGCACGAGATTCTCGGCAGCGCCGGGGCGCACACGCGTACGTCGCTTGGGGTGATGCAGTTGCCGAAGTCGGCGGCGGTCGAGATCGACATGATTGCCGTGGCTCAAGGTTGACTCGCGCATGATCACTCAGGGCTTAGTGATACTGATCAACTACGCCAGCCACGTGGCGCCTGGTCTGGTGTTGTTTGGCGTGTGGTTTGCGCTGACGCCCAGGGCGCTGACCGCGATGCGCATCCTGATCCTGTTGGCGGCGTTTGTGTTGATGCGTGATGCAATGACGCCGCTGGGCCTGTGGGTGCTCAGCCGCGAGGTGCAGGTTGCATTCAGCGCCAATGCGTTCGTGCTTGCGGTACTGGGCGGGCTGTCGGTGTTGCTGATTATGCTGTTGGCACGCATCGCGCCGCAGTTGTGGCGGCTGGTGCGCTGGACCATCGGCAACCCGGTTGTTGGCCTGGGTGCAGGGCTGGTAGTTGGCTGTTTGATCGGTGTGCCGCTGCGGGTTTACCAAGGCATCGAGGCCAGCGATATCCATGGCTACTGGGTCTGGCTGCCGGGCATGGTGGTCTTGGCCTATGGCGCTAATGCATTGGAAGAGGTGCTGTTTCGCGGGTTTTTGCAAGGTTACCTGGAGCAACAGCTGACACCATTACGTGCGGCATTGATCAGCGGCGTAGCCTTTGCGGCCTGCCATGCATTCCTGGCGCTGAGCGTGACCCAACTCGGCTGGCCGGTGTTGCTGTTCACCCTGATCGAAGGGTTGGCCTGCGCGCTGGTGCGGTTGCGCTATGGCGTACTGGCGGCGACCGCCACCCACGGCACGGCAATCTTGCTGATTGCCGTGCCCTACATGGCTTGAGTTGAAACACAGCAAAATCTGTGGGAGCTGGATTGCCTGCGATGGCTATCTTTGAGTGACAACTAGGCCAACTGATCACCGCTATCGCAGGCAAGCCCACTCCCACATTTCTTGCCAGCGTCTATTCGGCTGCCAACGGCGGCGTGCGCGGTGGGATCTGGCGTTTGCTGCCGGTGGCTTCATACGCGCACGCAAACCGCAGCAGCGCCGAGTCGTCATAGGCACGCCCGGCGAAGGTCAGCCCCACCGGCATGCCAATGTCTGCCATCACGCCCATCGGCACGGTGACGGTGGGTACGCCCAGGTGGCGAATCGCAAGGTTGCCATTGGCCACCCACACGCCGTTGCTCCAGGCAATGTCAGCAGACGCTTCATTAACGTCGGCATCCGCCGGGCCAACATCGGCCACGGTGGGGAACAGCACCGCATCCAGCCCTAGGGTGTCCATCCAGTCTTCCAGGTCGATGCGCCGGGTTTGTTCCAGGCCGCGCAGGCCATCCGGCACCGTGCTGATTTCATTCCACGGCGTGATGCCGCGCGCGGCCATGCGCACATACTCATCCATACCGGCGGCCAGGTCGTCTTCACGGTTGGGCAGGGTGCCTGGGTCATGCGGGAAGATATTAGGCCCGTCTACGTCTGCCAGGCGGTTCAACGCCGGGTCGTCATTGGCGCGTAGGAAGTCATCGAACGCCCAGGCCGACAGCTCCCACAATTCGTCGTGCAGGAATTCCTTGGAGACCACGCCACGGGTAAACACCGTCGGCGCGCCAGGGCGGTCGCCTTCGCAGTTGGAGACCAGTGGGAAGTCCACCTCGATCACTTCGGCACCGGCGGCTTCCAGCGCCTGGCGAGCGGCGTGCCACAGGTCGATCACGCTGGCGCGGGTGTTGATCTTTTGCCCGGTCGGCCCGCCGATCCCTGGCTTTTCGCTGGTGCCGGCGTCGGGGTCGGCGTTGATGTACATGCGCGGCACGCCGAAGCGTTTGCCCACCAGGGATTCACTGCTAACGGCCAGCTCCGCATAAGACGCTGGGCGCACCGAGGCCACGCTCGGGATTGGCACCCAGGGTTGCAGACGCCACAGGTCGCCACGTGGGTTGGTGTCTTCAGCGACCACCACCTCGAGGACTTCGAGCAGGTCGGCCATGGTGCGCGCGTACGGCACCACCACGTCCATGGTCGGCGTCAGCGGCCAGTTGCCGCGCACCGAAATTACCCCGCGCGACGGCGTGTAGGCGCACAGGCCGTTATTGGACGCCGGGCCGCGTCCGCTCGACCAGGTTTCTTCGGCCAGGCCGAAGGCGGCGAAGCTGGCAGCTGTTGCCGTGCCTGCACCGTTGGACGAGCCGGAGGCAAACGGTGCGGTCAGGTAGTTCGCGTTATATGGGCTCTCTGCGCGGCCATAAACGCCACGCTGCATCCCGCCATTGGCCATCGGCGGCATATTGGTTTTGCCCAGGCAGATGGCGCCGCCGTTACGCAGGCGCTCAATCGTGAACGCATCGCGCTGCGCGACCAGTTTGGCGAAGGCCGGGCTGCCTGAAGCAGCCGTCAGGCCCTTGACCAGGTAGCTGTCCTTGGCGGTATAGGGGATGCCGTCCAATGGTCCCAAGGTCTCGCCTTTGGCCCGGCGCGCATCGCAGGCCTCGGCTTCTTTAAGTGCCTCCGGGTTGCGTACCACCACGGCGTTCAATGCGGTCGCGGTCTGCGGGCCGTCATAGGCCTCGATCCGCGCCAGGTAAGCCTTAACCAGTTCAACGGCAGTGGTCTGGCCGCTTTCAAGCGCAGCGCGCAATTGGGCAATGGAGACTTCGGTAACTTGCATCACGTTTTTTCGCCGCCTTCAGGTGGGAGGTATGGCGGCAGTCTACGTACAGCTATTTCACAAAACCAGCGCCGCATACGACTCATAGGCGGCACGCATGACCTGCCAGGTCGGCTCGTCAGCGGGAATCAGATGCTCGATACGCAGTGAGGTAAGGGTGATGTCCTGAGGCATGCCGAAGGTGGTGAAGGTCGACAGGAAGTTCAGCTCACCGCGGGTTGAGCGGATGCGCGTCAACACCAATGGCGGCATTTCATTGGGCCGCTCGGTGCTGGTGGGCACTGGCAGGCTCGCCAGCAATGTCGCCAACGCAGGGTTGCCCAGCGCTTCACGGGTGGCGCGTTGCCAGGCCAGGGTGCGAATCTCTTCGGCGTTGATCAGGTGATCGCCCAGGCCCCCGGTTTGCAGCAGTGTGGTCAGCAGGTTCAGCCCGTCGGCGGCATTCGCTTTGAGTCCCACCAGCTCAAATAACACGCCAGTGCTGGCATTGGCGGCGAGGACTTCCCACTGGCCGCCCAACAGAATCGCCGGGGCGGGGTTGTTGGCGTGCAACACGTGGCTGACGGCTTCACGAATGGCGGCCATTGCCGGGGCGGCGAGTGGGGTGGCGGTGTAGCGCGGCGCATAACCGGCGGCAAGGAACACGCGGTTGCATTGCTCCAGCGGGGCGTCCAAGGCCGTGAGCAACGTATGCAAACTGCTCGGGCTCGGCTTGGCGCGGCCGGTTTCGATGCAGCTGAGGTGGCGCTGGGAAACACCCGTGATCAAGGCCAGGTCCAGCTGGCTGAGCTTGGCGTGTCGACGCAGTTGGCGCAGGTGCTGGCCGGCAGTTGAAGGGGTGTCCATGGCCTGATCATGACCTCCGAGGTCATTGCGAGAGGCGCAACCTTATCACTATGTTGAGCCTCGATCATTTCAAGGACGGCACCATGCGCAGACCTCATTTCGCCCTGGCCGGTTTGCTGGGATTTTCGTTGTACACCGTGGCCACGATGCTCATGGCTGAGCAATCACTGTTGGCGTCTGGGCGGGAACTGATGTCCAGGCCGGACACCGCGCAGGTGGTGATTGACCTGTATCTGATGGCGCTGCTGGCGTGTGTGTGGATGTACCGGGATGCGCGCGGACGAGGGCGGTCGGTGGGTTCGCTGGTGCCGTATTTTTTGCTGACGGCGGTGTTTGTGTCGGCGGGGCCGTTGCTTTACATCGTCGTGAATGGGGGCCGAGATGAGTGATCTTTTACAGGCCTACGCGGGGTGCGTGTTGGTGTTGTGCCTGAAGATGTTGGCGATTTCCTGTTACCAGGGCTTCTTCCGAATTCGAGGTTTAGCGTTCACTAACCTCGAGGATGCAGCTTTTTTCAGCCGCCAAGCGCAATCGGAAGAACTGTCACACGTCAGCAGAGCGAAAAAGGCCTGGGCGAATGACCTGGAGAACATTCCGCTGTTTTTCGTGTTGGGCGGGTTGTGCGTGGCGCTGGGAAGTTCCAGTGTCGTCACGGTCTGGCTGTTCGGCGGGTTTACAGTGGCTCGTCTGGCCCACACGGTGACGTATCTTGCAAGGTGGCAACCCTGGCGCACAGTGGCTTACGTTGGGGGTGTGATGTGTCTGTTCGGTCTGGGCACCATGGTGATTTCCAGGCTGATATAAAAAGTGGCCTCTTGTGGCAAGCTCGCTCGCCACAAGAGGCCCACTCGCCACAACTAGCTGTGCGGGCGGGTGATCGGCCGGTCAGACGCCTTTGGTCGAGGGCAGCAAGATCGTCAGGATGCCCGCCAACGGCAGGAACGAGCAGATTTTATAGACGTACTCGATGCCGTGGTTGTCGGCCAGCAAGCCCAGCAACGCGGCGCCAATACCGCTGAAGCCGAACATCAGGCCGAAGAAGATCCCGGCGATCATCCCCACATTGCCCGGCACCAGTTCCTGGGCGAATACCACGATGGCCGAAAAGGCCGAGGCGATGATGAAGCCGATCACCACGCTGAGGATGGCGGTCCAGAACAGGTCGACGTAGGGCAGGGCCAGGGTGAAGGGCGCGGCGCCCAGGATCGAGAACCAGATGACTTTCTTGCGCCCGATCTTGTCGCCAATCGGCCCGCCGGCAAAGGTGCCAACAGCAACGGCGCCGAGGAACAGGAACAGGTACATCTGCGAGCTGGCCACCGACAGGTGGAACTTCTCGATCAGGTAAAAGGTGAAGTAGCTGGTGAGGCTGGTCATGTAGAAGTATTTGGAGAACACCAGCAGCGCCAATACCACCAAGGCAAAGGTCACGCGGCCTTTGGACAAACCGTGGGTGGCCTTGCCGCCTTGCTTGAGTTTGAACAGGTTGAGGTGGTGGCGGTACCAACGGCTCAAGCCGTACAGCACCATGATCGCGAACACGGCGAACAGCCCGAACCAGGCGATATGGGTTTGGCCGTAGGGAATGATGATCGCCGCCGCCAGCAACGGGCCGAAGGCGCTGCCGGTATTGCCGCCGACCTGGAAGGTCGATTGCGCCAGGCCGTAACGGCCGCCCGAGGCCAGACGTGCCACGCGTGAGGTTTCCGGGTGGAAGGTCGACGAGCCGACACCAACCAGCGCCGCCGCCAACAGGATCAACGGGAAGGTGCCGACAAATGCCAGCATCAGAATGCCAATCAATGTGCACACCATGCCCGCGGGCAGCAGCCAGGGTTTAGGGTGGCGGTCGGTGTGGTAACCGATCCAGGGTTGCAGCAAGGACGCGGTCAATTGAAAGGTGAGGGTGATCAGGCCGACTTGGGTAAAGCTCAGCCCGTAGTTGGCCTTGAGCATCGGGTAAACCGACGGCAGCACGGCCTGTATCAGGTCATTGACCATGTGCGCCAGGGCGCAGGCGCCGAGGACGCGTACGACCAAGGGGCTAATTTGCGGCGTAGTGGTTGCAACGGCGGGTGGCGCGGTCAGGCTCGACATGCAGGCATTCCATACAAGGCAGCGAACAGGGGCAGTGCGTACTTTAGCGCGCTGCCCGTTTCTAGATGTTGCGGCGTTTATGCTAGATTCGCTGAAAATGCCTGTCTCGCGAAATTCGGGCGCCAACCATCGCAAAAAGGGCGAAATTATTAAATCACTGGATGTATTCCTACGGGAGATCGACGAAGGCAACTGGGCTGTGATCAGTTCCGCCACCGATTACCCCGAAAACTGGGTGATCCCCGAGCATAGCCACGAGAAGCATCAACTGCTCTACGCCGTCGAAGGCGTGATGGTGGTGTATTCGGCGCTGAACCAATGGACGGTGCCGCCCAATCGCGGCTTCTGGATGCCCTGCGGGCAAGTCCATTCACTGCGCTGCGTGGGCACCCTGAAGATGCGCAGCGTGTTTGTGCGCCCGGACCGCTACCCCAACCTGCCGAGTGAACCCAAGACCGTCAGTGTATCGCCATTGCTGAGCGAGCTGATCAAGGCCTCGGTCAGCTTGAAGCCACCTTACGCCGAGGATTCGCGCGACGCACGGATCATGCACCTGATCCTCGACGAGCTTGCCATCCTGCCAGCCTTGCCACTGTCGCTGCCCCAGCCAGCCGACCTGCGCATCAACCGTATCTGCCAGGCGCTGCAACAGGAGCCGGGGGATGCCTCGACGGTGGCGGATTGGAGTGATCGACTGGGCGTGGATCAGAAAACCATCCAGCGCTTGTTCCGTAAGGAAACCGGCCTGACCTTCGGCCAATGGCGCCAACAAGCACGCTTGCTGCTGGCGCTGGAGCGCATTGCGGTGGGGGAGAAGATCATCGATGTGGCCATCGAGTTGGGCTATGAAAGCCCGAGCGCCTTTACCAGCATGTTTAAGAAGCAGTTTGGCAAGACGCCGAGTCAGTTTTTCAGGTAGCGCGGCTGCTCACGTATGTCGCTGTAGCGCGCCGCGAGGTCAGGTAGGCCAACAGGCTGGCGATACCCAGCAACGCTGCGCTGAGTTCAAACGTGGCCCGGTAGCCGCTCAGGTCGAACACCGCGCCACCTAGGGTTGCACCGGAGGCGATTGCCAATTGGATGATTGCGACCATCAGCCCGCCTCCTGCCTCGGCATCCTCCGGCAGAACTCTCGAAAGCCAGGTCCACCAGCCCACCGGTGCTGCTGTGGCAACCAGGCCCCACAGGCCCAGCAAAACAGTGGTCGCCATTGCAGCCCTATGGCGATCAGTGCCATCAACAGTGGGATGACCATCAGCGTCAGGTACAGGCTGTTTCGCACAAAGCGCTCAATCAGAACGGTCCCCGCAAGCCCGGCCAGGCCCAACACCAATAACATCAGCGACAGTGTGGGCACGCTTGCGTGTGTGACGTTTTCCAGGAATGGGCGCAGGTAAGTGAACAGCATGAACTGGCCCATGAAAAACACACAAGCGGCCTCCATGCCCAAGGCCACGGTGGCGTTCTTGATCAGGCGAAACACGTTATCGGTCTTGGCCTTTGTGTCCGTCTTGATCGAGGGCAGGCTTGCCAGCAACCATACGCCGGCAACAATGGCGACGGGGACGACGCAAAAAAACGCGTCACGCCAACCGATCAGGCCACCGAGGAAGCTGCCCAGCGGCGCCGCAATCACTGTCGCCAGTGCGTTACCGCCGTTGACGATCGCCAAGGCGCGCGGCACGTGGGCTGAGGGGACCAGGCGCATTGCAGTCGCCGCCGACAGTGACCAGAAGCCACCGATGGCTACGCCGATCAATGCACGGCCGAGCATAAATGTGAGGTAGTTCGGCGCCAGTGCCACGACGGTGGCGGACAGGATCATCAGTAGGGTGAGCGCGAGCAGCAAGCGTTGGCGATCGACCCGTGCCGCCACGCCCGCAATCGACAGACTGGTGAGCAAGGCGAACAGCCCCGACACGGAGATCCCCTGGCCGGCCTGGCCTTCAGAGATGTGCAGGTCGGCCGCCAGCGGCGTCAGCAGGCTGACGGGCATGAATTCGGAGGCCACCAGGGCGAACGCGGCCAATGACATGGCGAACACGGCGCCCCAGCGATGCGTGTGAGTATGATCGGACATTACAGCAAGTTGCCTTTGAAGAACGTGGTGAGCTTGGCGCTCTGTTCTTTGACGGCGCCCATCGGATGGCCGACGATAATTGCCGAATTTTTTGCGCCAGGGGCAATGCGCTTGGGCAAGAACAGATTGCCCGCGACTTGCATTGCGTACTGATTATTGAAGGTGACCTTTTCAATCGTCACCTTGTCGCTTGTAGAGAAGTTGTCCTCACCGTTGGACATATCGGCTCCCATTGAAGAAAAAGAACTCACCAGCAAACTCAGGGCGAGCAAGAGGCTTTTCATCGGTTGATCCTTGGCGAAGTGGGGTGGCCCATCTTCCCGCTGCGGACTAGGGTTCTGTAGTGTGTATTCACTGGGATACTTGCCTGATCCTCTGAGTCTGCGCGCTTGCTTGGGACGCGCAGTTGCTGGCGCGGTAAAGTTCACGGAAGAAAAGACAGAGCCTGCCATGAACACAAAGCATTTCCCTCAATCACCGCTGGCCTTGCTCGTTCAGTCGATTGCCGCGCGGGTCGCAGCACCCGGCGACTGCCCCATGCCGATCCCGGGGCTGGGCTTTTATCGGCGTGAGCAACCCGCTGCGCCGGTGGTGTGTATGGTCGAGCCGAGCGTCGTCCTGGTTGCCCAGGGCGAGAAGCAGTTGTGGGTCGGTGGCGAGGGCTATACGTACGACACCTCGCGATTTCTGGTCACGTCACTGGACATCCCGGCTAATTCGCAAGTACTGGCCGCCAGCCCCTTGGCGCCCTGTCTGGGGCTGACGTTCAAGCTGGATCTGCGCATCCTCGCCGAGCTGATTGCCCAGAGTGATGCGCCGCCAACGCGTGAGCGGGCGGTATTGAAGGGCGTGGGTATTGGCACTGTCACCGAAGACATACTGGCGTCTTTCGCGCGCCTGGTTGCAGTGTTGGATGAGCCCGAGGCGATACCGGTACTCGCCCCGCTGATTCAGCGTGAGATTCACTACCGATTGTTGAAGAGCGACCAGTCCCTGCGATTGCGCCAGATCTGTTCCGTGGATGGGCCGGGCTATCGAATTGCCAAGGCGCTCGACTGGCTGAAACTCAATTACGGTGAACCGCTGCGTGTGGATGAATTGGCCGCGCGGGTACAAATGAGCGCGGCCACTTTTCACCATCACTTTCGGCAACTGACGGCCATGAGCCCGTTGCAGTATCAGAAGTGGTTGCGCTTGAACGAGGCGCGACGTTTGATGTTGAACGAGCATCAGGACGTATCGCGTGCAGCGTTCCAAGTGGGCTATGAAAGCCCTTCACAGTTCAGTCGTGAGTACAGCCGATTGTTTGGCGCTGCGCCAAAACGCGATATTGCTGCGCTGCGCGGCAGAGCGGCGTTTATTGATCAGTCGTTGTCAGGTTAGCGAAAAAAATACAGCCAATCAGCCGCGCAAACAGGCTCAGGGTTTCCGGCAAGTTGGGGTCGTCAAACAGCATCGCCCGCGAATCCAGGGCGCACAGCGCGCCGAACAGGCGGCCATCGGGCAGGAAGATCGGTGCGCCGGCATAGCTCTCGATGGCGTATTGCTTGACCACTGGGCGTGCGGCAAACCGGCCGTTCTGGCTGATCTGCGGGATGAACAATGTTTGAGGGTTGATGCAGAACTCACTGCACAGCGTGGTTTCCAGGTCGAGTACGTCGTCGACATGAATGCCCATTTGCAGCGGGTCATAGGCCGAACACACCACCCATTGCTGGTCGGTGAATTTGGCGATACCGGCAAAGCGCATGCCGGTCAGGCGGGTGACCAGTTGCAAAATGCTGGTGGTGGCTTCTATTTCGGCAATGGCAGCGCGCTCATCGGCGCTGAGTAACGACTGTGCTGCGGTGACGCTGATAACCATGCTTGAGCACTCCAAAGGCGTGGCGGCGCAGGCTGCCACGCACGATCAGGTGTTAATTAATCCGTGGGTGCTGCTGCACCAGGTTCTGGCGTTTGACTTCGAGTGCAGCAATTTCGGCATCGATGTCCTCAATCTTCTGCTCGATATTGTCGTGGTGCTCTTGCAGTATTTCCTTGGCTTCTTCCATGTCCGAGGCCGCCGGTGCCGCGCCGCGAAGGGGCTTGTTGGCGGTTTCCTTCATGGTCAGGCCGGTGATCAGGCCGATCACCGCAAACACCATCAGGTAGTAGGCGGGCATGAACAAGTTGTGGGTGCTTTCCACCAGCCACGCCACGGCGGTGGGGGTGATGCCGGCGATCAATACTGAGACGTTGAACGCACTCGCCAACGCACTGTAACGCAAGTGCGTGGGGAACATCGCCGGCAAGGTCGAGGCCATCACGCCGATGAAGAAGTTCAGGATCACGGCGAGGATCAGCAAGCGCGCAAAGATCAGGCCGATCTTGCCGCTGGTGATCAGCATGAACGCCGGAATGGACAGAAACAGCAGGCCGACGCGGCCGGCAATAATGAAGGGCTTGCGGCCGATCATGTCGCTGCAAAAGCCAATGAATGGCTGGACGAAC
>NZ_UYXQ01000119.1 GCF_900624995.1 Pseudomonas antarctica
TGGACTACCTGGGCCGGGTTGACCACCAAGTGAAAATCCGTGGTTTTCGTATCGAGCTGGGTGAAATCGAAGCCCGCTTGCGTGAACAGGACAGCGTCGGTGAAACCGTGGTGGTGGCCCAGGAAGGCCCGACCGGCAAGCAGCTGGTCGCCTATGTGGTGCCTTTGGACCCGGCGTTGATCGACAACGCCGTGGCGCAATCGAACTGCCGCGAAGGGCTGCGCCGCGCCTTGAAAAGCCGCCTGCCGGATTACATGGTGCCCACGCACCTGCTGTTCCTGCCACGCATGCCGCTGACCCCGAATGGCAAGCTCGATCGCAAAGGCTTGCCGTTGCCCGACGTGAGCCTGATGCAGCAGGTGTATGTCGCACCACAGCGCCAACTGGAGCAGAAAATCGCCGCGATCTGGTCCGATGTACTGCGTTTGCCGCGTGTGGGCTTGCATGACAACTTCTTCGAACTGGGTGGCGACTCGATCATCTCGATCCAGGTGGTCAGCCGTGCCCGCCAAGCGGGCGTGCGCTTCACGCCCAAGGACCTGTTCCAGCACCAGACCGTGCAGAGCTTGGCGACCGTCGCCCGTGAAGGCGAGGGTGCGCTGCTGCTGGATCAGTCAGCGCTGACCGGCGAGTCGTTGCTGCTGCCGATCCAGCATGCGTTTTTTGCCGATGACATCCCCGCGCGTGAGCACTGGAACCAGTCCGTGGTACTGCAACCGCACCAACGGTTGGAGGTGCCCGTGCTGGTGGCAGCGCTTGAGGCGTTGATCGTGCATCACGACGCCTTGCGCAGCGCGTTTGTTCAAGGCGCAAATGGCTGGACGGCAACGTATCGAGGCGCAGCGCAGCACCAGGCCGAACAGGTGGTGTGGCAGACCACGCTCACGACTGGCGAGGAGCTTGAGGCCTTGGGCGAAGAAGCCCAGCGCAGCCTCGACCTGAGCCAAGGCCCTTTGCTGCGCGCCGTATTGGTCGACATGGCCGATGGTTCGCAGCGCTTGCTGTTGGTGATCCATCACTTGGTGGTGGACGGTGTGTCCTGGCGCATTGTGTTGCAAGACCTGCAAACGGCCTACCGCCAACTGGCTGAAGGCGCCCGTGTGGCGCTGCCGGCGAAAACCAGCTCCACCCGCGCCTGGGCCGAACGGCTGCAGGCTTACGCCGGCACCACGGCGCTGGCCCAGGAGTTGGCGTGGTGGCAGACCCAGTTGCACGGCAGTCGCGCCGGTTTGCCGGGCGCCGACCCGCAGGCCAGCGTGAGCAACCGCCATGCACTGAGTGTGACTACCCACTTGGGCCAGGGCTTTACCCGGCGGTTGTTGCAGGACGCCCCAAGCGCCTACCGGACCCAGATCAACGACTTGCTGCTGACAGCCCTGGCGCGCGTCATTGTGCGCTGGACCGGTGATGCGTCGATGCTGATCCGCTTGGAAGGCCACGGCCGTGAAGACCTGTTCGATGAGATCGACCTGACCCGCACCGTCGGTTGGTTTACCAGCCTCTATCCGTTGCAACTGACGCCGAGCGACTCGTTGGCAGGTTCGCTCAAACAGATCAAGGAACAACTGCGCGCCGTACCGAACAAGGGGCTGGGCTTTGGCGCCTTGCGCTACCTGGGCAATGCCCAGGCGCGAGAAGCATTGGGCGCCTTGCCGCGCCCACGTATCACGTTCAACTACCTGGGGCAGTTCGACGGCAGTTTCGAGGGCGGCGAACAGGAAGGTTTGTTTGCGCCTTCCGGTGATGCCAGTGGCAGCGAGCAAAGCCTGGATGCGCCGTTGGGCAACTGGCTGGAAATCAATGGTCAGGTCTATGGCGGTGAACTGAAGTTGAACTGGAGTTTCAGCCAAGCCATGTTTGCCGAAGCAACCGTGCAACAGTTGGCGGATGACTACGTGTTGGAACTCAAAACCGTGATCGAGCATTGCTGCGCTGCGGCGAATCAAGGCGTGACACCGTCGGACTTCCCGCTGGCGCGCTTGTCTCAAGCTCAACTGGATGCGCTGCCACTGAGTGTCTCGCAGGTTGAAGACCTGTACCCGCTGTCGCCGATGCAGCAAGGCATGTTGTTCCAGTCGCTGTATGGCGAAGGTTCGGGCGATTACATCAACCAGATGCGCATCGACGTGGACGGCCTTGATGTGCCGCGCTTTCGCCAGGCCTGGCAGGCGGCGGTGGATCGGCATGCGATTTTGCGCAGCGGTTTCCTCTGGCAGACCGATGTGGAGCAACCGTTGCAGGTGGTCTACAAGCAGCGGCACATGCCGCTGCAGGCGCTCGATTGGCAGGGCCGCGTGGAGTGCGCTGCGGCGCTCGATAGCCTGGCCGAGTCGGCGCGGGCCCAGGGGTTTGTACTGGAACAAGCGCCGCTGTTGAGCCTGTCGGTGATCCGCACCGGGGCGTCGAGTTATCACTTGATTTACACCAATCATCACATCCTGATGGACGGCTGGAGTGGTTCGCAGTTATTTGGCGAGGTGTTGCAACACTACGCGGGCGAGCCGCTGTCCGCACCGATCGGGCGTTATCGCGATTACATCGCCTGGCTGCAGGCGCAGGACAAGGCTGCCAGCGAGACGTTCTGGAAAGCTCAACTGGTCAACCTGCGGGCGCCTACGCACTTGGCGCGTGGCCTGTCGACCGAGGCGCCTGCGGCCCGGGCGGCCAATGGCGAACATCGCCTGAGCTTTGATGTCGCTCACACCGAACGCCTCAAAGCCTTCGCGCAAAGCAACAAGGTGACGCTCAATACCTTGGTGCAAGCCGCCTGGTTATTGCTGGCGCAGCATTACACCGGGCAGGCCACCGTCGCGTTTGGCGCCACCGTGGCAGGCCGTCCGGCGGAGCTGCGCGGTATCGAGCAGCAGGTCGGTTTGTTTATTAATACGCTGCCGGTGGTGGCCACACCTGAAGCGCACATGTCGGTGAGCCAATGGCTGCAGCAGATTCAGGCACAGAATGTGCGCTTGCGCGAGCAAGAACACACGCCACTGTTTGAGATCCAGCGCTGGGCCGGGTTGGGCGGCGAGGCCCTGTTTGACAGCATCCTGGTGTTCGAGAACTACCCGGTGTCCGAGGCCCTGGAGCAGGGCGCGCCGTCGGGTCTGCGCTTTGGTGCGGTGCACAGCCTGGAGCAGACGCACTACCCGCTGACCGTGCTGCTGGGCATGGGCGACAGCCTCGGGCTTGAATTCAACTACGTCCGACAGGCCTTTAGTGCCGCACATATCCAGCGCCTGGCCGAGCACTTCCAGCAATTGCTGAGTGCGTTGATTGTCGACGCCGACCAGCGCCTGGCCGCACTGCCGACAGTGACGCAGGCCGAGCGCCAGACACTGCAGGCCTGGAACACCACGGCTCAGACTTACCCGCTGCACCAGGGCGTGCATCAGTTGATTGAGGAACAGGTGCTGCGTACGCCGCACGCCCCAGCCCTGGCGTTTGCCGGGCAACACCTGAGCTACGCCGAACTGAACCGTCGGGCCAACCGCCTCGCGCATCGTCTGATGGCAGCCGGTGTCGGGCCGGACGTGCTGGTCGGGCTGGCGGTGGAGCGCTCCATCGAGATGGTTGTCGCTCTGTTGGCCGTGCTCAAGGCCGGTGGTGCCTATGTGCCGCTGGACCCGGAATACCCGCGTGAGCGCCTCAGCTACATGCTGCAAGACAGCGGCGTGACGTGGCTGCTGACCCAGGCGCATCTGCTGGAACACCTGCCGATCCCGGCAGGTGTGCAGAGCCTGGTGCTGGAAACAGGCGAAACCTGGCTTCAGGGCTACAGCGAGCACAACCCTGATGTCGCGGTGGATGGCGAAAACCTCGCCTATGTGATCTACACCTCGGGTTCTACCGGGCAGCCCAAGGGCGCCGGTAACCGGCATTCTGCGCTGACCAATCGACTCTGTTGGATGCAGCAGGCGTATGGCCTGGATGGCAGCGATACGGTATTGCAGAAAACCCCGTTCAGTTTTGACGTGTCGGTGTGGGAGTTCTTCTGGCCGTTGATGACCGGCGCACGTCTGGTGGTGGCAGCGCCGGGGGACCATCGTGACCCGGGCAGGTTGGTTAGCCTGATCAATGCCGAGCAGGTCACCACGCTGCATTTTGTGCCGTCCATGCTGCAAGCTTTCTTGCAGGACACGGCAGTCGGATCCTGCCATAGCCTGCAACGTATTGTGTGCAGCGGCGAAGCCTTGCCCGTGGATGCTCAGCAGCAGGTGTTTGCCAAGCTGCCCGCTGCCCAGTTGTACAACTTGTATGGGCCGACGGAAGCGGCGATTGATGTGACCCACTGGACGTGCGTCGACGAAGCAAGTGACGCCGTGCCGATTGGCCGACCTATCGCCAACCTGGGTTGCTACGTGCTGGACAGCAACCTGGAACCGGCGCCGGTGGGCGTGCTGGGCGAGCTGTACCTGGGCGGCATCGGTCTGGCGCGGGGTTATCACCGTCGGCCGGCGCTGACCGCTGAACGGTTTGTGACTGACCCATTCGGCAGCGGCGCACGCCTGTACCGCTCCGGCGACCTGGCGCGCTATCGCGACGATGGCGTGATCGAGTACGCCGGGCGCATAGACCATCAAGTCAAGCTGCGCGGGCTGCGCATCGAGTTGGGAGAAATCGAGGCGCGCCTGCTGGAGCATGCCTGCGTGCGTGAAGCGGCGGTGCTGGCTGTGGACGGCACGCACTTGGTGGGTTACGTGGTGCTGCAGGCGCCAAGTGAGGATTGGAAGGGAATGGTCGCCGCGCACTTGGCTGCGCAGTTGCCGGATTACATGGTGCCGGCACAGTGGGTTGTATTGGAGCAGATGCCGTTGAGCCCCAACGGCAAGCTGGATCGCAAGGCATTGCCCAAGCCGCAAGCCAGCGCTGCAGAGGCGTATCAGGCGCCGCACAGCGAGATCGAGCAGCACGTCGCCGCGGTGTGGAGCGAGGTGCTCGGGGTTGAGCAGGTTGGCCTGAACGACAACTTCTTCGAGCTCGGCGGCCATTCCTTGCGCGTACTGTTGCTCAAGGAGCGTCTCCGGCAGGTGAGCGGGGTCAACCTGTCTATCAGCCAATTGATGCTCAACCCCACCGTGCGCGGGCAGGTCAATTGCCTGCAGGGCGATGCGCGCAGTGAGGTGATCGTCAAGCTCAACAGTCAGACCCACGGTACGCCGCTGTTCATGTTCCACCCAAGTTTTGGTTCGGTGCATTGCTACACCGCGATTGCCTTGGCGCTGCGTGAGCAACGCCCGGTGTACGGCGTGATCTGCCGCGCATTGTTGGAAGAGGGCGCTTCGGTACCCGAGTGGCAGGCGATGGTTGACGATTACGCCGCGCAATTGGTGTTGGCCCAGCCACACGGCGCCTATCGCCTGGCCGGCTGGTCGCTGGGCGGCAACCTGGCGATGGAGGTCGCTTACGCGCTGGAGCAAGCAGGGCGTGAGGTCGAATTTGTCGGTTGGATCGATTCCGCGCCGCCGCAATGGCTCACGCCGTATTGGGACGCGGTGGTCATCGAGGAGGGCCGCGAGGTATCTGCCAATGAGCGCCGCGCGGCGTTACTGGGGGTGATGTTCCCGGCATTTGCCGAGCAGATTGAAGCTGTCTGGCAGCAGTGCCAGCGTCAGGCGGCGGATGAAGACGGGCAATGGCACGCGTTTATTGCCTGGGCCGAGCAGACCCTGGGTGAGGCGTTCACCGGCATCAAGGAAGAGTTGCTGCGCGGCAACGAGGCGCAGATTTCCTGGGACGTCGACCGTGCGTTGAGCGAGCGTTTGGCAGCGGCTGACTTCAAGCCTATCCAGGCGCCGGTCAGTTGCTGGTGGGCTTCTTTGAGCCGCGCGGGGCACTTCAAGGACCTGATCGAGCAGAGCATGGCCAGTGTGATAGTCCAGGGGCGCATCCAGCGTTCAGTGATGATCGACACCGATCATGACGGCATTATCGACAGCCCCGAGTTCATCAACAGTTTGGTGGCCGCCATGGCGTAAGGGGCCAACGCACGAACCAACCCGGATCATCGATCCGGGTTTTTTTGTGCGTGTTTTCAGGCCAGGCAGGCATAAAAAAGCCCGATGAAAGCGGCGCTTTCATCGGGCGTTGGGTTGATCGCCTGGGCGATCAGTGCATCAGGTCAGAAGTCCCAGCGAGTGCTGAACATCACGTTGCGCGGCTCACCGTAGGCCGCCGAGTTATAGAAACCCACGTTGGTGTAGTAGGTCGTGTCGAAGAGGTTGTTGAGGTTGACGGTCGCCGAGAGGTTCTTGGTGACCTGGTAGCGGGTCATCAGGTCCACCACGGTGTAGGACGACTGGGTGATGTCCTGGTTTTTCTTGAGTGGGTCATTCCAGATCTCATTCCAGGCCTTGCTCTGCCAGCGCACGCCGCCACCGACGGTGAACTTGTCCAGAGCGCCCTTGAGCTTGTAAGTGGTGTTCAGGTTGACCTGGTTTTCTGGCTCGAAGGTGGAAATCTTCTTGCCGTCTTCGTCGCGCACGATCTTGTGGGTGTAACCGCCCTGCAGTTGCCAGCCTGGGCTCAACTCACCGGAGATTTCGGCCTCGTAGCCTTTGGTGACGGCCTTGGAACTCCTGAACGCATAGTTATTCGGTCTCGGGGTTTGGTTGTTGTAGGCATCGTCCGGGATGGCACGATTGGTCTCATGGACCTCGAAATACGCAAGGCTAGTGTTCAAGCGGCCGTCAAAGAACTCACCTTTGAGGCCCACCTCGTAGTTTTGCCCTTCGTCCGGCTCCAACAGTGTTTGGTTGCGATCTTTATAGGTGCTTTCCTGAGGTTGGAAAATATCGGTATAGCTGGTGTACACCGAGAAATTGTCGTTCAAGTCATAGATCACACCCGCATACGGGATGAACCGGCCGGTTTCCTTGTAGGAGGGGTTTATACCGGTGACGTGATAGTTGGCGACGCGCCCGCCGAGAATCACGTTCAGGTCATCTACTACGTTCAAGCGTGTCGTCACGTAGTAGCCGGTCTGACGGATAGTGTCGTCGGTGTACTGTTGGACCGGGCCGTAGATAGGCTTGGCGATCTTGCCATTCCAGTTGTAGAAATCCACTTTGTTGCCGCCTGGCCATTCGGGCGACCAATAGCCCTTGCCCTGCCAGCGCGAGGTGCCGATCGAGCCGCCTACGACCAGCTCATGGTCGCGGCCGAACAGGCTGAAAGGCCCGGTGGCATACAGGTCGGCCGAGGTGCTTTTGGTTTCGCCAGTGTACTTTTGCCCGTTGATCGACGCGCTGCCATCGGACTGGGGCTCAACGAACTGGATCGAGCCCAGGTCGGCGTGATAGCTGTTGATTTTATGATCGAGTTGGAACTTGGTCACCCAGCCGTCACCCAGGTCATGCTCGAGCATGGCAAAGGCGGTGCGGGTGTTTTGCTCCCAGGAACTCCAGGTCGTGCCGTTGTTGTAGGAGCGCGGCATCTTGTTGATGCTGCCGTCGTATTTCACCAGCGGGAAGGAACCCGACCAACTGGAGCCTTGTGGAATGCTGTCCTGGTAGTCGAAGCCCACGGTCAGCATGGTGTCGGGGGACAGGTCGAATTCGGTAATGCCGTAGTAGGTTTCGGTCTTGCGCGAGTAGTGGTCCATGAACGACTTTTTGTCTTGATACGCCGCCACTGCGCGACCACGGACGTTGCCGCTGTCGGTCAAGGGGCCGCTGACGTCGACTTCGCTGCGGTAGTTGTCCCACGAACCTGCGCCCAGTTGCACATGGCCCTTGAATTCTGAGGTGGGCTTCTTGCGGATCAGGTTGATGGTCGCGCCCAGTGAGCCGGCCCCGTTGAGCAGGCCGGTAGCGCCTTTGAGAATTTCGACACGGTCGTAAATGGCCATGTCGCTCAGGGTGTTGCCTGCCGAATAGCCGACGTTGCGCACGGTGGACGGAATGCCGTCGTACTGGAAACTGTTGACCGAAAAACCACGCGAATAGTAGTTGGTGCGGTCAGTGTCGTAGGCCGACACGGTGATGCCCGGGGTGTGGCGCATCACGTCATCAACGTTATTCAGGCCGAAGTCTTCGATGTGCTGGCGGGTGATCACCGTGATCGACTGCGGGGTTTGCCGTGGCGTCAGGGTCAGGCGGGTTGCCGTGGCAATGGTGCCCGGCGTATAGGAACCGGAGCCCTCGGTGATGTTACCCAAGGTATTGCCAGTGACCTCGGTCGGGCTCAACTCCAGCACTGCGGATGTACCGGCGGCGGTCACGGTCAGCGAGTTGCCACTGAGGGTGTGGGTTGTCTCGGTCCCACCCAGCAAGGCATCAATTGCGCGCTGCGGCTCCATTTTGCCCTTGACCGCGCGACTGCGTTTGCCCTGCACATCGCTTGGGCTGTACAGCACCTGCACGTTGGTCTGGCGCCCGAATTCCTGCAGCGCGCTCCCCAGCGACTGTGCAGGAATATCCAGCTCGATCTCCTGCGCCTGCGCATAACCTGCAACCGGGAGCGATATTGCCAGGGCCAGGGCGCTAGGAAGAAGATTGATGTTCAGGGCCCGGCGCATGGATAGCGCTTTGCTCAGAGGGCTGAGACCGAGTCTTGCTGGCATGGCTACTTTCTCTTCTATGTTTAAGTGGGCAAGTTATAGGTATCTATTGAGTATTATTCTCATTACCACTAGTGAGACGTTCCTACTTGTAAAAACCGGAAAAGAAATGTCAGGCGGGTTCCATTTCGTGCACGACCTGGCCGGCGCGCAGGCGTACCAATTGATCGGCGATGTCGAAATAGCGGTCGTCGTGGCTGATCACGATGATGGTTTTGCCCAGGCGCTTGAGGTCCGGTAGCAGCTCGGTGTAGAAAATCCGGCGGAAGGCCGGGTCCTGGTCGGCGGCCCATTCGTCGAACACCAGCACCGGGCGTTCTTCAAGCCATGCGTTGACCAGCGCCAGGCGTTTGCGTTGGCCGGTGGACAGGTCGGTGGTGCTGAAGACGCCATCCTTCACGCTGACTTTGTGCGCGATTTCCAGGCGTTCCAGGTATTTGGTGGCGCTGTCCAATGACTGCGTGGCGCTGCCCTGTACCAGGTCGTCGAACAGGTAGTAGTCGGAAAAGATCGTGGTAAACAGTTGACGGTAGTCATCACGCTCGGGGTCGGTCACGGCCTCGCCATTGAGGTGAATCTCACCCGCCTGGGGCGGGTACAGGCCTAGCAGCAGCTTGATCAGGGTGGTCTTGCCGCTGCCGTTTTCGCCGACGATAAACACGATATCGCCTTGTTTGATGCTCAGGCTGATCGGCCCCAAGTGGAACGGCTCACTGCCTTCAATGGCCGGCGGGCTGTAGCTCACGCCGCGCAGTTCGAGGCTGTTGACCACCGGTTTGGGGGCTTCGCTGTCGTCCATCAGCAGGTGCGGTTCCGGGGACGAGAAACGCTCCGACAGTTCGCTGATACGCCCAAAAGCGATCTTGGCCTTGCCCACCACCGGCAGGTAACCAAGCAGGTGTTCCAGCGGGCCTTTCATGTACAGCAGCACCAACACGAAGCCGGTGATCACGGTCGGGTCCGGGTTCGGGTTGTAGGCCTGCATCGCCAGGGCGAGGCCGATTACCACGAAGAACAGCATCGAGCCAAACGTCTTGGCGAGGATGTAAATGTTGACCGAGCGCACCTGGATGTCGCTGATGCGGTCGGCGGTTTCCTGGATGCGATGGGTGTTCATGCGAAAGCGCCGTGGCCGGTGCATGCGCAGTTCCTTGGCGCCGGAAGCGATCGCGTTGTAGTAGCGCTGCAATTCGTCCTCATGGCTGCGGGCCAGGTCGAAACCCTGGATGCCCTTGCCGCCGGCAATGAACTGCACGGCGCTGCCGATGATGATCGCCACCACCATCATCAGGAACATCGGCACCGACAAATAGGCCAGGTAGCCCAGGCAACCGAGGGTGACTGTGGCGGCGATGGCCAGTGGTGTGAAGGCGAAGGAAAAATCGCTGATGGTGTCGACGTCATGAGTCAGCACCGGGATCAGGCGGTGAGAGCGGTAGCGCTCGATCTGGCCGATGGGCGCCGACAGGACTTTCTCGCCCAGGTCTTTGCGCAACGCGGCGATGATGCGTTGCCCGACGTAGTTGGTGCCGATGTCCGAAATGATCGAGCTGACCAATGCCAGCACGCACAGCGCCGCAAACGTCAGGACCACGCCTTGGGTCATGCCGTTTGCCGAATGCAAAGCATTATTGATGGTGGCCAACAACAGCGTGATGGCCAGGCCGCCCGCCATGCCCAGGGCGACGGAGACCGTCACGATAGTGCGAAAAGGCCTGAGCAAGGCGAGCAAACCCTTGAAGGCGCTGCGTTTGGGGTCGGTCATAAATACATCCCGGAGAGTGAAAAGAGGGGCTGGGCACACAGACCCTTACCCATGACAAACGAAGCGTCGGCACGAGTATTTAGCTCGGCGTGCCGGATGGCAGCGCTAAGGGATAAATTGCCGCCGCGCTGGTTCGTTCTTGTGCTGTAGGTGCACGTGCATCGACACGGCGCGCAGTCCATTGAGCGAGAGCGAAACAATGACGAAAAAGAACCTGGTATATGTCTGGTCCCTGAGAAATGCCGCCGCCGACAAGGCCGGGCAGCCGGTGGCCTACAAGGACCACGAGCGCTACATGAAATCGGTACTGGAGTTTCTGGTGGGTTCGCTGAACGACACGCCGCTGGGCGAGGCTTACAACCTGGTCGGCGTGGTGTACGACGATGACGAGCAGAACCCACGTGATCAGCAACGGGTCAGCGATTACGGTTTTGCCTATAAGCCAGGCCGCCAATGGTTGTACCCGGCGGACTTGCAAGTGCAGGGGCGACTGGTCAACGACCTGTTGCTGAGCGTGCCGTCCACCTATCGCCGCCTGCCGCGCGGCAGTGCCGAGCACATTGCGGGCAAGCAGGATTTTGAGCGTCGCCTGCATGACACGCTGGTGGAGTTAAAGGCCGATATCGTCGTGCTGGATGGTCTGCTGGTGATTCTGGATGAGCTGGTGCGCCCGGGTGCGCCGTTTGCCCGGCGGATCATGAACATTCACCCAGGCATCACCCGCATCGAATCGCCTTACGAACGCCGTGGCGCTTACGCCACCTGGAATGCGTTGTACGGCGCGCGCGGGCAAACGGTGGTGGACTGGGCGACCAAGGCCACCACGCCGTCGGAGCCGCTGTACCTCACCGGGGCGTCGTTCCACTACGTGGATAACGGCATCGACTCCGGTGAAGTGTTCCACGATGTACTCAAAACCGAGATTGCGCCCGAGGACACCATCCTCGAACTGCGCTGGAACAACTTCAACAACAGCCTGTTCCCGGCGCTGCATGAAGGGTTGGAGTTGTTGGCCAAGCAGGCCTGAACCTAACCCTATTGGGTGCAGACAGATCAAAATGTGGGAGCTGGTGGTCTTAGGGTTCGCGCACGACTCTGAGCCTTGTCCCACACTCATTGCCGCGAATTTCTACCTGATGTACGCAGAGCAAAATGTGGGAGCGGGCTTGCTCGCGAAGGCGGTGAATCAGTCGATACATCAGGTGGTTGGCACACCGCCTTCGCGAGCAAGCCCGCTCCCACCTTTGAAAGGTGGTGGTCTTAGGGTTCGCGCACGACTCTGAGCCTTGTCCCACACTCATTGCCGCGAATTTCTACCTGATGTACGCAGAGCAAAATGTGGGAGCGGGCTTGCTCGCGAAGGCGGTGAATCAGTCGATGCATCAGGTGGCTGGCACACTTCACACTGACTTCTCGAGTTAGCCCGCTCCCACCTTTCGCATGGGGTG
>NZ_UYXQ01000120.1 GCF_900624995.1 Pseudomonas antarctica
GGGGGGGAACAGTGGAACCTGTCAAGGAACAGGGTCTATTGACCGGCCGCCGGTGCAACGGACGCTATAGAGTTATTCCGGAATGGTTTGGCGAAGATCAGGACCATCGACACGACAAAGCAGTAACTGGCCGTTGACTCGATCATCGCCAAGCCGACAAACAGCGTGCGCGTGATGGTAGCGGACGCGTCGGGCTGTTGCGCCAGGGAGCTTAGCGCTGTAGCGACAGCCCTTCCTTCGGCGAGCGCGGGGGCCATCGTACCGAAGCCGGTGGTCAAGCCCGCCATAACAATCGAGGCGATGGCGATCCAGGTGAGAGAGTCCATAAGGGGCCTTTGTATGGGTTGATGGGAGAGGTCAAAAGGGCTCAGGCCGCCGCTGCCGAGGACGGCTTCTTGGCGGCTGTGCCGCTGCGGGTGGCGGCGGCGATGTACACCGCCGCCAGGATGGTAAAGATGTAGGCTTGCACCATGCCGGTGAGCAAACCCAGCACGGTCATCACGATGGGGAAGAAAAACGGTGTGATCGATAGCAAGATGGCGATGATCATCGCGCCGCTCATCATGTTGCCGAACAGGCGCACTGCCAGCGCCAGCGTGCGTGAAGCTTCGCTGATGAGGTTAAAGGGCAGCATGATCGGCGTCGGTTGCAGGTACGACTTGAGGTAGCCCGCCAAGCCCTGGCCATAGATGCCAAACACCGGCACCGCCACCCATACGCACAACGCCAGTGCGACGGTGGTCGACAGTGAGGCGGTGGGCGGTTCGAAGCCAGGGATCACCGTGCCCAGTGCCGCAGCGGCGACAAACAGGAACAGCGTGCCGAGAAAACCCAGATAACGGCGTGGATGCTTGAGGCCGACATCCTTGATCTGGCCGACCATGGCCATCACCACAATCTCGAGCAGGTTTTGCCAGCGCGAGCGTTCGTGGCCGGTAGCAAGGCGGCGGGTGATCAGCACTGCACCCACGACCAGCAGCGCCATCAGCGCCCAAGTGAATACAATCGTGGCATTGAGCTTGAAGACGCCACCCTGCCAAAAGATCCATGCATCAGGCGTCAGGCGCATGGCGGCGCTCCCCGTAGAGGCGGTGCCTTGGTCGCCGCGCTCAAGCGTGTGACGCGCATGACCAGGGCCCGGGCCAGCAGGAAGCCCAACATGCACAGCCCCAGCCGCGCCGGTTGAGCGGCACCGACGGCATAGAAGCCCAGCAAGACGATGGCGGTGCGCAGTAGGAGGCTGCCAAGGAACCAGCGTGCCGGCGTTGGCGACGAGGCGCCACGGCGTACGGTCCACCACAGCCCGCCGAAGAATATCGCGCCCAGCACGCCACCGGCCAACAACGCGCCCATCCCCACCAGCGCCCAACTGCCATAGTCAATCATCACCCTGCTCCTTCTCGTCGAGTTCATCGTGCATGGCGTGGTCTTCCCTGGCCACCCAACGCCACGCGTTGAAGCAACCGAGGGTCAACCCCGCCACCAACAACGCCAGCGTCCACGACCGACCGCCGGACGGGTGATGATCGAGCCACAGCCCAAGGGCCGCGCCCAATAATGTGGGCACCACCACGGACCAGCCGATCAGCCCCATCATGCCCAGGCCGAACCACACGCCAGGAGTACCGCGGCGGCGTGCTTTGAGTTTTCGGGCGGCCTTGGCGCCGACCTGTTCGGCCAGTGTCGGGCCGCCAGGTGCAGGATCGGACGACGGGCGTTTCGGGTTTTGCTTCATAACGGGCGATCGTGTAACGACGCGAAGCGGCGCATGAAGCCACTCTCCAGCCGGGCCATGGTCGCGCGCATCGCAAGTTCTTGCGTATCCAGTGTCAGAAACTGCTGCTCGATTGCGTCGTGCAGCCGGGACAGATCGTCACCGCGCAGCGCCCGTCGCGCCGAGATCACCACGGTCTGTCCAGTCTTGACCAGCACCCCCGCGTCCAGCGCCAGGAACACTTCACCTTGGGCTTCGCTGTGGAAACTGAGGATGCCCGGCACAAGCGCCGCCACACAGTCCAGACGCCTTGGCAGCAGGCCGAACGAGCCTTGCGCCGTCTCGACGACGATGTGCGACACGTTGGTTTCAACGGCGAACACTTCGAACGGCAGCAATACCTTAAGTGTCATCAACGGCATGGCTCGGCTCCTCAGTGGTCTGAGGCGAGGTGTTCACCTTCGCCTTGGCTTCATCGACTGCGCCGATCATGTAGAGCGCGCTTTCCGGGAAGTCCTTGAACTCGTCCGCCAGAATGCGCTCGCAGCCGTCCAGCGCGTCATGCAGACTGACGAGCTTGCCGCGCATATTGGTAAATTGCTCGGTGGTAAAAAAAGGCTGGGTCAGGAAGCGCTCCAGGCGACGTGCACGGGCCACCACCTTGCGGTCATCCGCTGACAATTGCTCCAAGCCGAGCATGGCGATGATGTCTTTGAGTTCGGCGTACTGGGCGAGCGTACGGCGGATTGCCTGCGCAAGGCGGTAGTGGCGCTCGCCAACGATGCCCGGCGTGAGCACCTTCGAGCTGGACTGCAGGGGATCGATGGCCGGAAAAAGGCCTTCACTCGCGCGTTTGCGCGACAAGACAATCGATGCCGAGAGGTGCGAGAACGTATGCACTGCCGCCGGGTCGGTGAAGTCATCAGCTGGCACGTAAACCGCCTGGATCGAGGTGATAGCACCGCTGTCGGTGTTGGCGATACGTTCTTCCAACGCCGCGAGCTCGGTGCCCATCGTCGGCTGGTAACCCAAGCGCGACGGCATCTGCCCCATCAAGCCGGAAACCTCGGAACCGGCCTGGATAAAACGAAAAATATTGTCGACGAGCAGCAGCACATCGCGGTGTTGGTCGTCGCGAAAGTACTCTGCCATCGTCAATGCCGCATGCCCGACCCGGAAACGTGCTCCAGGCGGCTCATTCATCTGGGCAAAAATCATCACCATGTTGGGCAGCACGCCAGCGGCCTGCATCTCACGGTATAGCTCCTCGCCTTCGCGTGAACGCTCACCGATACCGCAAAAAATGCTCACGCCTTTCTGGTGGCCGATCATGTTATGGATCATCTCGGTCAGCAGCACCGTCTTGCCGACACCCGCGCCACCGAACAGGCCCGCCTTGCCACCGCGCTCCAGAGGCGTGAGCACATCAATGGCTTTGATGCCGGTCTCGAACACCTCGCAATGGGTGGAGCGGCGTATCAGCGGCGGTGGCGCCTGGTGCACGGAGCGCCATTGCACGCCATCCAGCGCAGGCTGGCGATCGATGGTATTACCAAAGACGTCGAACATGCGCGACAGAATCTGATTGCCAACCGGCGCTTTCAAAGGGCCACCGGTGTCGTGTACAGGCATTCCTCGCGCCAATCCCTGGGTGGGTGTCAGCGCGATGCCACGCACGTGGTGCTCGTCACGCTGGGCCAACACTTCGATGACCACCCGACCTGCATCACCGGCGCGCAACAGGGTGTGGATGGGCGGCAGCACTGCATCGAAACGAATGTCCACAACACTGCCGCGCACGGTAGCCACCACACCGACATTCATAGCCGCGTTCTGCGGCGTCACCTGGCGCAGCATCATCTCCAGTCCTCCTGCGGGGTTATCGTGGCGAGCCTGTGTTCCATGCCTTGGTTAATGCACATGGCTGGAACAGCGTGGTAGCCGGGCCTGTTCAGGCGCATCGGGCGAGCGCTGGGCAGCAGCCGATCGGTCTGCGGCACGCCCCCGAGGTCATATAAAACTCTGCCAACGGGCACTGACACCCACTCGAGCTCAGGAAACAGACGATGGCCAACCTCGCCAGGGAGTACGGCGAGTAAACGGTCCTGCTGGGGGGTTGGCGTCTCCGACATATTCAGTAACCTTTTTTTTCGCCACCCTTAACACGGTGCGAAGCACGCGAATTCAGCGGCCGGGCAACGCCTAACTAAGCGTGCGCTCTACGCCAATACGGCATACCCCCACGTTAGCGGCCTGACAGGCGCTTGAGTAGCCTCGGAAACTACCTACAGACAAGGATCGGCGGTATGACTGGGCGGATACCAGGAGGCCCGTGCGCCCCCAGAATCTGGCCCGCTCTAAGACCGCGCGTGTGGCGCAGGGCAGAAGGTGCGGAAACTACTCAGTGGCGCTTTCCATTGCCACGCTGACGCGCCTGCACTCAGTGATGTTTTTTTGCCTAGACTGGATGCTTGGCCGTATAACCAACTGCGCGTCAGAGCACAGGCCGCCCAAAAACTAAAATAAGAGGAATCCCCCAAAATGTTCAAATCCATCTGCAAGGCACTCGCCTGCACGCTTGCTCTAGGGAGCATGAGTGCAGTCATGGCAGCTGATCCAATCATCATCAAGTTCTCACACGTCGTCGCCGACCATACGCCCAAGGGCCAAGGCGCACTGCTGTTCAAGAAACTGGTAGAGGAACGCTTACCCGGCAAGGTCAAGGTCGAGGTGTATTCCAACTCATCGTTGTTTGGTGACGGCAAAGAGATGGAAGCTCTGTTGTTGGGGGATGTGCAGTTAATTGCGCCGTCACTGGCCAAGTTCGAACAGTACACAAAGACCCTCCAACTGTACGACCTGCCCTTTCTGTTTGATGACATCGCTGCGGTTGACCGCTTCCAGATGAGCCCGCAGGGCCAGGGGCTGCTTAAGTCCATGGAGAGTAAAAACATCACCGGCCTGGCCTATTGGCACAATGGGATGAAGCAGTTGTCGGCCAACAAACCGCTGCGTGTTCCTGGGGATGCCCGCGGCTTGAAGTTTCGGGTGCAGGCCTCTGCGGTGCTTGAGGAGCAGTTCAAGGCCCTGCGCGCCAACCCGCGCAAGATGAGCTTTGCCGAGGTGTATCAGGGCTTGCAAACCGGTGTGGTCAACGGTGCAGAAAACCCTTACTCGAACATCTACAGCCAGAAAATGCATGAGGTGCAGAAATACATCACCGAATCCAACCATGGTGTGCTCGATTACATGCTGATCACCAACACCAAGTTCTGGAATGGCCTGCCGCCGGACATTCGCAGTGAACTGGACAAGATTATTGTGCAGGTGACCGCGCAGGTTAACAAAGATGCCGAGCAGCTCAATCAGGACGCCAAGCAAAGCATCATTGCCGCCAAAACCACCGAAATCATCACCCTGACACCTGAACAACGCGAACAATGGCGTGTCGCGATGAAACCCGTCTGGAAAAAATTCGAAGCCGATATCGGCCCTGAGCTGATCACCGCAGCCGAAGCCGCCAACAAGGCTCAATGACCGCAAGGCAGGTGTTGCCGACGTGGTAGCACCTGCCAGTCATTACCATACGGGAGATGCCATCCATGCAGGCCTTTCGGCGCATCTGGGAACACTTCGAGGAAGGCTTCATTGTCTTCCTTTTGGCCGCGATGACATTGGTAACGTTCGTCTACGTCATCCTCAACAATCTCTATACGCTCTTCTACCGGCTTGCCGACAATTGGGAAGGCGCCAGCAACCTATTATTCGCCATGGGCGATGGCGTCATGAGCATGGCTCAAGCCATGACCTGGAGCACCTCACTCACCAAGGCGCTGTTCGGCTGGCTGATCTTCTTCGGCCTGTCCTATGGTGTGCGCACCGCCGGGCATATTGGCGTTGACGCGCTGGTAAAGCTGGCGAGTAAACCCGTCCAGCGGCTCATTGGGATCTTGGCCTGTCTTTGCTGCCTGCTCTATGCCGGCCTGTTCAGTGTGGCCAGCTTCGAGTGGATTCATACCCTGATGTCGGCGGGAATTGGCGCCGAGGACCTTGGCCATTTCGGGATCATGCAATGGCACATCGGGCTGATCGTCCCTGTGGGTTTTGCATTGGTATTCATCCGTTTCGCTGAAATTTTCGTGCGCATCCTGCTGCACCGCCAAACCGGTCTCGGCCTGGCCGATGAAGCCGCCGACGTGATGAAACTGACCGAACACGAGGACAATAAACCATGACCATTGCCTTCCTGTTCGCGGCACTTTTCGCCTTGATGTTCATTGGTGTGCCCATTGCCATTTCCTTGGGCCTGGCGGGCTCGCTGACCCTTGTATTTTTCAGCCCGGATTCCGTTCGCTCCCTGGCCATAAAGTTGTTTGAAACGTCAGAGCACTACACCCTGCTGGCGATTCCGTTTTTCTTGCTTGCGGGCGCCTTCATGACCACCGGCGGCGTCGCACGCCGGCTGATCGACTTTGCCAACGCCTGCGTCGGGCATATTCGTGGAGGGTTGGCCATCGCCGCCGTATTGGCCTGCATGCTGTTTGCAGCGCTCTCCGGCTCCAGCCCCGCAACGGTTGCGGCGGTGGGTTCGATCGCGATTGCCGGTATGGTGCGCTCTGGTTACCCGCAGGCATTCGGCGCGGGAATCGTCTGTAACGCGGGCACACTGGGTATCCTGATACCGCCCTCGATCGTGATGGTGGTGTATGCCGCCGCCACCGAGACATCCGTTGGCAAGCTGTTCATGGCCGGCGTCATACCTGGCCTGCTGCTGGGGATAACGCTGATGGTGGCGATCTACATCGTCGCCGTTAAGAAAAACTTGCCGGCCCTGCCACGCGCAACCCTGCGTGAGTTTCTGAGTGCTGCACGTAAAGCCGTCTGGGGGTTGCTGTTGATGCTGATCATCCTGGGTGGCATTTACACCGGGATGTTCACGCCGACGGAAGCCGCTGCCGTGGCGGCGGTGTATTCGGCGTTCATCGCCTTGTTCGTCTACAAGGATCTGACGTTTCGCGAGACACCTAAAGTGCTGCTCGACGCTGCCAAGCTGAGCATCATGCTGATGTTCATCATTGCCAACGCCATGCTCTTCGCTCACGTATTAACCACCGAGCAGTTACCCCAACAAATCACGGCCTGGGTGATCGAGGCGGGGCTGACACCGGTGACCTTCCTGCTGGTGGTGAACATCGTCTTGTTGGTGGCTGGTGCGTTTATGGAGCCCTCGGCCATTATCCTGATCCTGGCGCCGATCCTTTTCCCGATCGCCATGAAGCTGGGTATCGACCCGATTCACCTTGGGATCATCATGGTGGTCAATCTGGAGATCGGTTTGATAACGCCCCCGGTCGGTCTGAACTTGTTCGTGACGTCCGCGGTGACGGGCATGTCAGTGCCTGCCACCATCAAGGCAGCCATGCCCTGGCTGGTGCTCTTGCTGCTGTTCCTGGTGCTGATTACCTATGTCCCCTGGATTACCCTGGCACTGCCCAACTGGCTGGGCATGAATTAATGCCCGCCCGCCCCAATCTGTCATCCTTCTCGCAGCCTTCTAAAAGGAAACCGCTATGATCGATATGAGCCACTTCACGCCGCTGAGTGCATGGGTCGGTGGCCTATTGATCGGCTCGGGCGCCGTGCTGTTGATACTGTTCAACGGACGCATCGCCGGCATCAGCGGCATCGTCGGCGGCCTGCTTCGCCCGGTGACGGGGGACGTTGCCTGGCGAGCGGCATTTGTGCTGGGGCTGCTGATGGCTCCCGTGGCTTACCAACTTGTCGCGCCATTGCCTGCGGTGCAGATCGACGCCGGTTATCCACTCGTGATCCTTGCCGGCCTGCTGGTCGGTATTGGCACGCGCTATGGGGCTGGGTGCACCAGTGGTCACGGTGTGTGTGGCCTGTCGCGTTTATCCCGACGCTCCGTGGTCGCCACACTCGTGTTCATGAGCGCGGGTTTCATCACCGTTTATGTTGTTGGCCATCTCTTGGGAGGCCTTTGAGCATGCCGCTTTTTTATGCGTGGGTTGCCGGTTTGGTGTTCGGCATCGGCTTGCTGGTTTGCGGAATGACAAACCCGGCCAAAGTCATAGGTTTCCTCGACGTGAGCGGACGCTGGGATCCCTCACTGGCCTTTGTCATGGGCGGCGCCATTACAGTGGCGGCAGTCGGTTTCAAATTCGCAAGAACGCGAACCCGGTCGCTGCTGGGGCTGCCGATGAACCTGCCCACCGCTCGAAATATTGATCGGCGCCTGGTCATGGGTAGCCTTCTGTTCGGCGTCGGTTGGGGCGTGGCCGGTATTTGTCCGGGGCCGGCTTTGGTGCTGCTAGGCTCGGGCCTTCCTGAAGGTGTTGTGTTTGTCATCGCTATGTTAGCCGGCATGGGACTCTTTGAATGGCTCGAGCGACGCAAACGTCGTGCAGCGTCGATCAGCGCCTGCGTGGATAAACCCACCTGAATCAGGTTCGACAGCGTGCGTCAGCGAACAGACGTTGGCTGGACAAATCGCTGCGTGTCGACCCCGACTGTGCTTGGATCAAGGCCTCGCCGCCGTACGAGTCGTCACAACAGTTCAACCGGGAACGCGAGAATAGACCTGTGCCAGGTGGCCGCTGAACAGCATCCACAGCGCTAATACGCCAAGGACGACAAGCAGCACGGCAACAATCATCTCGAGCCTTTTGAACACAGGCTCAGTCGGCGAGTGCTCTTTGCGTGCCCAGATGAACACCCCGTTGCCAATGGCAAAAAACATGGCGCCGGCGAGCATGTATTCAAGGCCTGCGGCATAAACAAGCCAACACCCATACACCGTACCCAACACACTGCTGACCAACGCCGTGGTTTTACCGACCTTTGCGGTCGTCGGGTAACTGCCATTCGCGATGATTTTCCACAAGAAGCCCGTGGCGCCGATGTAGGCCGGCAATATCATCACCCCAGTGATGGAGAGCATCACGTTCCAGGCGTTGTTCGAGAAGAACATCAGGATCATCGCCGCCTGCATGACGAAGGTGGAAACCCACAGCGAGACCGACGCAGCGCCCTGCTTGTTAGTCATGGCGAACGCTTGGGGAAATGTCCCGTCCTTGGCCGCAGCCCAGGGTAGCTCAGCGACGAGCAGGGTCCATACCAGCCAGCAAGCCAATACCGAGATCAGCACCCCACCATTAACAAAATACTCGCCCCATTTGCCGACAATCGAGCCTAGAATCGCCGCCATCGAGGGCGGTGCAATGACCGCCAACTGCGCCTGAGTCATGATCCCAAAGGGCAGTACCGAAATCAGAACGTACAGTAACAAGGTCACGAAAAACCCTGTCAATGTCGCCCGGCTCACGGTCTTGGCATCCGATTTGTCGGACATGACCACTGCGCCTTCAATGCCAATGAAGACCCACAAGGTCACAAGCATGGTGCTCTTGACCTGCCCCAGCAGGTTGCCCAACGGCTTGCCGCCCGCTGCGTTGGCGCCGACATTGCCCCAGAAATCGGTGCTGAAAAGTCCGGCTTTCACCGAGACGGCAACCACCCCGATGAACACCACGATCGGCACAAACTTGGCTACCGTGCCGATCACGTTAAGCGCCGACGCACGCTTGACCCCGCGCAAGACCAGCCAGTTCAGTGCCCAGAAAACACTCGACCCGAGCACAATTGCCCACCCGGTATTCCCGCCGTTGAAGTAAGGCGGAAAAAAATAGTTGAGTGTGTCCATCAGCAGTATTGCGAAGCCAACGTTGCCAAAGGCCGATGACAGCCAGTAGCCCCAAGCGACCTGAAACCCGGCGAATTTGCCGAAGCCATTGCGCGAGTACCTGTAAATGCCGGCGGTAATCTCAGGTTTGATGTCAGACAGCACCTGGAACGTGCGAGCCAGGAAGAAAATGCCAAGCCCAGACACCCACCAGGCAATGAGTACCGCGCCCAGCCCTGCCTGTTGCGCCATGTTTTGCGGCAGGTTAAAGGCCCCTCCCCCCACCATTGCGCCGATCACCAGCACGGTCATGGAGAACATGCCAAGCGTGTGTTTGGCGGATGCGTTGGTCGAAGCCATTGCGGCGCCTGAATCGGGAACGGCCCCCGTTGCTGTGGTTGCGTTGATGGCGTCAATCCTCAGTCATACACAGTATCTGACAGCGTCCTTCGACAACGTCCACGCCATGCGTGTGCTGTGTGTTCACCAGGCATCAGCGACGCAAGGCCTAGCAGCGACGGGTCGAGTGGCAGCGATTCCACACGGTTGTTAACAAGGCACTACCCATGGTTTCAGCAAGAGGTATGCAACTGTCGCAAGACATGCCGTGCCATGTTCAGGTTTTCGTCAGTGGGTATCACCCAGGCTGACACGGGGCTGTCGGGCCTCGACAGGCAGCCTGATAATGCATTTGCCTCACCGTCGTTGCGCTGCACCCCCAGCCATTGGCAACCCTCAACAATAGCGGTGCGCACTTCGGTGGCGTGTTCGCCGATGCCTCCCGTAAACACCAATGCATCCAGCCCACCCAATAGCGCCGCATACGCGCCAATCTCACCTACAACGCTGCGTACGAACAAAGCCACCGCCTCTTTCGCTTCAGGCATTTCGCTGGCCTGCAGTTCGCGCATGTCGCTGGAGATCCCTCCTGACACGCCCAGCAGCCCGCACTCGTGATACAGCAGATGTTCCAGGGACGTCACGCTCATGCCGCGCTCACGCATCAAGTACAGAAGGATGCCCGGGTCGAGATGCCCGGGCCGGGTGCCCATAAGCACCCCGTCCAGTGTGGAGAAGCCCATGCTCGTTGCGCGACTGACACTGTTGTGCATCGCGCACAGGCTGGCACCGCTGCCCAAATGGGCGACGATGGTTTTGCCCTTGGCCGCCCGCTTGTCGTATTGAGGCAAAACACTGGCGATGTATTCGTAGGACAAACCATGAAAGCCATAGCGGCGCAGGCCTTGCGCGGTCAATGCCCGGGGCAGTCCGTAGCTCACTTGCAGCGCGTCGAGGGTGTGGTGGAACGCGGTATCGAAACACACAAACTGCGCCAGGCCAGGATGCTTGCCCGCCAGATAGAGGAGCGGCGCCAGGCACTGCGCCTGATGCAGGGGCGCCATCGGGATAAGCGCTTGCAGGTCGGCGATCACCGCGTCGTCGACCCGTTGCGCAGCCTCAATACGATCGCCACCGTGAACCACACGATGGGCCGCTGCACAGATTTGCCAGGCGTAATGACGGTCAATCCAGTCCATCAGGTGGTACAAGGTGCCGCCTGGCGGCGAGGCATCGTTGCGTGGCCACTGTTCTTCATTTTGGGTGTGTGCACCCGTGCGATTGAAGATCAGGTGCTCAGTGTCGTGACGCACGTTGAAACTTCCGCTGCCCAGGCATACAGGTCCGCGCCAGGAGTCAACGTCCGCCTGGTACAAAGAAAATTTGATACCCGACGACCCCGCATTCAGGACCAGCAGCACATGGCGCGATTCGTCAGTCATGAAGCACCTCGTCAATGAACCCTGTTATCCAAGCCGCCAACGCCTGACAACGGCACGCTCGCACACCCCATGGTCAGTCTGATCGCCAATAAGCTGGCCGCCTTGACCTGGATCAGAAACACCGGACATCGGCCCACAGTGAGCGGCTGACGGCGAGACACATCGTTGCGTCAGCTGCGAAAAATACGCAGAGCACGTATCGCCTCGGTGAAGCGCGCCTCGACGGCGAGCACATCGTCTGTTTCGGGCACAGCGTCACGCGCCCCTTTGACGATCATGCCTGCGTGGCGCTGGAGGCATGTCGCCTGCTGCACAGAGTTCACATGAACAGCGATCTGGGCGATGGCATCGAGCATGCGGATTGCCACGGCCGGGTTTGAACGAGCGCTTTGCCTGATCTGGTTGAAGGCGGTATCT
>NZ_UYXQ01000121.1 GCF_900624995.1 Pseudomonas antarctica
GTTCTGGCATGCCGAGCCTAGGCGAGGCACCGAGTGGTGGGGCAAGAGCCCTTTTGGTTACTTTTGGCTGGGCCGGCATTCCGGGCTCTTTTCCAAAAGTGACCCGCCGTAAGGGCGGAACCAATAGTCGCCGTTACCGCAGCAACGGATATGTACCCCAAAAAAACTCCCAATTGACTCCCCTCCCACCCCCATGCTCTCCTACACACCTTGTTTCGGGTGCCCTTCACAGGGTGAAACGGGAAACCGGTCAATCATGCATGCATGACCAGTCCGGTGCTGCCCCCGCAACGGTAAGCGAGCGAAGCGTCACAGCCACTGTGCCTGCAAGGCATGGGAAGGCGATGCTTTTTAGACCCAGTGTCCCTCGCAAGCCCGGAGACCGGCCCGAAAAATCAGATAACAAACCCGCGGTGGGCGGGCGCTGTTCAAAACTCTGCGTGCCTGGCTCGCGGGGTTTTCATGCGCTCGTTTCACCCTGACACCCAGAAGGGACGCGCCATGTCGATCATCAGCAGTACCTCGCATACCGCCAGCAGCTCCGCCACCCTGAGCCAACGCCTGACCGCCGCTATCGGTGCGTCGATCCTCGGCGCGTGCCTGGTGTATTTCGCCGGCTTTTCACATATCGAAGCGGTGCACAACGCCGCCCACGATACTCGCCACAGCGCTGCGTTCCCGTGCCACTGAGACCTGCCGACATGATCAAGCGTATCGCCCAAACCGCAGGCTTTACTGGGTTGCTGGCCGCCCTGCTGCTGACCCTGCTGCAAAGCTTCTGGGTCGCCCCGCTGATTCTGCAGGCGGAAACCTTTGAAAACGCCCCGGCGGCGGCCGAAGTAATGCCCCATGAACATGCACAAGGCGCCGCCGCTCACACCCACGACGCCGAAGCCTGGGAGCCGGAAAACGGCTGGCAACGTGTGTTGTCGACTACCGGCGGTAATCTGGTGGTGGCGGTTGGTTTTGCCCTGATGCTGGCCGGTCTCTATACCTTGCGCGCACCGACCCGCACGGCTCAAGGCTTGCTGTGGGGCTTGGCCGGTTATACGACGTTTGTGCTGGCGCCGACCCTGGGCCTGCCGCCGGAGCTGCCAGGCCCCGCCGCCGCTGACCTGGCCCAACGTCAGGTCTGGTGGATCGGTACGGCTGCGTCCACCGCGGCGGGTATCGCCCTGCTGGTGTTTGGCCGCAGCTGGCTGCTCAAAGTGCTGGGCGTGGCGATCCTGGCCGTGCCGCATGTGATCGGTGCCCCTCAGCCTGAAGTGCATTCGATGCTGGCGCCGCAAGCGTTGGAAGCACAGTTCAAAATCGCTTCGCAGCTGACCAACGTCGCCTTCTGGCTGGCCTTGGGCTTGATCAGCGCTTGGCTGTTCCGCCGCAACCGCGACGGTCAATACTCGGCATGACCCTGGTGGTCGGCCTGGGCTGCCAGCGGGGCTGTGATGTTCACACCCTGCTGGGCCTGCTCGACACCGCCCTCGCCGAGGGCAGTATCGAACGCCATCGCATCACCGCGCTGGCCAGTCTCGACCGCAAGCAGAATGAACCTGGGCTGCTCGCGCTGGCAAAGGTGCTGCGACTGCCATTGCAGTGTTTCAGCGCTGCACAATTGGCGGTTTTTGAACACCGCCTGAGCCACAAATCAGCAGTCGCTTTTGCCCATACCGGCTGTTACGGCATCGCCGAAAGCGCCGCGCTGGCCTTGGCTGAACAGCTCTCCCACGGCCCTGCCCGCCTGCTGATCACGCGCAAAAAAGTCGCCCAGGCCACCTTTGCATTAGCCTGCGCCGACTAAAAACCCGATAATCGCCCTTCTCGATCATGAGCAATCTTCATGCTCGCCCGATTTTCAACAGGAACTCCCATGACCGTCTACTTCATCGGCGCCGGCCCCGGCGACCCGGAATTGATCACCGTCAAAGGCCAGCGGCTGATCCGCAGTTGCCCGGTGATCATCTATGCCGGCTCGCTGGTGCCGCCGGCGGTATTAGAGGGCCATCAGGCGGAACAGGTGGTTAACAGCGCCGAATTGCACCTTGAACAAATCATCGACTTGATCAAGGCCGCCCATGCCAAGGGCCATGATGTGGCGCGCGTACACTGCGGCGACCCCAGCCTGTATGGGGCGATTGGTGAGCAAATCCGTCATTTGCGTGAGTTGAATATTCCCTTTCAGATCATTCCAGGGGTCACAGCGGTGGCGGCCTGTGCGGCATTGCTGGAGACGGAGCTGACCCTGCCGGATATCGCCCAAAGCGTGATCCTGACCCGCTATGCCGATAAAACCAGCATGCCGGCCGGTGAGGATTTCGACAGCCTGGCGCGCCACGGCACGACCATGGCGATTCACTTGGGGGTTAATCATCTGGAGAAGATCGTTGCTGAGCTGCTGCCGCATTACGGCGCGGATTGCCCGATTGCCGTGGTGCACCGCGCGACGTGGCCGGATCAGGATTGGGTGGTGGGTACGTTGGCGGACATTGCCGAGAAAGTGGCGGCCAAAGGGTTCCGTCGTACGGCGCTGATTGTGGTGGGCCGGGTGCTGGCGAACGACAGCTTCAGCGAGTCGTCGCTGTATCGCGCGGGTCACGCGCACCTCTATCGGCCCTGAAGAAATGCGGTCAACCATGTGGGAGCAAGCCCGCCATCACACTTGATCCCGTTTAGCAGGAATACGGCGCAAGTCACTGAATTAAGAACATAAAAAAACGGCGCTCACGGGGCGCCGTTTTTTGTTCGCAGTGAACACCTTACTCAGTAGTAGGCGTTTTCTTTCTGCGTGTGGTCAGTCACGTCACGTACGCCCTTGAGCTCAGGAATGCGCTCAAGCAGGGTGCGCTCGATGCCTTCACGCAGGGTCACGTCCGCCTGGCCGCAGCCTTGGCAGCCGCCGCCGAATTTGAGTACGGCGATGCCGTCTTCCACGACGTCGATCAAGCTGACCTGACCGCCGTGGCTGGCCAGCCCCGGGTTGATTTCGGTTTGCAGGTAGTAGTTGATGCGCTCGTTGACCGGGCTGTCGGCGTTGACGTTCGGCACCTTGGCGTTGGGCGCCTTAATGGTCAACTGGCCACCCATGCGATCGGTGGCGTAGTCGACCACGGCGTCGTCGAGGAAAGCTTCGCTGAAGTTATCGATGTACGCGGTGAAGCTTTTGAGCCCCAAGGCGGTGTCTTCAGGTTTTTCTTCCCCAGGCTTGCAGTAGGCGATGCAAGTTTCGGCGTATTGGGTGCCGGGCTGGGTAATGAAGACGCGAATGCCGATACCTGGGGTGTTCTGCTTGGACAGCAGGTCAGCCAGGTAATCGTGGGCGGCGTCGGTAATGGTTATGGCAGTCATGGAAACTCCTCACAGGCTTGCGGGCAGTTTACGCCAAACATTACAGAGGCACAAAGTCCTAGTGTTTTTGTCGGGAAAGGCGTGTCGGGTCATCCATGCCAAACCAACGCTTGAACACGCGATAGCTGCCCTTTTCCAGCCACTGGTAGCTTGCAAATGCGCACAATGCCGTCACTGCGATGCAAACGGGCAGCATCGCATAGGGGCTTATACCCGCGTGTTCCGCGGCCCATCGCCCAGCGTACAGCACCATCGTGTGGATCAAATACACCGAATAAGAGCAATCCCCGAGCATCTTCAACAGGCGCGAGCCCTTGAAGTAAGGCTCCAGTGTCACACCGCTGATGACGAGTACCGCGCTGGGAACGCCCCACTCCAGCGAACGAGGTACATCTGCGCCGATATAAATCGCGACCAACGCACCCACGATACCCAACAACGGCAGCCACGCCCTGGCCCGGCACAGACCACGGCGATACAGCATGCCGATCACAATGCCCATCAGAAACTCCAGGACAATGTCGTTGCTGTAAAAACCGCCGGCCAGGTTCAAAGCCGGACTGATGATGCCGCACACAAGATAGAGCAGCCCGGCCACCACCCAAAACCGATACGAGGTACGCACCCACAAGGCCAAGGCGAACAGAAGATAAAACAGCATCTCGAAGTTGAGGGTCCAGCCGACGTCCAACAGCGGATAGATCCCAAAGCCCGCGGGGTGCTGGGCAGGGATAAACAGCATCGACAGGGCCACGTGGCTCAGCACCCACTCATCATTTGGGAACATCGCGGGCAACGCCACGATCAGCAGGGCCATGAGCAGGGTATAGAACCAATATGCCGGCGCGATCCTTGCCACGCGCATAAGCATAAAACGCCACGGTGTCAGGGCTTTGTCTGCGCTCGCAAGGAAAATCACCAGGCCGCTGATGACAAAGAACACATCCACGCCAGCGGCGCCTTTGTCGGCAAACAGATACTCCAGCGGGCTATGGACCTCAAAGTTGAAAAAAACCTGCATGAAGTGGTGGCCCACCACCACCCACGCTGCCAAGGCGCGTAGCGCTTGCACTGAAATCAGCATCATCGGAATACCTGTTCCAATCCCGCAAGATAGATACCCGACTGCTTCAGCACTCGCTTAGAGAGATGACTGAGTCACTGGCAATACTTATAGGTTCTCATACCGATTCATGTCCAGAACGCCCGCTTCCACCGGCGTGGTTTCGCGGATGTACTGTGACAAGTCGTGAAAGTACTGCCAGAACTGCGGATGGCTGCGGCGTATGCCCCAACGGTCGACAATCTTCTCAAACCGCTTGGCATCCTTGGCATTCTCCATCGCCGCCACAAACTCCGGCACTTGCTGCGCCGCAATATTGAACATGAAGTTGGGGTAACTGCTGAGCACGCCCGGATAGACAGTCAACGTGTCCAGCCCCGGTTGATAGCGATAAGCCTCGCCCAACAAAAACGCCACATTACTGTGCGCTCGGTTGCGCAACAAGCTGTAAACCACCCGCTGACCACTGGCCGTCTCAACCCGCAGCATCGTAGCCTCAGGCAATTGATCAATCACCTTGAGCCCCGCCGCCGGCCGCAACGTCAGACGGCTCAGCGCCTGCTCCGCATCCTGTAACGCAGGCTCAATCCCATCGCGCGAGCAATAGGCGCCGGTACAGCGGTTGATCGGATCCGGACTAGCGTTCAGGTTGCCATAGCGCGTCAACAACTGGTTGGCAAAATCTCGCTTCGGGTCCTTTTCATCCAAATGCAGCCCGCTCGGTTTGTCGTCATCAATCGCTTCATAGTCCAGCCACAGCTTGAGTTTGCCGCTGTTCTGGTACCAATCATCCATAAAATCATCGCGCGTATCCGCCGGCATCAAACGCAGGAAGTTCTGCTCGGCGCCATTGCGGATCAGGTCGAAGTACAGCCGGGTCTGGGCTTGATGGGACACGTTGCCGAACACATCGAAGTTCACCGCCAACTGATAATAGGTGCGCTCCAGCAGCGGATAGTCAAACAGCCACATCGTCTGCGGTACCTCACCGATCAAGCCCTTGTTCACCGAAGCGCTGTCAAAGTGGCGGAAAATGCTCAACAAGGCATTGTCATTACCGGCCCACAGGCTGGACCAGCTCGGTGGCGGCAAATCAGCGTAGCTGTCACGGCGCAAGGCTTCGTATTGGTTGCGCTTGTCGCGATACGCCAACCACAGGCTGAGCACGCTGCCCACGTCGTCGTTCTGCCCCGGCATCGCCAGCAACGGCGTGGCCTGGCCACGGTAACGCGCATCGGTGATGTACAGGTCGTGGTCCGGGTCCTGGAACAGGGTCCAGAAGTTGTCGCGAATCACATCCGTAGCAATCTGCCCACGGCACACCGGCCCACGAATAAAGGTGCGCACGAAGTATTCGGCGTTATCGAGCATAAATTGGTAGCGCGCTTTGGCCGGAATCGCCTCGAACGTCTCGAACGGGTTGGCCCGGCGCCCGGGGCCATAGCCCGGCAAGGCGTTGACTTGCCAGTCACCGGCGTAGAACAGCGCTTTGATCCGCGCCATTTTTGCCGCGCTGAACGGGTACGTGATGTGGGTTTTATGCACGATCACACCCTGCACCGGCCACAGGCGGTAATACACCTGGGTGCCCGGGTCATCGTTGGGGCGGCGGGTGGCGATCAGGTCGATTGGCTGGCCGCTTGGCGTGCGCGAACGTACCCATTGAAAGAAATGCCCCGGCTCGCCGTTCTCAAAGTAAATGTGCGCCAGGTATAGATGCTCATACAACCAGCGCGCCACCAGGCTTTCGCGGGCGCCGGGCTGGTTGAACAGGTTTTCCCACTGCTGCACTTGCAAGGCTTCCTTGGCGCTGGGCGCCAGGCCTTGCTCATCCATCGGCGCACCGGAGGCAAGCCAACGTTGCAGGGTTTGGTATTGCTGATCGGTCAGGCCGGTGACCGCCAGCGGCATGCCTTCCTTGGGATGGCTGCCTGCGTAGGCATTGAACTCGCCGGGCATGGCGCACAGGTTCTCGCGATTCAGGCCCAGCACGATCTCGTCGGGCAGCTTGGCATTCGGTTGCAGCGGTGCGTTATGCCCCAACTCCAGCATGCGCGCCATCAAGGCGGCCTGGCTGCCTTGGGCGTCGAGTACCGAATAGAAGCCCTTCTGCTGCCAGGCTGGTTTGCCGAACGCGTCATAGAACAGCCGCGTGGTCGGCGCGGCCTGGCTGCGCTCGCCGTCGTAAACCGGTGTTTTGCTCGCACCACGGGCCGAGCCCTCGGCGCTGCCCAGGTTGAGCTGGCAGGCGGAGTCGTAGCAGGCGTGGCAGGCCACGCACTTTTCGGTGAAGATCGGCTGCACGTCACGGGTATAGGAAATCGCCGGGGCGGGGCTGTTGACCGGTAAAGCGTCTGCCTGGGCAGTACTGGCAATCAAGGCCAGTACGGCGCTGACGATAAGGCGAAGTGACATGTATCCGGCCCCGATTCAATGCGAGCGATAGAGAAGTGCCGGCGATTCTACCGGGCCATGACCGCCTCCAACATGAACGATATTCATGCAAAACCTGGGCATGCTCTAAATCGGCACAGGTTTGCTATGATTCACCCCCTCCGAAATGCCTGACCAGAGTAGTCCCATGTCCGATCGTAGCGCTCGTCTGCAAGCCCTTCACCAAGCCCTCAAGGAACGCATCCTGATCCTCGACGGCGGTATGGGCACGATGATCCAGAGCTACAAGCTTGAGGAAAACGACTACCGCGGCAAACGCTTTGCCGACTGGCCGAGCGACGTCAAGGGCAACAACGACCTGCTGGTGCTCACCCGTCCGGACGTGATCGGCGGCATCGAAAAAGCCTACCTGGATGCCGGCGCCGACATCCTGGAAACCAACACCTTCAACGCCACGCGCATTTCCATGGCCGATTACGGCATGGAAGAACTGGCCTTTGAGCTGAACGTAGAAGGCGCGCGACTGGCGCGCAAAGTCGCCGACGCCAAGACCCTGGAAAACCCGGCCAAGCCGCGTTTCGTCGCCGGCGTGCTCGGCCCTACCAGCCGTACTTGCTCGCTGTCGCCGGACGTGAACAACCCCGGCTACCGCAACGTGACCTTTGATGAACTGGTGGAAAACTACACCGAGGCCACCAAAGGCCTGATCGAGGGCGGCGCCGACCTGATCCTGATCGAAACCATCTTCGACACCCTCAACGCCAAAGCAGCGATCTTTGCCGTACAAGGTGTGTTCGAAGCACTGAATGTCGAACTGCCGATCATGATCTCCGGGACCATCACCGATGCCTCCGGCCGGACCCTGTCGGGCCAGACCACCGAAGCGTTCTGGAACTCGGTCAGCCACGCCAAGCCACTGTCGGTGGGCCTGAACTGCGCCTTGGGTGCCAGCGAGCTGCGTCCGTACCTGGAAGAGCTGTCGAACAAGGCCAACACCCACGTTTCCGCGCACCCGAACGCCGGCCTGCCCAACGAGTTCGGCGAGTACGACGAATTGCCGTCGGAAACGGCCAAGGTCATCGAAGAATTCGCCCAGAGTGGCTTCTTGAACATCGTCGGCGGCTGCTGCGGCACCACACCGGGCCACATTGAAGCCATCGCCAAGGCCGTTGCCGGTTATGCGCCGCGCCCGATCCCGGACATTCCCAAGGCCTGCCGCCTATCGGGCCTGGAGCCGTTCACGATTGATCGCAGCTCATTGTTCGTCAACGTCGGCGAGCGCACCAACATCACCGGTTCCGCGCGTTTTGCCCGCCTGATCCGTGAAGACAACTACACCGAAGCCCTGGAAGTCGCCCTGCAACAGGTGGAAGCCGGCGCCCAGGTGATCGACATCAACATGGACGAGGGCATGCTCGATTCGAAGAAGGCCATGGTGACCTTCCTCAATCTGATTGCAGGCGAGCCGGACATCTCCCGCGTACCGATCATGATCGACTCCTCCAAGTGGGAAGTGATCGAGGCCGGCCTCAAATGCATCCAGGGCAAGGGCATCGTCAACTCCATCAGCATGAAGGAAGGCGTCGAGCAGTTCATTTACCACGCCAAGCTGTGCAAGCGTTATGGCGCCGCCGTGGTGGTGATGGCCTTTGACGAAGCCGGCCAGGCCGACACCGAAGCGCGCAAAAAAGAAATCTGCAAACGCTCCTACGACATTCTGGTCAATGAAGTCGGCTTCCCGCCGGAAGACATCATCTTCGACCCGAACATCTTCGCGGTTGCCACCGGTATCGAAGAGCACAACAACTATGCCGTCGACTTCATCAACGCCTGTGCCTACATCCGCGACGAGCTGCCGTATGCGCTGACTTCCGGTGGCGTCTCCAACGTGTCGTTCTCGTTCCGGGGCAACAACCCGGTGCGTGAGGCGATCCACTCGGTGTTCCTGCTGTATGCGATCCGCAACGGCCTGAGCATGGGTATCGTCAACGCCGGCCAGTTGGAGATCTACGACCAGATCCCGGCCGAGCTGCGCGATGCCGTGGAAGACGTGGTGCTCAACCGTACGCCGGAAGGCACCGATGCCCTCCTCGCCATCGCCGACAAGTACAAGGGCGACGGCAGCGTAAAAGAAGCCGAGACCGAAGAATGGCGCGGTTGGCCGGTGAACAAGCGCCTGGAACACGCGCTGGTCAAGGGCATCACCACCCACATCGTTGAAGACACCGAAGAATCCCGCCAGTCATTCAGCCGCCCGATTGAAGTGATCGAAGGCCCGCTGATGTCAGGCATGAACATCGTCGGCGACCTGTTCGGCGCCGGCAAAATGTTCCTGCCCCAAGTGGTCAAATCCGCCCGGGTGATGAAGCAGGCTGTGGCCCACTTGATCCCGTTTATCGAGCTGGAAAAAGGCGACAAGCCCGAAGCCAAAGGCAAGATTCTGATGGCCACGGTGAAGGGCGATGTGCACGACATCGGCAAGAACATTGTCGGCGTGGTGCTCGGTTGCAACGGCTATGACATCGTCGATTTGGGCGTGATGGTGCCGGCGGAGAAGATCCTGCAGGTGGCCAAGGAACAGAAGTGCGACATCATCGGGCTGTCCGGCCTGATCACGCCGTCGCTGGACGAAATGGTCCACGTAGCCCGCGAGATGCAGCGCCAGGACTTCCACCTGCCGTTGATGATCGGCGGCGCCACCACCTCCAAAGCGCACACGGCGGTGAAGATCGAGCCTAAGTACAGCAATGACGCGGTCATTTACGTGACTGACGCCTCGCGTGCGGTGGGTGTGGCCACGCAGTTGCTCTCCAAAGAGTTGAAGGCCGGTTTCGTCGAGAAAACCCGCCTGGAATACATCGACGTGCGTGAGCGCACCTCCAACCGCAGTGCGCGTACCGAACGCCTGAGCTACCCGGCGGCCATCGCCAAGAAACCGCAGTTCGACTGGAGCACTTACACGCCGGTCAAGCCGACCTTTACCGGCGCCAAGGTGCTGGACAATATCGACCTCAAGGTGCTGGCCGAGTACATCGACTGGACGCCGTTCTTTATTTCCTGGGACCTGGCCGGCAAATTTCCGCGCATCCTTGAAGACGAAGTGGTGGGTGAGGCCGCTACCGCGTTGTATGCCGATGCCCAGGAAATGCTCAAGAAGCTGATCGACGAGAAACTCATCAGCGCACGCGCAGTATTCGGCTTCTGGCCGACCAACCAGGTGCAGGACGATGACCTGGAAGTCTACGGTGAGGACGGCCAGCCGATTGCCAAGTTGCACCATCTGCGTCAGCAAATCATCAAAACCGACGGCAAGCCGAACTTCTCCCTGGCCGACTTCGTCGCGCCAAAAGACAGCGGCGTGACCGACTACATCGGCGGCTTTATCACCACCGCTGGCATCGGCGCCGAAGAAGTCGCAAAGGCCTATCAAGACGCGGGCGACGACTACAACTCGATCATGGTCAAGGCTCTGGCCGATCGCCTGGCCGAAGCCTGCGCCGAATGGTTGCACCAGCAAGTGCGTAAGGAACACTGGGGTTATGCCAAGGACGAACAGCTGGACAACGAGGCGCTGATCAAAGAGCAATACAGCGGCATCCGCCCTGCCCCCGGCTACCCGGCGTGCCCGGACCACACCGAGAAAGCCCAGCTGTTCCAACTGCTCGACCCCGAAGCCCGCGAAATGCAGGCCGGGCGCAGCGGCGTGTTCCTCACTGAACACTATGCGATGTTCCCGGCGGCGGCGGTCAGCGGCTGGTACTTCGCCCATCCGCAGGCGCAGTACTTTGCCGTGGGCAAGGTCGACAAGGACCAGGTGGCGAGCTACACCGCGCGCAAAAACCAGGACCTGGCCGTAAGCGAGCGGTGGCTCGCGCCGAACCTGGGGTATGACAACTAACCCCCTTGGACGACGACCTGTTCCATAAGCGTTGACAAGCGCTAAAACGCGAGAACGCCACAAAAATCCGAGGCCATCAGAGGTCTCGGATTTTTTTGTCGCATAACGCCAGGCCCGAATGCCTGGATGACGGAAGCGAACAGCCCGGCTGGCCTATTCTACTGCCGCGAGGACGGACCCGGCTGCGGCGACTCAGGCTTCGATGGGGCCGTACCCACAGCACGGGTCGATGGTTGCGGCGCCTCCCTTCGAGACAATTCAAGCAGCAGACGTATTCGTGCACTAGCGTCCTCGATCACCAGCCGGTTCAATGCCTCGTTGTAGCGCTCCTGGCTCTCTGTGCCCTGCACCCTGTCAGCGTGTTCATCCTCCACGGCCTCATGGCGCCTGGCAGCATCGCGCTGAAGCGCTTGAAACTCATCGGGATAGCGCTCTCGCAGGTAGTTATTCCAATAATCACGAGCAACCAGGCTTTCATAAAACGCATTGGACGCTTGCGCCCGTAGCACCTGGCTACGCGCGTTAGCCAACACCGTTCCGCTGATCGGTCTGATAAATGCAATATGCTTGGGCTGCCCTGGCAGTTCCAGCCCGTCGGGCCAACCGCCGGTCATGCCGACCCGGTACGCCAGACGCACCTCGGCTCGATCCCGTCCTACGGCTTTGCGTTCAGCCAATGCATCGACCTGGTCCAGACGGAACAATTGCCGGGACAGGTCCAACAAACGCTGCCCTCTGAGCGTGAGGTTCTGAGTCGGGACGTCACGCAGTATCTGCGCCTCGAACACCAGCACCTCCATTGAGCTGAACGTGAGGATACGCCCTCCCGCCCAGGTGCCAGGGGTTTCCGAGGAGTCGAACAACACCTC
>NZ_UYXQ01000122.1 GCF_900624995.1 Pseudomonas antarctica
GTCGATGTGGGTCGACGATGCGGCCAGGGAACTGATCAGCCGCAGCCAGTGTTTGCCTGGCAGTGTGCTGCCGGAACACATCGCCAATATGGCGCTGTTTCTTGCCTCCGATGCGTCGGCGATGTGTTCGGCGCAGAACTTTATTGTGGATGGCGGTTGGGTGTAGCGGGCTTATTCGATCGGGTATTTACGAAAGGCCGGATGCTGCTCGAGCAACCGGGTGTGACGTTGCAGGTTGGGAAACGCATCGGCCTTGAGCACTGACGGCAATTTGAGCTGGGTGAATGACCAGGTGACAGCGGCAGTCAGCGCGGCCTGGTTCAGGCGTTCGCCGCTAGCCTGGGCCAGGTGCTTTTCCAGCAGCGAGTAGGCCGCCAGCAACTGCTCGGTTACGCGGTCTAGCCACGGTTCGTGCAGTTTCTGCGCAGGGCGCAGAAGGTGCTCGTAGACAATTTGTACGGTTTTCTCACATGCCGCCAAGGCCAAACCGAGCACTTGCAGGTCCTTGGCGAGCGCGTCGGCGGTGTGTGGCAGAAGCTTTTTGTCGGTCGGCGCCAGGGTTTCGAAGTAGTCCAGGATCAGGCTTGAATCCATTAGCATCGTTCCATCATCCAGCACCAGCGTGGGCGCCTTGACCACTGGGTTGATCTTGGAGAACTCGGCGTAAGTGCTGAACACCGAGAGTGGCTGGTGCACGAAGTCCACGCCGTACAGCTCCAGGGAAATTGCCACGCGTCGCACGTAAGGCGAGTCCAGCATGCCGACCAGTTTCATGCAGCCTCCATTGCTAACAGGATGTTTGGCTCACGAGATTAAGGGCACTGCGTCGGCCTGCGCAATGGCCGCGTGCAGTGCCCGATAGGCGTCCACCAATTGGCCCAGACTGAACGCCAGGTTGCGCCCGCTGGGGTTGGGCAAGACCCATACCGACGCTGCGCCGAATAACTGCGCTTGCGGCCCCCACTCAATCTGCCTTTGGCCGGACAGCGCGCGGTAGCCGGCTTTGCCGAGAAACGCGATGACGCGCGGCTGGCAGCGGCGGATTTTCTGTTCAAACGCCGTCACCGCCTCCTTGAATTCATGCCGCGCCAATTCCCCCGCGCTCGCGGTCGGGCGCTCTACCAACGTGGTCAGGCCATATTGATAGTCGAGCAGGGTTCGTCCATCCTCGGGGCGAATTGCATGTGGCGTAAAACCCGCCAGCTGCAGCGTGCGCCAGAAACGGTTGCTGCGATTGGCAAAGTGCTGGCCGATGGCGGCGGAGCCTTTGCCTGGGTTGATGCCGCAGAACACCACGTGCAGGTGGTTGGCGAGGATGTCTTCGAGGCGGTCGCTCATGGTGGTTCTGCCTGTCAATGGGTCAGCAGCCACTCAGTAAAGCGGCGCACGCGGATCATTGTCACTGTCGCGATGGGTCAAGCGGGCCCAGCGGGGGCTACGAATGTTGGGGTCTAGCAACGGTGTGAGCAAGCCATCTTCCTGCGTGGCGGCGCAATACGCCGAAGACCGGTCGACCTCGGGTGATCGCCAGCGCGCCGTGGCATACCTGGATGGGGTGACTGCCCACGTGGCGGCGCTGCAAGCCAAGCGTCGTGTGTGGCAATTGCAAACCCGGCAATTGAGCGCCAATGTGGGCCTGATCAAAGCGCTGGGTGGCGGATGGAACGTGGCCCCATTGGCTGCGTCGAACCCTATTCATTGAAACCAAGGAGAAGTCAGCATGACCGAGTACGTACCCCCGAAAGTCTGGACCTGGGACACCGAAAGCGGCGGCACCTTCGCCAGCATCAACCGGCCTATAGCGGGTGCAACGCATGAGCAGGCGTTGCCGGTGGGCAAGCACCCGCTGCAACTGTATTCCCTGGCCACGCCCAATGGGCAGAAGGTCACTATCTTGCTCGAAGAGCTGTTGGCCCTGGGGCATGCCGGCGCTGAGTACGATGCTTGGTTGATCAAGATCGGTGACGGTGATCAGTTTGGTAGCGGGTTTGTGGCGGTGAACCCGAACTCGAAGATCCCAGCGTTGCTGGATCGCAGTGGTGATACGCCGATTCGCGTGTTCGAGTCGGGTGCGATTTTGCAGTACCTGGCAGAGAAGTTTGCGGCGTTCTTGCCCACCGAACCTGCCGCGCGTGCGGAGTGTTTGTCGTGGTTGTTCTGGCAGATGGGCAGCGCGCCTTACCTGGGCGGTGGCTTCGGGCATTTTTATGCGTATGCGCCGAGCAAGGTGGAGTATCCGATTAATCGGTTTGCCATGGAGACCAAGCGTCAGTTGGATGTGTTGAATCAGCGCTTGGCGGTGAGTGAGTACATCGCCGGGGATGAGTACACCATTGCCGATATTGCGATTTGGCCTTGGTATGGTGGGTTGGTCAAAGGCCGTTTATATGGGGCGTCGGCAGAGTTTCTGTCGGTGCATGAGTACACGCATGTGCTGCGGTGGGCGGATGCGATTGAAGCCCGGCCGGCGGTGCAGCGGGGGCGGCGGGTTAATCGGGTTTCCGGGGAGCCTGCGGAGCAGTTGCGCGAGCGGCATGATGCGAGTGATTTGGACTGACGGGGAGTGCTGGCGGGGAGTACATACGATCGTTCCCACGCAGGCGTGGGGACGATCACTTGAGCGCTGCCAACTGTTTCCAATCAATCGCAAACCGCGCCAGGTACTTGCGCAGACGGTCCGCATCATTCGGCTGGGCCTTGGCCTGACGCGACACACCGAACAATCGGCGGCCAGCATCAGACAGGCTGTCTGCCTGCAAGCACACCTCAATCACCGCCTTCAGTTGCAGCTGGTCAAACAGGTCCAGATCCGCAGGCAGCAAGGCTTGCCACTCAGCGTGCGGCGCAGACAAGCCCCAGGCGTAACGCAAGCGTTGGATCTCCTCTTCAACCTGGGCCTCATCAATACGCCCGCTGTCCGCCAGCGTTGCCATGCGCGTGATCGAAGCAGACAACTCACGAAAGTTACCCAGCCAGGCTGCTTCGCTGGAGCAGGCGAACACCAAGTAACGGCGCCGCGCCTCCAGATTGAAACGCACGCGACGGCCTTGCTCGCGGGCGTGGCGCTCCAGTTCGAAGTCGAGATTGGGTTCGATGTCTTCACGTCGGCCCGCCAGGCCGGGCAGGTCAAAGGTCCATAGGTTGATACGCGCGTAGAGGTCTTCGCGAAACAGCCCTTGGGCCACGCGCTCGCGCAGGTCGCGGTGGGTGCCGGCGATGATCAGAAAATCACTGGCCACTTCCTGGTCGGCGCCCAGTGGATAGAAGCGTTTTTCTTCGATGGCCTTAAGCAGCATCGCCTGCTCATCCAGCCCCAGTTCGCCGATTTCATCGAGAAACAGCATGCCGCCATCCGCCGCGCGCAGCAGGCCGTCGCGGGCATTTTGCGCGCCGGTGAAGGCACCTTTGATGTGGCCGAACAGCGCCGACATCGCACCATCGCCGCGCAGGGTGGCGCAGTTCACTTCAACAAAACGCCCCTGGATTTGGTGGCGGCTGCGTTTGAGTTCGTAGATGCGCCGGGCGAGGAATGACTTGCCGGCACCGGTGGGGCCGATCAGCAGCATCGGCGCCTTGGAGCGCACGGCCACCCGCTCGATCTGCTCGATGGAGCCGTTGAAGGCGCTGTTGCGGGTGGCGATCCCCGACTTGAGAAACGCCAGGCCTTCCAAGCGTTTTTCGGCAAAGCGCGAGGCGATGCGGTCGTAGCGCGACAGGTCGAGGTCGATCAGTGTGTGGGTGCCGGTGGCAGGCGCGGTTTCGTCTCTGCGCCGCGCTGGCGCGGTCTGGATCAGGCGCGCCGGCAGGTTGCGCGCCTCGGTCAGCAGGAACCAGCAGATTTGCGCCACGTGGGTGCCAGTGGTGATGTGCACGAGGTAGTCCTCGTGTTCGGTATTGAAGGCATAGTCGGTGGTGAAGTCGTGCAGCGCGGCGTAGACCTCTTCGAAGTCCCAGGGGTTTTGCAGTGGCATCGCGTGCAGGCGCACCTCGGTCTGCGGGGAGATCTGCAGGATGTCAGCGCGCACCCGTTCGGCGAGGCTCACGTCGCGCGCGTCGACGTCGTGGATCAGCTCCAGGCGATCAATCAGCACATCGGCTTGCTGGCACAGGCCGACACTGGGGCGCCAGTAGTTCCAGCGGTTGGCGCCCTTGCCGACGCGATCCAGCTTGGACCCGATAAACCCGATGGCGACAGTGCGCTTGCGTTGCATGACGAGACCAAAATATAAATGACGATAGTAAAGGATATAAATTAGCCGATGAGTTTGTCATCGCTTTTCGGTATTTAAATCTGAATAGTTATAAATAGTCATATAAAACAAATAGATATGAGTTTTTAATGGGTTGGTGAAAAAGCTGGCACGCCTGCTGCTATAGCTCAATCAACGCCGCAGTGACGGCTTTCAAAAAAGAATCGAGATCATGCAAGAGAAGACCTACCAACTGCTGGAAGTGGCCAACGGCAAGCCGATCAAACTGTGGACCGAGGGCGTGCCCGTGGAACCTGAAGCCCGTCAGCAACTGATGAACACCGCCAAGATGCCGTTTATCTTCAAGCACCTCGCGGTGATGCCGGACGTGCATCTGGGCAAGGGCTCGACCATCGGCAGCGTGATCCCTACGGTGGGCGCGATTATCCCGGCAGCGGTGGGCGTGGACATCGGCTGCGGCATGATTGCCGCGCGTACCACACTCACCGCCAGCGACTTGCCGGACAACCTCCACGGGTTGCGTTGTGCCATCGAAGCCGCCGTGCCCCATGGCCGCACGCGCAGCCGTAAAGGTCGCGACAAAGGTGCTTGGGAAGACGTGCCTGCCCAGGCTGATCAGGTCTGGGCGATGCTGCATCCAGGGTTCAAGGCGATCACCGATAAATACCCACAGCTGGAGCGCAGCAACAACCGTCAACATTTGGGCACCCTCGGTACGGGTAACCACTTCGTCGAGGTGTGCCTGGATGAAGCCAACCGTGTCTGGTTCATGTTGCACAGCGGTTCGCGCGGTGTAGGCAACGCCATCGGCAACCTGTTTATCCAGCTGGCCCAGGCGGATATGCGCCAGCACCTGGCCAACTTGCCGGACCGCGACCTGGCCTATTTCGAAGAAGGCAGCCAGCACTTTGATGACTACGTGCAAGCCGTGGGCTGGGCCCAGGATTTTGCCCGCCAGAACCGCGAGTTGATGATGCGCGCGGTGGTCCAGGCCACACGCCAAGTCATCAGCAAGCCGTTTGAGGTGGCGCTGGAAGCGGTGAACTGCCATCACAACTACGTGCAAAAAGAGCGGCACTTTGGTGAGGAGGTGCTGGTGACGCGCAAGGGCGCTGTGTCGGCGAAGAAGGGCGAGCTGGGGATTATTCCGGGCTCCATGGGCGCGAAAAGCTTCATCGTGCGCGGCCTGGGCAACGAAGAATCGTTTTGCTCATGCAGCCACGGCGCCGGCCGCACCATGAGCCGCACCAAGGCGAAAAACACCTTCACGGTGGCTGACCAGATCCGCGCGACCGCCCACGTGGAGTGCCGCAAGGACGCCGATGTGATCGACGAAATTCCGATGGCCTACAAGGACATCGACGCTGTCATGCATGCCCAGCGCGAGCTGGTGGAAGTGCTGCACACCTTGCGTCAGGTGGTGTGCGTAAAAGGTTAACAGGGGAGCAATCATGGAAAAGGAACAACACCACCCATTGAGCGACGCCATGCGTGCGCGGGTGCTGGATGAGTTGGCACGCATAGAGCGCGAGCGCAACGTGACCGTGCTGTATGCCTGTGAGTCGGGCAGCCGGGCCTGGGGTTTTGCCTCTACCGATAGCGACTACGACGTGCGCTTTGTCTATGTGGAAAAGCCTGATTGGTTTGTGCAGGTGGATACGCCACGGGACGTCATCGAACGCCCGCTGGATGATGAGTTGGATGTCAGCGGTTGGGAGCTGCGCAAGACCCTTGGCCTGTTGCGCAAGTCCAACCCTACATTGCTGGAGTGGCTGGATTCGCCGCTGGTGTATCGCCAGCAAACGCAGGCGACAGAGCAACTGCGGGCCTTGGCCGAGGCGTTCTACAGCCCGCCGGCAGCGCGTAATCACTATTTGTCGATGGCCAAGAAGAATTTTCGCGGTTACCTGCAAGGCGACGAGGTGCGGTTCAAGAAGTACTTCTACGTGCTGCGGCCGTTGCTGGCGGTGCGTTGGATCGACCTGGGCCTGGGGCGGCCGCCGATGACCTTCGCCGACTTGCTTGGCACGGTGGATGACTCGCAGTTGCTCGACGAAGTGGCAACGCTGCTCGCCCTCAAGCGCAATGCCGGTGAAGCCGCTTATGGCCCACGACGCCCGGCGCTGCATGAATTTATCCTGCGCGAACTGGAACGCAGCGTGCCGGTATTGCCACGCACGCAAGCAGACTCACAACGGCTGGATCAGTACCTGCGGGACACCGTCAACCGCTACGCATAAGGATGAACATGAAACAGGACGTGATTGAACTCGACGGCGCCATCGGCGGTGGCCAGGTGCTGCGCAGTGGCTTGAGCCTGGCGATGGTGACCGGGCTGACATTGCGCATCACCAACATCCGCGCCAAACGCAGCCGGCCCGGCTTGATGCGCCAACACCTGACCGCCGTGCTGGCCGCCGCCGAGGTCTGTGGCGCCCAGGTGCAAGGCGCTGAACTGGGGTCGCAGACCCTGCTGTTCGAGCCCGGGGCGATTCAAGGCGGTGACTACCGTTTTGCCATCGGCACGGCCGGTAGTTGCACGCTGGTGTTGCAGACGTTGTTACCGGCGCTGTTGCGCGCGCCGAACGCCAGCCGCGTGACGATCAGCGGTGGCACCCATAACCCGCTGGCGCCGCCGGTGGACTTTTTGCAGCGGGCCTGGCTGCCGCTGTTACGGCGCATGGGCGCGCGTGTCGAATTGAACCTCAATCGCCATGGTTTTGTGCCGGCTGGCGGCGGTGAGATTGAGGCGTTCATCCAGCCATCGCACCTGCTGCCGTTGCAACTGATGCAGCGCGGTAAGCTGCTGGAGGCCCGCGCCACCACCCTGAATGCCGGGCTGCCCGCCCAAGTCAGCGAGCGTGAGTTCAAGCGCGTCCGCCAACGTCTGGGCTTCACCGAGGCGCAGTTATTCCCGGTTGAGATTGACCCGCAGCAGGGGCCGGGCAATGTGCTGATGCTGGAGTACGTGCACACGTACGTTACCGAGGTGTTCAGCGCGTTTGGCATGGCGAGTGTGCGTGCCGAGACCGTGGCCGATCAAGCCATCGAACAGGCGATAGAGTGGCAAGGCACTGACACGGCGGTGGGCGAGCACCTGGCGGATCAGTTGCTGTTGCCGATGGCGTTGGCAGGCGGCGGCCGCTTTACCACGCCGCACATGAGCGAGCATTTGCACAGCAACATGACGGTGATCCAGCGTTTCCTGCCGGTAGTGATTGAGAGCCACGTGCGCGAAGAAGGCGGGTTGCTGATCGAGTGCCGGGCGCGCTAGCGATGCTCAGACGTCACGTTCTGCGGCGGCATTAGCTCAATGCGGCTTAACTCAACAGCCCGGTGCTGACCGCCACAATCAGGAAGATCCCCAGCAACGCGCGGTAAATCACGAACGGCCAGGTGGAGAACCGCTCCAGCAAGCGCATCAAGCCCCAGATGGCGAAAAACGCCGAGATGCTGGCGACCACCAGGCCGAAGATTAAGTGCGACCAGGCGTGGGCGGGCAGGTCGGCGTGCAGCAGCACCCACAGCTCTTTCAAGCCGGCGAGGGCGATGGCGGGCAGGCCCAGCAGGAAGGAAAAGCGCGCGGCTTCTTCACGCTTGAAGTTGAGGAACAGCGCGGCGGTCAAGGTGGAACCGGAGCGCGACACGCCTGGAATCAGCGCGCCGATCTGTGCAATGCCGACGATCAGTGCGTCGCGCAGGCGCATCTGACGCATGTCTCGGGTGTGGCGCGCACGCAGTTCGGCTCCAGCCAGTAGCACCGCCATCACCAGACAGGAAATGCCGATCACCATCAGGCCGCGCAGGGGCGAATTGCAGGTGTTCAAGGTCGAAGACAGCGCCAGGCCGGCAATTCCGATTGGGATAGTCGCCAATACAATTGCCACTGCCAGCTTGAACCACTGGTCGTTGTAGTCACCCCGGCGCACTGCGCTGATGCTGCCGGTGGTGACCTGGCGCACATCGCGCCAGAAATAACTGACCACCGCCGCCAGCGCCGCCAACTGCATCGCTGCCGAAAAGGCCGAGCCCGGGTCTTGCCAGCCGAGCAGGGCGGGCACCACGCGCATGTGCGCCGTGGACGATACCGGTAACAATTCGGTAATGCCCTGGATCACGCCCAGGATGAAGATCTGCAGGTAGTCCAGGGAGGCAAAGCCCACATCCAGGCCGGCGGAACAGACGTTGGTCAAAGTACATGTCCTTGAAGAAGAGGCTTGAGAAAACAGCGGGTTGGGCAAAGTTTATTCTAAATGTTTCAAGATTTTGGTCCGCCCCAGACAAATCCGCAATCGGTTCAGCAAATAGAAAGGTTATGCAATGTATTGGCCTGCGCTAATCTTTTGTGAACAATGCCGACCTGCATTTTTTGACCGAGAGCCCCATGCCTGAAACCACCGTCGAATTGATCCAGACCGGCCCCGATGCGTCTGAGCTGATCCGTAACCTTTACCAGTACTACGCCTATGAGTCCTCGGACTGGGAGCAGGAAGATGTCGAGGCGGACGGCCGTTTCTATATCCATGACGAGCACCTGACCCGCTACTGGCAAGACCCGCAATGGAGCGCCAACCTGCTGCTGGTGGATGGCTATATCGCCGGCTTCCTGCTGATTGAAGGCAGCGAAATACCGGGCATCGTCGCCCTTGAACTGGCCGACCTGTTCATCCTCAAGCGTTATCGCCGCAAAGGCATCGGCCGCGCCATTGCGACTCAGGTGTTGAGCAGTGGCGAGGCCAATTGGCTGGTGCGCTTTTACGATCAGGACGAAGTGTCCCAGGCATTCTGGCGCGCGGTGCTGGATAACCTGCCGCGCCCGGCACAGGCGATTGAGCTGGAGGATGACCCGCAACTGGTGAGTTATTTGATCACCCGAGCGGCGCTGCATTAAACGCGATGTTGAACTTAAGCGGGCGAGGCGGCTCCTAGGCTCGTCGGCCGCTGCGGCCCTGAATTTCACAAGGATGCGAAATGAACACGTTTTCTTCATTCAAGTTTGTCGTGTGTGCTGTCGTAGTGCTGACCTTGGGCGGTTGCCTGACGATGTCGGGTAACTACAAGGTCACGGCCGTCGACGCCACGGGCGCTCCGGTCAAGATGGAGTTCACGACCCAAGGGCGGGGCATTTACTCTATTCGCAATGCGTTCTGCATGAATAACCCGAAGGGCACGGTCACCATCCGTGACTTGGACACGGGCGAAGAACTCAAGAGCGAAAGCCCATACCACTGTCGCTAGGTCTTCAATAGCGCGCCTGCGCGTGCGTTCTGGTTACAAACCCCAAAGAGGCTTCGGCCTCTTTTTTATTGCCTTGAAAAAACATCAGCCGAGCGTCAGCTTGCGCACCGGCATGGTTCGCCTCAATGGCTGCGGGCTTGTTGTGGCGAGCGGGCTCGCCACGGTGGAGTTGCGCCTAACTCGGGTTGAACAACACCTGTTGCATCGCCTGCGGCGGCTGCCCGAATGCGCGCAGAAACGCCTGGCGCATGCGCTCGCGATCACCAAAACCGGTTTCGCGCGCCACCACTTCAACCGGGTGGCGGCTGGTTTCCATCATCGCTCGGGCGGCTTCCACACGCAGGGACTCAATGGCCTTGGCCGGCGTCTGCCCGGTTTCTTCGCGAAACACCCGGCTGAATTGGCGTGGGCTCAGCCGGGCCACGTCGGCCAGGGCTTCCACCGACAGGTCATGGGTGAGGTTCTCGCGGGCGTAGGCCAGGGCCAGTTGCACGCGGTCGGATTTTGGGTCCAGTTCCAACAAGGCCGACAATTGCGATTGTTCACTGCCGCGGCGCTGGGCAATCACCAGTTTGCGCGCGATACGCCGGGCAAGGTCGCTGCCCAAGTCGGCCTCTACCATCGCCAGTGCCATGTCCACACCGGCGCTCATGCCAGCACCGGTCCAGATCTGGCCGTCGACCACGAATAGTTTGTCTTCTTCCAGCTGGATATCCGGGTGGCGTTTGCGAAATGCCGGCGCGTGAATCCAGTGGGTGGTGGTGCGCTTGCCTTCGAGCAAACCGGCTTCGGCCAATACGAAAATGCCCATGCACAGCGAGGCCACGCGCCGCGACTGCGCGGAGGCGGCCTTGACCAATTCGAGCAGGTTGGCCTCGGGCAGGCGAAATTCCAGATAGCCGCTGACGATCAGCGTGTCATAGCCCTGCGGCCGAATCGGCGTGGTATTCACCGAAAAACCCTGGGAAGTCATGACCGCGCCGCCACTTTCCGACACCAGGTGGAACGCATAAGCCGGCTCGCCGCGCAGCAGGTTCGCGCACTCGAACACCGAGCCCAGGCTGAGGCTCAGGGACTGGAAGTTCGGGTAAACCATCAGCGCAACGCTGTGCATTGTCATTCTCCAAGGGGCGCAGGAGTGGGGATTGTCGGCGGGTGCTGCGCAAACGGCAACTGCCTTCGCAGCATGTCCGGAATCCTTGCGGATATGACATTGTTGAAGTTTTTCTTGGCGCCTAACATCCCCTCAACGAACTAGACGACTGGTCTAATCGGACGGGATGAATGATGACTAACGAGACTAAAAGTGCAAGGCAGACGATTCTGGACGCGGCGCAATTGATTGTGAGCCGCAAAGGATTTTCTGCGGTGGGGTTGAACGAAATACTTCAAGCCGCCGATGTGCCCAAAGGTTCGTTTTATCACTACTTCAGCTCCAAAGATGCGTTCGGCGTTGTCCTGCTCGATACCTATTTCGACCACTACGTGACAGGCATAGAGCAACTGTTCCAGCAAACCGAGCTGTCCGCAGCGGCCAGGTTAATGCGCTATTGGCACACCTGGATCGACAATCAGACCGGCTGCACCGACGCGGGCAAATGCCTTGCCGTCAAACTCGGTGCTGAGGTGTCAGACCTTTCAGAGCCGATGCGTTTGGCCCTGCAGCGCGGCACCGCGCGCACCATCGCCTTGCTTGCCGAGGCCTTGCAGAACGGCCTCGAAGACGGCTCGCTGACGGTCCGGCAACACCCCGAAAGCCTGGCCCAACGCCTGTATGCGTTGTGGTTGGGGACCAGCGTCATGAGCAAGATCACCCGAACATCCGCGCCTTTTGACCAGGCGTTGCTGCTGACCCAACAGCTGTTGGGTTGCCCTGAACCTACTGACAATCACATCGATCGAGGCACTGGAAAATGAAAGTATTAATGGTACTGACCTCTCACGACCAGCTTGGCAATACCGGTCGTAAAACCGGCTTCTGGCTCGAAGAATTTGCTGCACCCTATTACACGTTCAAGGACGCCGGCGCCGAGTTGGTGCTGGCATCCCCAGCCGGTGGGCAGCCACCGTTGGACCCGGTC
>NZ_UYXQ01000123.1 GCF_900624995.1 Pseudomonas antarctica
GGGGTAGGTCAGGAAGTACGCCTTGTTGCACAGGGACACGAACGAGCAACTGTAGTGGTTGTTCTTGATCGGGAAGATCGGCAGGCAATACTTCTCGTAGTGCTCCATCATCGCGCCAAAACCGTCGCCGTCGGCTGGGATGTAGGTGTTGTCGTAGTAGCTGGTCCCGCGCGAGACGGTGTAGTCCGAAGGCTTGAGCGTGGAGGGTGGGTTGCTGTAAGGCGGTGGGTTGTTCTGGTAGTTGTTCATCACCCGGTACATCGTCCAATCGCTGATCCATTGCGCCGGGAAAAACGGATCGGACGGATCGCTCGGCGCGCGTTTGGCGATGCAGTTGCCGTTCTGTGCATGACAGCCTTCGCTGTTGTGCACCCCATTGGTGAAGTACACGGCGCCGCTGTCGCCCTGGGCAAACGCCGCGGGGCTCAGTAGCAGTAGCAACAGCAGTCGGTTCAAGAGGCTGGCGTTCATACAACACTCCTTTGAAAGCCGGGTGACAGGCGCGTCACCCAGTGGTCCTGTTTGCGGCCTACTGGTAGTCACTCATGTTCAGTGGGATAGGCGGATAGTTGCGTTTCACCAGGGCCTGCGCCCACAGCTCCAGCACGGCGCGACGGCTTTGCGGCATGTCGCGTGTAATGGGCATGGCCAGGGTGCTTTCCTCCTGATATTGCTTGCTGATCAGCACGATCAGTTGGTCGACGGCGCCCTCGATGCGCGTCAGGTTATTGAGCGGCATGTACTTGCTCATGATCGGGTACAGGTAATAGAACGGCTGCAAGATGAACGGGTAAATGAAGGTCTCCCAGATCAGCTGGCCGGCGTCTTCACGCTGATAAATCAGGTTCCAGGCGTTGACGAAGTCCTGCTGCATCTGCGGTTCCAGCGGCAGCACGCGCAGCGGTGCGAGGAAGTCGGTAAAGGCCTGGTTGAGTGGGAAACTGAACGGAATCACCGGTGCCTGCTGACCGTCCTGCACAAAGAAACGCAAGGTCGGAAAGCCTGGCGCCTGAGCCGTGACGGTCAGGTTGGCGATGCCATTGGCGTCGGTCTGAATCGTGGTCACGCTGTATTGCACGTTGCTGCTCAGCGGGTCTTGCAACGTGCCTTGCAGGGCAATCGGGTTGGCGAACGTAAGCGTCGGGCTCAAGGCGACAGCGGCGGGTGTCGGCAGAAATTGCTGGTAGGTCACCGGCGTCGTCTGATCGGCTGACACCGCGAGCCGGGTCGCCATGAGCTGGCGACCGGTGCCTTCGGTGATCTGGCCGAGCAGCGTGTTAGCACCGCTAAATTGCGGCAGGCACGGGCTGTTGTTGGCCGGGTTCTGCGGGTCGTTGTTGAACAGCGAAAAGTCCGCCGCGTTGCTGAACGCCAGGTAGTAATCGGTGGTGCACAACATGTAGGCATTGCCGTATTCGGCCACCCATAACGTGGTGCCGGCCGGCGCAGGCTGGCCGTCGTATTGCACCATGACCTGCAGCGTCTTGGTGTCGCCCACGTCGATGAAACTGGCGCTCTCTACCACCTCGGCGGTCCACATTTGCTGGGTCGCGGCGATAATGGGCGTGGTGCCAGGCTGTTGCAATTCCAGGCTGCCCGTCTGCAATTGCGCCTGGGCCTCGACGGTCAGCGGCAGGTCGAGGATGCCGGCGCGTTTGTCGAACGCCAATTGCTGGTAGTCGTCATAGCCAAAGCTTGCCAACGGGCTGAATTGCGCGCCTTGGCGGATGCCAATCTGGTAGTTGCCGGCCTGGTACTTGGCGGCCACAGGAATGTCGGCTTTGCTGTCGATGGGATAAAACGGGAAGGCATTGCCCAAGTCCAGCGACAAGGTCGTGCCATGGGCCTGGGCCGAGATCACGCCCAGTTGAACCTGGCTGGTGGTGCCCGGTGAGGTTTTGTAGATGGGCACCTTTTGTGCCGGCACCAGGCGCCGGCCCGCCGGCGCAGTGGGGAATTCGTCTTCAAACCATAGCCCCAGGCAGCCCACGGTGCGGCTATAGGCTGGGTTGAAGAAAATATCACCGACGTTATCCAGCGCCTGTTGATACATGGCTTGCACCTTGGCCTGGGCCTCGGGCGTGGAACTGTGGGTGTCGATGGGCGGGTAGTTGTTGAAGATGCCGTTCTTGTCGTAGCACGTCAGGTAGGTGGTAAAGCGAAACATCAGCCCCTTGGCATTTTGTTGCGCCATCTGTGCCTGCAGGTTTTGCAGCAAGGCCGAGTTGCCAATCACCCAGGCCAGGTTTTCCTTCGGGAAGCAGGTCTGCCAGGTGGTGGTCACGTACGCCAGGCCGCCGAGGTTGGCCCAGTTGAAGTTGAGGAATCGGTCGAGCATGCGGTGCTCGCGGTTGAGCGTCAGGCCGCATTCGGCATTGCCCAGTACCAGTTTGTCGAAGTACAGCGCCGTGAATGTGTTCTGCCACGGGCTCACGTCGACAAAGCGCGCCGGGGAATTCGGCGCGCCGCCAAACGGATTGCCGAGCAGTTGGTAACTTTGGTTGATCAGCGGGTCCTGACTCACATAACCGCCGTCGGGCAACTCGCCGCCCGTGATCACCGACTGGGTCTGGTTGTAGCTAACGGTGCCGCAGGCGTTGTCGCCGAACAGGTTCCATTCGCCGGGGATCATGGGGGACGCCAACTGCCCGGCATTGCCCGGCACCTGCATCACGTAATCGGGTACGGCGGCGGGTGCCAGTGGCGCGATGGTCCACGGCAGCAGGTTGCTCGCAGCGTTCAGCGGCGTGATCTTGAAGGCTTCCAGGAAGCGCCAGTTCATCTGCATTTTCACCGCATCGTAGAGCGGGTACATGTCGTTATTGTTGGCGGTCGGCGGGTTCCAGAACATATGGCCGCCCAGGTAGATACGCGGGAAATTCAATACGCTCATGTGAGGCTCCTTAGCGTTGCCACTGGGCGCGTTTGAGCGACCAGACAAAGTCCAGTTTGTGATAGCCGACAAAGTCGGAGGCCGGCAGTTCGGCGGTGGGGTAGACGATGCCGCCCTGTTGTTTGAGGGCGAAATTAAAGTAGCCCTTGTTCGGCGAATACGCGGCGGTGCTGTGGCAGGCGAAGCACGAAGACATGCTCTGGAACGCCGATTCCAACTGGGAGTTGGCGAGCAAGGTGGGCGTGGTGTTGGACTGCACGCCGATCAGCGCGTACTGCGCCAGCGCCGGGTAACTCGCCTGAAAACTGACATTGACCGGTTGCGCCGCCGTGGTCGGCCCGGTGCTGTTGGTCATCGGCGTGGGCGGGATCGCGTTGGTCACGGTGTACTTGCCGTTGTTGCGGTTTTCGAAGGTGGTCCACACCCAGTCAGGGTTCAGTTTGTTGATCACGTGCAAGCCGCTCAACGCGGCATAACCGACCACGTACTCACTGCCTTGCTGGTAGTAGGTCTGGGCGATGTAGTAGCCGTCGTTGGCCAGTTGCTGCTGATAGGTCGGGTTGTTGCCGATCCACAGCCAGGCGGCCTTTAGCTCCCACGCGGTGGAGGGAAAGTTCAGGTCGCTGGTCAACGCGGCCTGGCCATTCACGTTGTAGACCTTCTGCTGCACGATGTAGTTGAAGGTGTCCGGCCCCATCAGCAACTGGAAGCGCACCGCCTGGCCTTGCTGGGCTTGCGGCACTTGCCCGCCCATTTCCAGGATCAGCCCGTCCACCTGTTGCGTGGCATTGAGGTTGTGGAACATGCGGTTGACGTTCATGCCCATCGCCTGGGCTTGCGTCAGCACGGCGGGTGGCACGGGCACGCGCTGGGCGTAGGGCAGGGGTTGCGCACCGTTGGCCAGGTAGACCTGATCCGACGGCTTCATGGTTTCCCAGACAAGGTCAGGGCTCTGTGCCGCAGCGGGTTGGTTGAGGCAGGCGAACCAGTTCCAGGCCAGGGTTTCTGGGCTCTGGGTGAAGGTCGCCCGGGTCTTGTCAATGTCGCCACCAAACTGCAAGAAACCGGTGCAGTCGAAGGGCGTGTTTGCGCCTTGGGCCTGGGCCAATCCGGCCAGTGCACTCAAGACAGTGATAGATAAGGCTCGCCGCATGGAAGCTCCTTGGCATTGGCCAGTTCAACGTGTGGGCGCCCCAGGAAATGCTCCAGGAGCAATTGCTTCACTGCCGTCGCCGCAAGGTGCTGCGGTAACGCCAGATCACAGTTGGTGATCAGCAGCGGGCCGGTCTGCGCGCTGCTGGGCAGGCGGCCGTGGCTGCCGCGTACGAGGCGGGTGTTCAGCGGGATCAGGTCCATGTAGTAGCGAAAGCCGAGCTTTTTTTGCAGCAGGCGGCGCGCGACTTTCAGTTTAGGGAAGCGAATCGCCGGGTCGATAAACAGCTCGACCGGGTCGTAGCCGGGCTTGCGGTGGATGTCCACGGTGCGCGCAAAGTCGGGTGCCTTGCGCGCGTCCAGCCAATAGTAGTAATCAAACCAGTAACCTGCTGCGGCCACGGCCACCAGCTCGCCGCTGCGTGGGTGGTCCAGTTGCAAGGTGCGTTGCTCGGTGTGGTCCAGCACCTGCTCGATACCGGGCTGGCGCTGCAGCAAGGCTTTGACGCGGGGAATGTCCTGCGCCTGCTTCACATACACATGCGCGACCTGATGGTCAGCCACCGCAAACGCCGCACTGGCGCCCGGGTCGAGCAACTCCCAGCTCAAGGATTGGCGCACTTGCAACAGGCCTTCGGCGCGCAGCACGCGGTTGATCGACACCGATTGCTCGACCGCTTCGATGCCGTATTCGGAAAGCACCATCACCGCCGCGCCCTGCGCCTGGGCGAAGCTCAGCAAACGCCCTACCTCGGCGTCGATGGCGCGCACTTCATCGGCAATCGACGGATGATCAGGCCCCACGCGCTGCAGGCTGTAGTCGAGATGAGGCAGGTAAATCAATTGCAGGTGGGGGCGATTGATCTGGAACTCGGCCATCGCGCAATCGACGATCCAGCGGCTCGAGGCAATGCCCGCCGCCGGGCCCCAGAAGCCATGGAACGGGAACTCGCCAATCTGCGCCTCAATCTGTTCATGCAACCCGGGCGGCGACGAATACAGGCCAAACTGCTTGCGCCCATCGGCCGGGTAATGCGGGCGCGGGGTGATCGCGGCGTCAACGTCGGCGTACATGTTGTACCACCAGAACAACTGGCTGCAGCGAAAGCCCGGGAGCTCACGCTTGAGCGTGTGCCAAACCTTCTCACCCTGGATCAGCGCGTTGGGTTGCAGCCAGAAACGCACTTCAGCCTGGTCGCGAAAGTACCAGCCATTGCCGACAATCCCGTGCTGCGATGGCGGCGTGCCGGTGAGCAACGAGGCCTGCACGGTCGAAGTGACGGCGGGGAACACCGGTTGCAGGGTGGCCATCTGGGCGGTCTTGAGCAGCGCATTGATATGCGGCGTCGCTTCACCCAGCAGCGACGGCGTCAGCCCGACCACATTGATCAGCAGCAGCGGTTGCTCAGAGGGCATCGGCGTAGGTCTCCTGCACGTGCAGCAGGTTGCGCTGGCGCAGTTGCTCTTCGACCCAGCGCAGTTCGGCGACGATGCCTTCCAACTGAGCACGCTCGGTGGCGGGCCGCAGCTCAAAGGGCAGCACGCCCCAGCTGTAGGTTTCCACCTCCAGCACCGGGCGGAAGTCGCCGTGGGCGGCCAGGTAGTCGAAGGTCTGCGCCAGGGCCACCTGGCTGCCGCTGAGTTCGGGCAGCAGCAGGTGTTCGCTGAACAGTGGAATGTGGAAATGGATGCGCAGCTCGTTGAACCCGGCGCAATGCGTCAGGGCGGCGGGCAGGTCTGGCCACGCCACTCGGTGGCCGCGTGCATCGAGCGCCTTTACTTGGTGCAGGTAAGTGATTTCGGCAAAGGTGCTCAAGGTCTTGAGCACGTGTTCGCGGCGGTGTTCGTCGTCAGGCGGCAGCCGGCAAATCAGCGCGTTGGACAGCTGAATCTTGCCCACCGGCACCCGCGCTTGATGCAGCCTTTGCAGCGACTGATAGCAGTCTTCGAACATCACCGCCTGGTGGCACACATCAAAGCACAGCGCCAGGTACGCATGATTCGGGTCCATGGCCTGGCGACGCTGGAAAAACGCGATGGCCTGCTCGGTGTTTTCCAGCACACAGTCCGGTTCCATCTCCAGGCAGAACACGATTTTCTTGCCGGTTTCCCAATGCAGGCTGGCGAGTGCGGCGGTGAGTTGGCTCAGATGCTCGTCGGCGCGCGCCTGCAAGGCCTCGGTCCACGTGGCGGCGTAGCCCAGCGGCACCGTGGAAATCACGCCTTGGCGGCAGTCGGGCGGCAAGGCGTGGGCGAGGATGCGCGCCAGGTCCAGGCTGTAGGCCAGCCGCAGCGGATCGGCCCAATTGGGCAGGTACACGTCGGCTTTCACCGCGCCCTGGTGAAATTCGCCATAGGGAAAGCCGTTCAGCGACGTCAGGCGCACGCCGCTGTGGTTGAGCAATTGCAGGAACTGCGCACGCGCCGATTCCTGCTGTAACTGCGCCGCCGCATGGGCGCAAATCCACAGGCCGCTGTCCTGTTCCTCCAACCCGCGCAGACGGCGCACGCCTTCAAAGTGCTGCTTGATCGAGGCGCGTAACCCCGCCAGGTCTCGGGTTGGGTGCACATTGCTGCAATACCCGACCTGCGCGGCCGCCCAGCCGCTGCCGGCACTCATTTGACCACCGGGTCCTGGCCGCGCAGGGCTGAGTTTTCCTGCCACTGCTTGCGCTGGTCGATGGGCAGCGGTGTGCTGACCAGGGCCTTGTCCAGCTGGCCGCTTTGGGCAAAAAAGTCCACCGGGTTGTGGAACAGCACTTGTTCTACCTGGGCTTCGCTGAAGCCTGCCGCCAACATCGCCTGGCCGGTCTTGGGCACTTTGAGTGGGTCGCTGATGCCCCAATCCGCCGCACTGTTGACCACCATTTTTTCGGTGCCGTATTCCTTGAGCAGGGCGACCATGCGCTGCTCCGACATCTTGGTGTTGGGGTAGATGGAATGGCCGCGCCAGCATTCGCTGTCGAGTACCAGCGGCAAGGTCAGTTCGTTGAGGTGGTCGATGATCACCAAGTGCTCGGCGATTCCGACTTCGCGGATCACCGCCAGGGTGCGTTGGGTGCCGCCGATCTTGTCGCGGTGCGGCGTGTGCACCAGCACCGGCAGGTTGAATTGCTTCGCAAGCTCAAGCTGCGCGGCAAGAAAGCGATCTTCTTCAGGGGTGATGTCGTCGTAGCCGATTTCGCCGACCGCGACCACGCCATCTTTCACCAGGTAGCGCGGCAGAATCTCCAGCACTTCATTGGCGATTGACAGGTCATTCGCTTCTTTGGGGTTCAGGCCAATGGTGCAGAAATGATGGATGCCGAACATGCTCGCGCGAAAGCGTTCCCAGCCCAGCAGCGTGTCGAAGTAGTCGACAAAACTGCCGACGCTGGTACGCGCCTGGCCCTGCCAGAATGCCGGTTCGATGACCCCGGTGATGCCGGCAGCCGCCATGTTCTGGTAGTCGTCAGTGGTGCGGCTGACCATGTGAATATGCGGATCGAAGTACTTGAGCATGGTGAATCCTCGTCAAGGGCAGGGCGGCAGGGTGCTGTGTCAATTCAGGTAGGCGTGCCATTCCGGCGGCAGGCGCAGGCCGTGCAGGCGCTGGTGTTGCGCCGGGCTGAGCAGGTCGAAGGCGATGACCTTGGGCAGGCCGGCGGACACGGTTCGCTCGGCCGCAAGCTGTTCGTCGAGCAGGTCGAGGGCCAGTTGGTTGAGCGTGACGCCGTGGCGTTGCGTGAGGCCGACCAAGCGCCCGACGTCGAGGCCCATGCCGAGTGCCTTGAGCACCAGTTGGTGAAAGGCGCGCTCCGCGTAGTGGCGTGACGGGTAGGCTGTGTCGAGGGCGAGGGCGGCAAACACCTGCGGGTTGCTGGTGCGCCCTGCCTGCAAGGCCAGTTCCAGGCACTCACCATCGCTGTCGAGCCAGTCGAGCGCGCTGAGCAGGGCGATTTTTTCCTGATCGTCACCCCACAGGAACAACTGGCGCAGCAGCGGCAACTGCTCGCCAGCCTCGGTGTGTCCGAGTGCCTGGGCCAGCAGTAACCCACGTGCTAATTTCACCGCGGGTGCTGGTAGGTGACGCTTGCACTGACCGCTCAACAGCGCCGCCGTGGTGGCGCTGGGTCGTTGGGCAAGCTGGGCCTGTGCCTGCTGCCACCCCTCGAGTTCGGTGGCATTCAGTTGCTGGAGCAAGGTTTGAAGGTGTTCGGCGAGGCCATCCTGGCGCATGTTCATGTCGGCTTGATCCAACGCTGAAAGTGGGGGAGCAGAAAAAACACCAGCACACACAGCAGGCTGCCCAACGGCTGGTTGGCCACCGCCAGCACGAGTGCATCGAACAGCGGCAGGGCAGCCAGCCCAGCCCCGATAAAGGCGCGAACCTGGCGCTGTTGCGGGTTGGCCAGGTGCTTCCAGTAATGCCAGCCCAGCCAGCCCAACCACAGCAACAACACCGGCCAGAACCACAGCGTGCTGGAATAGAACGCCAGGGCCAGCGGGCTCAGCATCAGCAGCAACGGCAGGCGGCTGATCAGCTGGTTGCGGTGTTCCTGACGGGCCAGGTAGGTCAAACCGCTGATGTACACACCCAGCAGGATCGCGCACAGCCAGATCGGCTCCGGCGGCACCGCCAGGCTGGCCGCCGCCGTGAGGTACAGCGCCGAGCGGCAGGCGCCCATCAGCCACACGCTGTGGGCGTATTTCTTGTGCAGTAGGTTGTAGCCGAAGATGCAGCCGACCAGCAGCACCACACCGCCGAGCAGCCAGTGCGGCTGGTCGATCAAACGGCTCAAACCCAATACCGCAGCGGCGGCGAGGATCAGCAGCAATACCGTGGCCAGGCCGACTTGCTGGCGGCTGGCAAACCCCAGGGTGATTGGGCGCGGGTTGTGATGTTGCAAGTCCCAGTCGGCATCGAGCCAGTCGTTCAACAGCATGCCGGCCAGGTACAGCAACGACAGCGTGATCAACAGCAGCACCCACACCAGCGACGACGGCGGTGCCAGGGCGCCGGCGCTGCTGGCGAGCAGGGCCGCGGCCAGGGTGTTGGTCCATACCGTGGGCAGGTTGGAGACCCGGCCGAGGGTCATCCAGGTTTTCATCGGGCTCATTGTGCGTAACCCTCGCCCAGGGGCAGCGCCGCATCGCTGCGCGACGCCAGCCGTTGCAGCGCCGCCTGCATCTTCGCGCTGTCGATTTCATGCAGGTCCACCGACTGGCCGATGCGGTTGAGCATCGGGATCGACAGCTGCCCGCCCAAGTGCTGGCGGAACTCCTCCAGGCCCAGCAGCAGTGGCGAGCGGCCCTGTGCATCGATCAAGCTCAGCTCCGGCGGGCACAGGTTGAAGCCCAGCTTGCGCAACAGATTCATCACCCGTTGCGTGTCGGTATCACTCAGCAACCCCAGGGCATTGGCGTACAACCCATCCAGCGCCATGCCCACCGCGACGGCTTCGCCATGGCGCAGTCGGTGGTGGCTGAGGTTTTCCAGTTTGTGCGCGGCCCAGTGCCCATAATCCAGCGGCCGACCATTGCCGCGTTCGAACGGGTCGCCGGCACCGGTGATGTGCGCCAGGTGCAGCTCGGCGCAGCGGCGAATCGCGTAACGGCTGGCCGGGTGATCGAAGCGGGCGAGGGCGTCCGCGTGCTGCTCCATCCATTCGAAAAACGCCTGGTCCTTGATCAACGCCACCTTGACCGCCTCAGCCAGCCCGGCGATCTGGTCGCGGCGGGTCAGGCTGGTGAGCAACTGGAAGTCATTGATCACCGCCGTGGCGGGGTAGAAGGCGCCCAGCAGGTTTTTCTGGCCGAAGGCATTGATGCCGTTTTTTACGCCAATGCCGGCGTCGTTCTGGGCCAGCACGGTGCTGGGGATACGGATCAGGCGAATGCCGCGGTGGAAGGTGGCGCAGGCGTAGCCCACCGCATCCAGCACCGCGCCGCCGCCCAGGGCCAGCACATAGCAGTGCCGGTCCAGGCCGTGTCGCAACATATCGGTGTAGAGCTGCTCCAGCACTTGCGCGTTTTTGCTCAGCTCACCGGCCGGCACGGCGATGGGCGCGGCTTGCACCTGCAGGTCGGCATGGGCGGCGAAGTAGGCGTCGATCTGTGCCAGCAAATGGGGCGCGCTGTGCAGCAGTTGCTCATCGGCAAACACCATCACCTTCACCGGCCCGTTGTGTGGGTGAGTGAGTTGCTGATGCAGGCACGGGTTGAGCGGGTCGAACAGGTGGTCGGTGAAGATCACCGGGTAGTCGTAACGGACCTCGAACCGCCCGCGCAGGGGCTGATCCACACTGGGCTTGCGCTTGAACAGGCTGTAACCGGCCACAAACGCCAGCGGCAACACCATGCTGGCGAGCAGAGTGACCAGCAACGCGTGCTGCTCGATCAGCAACGTGCCGATGGCCGTGTAGGCGAGTGCCAGCCCTGCGTTGGCCAACGTGGTAATCAGCAAAAATGCGCGCAGCGGATACCGTTGCATCCCAGCGGCCACTACCGAAGTTTCCGCCAACACCGGCACACCGCGCAGGCAGATCAACGACAACGTACCCAGCCGATACGCCAACTGCCCAGGCTGGCGCTGATGCAGCCCAAGGCGGCCGGACAGCAACCGAAAATAACCGGCCCCCAGCGCATAACCCAACCCGGCGCCCAGGCACAGCCCGATGAAAATCACCAGGTAACCCCCGAGGCTGCCGAGTACGGCCACCGCCAGCAGCGCGACCATGCTCGACGGCACCGGCAGCACCACGTCGAGGGCGAGCAGGGCGATCAGCAGCAGTGCCAGGTTGAATGCTTGGACGGGTGTCGAGAGTTGGTACAGGGTGAGGTGAGTCAGGAACGCTTGGATCTGTTGTTCAAACAACAGGAAGCTGGCAATCACCAACACAGAAAAGCCCATCAGCGACAGCCAAAAATGCGTGGCTGGCCCTTTTTTCGAACACGCACGATACCACCGGCTGCGCCTCATCAAAGTATCCCTTTTGAGCGTTAAGACTTA
>NZ_UYXQ01000124.1 GCF_900624995.1 Pseudomonas antarctica
ACAAGCACAAAAGCAAGAGCAAGGGTGCCGAGTAGCCGACCTGAGTGGTAGAAGCAAAAGCAGGGCAAAAGCACAGCAAAAGCACGGCAGCACACTCTCCGTCTGATGTACCGAGATCCAACTGTGGGAGCGGGCTTGCTCGCGAATGCGGTGGGTCAGTCAGCTCATGTCTAACTGACCCACCGCCTTCGCGAGCAAGCCCGCTCCCACAATTTTGACCGAGTCTAGCTGCTAGCACCGCAGTGCTCTGCTTTTCTGTGGGAGCTGGCTTGCCTGCGATGCAAGCACCTCGGTTTAGCCGCGATGGGCCAAGGATGGCCCATGGCGGCGGCCCACGGTCCAAAGCCTGCGTGAGGGCACACCGAAGCGTGAGCGAGGTGCCGAGCGGTGGGTCAGACCGCAAAGCTGTAACTGACAGACCGCTATCACAGGCAACCCAGCTCCCACATTGAATCGCCATTGTTGGTGATACCGAGTCACTCAGCAAAACTGCGATCAAAGAAATACAATTCCCCAGGCTTCAGGTTCTCCACCGTCGCCTGGGGCCGGCCGCCTTCGCCGTTCTTCTTGCGCCCCGTTTCACGCAAATACCCCGCCTCAGTCAGCTTCAGCAAACGCTGACGAATACTGGTCTTCAACACCGGCCGCGCCAGCACCCGCGAAAAGATCGTGGTCGCTTGCGGCGCGCTGAATTCGTCGCCCAAAAACATCAGCGGCAAGTTGCTGTACAGCGATTTGGAAAACAGTCGTTCCTGCACCGCCGCCACGATCAGGTTGTGATCGAACGGCAATTTTATACTGCCATCGGCCACCGCATTCAGCGAAAACCAAGCCTGATGCTCACTCAAAACCACTTCTTCGGCCACGATCGCCAGGTAGTAGGTGGACGACGACCAGCAGCGTGGGTCGCGAAACGCATCACCCACCGTGCCGACTTGCTCACTCCAGGCCAGTTCAAAACCCACCTTGTCGCTGGCCCGCAAGCGTTCCACCGCATCCTTGAGGCTCAGATCTTGCACGCCGCCGTTCACCACCACGCCCGGTAACGCCCAATGCCCGGCGAAGGGCTCGGCTTCGCGCTTGTTCAGCAGCAGTTTCAATTCCCCCGAGGCGCGGCAGTAGAACAACACGCACAGGTCGACGGTGTGGAGGTAGGCGCTAAGTGGCATGTGAAATCCTTCTGAACAGCGGTGGGGCACAGTCTAACGGATCGAACAGCTATGTCATGTACTTGCTCTAGCATAGATAAGTGAATGTTTCTTGCAATGAAAGTACATGACGTGTACTTTTGCTTTCAGGCCACCGGAGAACCACCATGACCCTCTCGAAAACCGCCATCGCTTCGTTCGACGTCGACGCCCAGAAGAGCTTTACGCCACTGTGCCCCAACGAATTGCCAGTGGCGGGCGGTGACCAGATCGGTTCCGAACTCAACTACATGGCCAGCGTGGCCGGCCACCGTGTCGGCAGCAAAGACGCGCACACCCCCCACGCTCCATGGGTGGTTACGCAGCACAGCGAGATGCTGCAACCCACCGGCCTTGCCCACGCCGATGTCACGTGGGTCAGCCACTGTGTGCCGGGCACCGAGGGGTTTACGTTGCTGGACGAACTGCCGACCCCGTATGACTACGACTACTTCATCTGGAAAGGCGTCGAACCCGACCTGCACCCCTACGGTGCTTGTTACCACGACCTGCACGACAAGTTGTCCACCGGCGTCATCGAGTACCTGAAAGCCCAGGGTGTGCGCCGTGTGATCGTCGGTGGCCTGGCTCTGGACTACTGCGTCAAGACCACCGCGTTGCAATTGCTCAACGCCGGCCTGGAAGTGGTGCTGCACCTGCCGGCCTGCCGAAGTATCAGCGAGGAGGGCGGTGTACAGGCGGTGAATGAGTTGCTCAACGCCGGTGCCTGCATCAGCAGCACCCGCGAAGAACTGGCCGCGATGGCCACGCGTTAAGGAGAAACACCATGGAAAGTGCCTACGACTACGAATCCCCAGTGATCCAGGGCTTGCTCGACACCGACTACTACACCTTCACCATGATGCAGGCGGTGCTGCACCAGCACCCGAATGTCGACGTGGAGTACAACTTCATCGTCCGCGCCAAGGAAAAACTCGGCCACTTGATCCCGCAGCTGCGCGACGAGCTGGAAAAACTCGCCAGCCTGCAGATGCGTGAAGGCGAATTGCGCTTTCTGTTCAACCCACGCTTTCGCGAGTACCTGACCCCGGATTACGAGCGCTTCCTTGGCCTGTTCCGTTTCAACTTGCGTTATATCCACGTCAGCGAAGTCGACGGCCAACTGAACATCCGCGTGGTCGGCCCGATGCTGCACTGCATCATGTTCGAGCAGCCGGTGCTGGCCTTGGTCAGCGAACTGCGCAACCGCGACAAGTACCCCGACGTGACCTTGGAAGACGTCACCCGCAAGCTCTACCAGAAGTTCGACTGGCTGGAGAAAAACCTCAGCCGCGACGAACTGGCCGACCTGCGTGTTTCTGACTTCTCGACACGCCGGCGCCTGTCGTTCAAGGCTCAGCGTGAAGTTATCGATATCATGCGCCGCGACTTCCCCGGCCAGTTCATCGGCACCAGCAACGCACATTTGGCCTATGAGTTCGACCTGCCGCTGATCGGCACCATGGCCCACCAATGGCTGATGGTGCACCAGCAAGTGGGGCGCCTGCGCGAGAGCCAGAATGCTGCGTTGGAAAACTGGGTGCGTGAATACCGTGGCCGCCTCGGCATCGCCCTGACCGATTGCATCAGTACCGACTTTTTCCTCAAAGACTTCGACCTGTACTTCGCCAAGCTCTACGACGGTCTGCGCCAGGACTCCGGTGACCCTATCGCCTGGGCCGACAAAGTCCTGGCCCGCTACACAGAATTGGGCATCGACCCGATGACCAAGGACCTGATGTTCTCCGACGGCCTGAACTTCGAAAAATGCCTGCCGATCCTGCGGCACGTGCGCGGCAAGGCCAAGTTTGGTTTCGGCATGGGCACCAGCCTGGCGTGTGATGTGGACGGCGTAGAACCGCTGAGCATCGTCATGAAGCTGGTGCGGGTGCACGGCGAGCCGGTGGTGAAGTTTTCCGATGATCCGATCAAGAACGTCTGCGAAGACGCTTCGTTTTTGCAGTATGCGGCGAAGGTGTTTTCTGTGGGCGGGGGCCCGCTCCCACAGCTCAATGCAGCCAACAAAGAGGTGTGACATGCAAACTCAAGAACGTATCGCGCAGGAACTGAATATCGACCGCGAGCTGGTCAAGGGCGGCGAGCCCCAGGAGATTCAGCGGCGCATCGACTTCATCAAAACCACCTTGCGCGGCTCCGGCTGCCAGGCCTTGGTGCTGGGCATCAGTGGCGGTGTCGATTCCCTGACGGCTGGCCGTCTGTGTCAGTTGGCCGTGGAGCAGTTGCGTGCCGAAGATTACGCCGCGCGTTTTATCGCCATGCGCCTGCCTTATAAAACCCAGGCTGATGAAAGCGACGCCCAGGCGTCCCTGAATTTCATCACGCCGGACCACATCGATACGCTGAACATCGCCGCCAGCGTCGACGGCCTGATAGTCAGCCTCACGGCCACTGAAGCCAGCGCTGTACAGGTCGATTTCGTCAAGGGCAACGTCAAGGCGCGCACGCGGATGATCGCGCAGTACGCCGTGGCCAACCTGCATAACGGCCTGGTGGTCGGCACCGACCATGGCGCCGAAGCGTTGATGGGTTTTTTCACCAAGTTCGGCGACGGTGCCTGCGACTTGGCACCGCTGTCGGGCCTGACCAAAACCCAGGTACGCTGGCTGGCCAGCGCGCTTGGCGCACCCTCGAATCTGGTGCACAAGCACCCCACCGCCGACCTCGAAGAACTGGCGCCGGGCAAGCTGGACGAACATGCCTACGGCTGCTCTTATGACGAGATTGACGCGTACCTGATGGGCGAGCCGGTGAGTGAGCGGGTGCGGGCGATTGTGGAGGGGGCCTACAGCAAGACAGCGCACAAACGCGCGTTGCCGATGGCGCCTACATATTGAGATTTTCGCGAATGTTCCAGCCGAACCGGACAGGCCCGCCCTCCTTGTCGCCATCGGCTTTCTGCGGCTGGTAGTTGACGTCAACCTTGGCAAAGTTAAGGCTGATTTCCTCCGTCAATACGTCAGTGGTTGTTGCTGCGCGCGTCTCATAGGAGGCAACGATGACTTCTTTTAAGGTAATCACCAGATACTCCACATTGCTGTCGCCTCCAGCCTTGCGTACCACGATCTGTGCTTGCGAATAGTGCTTGCCGGTTGCGCAGGCCATCATCAAGTTGGGTGTGGATTTATCCAAAGACTTTTCGACAACGCTATTGGTCATATTGACTTTTCCTATTCCTACGATTGTCCACAAGGCTCCAAGCTGACAACAGGAAGCGGCTGTCTAGAAAAAGGAAACTTTCCGATATTCTTGCCGGACACGCTCTGCGCTCTTGTGAAATCAGGAGTAAAGGAATGGCTTCCAGTGTATTCAAGGACGGTTTCCCCAGCGCCCATCGCACCACCCGTGAGCGAGTAGAAAGCAGCATTGACTTACGTCGACTGTTTGCCGCCATTGATGCCGCCCCGGCGATTGCCGGGGCTGGAGTGGTGTATCTCGACTCGCAGTTGTGGCCGGTGACGTTGCGCGAGTTTCAGCCGATTTGCAGCGTGTTGCCCAAGCGCGTGATTTTGCGGGAAATGCCAGCGTCGATGGCGCGGTTGGATTTTGTCCGGCGGTGGGAGCATGAGCCACGAGAGTCGCAACTGGTGTTCGAGGCGGTTGGGGATTGGCATCCCCATGATGTTTGACAGTTATTTTTATGCACTTCCAATTGGCGAGAGCCTCAGATACTCCTTCTTTTCAACTGTGGGTTCCGCTTTGATAATTGCGCACTGTAACCTCATGCTCGTCCGCGGTTATCCCGCCTGGATATGGATTCCAGTGGTCATTATGTTCTTGTGCTTACTAGGCGTTTTACCCACCATCGAATATCGCCCTCACAAAGTATTCTATGTATTAGGCATTCTGTTCCCGCTGCTGGCCCTGCTCCTGCTCAACAGCAAACGCCACCGTGAAGCTCGCAACGAATGGGTAAACTGCGGCAAAAACGCCAGCGCATCAGCAGAATAATCCGCACCCAGCGCCGAAGAACTCGGCGCCAGGCGGGGCTATGAAGCGCTACCGCTCAATCGAGCGACTCCACCGCGCGTTCCACTCCGGCCGCGCCTGATTCACCTGATCCCAATCAATCGAAATCGCCGTCTGCAAGTAACCTTGCATCGCCTCCACCCGCGCGCGGGTTTTGTCGGTGGTGGGCGTGGTCGGGTTCGACGGGATCTGGTCGCCTTCTTCCAGTGCCGGCGCCTGGGTTTGCGCGGTCAGCAAGAAGGCTGCGAGTTTCTGCGCCAACTCCGGCTGGTCATTACGCGCGATCACGCATTCGGCCACGTTCAGTACCACCGCGCCTTCCTTGGGTTGTGCATATTCCATCGGGATACCCAGCAGTTTTTGCGTGGTGACCTGGGTCGGGGTGAGGGGGAAGATCGCGGCTTCGTCGGTCTGCACCATCTCGGAGATCTTCGCCGAGCTGGCGATGTATTCCAGTACGTTGGGGCCGATGGTTTTTGGCCAGGCCTTGAAGCCCGGCTCCACGTCTGTTTCAGAGCCGCCCTGGATTCGGTTGAACATCAAAAAGCCGTGCAGGCCGAAGGTGGAGGAGGCCAGGGACTGGAACACCACCTTGTCTTTGAATCGAGGATCGGCCAGGTCCATCCACGAGGTAGGCGCGGCCCAGCCTTTTTCCTTGAACATCTTGGCGTTGTAACCCAGGCCGGTGACGCCCAGGGTCACGGCCACGGCTTGATCCTTGATCTTGGCCTTGGCCGGGATCTGCTCCAAGGGCGCGCTCGGCGCGAGTTTGTCGCACAGGCCCATGGAGATGGCGCGGTACATGATGCCGTCGTCCAGAAACATCACGTGCATCTGTGGGTTGTCTTTGTTGGCCTGGACCTTGGCGAGGATATCCGACGAGGTGCCGGGCACGATCACCACCTTGACGTTATTGGCCTTCTCGAACGCGGGCAGCACCTTGTCGGCGTACACCCGTTCCATGGTGCCACCGTTCATGCCCAGGTAGAGCGTGGGGGCGGCATGGGCGGTGGAGGCGAGCAAGGCGAGGGTCAAGCAGGACAGCGCGATACGTGGGTTCATGGATGTTTTTCCTCTCAGGCTTGGAAACGACGAATGGAAAACGCTTCGATGGGGTGGCGGCTGGCCCCGCTGCAGACGATCTCTGCCAGGGCTTCGCCGACTGCGGGGCCGAGCTGGAACCCGGCGCCGGCAAAGCCGAAACCGTGGAGCAGGCCAGGTTGGGTGCTGCTGGGGCCGATCACCGGTTCGTGATCGGGTAAGTAACCTTCGGTGCCGCTCCAGGTACGTATTGCCTGGGCACCTTTAAGAAACGGGTACAGCTCGCCGGCGTTGCGCAAAATCTCCAACACCGCCGCTTGCCCCGGACGCGCCGTCAGCGGGCTCAGCGCAAAGCCACGGCCGCCGCCGAGGATGCAATTGCCGCGGGCGATCTGGCGTGCGTAAATCCCGCCGCCTTCGACGCCGGTACTCACGTTCATCACCACCGGCAGCGGCTCGGTCACCAGCATCGCCGGGTGCGCCGAGGTCATCGGCACGGCTTCGCCAAACTGCGCGGCGACGGTCCCGGCCCAGGCACCGGCGCAGTTGAGCAGCCACGGTGCTTGCAGGTGCAGGCCGTTGGCGCAGTGCACCTGGAACTGCTGGCCGTCGTGCTCGAGTTGAATCACTTCGGCCTGCTCGTAAACCGAGGCGCCGAGGCGCTGCGCTGCACGGGCGAAGGCGGGCGAGACCAGGCGCGGGTTGGCGTGGCCGTCTTCAGGGCACAACGACGCGCCGACCGCGATATCGCCCACCCAAGGGAACCTTGCACGTAATTGGGCGTAGTCCAACAGCTGCAAGCCCAGGCCAAAGCCACGGGTTTGCTCGGCGTACGCCTGCAGCGCGGCAAAATCCGCATGACTGCGCGCCAGCTTCAAATGCCCGGAGCGCACGTACTCGCCGTCGATGCCGATCAACCCCGGTAAGTCGGCCCACAGCTGATGGGAGCGCTGCGACAATGGCAACTGGTGCAACGGCCGCCCTTGGCGGCGCACGCCGCCGTAGTTCACACCACTGGAATGCGAGCCGCAAAAGTCCCGCTCCACTAACGCCACGCGCTGACCTTTTTGCGCCAGCATCAAGGCTGCCGAAGCGCCGACGATGCCGGCGCCCAGTACGATCACGTCGATCATGCCTGCACCTCTACACCAAACGGCAGCGGCTTGATCGGTGCCTGGCCACGCAGGCGGCCGACGTGTTCAATCCCGCGCCCACTGCGTTCGGCCACGATTTCCGCTGCCGCCAGCGCGCACATACGGCCTTGGCAGCGGCCCATGCCGACGCGGCAGTGGGCTTTGACCCGATTAATTTCCCAGTGGCCTTCATCCACCACTGCGCGCACCTCGCCGACGCTGACTTCTTCGCAGCGGCACAGCATCAGCTCGTTTGGCGCCTGCGCGGCCCACCGTTCAGGAAAGGGGAAGGCGGTTTCCAGGCCATGGCGAAAGCGCTGAATGCCTGCCAGTTTTTGCTCCAGCACCGCCGCGTGGCGAGGGTCGATAGCTATGCCGCAGTCCTCCAGCACCGCCAATGCCGCGCGCTCACCGGCCATCTGCGCGGCATCCGCGCCCATGATCCCGGCACCGTCGCCGGCTAAATAAACGCCATGGACGCTGCTGCGCCCGGCGCTGTCGCGTTCCGGCAACCAGGCGCGGTTCAAGCTGTTCCAGGCAAATTCGCAGCCGAGTAAGTCCGCCAGTTGCGTCTCGCTGCGCAAGGCATGGGCGAAGGCCACGGCATCGCATTCCAACGTGTGCTCGCCCCAACGAATGCCTTTGACCCGTTGTTCGCCGTCGATCTGCGTGAGTGTTACGCCCTGATGTACAGGAATGCCGTGGGCAGTCAGCCAGGCGCGGTAATACAAGCCCTTGGCCAAGGTCGCAGGTTGCCCGAGCAATGCAGGCAAGGCGCGGCATTGGGCGCTGAACGGGGCGCTGTCGAGCACCGCGACCACCTTGGCTCCAGCCTTGGCGTATTGGTAAGCCACCAAGTACAGCAACGGCCCGCTGCCGCAAAACGCCACGCGCTCACCGATGGCGCAGCCTTGATACTTCAAGGCGATTTGCGCCGCGCCCAAGCTATAGACGCCGGGCAAGGTCCAGCCCGGCACCGGCAAGATACGGTCGGTGGCGCCGGTGGCGACGATGATCTGCGCGTACTCAAGGTTCTCGGCGCGGCCGTTATTCAACAGGTCCAGGCGACCGTCCTCGGCGTTCCACACCAGGGTTTCGGGGCGGTAATCTATCAAACGCGCCAGTTCATCCATTGTGCGGTGCGCGGCCTCGGCCTTGCTGGCTTCAAAGCCATACAGGTGTTTGGCCGAGCGCTGAAAGTTGGCCGGTTGGCGCCGATAAATCTGCCCGCCGCCGCGTAGGCTTTCATCCACCAGACAAGCCTTGATGCCATGCTCGAGCAGGGTGCGCGCCGCGCTGATCCCCGCCGGGCCTGCGCCCACAATCACGATTGGCTTCATGCGTGGCGCCCCGGGTCGCGGCTGACTACCAGGCCTTCTTCCAATAACGTCGAGCAGGCCCGCACGCGGCGCCCATCTTCAAGCTTTACCCAGCAATCCTGGCAGGCGCCCATCAGGCAGAAGCCGGCGCGGCGTTCGGCGCTGAAATCGCTGCCGCGCAGGTGCTCGGCGCAGGTCAGTACGGCGGTTAGCAGGGTGTCGCCGAGCAAACCGGTGGCCGGTTGGCCGTCGAGGGTAAAGGCCAGGGCAGGGCGCTGGGTTTCGGCCAGTCGTTTGAATAACGCCATCAATGTTTCCCCACCAGCACGCGGTCCAGGCCGTAGACCCGGTCGAGCAGAATCATGGTGGCTGCGGTCAACGCAATCACCAGCGCCGACACGGCTGCCATCATTGGGTCGATAGACTCGGTGGCGTACACGTACATACGCACCGGCAGGGTTTGCGTGGCTGGCGAGCTGACGAAGATCGACAGGGTCACTTCATCGAAACTGTTGATGAACGCCAGCAACCAGCCGCCAGCCACGCCGGGTAAAATCATCGGCAAGGTGATCTGGCGAAACAGCGTAAAGCGGCTCGCACCCAGCGACTCCGCCGCCTGTTCAGCACTGCGGTCAATGCCAATCGCCGCCGCCAACACCAAGCGCAGCACATATGGGGTGATGATCACCACGTGGGCGAGCATCAGCCAGGTGAAGCTGCCATTCACGCCCATCAGCGCAAACAAACGCAGCATCGCCACGCCCAGCACCAAGTGCGGGATGATGATCGGCGACAGGAACAACGCACTGAAAAAGTTACGCCCCGGGAATTGATAACGGCTGATCGCCAAGGCCGCCGGCACTGCGATCAGTGTCGCCAACGTGGCGGCGGTAAACGCCAGGATCAGGCTGTTATAGAACGCCTGGATAAAGTCGGCACGCTCGAATACTGCGCGAAACCAGCGCAGGGAGAAGCCCGAGGTGGGCAGGCTCAAGGTGTTTTCCGGGGTGAAGGCCACCAGGCACACCACCACCAGCGGCGCCATCATGAACAGCACCACCAAACCATGAAAGCCGAGGGCCAAAGGACCGTTTCTGGACATGCGCTTAAACCCCCAGGGACTTTTTGTAGCGGCTTTCGACCAGGCGGTTCCAGCTCAGCATGATCAGCAGGTTGACCAACAGCAGCACCACCGCGATGGTCGCGCCCATGGGCCAGTTGAGTTCCGAGAGGTACTGGTCGTACACCACCGTGGCGACCATTTTCAGGCGGCGCCCGCCGAGCAGGCCGGGGATCGCAAACGAGCTGGCGGCCAGGCCGAACACAATCAAGGTGCCGGATAACACGCCAGGCATGACTTGCGGCAACACGATCTTGCGCATCACCGTGGCCTGGCTCGCGCCCAGCGACAGTGCCGCCTGTTCTGCCGACGGGTCGAGCTTTTGCAGCGAGGTCCACACCGGAATAATCATGAACGGCAGCATCACGTGCACCAGCGCGATGATCACCGCAAACGGCGTGTACAACAGTTTTACCGGACGCCCGCCGAGGGCCTGGATCACTTGGTTCACCAGCCCGTCGGCGCCGAGCAGCAGGCTCCAGCCAAAGGCGCGCACCACCACCGAAATCAACAGCGGCGTGAGGATCAGAATCAGGAAGATCGAACGCCACGGCGTGCCCATGCGGCTGAGGATGTAGGCCTCGGGCACGCCGATCACCACGCACAGCAAGGTCACCAGCGCGCTGATCCAGAAGGTGCGCCAGAAGATCTCGTAGAAGTAAGAATCACTGAACAGCGACAGGTAATGCGCCAAGGTCCATTCATCCGCCTTCACGCCCACTTGGTAGTCGAACACGTTGAACGACAGCACCAGGGTCATTACCAGCGGCAGAATCAACAGCCCGGTAAACAGCGCCAGGGCCGGCAATGACAATAGATAACCCCGACTCATGCGTGCACCTCATCCACCGCCAACACGCGCAGCAAGCCGGCGTGCCAGTCCAGGCCCACGGCTGCGCCGCAACCGAGCGGCGCGCTGCCGTCGTTGCTGCGCACCACGGTGATTTCGCCGAGGGTGGTGTGGATGCGGTACAGCCATTGGCTGCCGAAGAAGTAGCTGTCGAGCACTTTGCCTTGCACGCGCCCGCTGCCGGCGTCCACCAAGGTGACTTTTTCCGGGCGCAGGCTCAGGGTCAGTTCGCCGTC
>NZ_UYXQ01000125.1 GCF_900624995.1 Pseudomonas antarctica
GTGGTTGTTTGCGGAGGGTTGCGCACCGAGCTCAAAGCCGGTGATGAACTGATCCACCTGTTGCGCACCGCCGCCGAACTGGGCGTCAGCCTCGCCGGCCTGTGGAATGGTGCATGGTTTCTTGGCCGCGCCGGTGTGTTGCAGGACTACCGCTGCGCCATCCACCCGGAACATCGTCCGGCGCTGGCGGAAGTTGCCAAGGCCGCCCAGGTCACCAGCGAACCCTATGTGATTGACCGAGACCGGCTCACGGCGTCGAGCCCATCGGGGGCCTTCCACATGGCGCTCGATTGGATCAAGGGCCTGCATGGCAAAGCGTTGGTTGAGGGTATCGAGGACATCCTGTCTTTCGAGGAGTCCCGCTACCGGCGCATCAAACCCACAGAAAACGTCTGCGTCAGCGCGCCGCTGCGCGAAGTGGTCAAACTGATGGACGCCAACCTCGAAGAACCGTTGGAACTGGACCAACTGGCTGTCTACGCCGGCCGCTCCCGGCGCCAGTTGGAGCGGCTGTTCAAGGAGCAACTGGGTACCACGCCGCAACGCTATTACATGGAGCTGCGCGTCACCGAGGCGCGGCGTTTGTTGCAGCACACCGAGTTGTCGCAAGTGGACGTGCTGGTGGCCTGCGGGTTTGTTTCGCCGAGCCATTTCAGTAAGTGCTATAGCGCGTATTTCGGCTACAGACCGTCGAAGGAAAAAAGACTAGTCAAGTAGCACGGGTGCAGTTTAACGACCAAAGCCGAGTTGCCAGGTACGCCTGTGCGGGGGCCGAAGGCGAAGTTGCCAGTACCAGCAGGTTCAACGTTTGCCCGATCAGATCCAAGCTGCCACACAGGGTCGACACCGCACCGTCCTGGGGATTTATGACGGTCAAGCTCACGGATTGAAACGCGAGGTGACTTGTTGGCGCAGTGATATCGGTAAAACCGCAGACCTCGCTGACGGCGCCACCCAACATCAAGTGCCCCTTAACCATTCCAAATCGATGCTGGCTGTCAGCTTCAACATGCAATGTCAGGCATGTCTCATCGCTGGCGACCCAGCGACCGCTCAACGGGTTTTCGACCGGTATCGACGCGAAAGGAACGCAGGCCTTGGCGCCGGCTGGCTGTGCCATGCGACGATAGACCAGCTTGTCGACGTAGTTTCCTCGCCGCGCCAGGTCCGGAAAGTCAGTGGACGCGATCAGTAGATGCGAGAGTGTCAGCACATCGCCTTGGTCGGTGCTACTCAACTGCCCGCTCAATCCTGAGACCCAGTGCCAACTTGGATCACGCGTTTGTTCGTCAACGTCATGCCACTCAATGGCCAACGCTAGCGGTGGGTTCAGCGCATGAGTGGCGCCTGGCCCTGAAGAGAACCCAATCACGTCGTATCGCCCGCTTGAGCCTGTTGACGATTGGTAAGTGCCGCGCACGCGTTGTCCCGACAGCTCCAGGGTCATAACGGAGCCATAGTCGTTCTGCCACGTGCCAGCGACCGAGGCGCCGTGTGTGGGCGTGAGCCTTTCATTGAGTACGGCTCGTGTGCCGGGTACGAAGCGCTTCGATGAAGACCGCGTGATGATCTGCGGACCATCGGCGCGATTGAACAGCCAGACGCCGACCGGGGCCAGGGAATACAGCGTGTTGGAGCATCTCACCACGCGGTATTCATACACCGTGTAGCAGTGCTCCATCACCACCGACCCCACCAGCACCAGATCGCGAAGCCCCAGTGGATTGAACTGAGGCAGTATTTGGCCTTTTTGCGGGCCTTCCTCGATGAGGCAGTTGTAGAGGTCGGCGCCCAGCGTGATTTCTGCGTCAGCGAAGCCCAATACAATCTCGGGTTGATCGCCCAAGGCAATGCGCGCCAGGGTCTGGCGCATCAGCGTGTCGTCGCCCTTGAAGCGCGAAGAACCCGAGTCGATAGCGAACTTGATATCGCACGCCAGTTGCTCCGTGCCTACGGCATACGTTTTCAAGTCGGCTGACCACAGGTATTCCACCCCGGGCAGGGCGGTGTAAGCCGACCAGGGCAAAAACACGCGTGGGCCTTGGGTTTTTAACGGGTCGACGGCGCCCATTTGGCAGCTGCCGGTGCGCTCCTGACGATTCCAGTCGAAGGCGACAAAGGGGTAAGCGGGGTCCAGTTGCCCCTCACGCATCAACGTTTGCAGCACAAACGAACTGCGACCTTCCACATACGCGCTGCTGCAAGGCAGGCCGAGCGCGCCGTCCCAGTCGAGCTGCTTGAATTGCTCACCTTCATAGGCGGTGGCCAACAACAGTTGCGTGCGCAAGTCAGTGCCTGCCGGCGTCGTCAGCACGTCGCTGGCCGACTCGACCTGCATCGTGCCCCATGGCCCGAAGCTGTAAGGCCTGCGCAGGCAATCGGTAAAGCTGAAGGTGCTGGACGCTCTAACGTCAAAACGGCCATCGGCGAAATGCACGCATTGATCGGCCAGGCACAGCGTCGACGTGATCCAGTTGATATTGGTGCCTGAATCGAGGCAGAACTTCAGCGGTTGCGGCGGCGTGCCGAGGTTGATCGTGGAGTACCACGGTGATGCGCCGTTGTTCTGAAAAGGCCCGCGTTGCATGGGGAAAACCAGATTGCTTGGCGAGGGTGGGTGTGCCATGGGAACTCCGTTTCCAGGTGAAAGGGGGCTCCCGGCTCATGCCGGGAGCGGTGCACGTATTCAATCCGGGTTCGCGGCTGTCGGCTGCCGGTAGCGTGCGCCTGAGCGAGTCGGATTCGACGGTGAAACAAGCGGGTTTCAACGCAATACCTCGCCTTCCGTTTCGGGGATGAAGGCGGCGAGGACCACCGTGACCAGCAGAAATACGTTGATGAGGGTGGCGGTCAAGTTGAACGAGGAGCCATAGGCGATCAGCGCGCCGATCAGCGATGGCGCCAACACGTTCGCGACGCGCTGGGCAAAGATGGCCCACCCGTAGCCCACGGTGCGCAGGGCGGTAGGGTACAGTTCGCCGATCCAGGTGCCCCATACGCCCCAGGCGCCAAGGCTGAAAAAAGCCAGGGCAAAGTTGCTCAGGTAGAGCATCTCCAGGCTCTGGGCATTGGCAAAGCTGTAACCGGCGAGCGCCGAGGCACCAATGAAACCCACAATGACTTTTTTACGCCCCAGGCGGCCGGTCAAATACGCCGCCGCCATGTACCCCGGAATCATGCACAACGCCGACAGCGCAATAAAGCCGTAGCTTTGCGGCAGGCTCAGGCCGCGTTGCTGCAGCAAGGTCGGCAGCCAGGTTTGCAAGCCCCAATACCCCCACGAAAAGGTGAAGTTGACGGCGATTTGCAACAGGCTGACCTTGAGCAGGGCGCCGCTGAACAGGTCGCGCTGGCGACCTGCTGTCGTCCGATCAACCTGCAGCTCGCACGCCTGGGGAATCAGTAACGTGCCACGGCTCAATGTATAAATTGTCGCTTTGGCGTCTTCCTGACGCCCCACAGACGCCAGCCAGTAAGGCGACTCAGGCACCCAGCGCGCCACGGCAATCGCCCATAACCCGCCGAGTGAACTCAATACGATAATGGCGCGCCAACCGTATGGCAGCAGCCACACCGTGGCGCCCAACGCCAGCAACATGCCGATCGGCCAGCCCGACGCGAGATACACCGTCAACGCGCCGCGATGGCGAACCGGCAGCAGCTCCTGGAAATGCGCGAAGGTCACCACGATCATGCCCACCGCCGCGACCCCGGACAGCAGGCGCAAGGCGTAAAGGCTTGAGTAATCGGGTGCAAACGCGCTGCCAAGGGATATCAGGCCGTAACCGCCAAGGCTCCAGATAATTGCGTGTTTGCGGCCGATGCGATCGGCCACTTTGCCCCAGGCCATCGCTCCCAGCAGCATGCCGATGAACATCGCGCCGATCAGGTGGCCGATGGCGAGGGCATCCAGGGAAAAATCGGCAGCAATCAACGGCGCGGTGTAGACGATGATCATCATCTCCCAGGCTTCGATGGCAAACACACAGAACAACACCAGGCAGCAGCGCAGATGGGTGCGCGTCAACGGCACGTCTCTGAACACATCACCCACGTTGCGATTGAGCGCCGCAGGGGTTTGTAGCGTTGGGGGCGTATCAGACATGGTGGCTATCCTTTTGTGGGATCAGGCTTTGACACGATTGCCGATGGGGGCGGGGCCCTGGAACAAGCCGAAGCGTTCTATTTCGGCTTCCGGCGGCGGTTCACAACTGCCCACTCGACTCGGTCGCCAGCCAAACCTGCGCTTCATGCCGGCCATGGCTTCAGCGACTTTGAAGGCCGCCACCACCGGGTCGATTACCGGTACGCCGATCTCCCTTTGCACTTCCTCGAAAAAGCCGAACTCAAGGGTGCAGCCCAGAATGATGGCCTCGGCGCCGTCCTCTTCGACCGCGCGCCGGGCTTGCTCGATGATCTTGCGACGGGTCAGCGCGTGGTCTTGCTGGAACTCATTCACGCCCATGCCGAGCGCGCGCATGGAAGCCAACCTATCGCCGGCACCGTAGCTGCGCACCAAGCCGCGCATCTGCTCGATCCATTTGGTGCGACCGACAATGATCGAGAAACGATTGGCCAGGTGCGCGGCCACCTGCAGGCTCGCCTGGCAGGGCCCGACGACCAGGGTTTTACCGGAGATTTCGCGGGCATCCGCTAATGCCGGGTCGTAAAAGCAGCCCAGCACCAACGCATCCACGCCCGAGCGCGCGCAATCACGGGCGATGTGCACGGTGCGTTCATAGGTGAGGGCCTCGTAGGCACGGTATTCCAGATGGGTGGGGCTTGGCGTCAGATCGAACGACACCACTTCAACCTCGGTGCAAGGCTGTTTGATGCTGTGCAGCAGTTCGGCGATCGGGGCGTCGAACGTTGGGCAACCAATCGGGTTGAGCCAACGCACGATCACTGGCATGTCATGGGGTTCGAGCGTGCGGGTGGTGCTGTCCATAGGGTATTCCTCATAGATGATGTGAGTGGCGCTAGAAGAACTTCACCAGCGCCATGGTCAAGCTATTGGAATGGGGCAGGTTGTCGCTGTGGTAGTAATCGACGTTCAGGTTGCTCGACAGATACAACCCCTGTTTGCTGAAACCCGTGTAGGTCATCGCCGGGCCAATCTTGCCTTGACGCGACGCCTTGAAATCCGAGGCCATGCGATTGTTGATGTGGTAGGCGTGATGCACACCGAGCCACAGGTCATCGGTTACCAGATAACCGGCAGCAATGTTGGCCAGCCAAAAGCTGACCCCGCCTTGCAGCCGTGTGGGGTCGCCGTCGCCAAGGTCGGTCGTGTGACGGTTGCGCGCCGCGTAATGAATGCCGGCCGGGGTGAACGTGGCGGCGAAGCGCCCTACGCGCAGGTAGTTGGCGACGCTGAAGCTGGCACCGTAGCGGTTGCCAAACGCGCCATAACCGGTGCCTTCATCGTTGCCATTGGGAAACTCCAGCGCGAGCGTGGGGTTGACCCAGAACGTGGTGAAGTCATCCGAACCGTACTCGCTGGTGGGCTGCACCACGTTTTAGTAATAGGCCAGGCCGACGTTGGGCGAGGCGACCCCCCAGGAGCCATTGCTGCGCGTGTTACGGGTGCCGGTGTATCCCATGTCTGCACCGACCCAGAACTGCAACTGATCGCGCTGCGTGCCGGTAAAGCCGGTTTCGGAGAAATACGCCAGGACCGTATTGCTGCCCGCTCGCACGTCGCCAGTGCTCGTGCGGTTGAACACGGGGAATGATTCCAGCGCCCACTTTCCGGGAGTGCCGGGCTGGGCGAAGCCGATGAACTGATCGCCTTGGGCCGTGGGCGTGAAGCCCAGAATCGAGGCAAGCGCGGGCGCTACCCATAAACGCGATGAGTGCTGCAGTTTCATGGTGGTGCTCTCTTTTTTGTTGTTGTTCTTGTAAGCCGAGCGTCAGGGCGCGCGTTGCGCCTCGGGGCTAAGGAGTCAAGCCGTAAACCGCGTGGGCTGTTGCAGCGTCGATATATCCGTTTTTCAGGTCTTGGCGAACGGCCTGCGGGTCGCGCCGGTCGGCAGGCCCATACCCGCCGCCTGCGCCGGTGCGTACCCTGACCAGGTCGCCGGCATTCAAGGCAACACCGCTGGCCATGCTGTAGCGTTCGCGTTGACCGTCCTTGCGGATGACTTCGACACCGTTGGCCGTGCCTTCGCCGCCTTGCTCCAGGCCCCAGGGCGGGATGACCGAGCGCGTGTAGCCACAGGTCATGAAGCTCGCATCGGCGCGAATCCGGTAGTCGATGCACACGCCGCGCCCGCCACGAAACTGGCCATGCCCACCGGGCTCATCGTTCAGTTCCATGCGCTCTACATACAGCCCGTAACGGGCCTCACAGACTTCGACGGGGCAGTTGTAGGTTTCGCCATGCAACCCGCAATAGACGGCGTTGTTGCCATCGCGCCCGGGTTCGGCGCCCCAGCCGCCGATTTCCGGCTCTACCAGCGTGAACGCGCGACCGGTGTCCGGGTGCACGCCGCCAATGATCGTGGCGCACACTGAGGCGAAATTACCTGCGGGCAAGCGCTCGGGAAACCGCTGGGCCAGGCAGCAGAGGATCAAGTCATGCACCCGAATCAGGTTTTCGAAATAAAAGCCCTCGGCGGCTGGCGGCAGTGCGTCGAACAATGAACCTGGGCGGGTGAGCACCCGCAGCGGGCGAAACGTACCGCCATTGGTGATGCCTTGCGGCGCCGTCAAGGCCTTGAACGCCATTTGCGCCGCGACCACCGCGCCGTCGCGGCTGAGGTTGGTTGGCCCTTGGCACTGGTCGGGGTTGTCGCGCAGGTCGATCAGCAGTTCGTGAGCGCGGATATCAATGCGCACCTTGAACAGGCTGCCATCATCTTGCAGTTCCTCAAGGTTCAGCTGCCCGGCTGGCAAGGCGGCCAATGCCTTGAGCGAGACTTTTTCGCCCAGGTCCATGAAGTCTTTCATGGCCAGCAAAAACAGCGCGGTGCCATATTTTCCTGTGAGTTCGCGCAAGCGCACGGCGCCCCCGCGAACGGCAGCGACACCGGCCCACAGATCGCCTTCCATGAAGTCCGGCATACGCGTGTTGGCACGCAAAATCTGTAAGACCGAACGGATCGGCTGGCCTTTGCTGATCAACTTCACCGATGCCAGGCGCAGCCCTTCCTGGAAAATATCCGTGGCCTCTGTAGACAATGAACCCGGCACCCGACCGCCGACGTCGCTCCAGTGCGCAATGTTGGCGGTCCAGGCAACCAGATGGCCGTCGGCGAACACCGGCATGGCCAGGACCACGTCGTTGAGGTGAGTCACCGCACCATCGTGGGGGTCGTTACTGATAAAGACATCGCCGTCCTCAATGTCCTGCGCTAACGGATGCTGCTGGCGTATTTTCTTTACCGCTTTGTCCAGCACGCCGACAAAGGCAGGGATGCCTGCGCCGGAGCTGGCGATCTCGCCTTGGGCGTCGGTAATGCCGGTGCCCATGTCCAGCACTTCGTAAATCACCGGGCTCATGGCGGCCTTGCGCATCGCGGTGAACATTTCGTCGGCAATGGCCTGCAGGGAATTTTGGATGATGTCGCGGGTGAAGATATCGAGGGTGCTCATAGCAATACTCCGTCAGCCGTTGATCAGGATGTGCAGGTTGCCCAGGCGGTCGACCTGCACATGGTTGCCGGGGTGTACGACCACGGTCGTACCGGCGTCCTCGACAATGGCCGGGCCGTAAAAGGTCATCATGGGTTCGAGCAAGGCATAGTCGTACAGACTTGCCTCATGGATGCCCTCCTGGGCATAGTCGACGCGTCGTCGACCCTTGCAGGCCTCACTCACCAAGCGGCCGGTCACGGGCAACGCCTGGGGCGCCAACTTACCGATCTGGGCGATGGCCACCAGATGAAAGCCGATGACTTCCACCGGGGCCTGCAGGTTATAGGTGTAGTGCTGTTCGTAGAGGCTGTGGAAGCGTTGTTCGACCACCGCCCAACCCGCGTCGATGCGTTCGTGCGGGCCGAGTAGCACTTCGACTGAATGCTCCTGGTTCTGGTAACGCAGCTTGCAATGCACTTGAACCTCAACGTGCTGAGGCGCGATGGCTTGCGCAACGAATTGTTCGCGGGCGGCGCCCGTCAGCTCGTCCAAAAACCGTTGAGCCTGCTCCAGTTGAGCGGGGGAGGTGGTCTCCACAAAACGGTTGATAAACAGGTCGCGTCGCAAGTCCGAGAGGGTCATGCCCCAGGCCGAGAATACCGAGGCACTGCGCGGCACGATGACCTTTTGCACACCCAATTCCTGGGCGAGCGCAACGGCATGCAGGGCGCCGCCCCCACCGAAGGCCATCAAGGTCAGTTCTCGAGGGTCATGCCCGCGACTCAACGACACCAGCTTCAGCGCGTTGACCATATTGTCGTTGGCCAAACGCACCACGCCGCGTGCAATTTCATCCGCTGGCAGTTGCAGGCGCTGACCCAGGCCGTTCAAACCCTGTAAAACAGCTTGCATGTCCGCCGTCACGTTGCCGCCGCAAAAGTACTCCGGGTTAATGCGCCCAAGCATCAGGTTGGCATCGGTGGTGGTAATGTGCGTGCCGCCGTTGCCATAGGCGGCAGGTCCCGGTACGGCACCGGCAGAATGGGGGCCGACATGCAGTTTGTCGAAGTCATCAACCCAGGCGACCGAGCCGCCACCGTTGCCGATTTCCACCAGATCGACCACGGGCACCATGATCGGGTAACCCGCATTAATCCGGTCCCGCTCAATCCAGTAGTCCGTCTTGATCGAAACCTGGCCGTTGCGAATCAGTGCGCATTTAGCCGTGGTCCCGCCAATGTCGAGGCCCAACACGTTCGGCTCGTCAATCAGGCGTCCCAGTTCGGCAGCGGCCCAAAAACCACTGGCCGGGCCGGACTCGACCATGGTGATCGGGGTTTCCCGCGCATGCTCGACACTGTCGATGCCGCAGTTCGATTGCATGATGTACAACGGCGCCTTGTAGCCACCGTCGCGCAAACCGGTGGCCAAGTCGTCGAGGTAGCGTGCGGCGATGGGCTGCACATAGGCTGACAGCACCGTCGTGCTGGAGCGCTCGTACTCACGCCATTCGCGGGTGATCTGGTGCGAGGCCACCACTGAGACGTGCGGCCAGAGCCTGCGCACTTCATTCAACACGGCCTGTTCATGGGCGGGGTTGGCGTAGGCATGCAGCAAGCAGATCGCAATGGCCTGCACGTTGTCGGCGCGAAACGCTTCGATGATCGGCGCGACTTGCGCAAGGTCCAGGGCTTGGCGCTCCTGGCCGTTGGCATGCAGGCGTCCGGTTATTTCACGACGTAGATAGCGCGGGACAAACGCGGCGGGTTTTACCCATTTCAGGTTGAAATAATCCGGGCGATTCGCGCGGGCGATCTCCAGCACATCGCGAAAGCCCTGGGTGGTAATCAAGCCGGTTTTCACGCCTCGGCGTTCTGTCAGGGCGTTGATGACCACGGTGGTGCCATGGGCCAGGAAGTCTACGCGAGCCAAATCCACCTCGGCTTTGCGGATGACATTCAGCACGCCCTGAGCAAAGTTCGGTGGGGTGGTGTCGACTTTGGCGAAGCGAATGGTCTGCTCGCCGGTGGCCGGATCGTTTTCGAAATACACCAAGTCGGTAAAGGTTCCGCCGACGTCGGTGGCCACGCGCACTGTTTTCCCGTCCATACCCACAGGGCATCTCCTGCTGTATTGATGTGGTGTTGGAGCCAGTGGAGCACCTCTGGCTGGTGTTGAGGGATGCTAGGGCGCGCTGCTTGGTGGCGGCTACGAGCAGGGCGGGTAGGTGCGGGTCATCCGGGCATCCGGACTACCCGCCTGGGTAGGTTGGTGGGTCAGTGAGGCGCGTCGAGCACGCCCACACGGATCGCTGCGGCCATTGCGGCGGTGCGGCTGTCGACACAGAGCTTGGTAAACACATGCTTGAGATGGAATTTCACGGTGTTCTCAGAAATATCCATCGCCTGGGCGATGGCTTTGTTCGATTGGCCCTCGGCGAGCAACGTCAGGATCTGTGTCTCTTTGGCACTGAAGGATGTGCGCGAACGCACCGGGTGAGCGCGCCACCCGCGCAGGCGGGTGATGATCGCGTGCTGGCTGCGCGAGGTAATGGCGCACGCCTCCAGTGCAGCCAGGATACAAGGGCCTGCTTCCAATAAAAGGCCGGGTAATACCTGTTCCGGAATCGACGTCAGGAGTGTGTTTTGCAGTGGCGCATGGCCTTTTCCGTGAGCGGCCAGGGCCAGCAGTTGCACGCGCCAGGCGGGCAACGGCAACCCGCGGCCTTGCAGGGATTTGGCTGCCCGTTGCAGGCGATTGAGTGCTTCATTGGATGCTCCCGTGGCGAACTGCAGCCTGGCCAGGGCCAACGTTGCGGCCTCATAGTTGCGCCAGTCATTCGGGTTATTCGCAGTGCTTTCCAGGTTAATCGCCAGTGCTTGCTGACGCGCTTGGGTCAAGGCACCTCCTTGCACCAGAAGGTCGACTCGCCACGCATTGACCAAGCCTGTCAGCCGCTGCCAGTTGCGCACTGCGGCGAGTTCGCCCACCTGTGCAAGCTCGAGTAACGCAGGCTGCAGGCCAAGATTGCGCAGCGCAGTGCGCCATGTCACTTCGGCCGTGACGGCAGCGATATCCAACCAACCGTCGGTATCGATGAGCGAAGCCCAGCCGTCGCGACACCAAGGGGTTGCTTCGGCCCAGGCACTTTTCCAATACAGGTGCTGCGCCTTGAGGCAGCCACCCAGCGCCTTTGCCTACCTCTCTGCACCGAATTGGCTTTCGGCCCCCG
>NZ_UYXQ01000126.1 GCF_900624995.1 Pseudomonas antarctica
GCATCAGGTCAAAAGCTTGGAAGCCGCTGTATGAAGGTTACCTGGCCAGGGGCCTGAAAACGACTCAGGCCCTGGTCATCATCGCCCGCAAGCTGGCACGTATTGCGTTTTCACTCATGAAAAATCAGAGCGAATACCAGTCAAAAGCGGTTTTGGAGGCTTCCCCTCAACCATAGAATCTCCCACAATGATCTTCACTGTATGAAGGGTTTGGGTCAGGCCTTGGTCGCCAGCTCTTGCAGGTGATCCATTAGTTCCTGGGGCTTGAGCACCAGCACATCGCTGTCCACCGCATCCAGCACCACTTCCGCCGTATTCCCAATCAATGCCCCGGAAATCCCGGTGCGCGCCACGGTGCCGATGATGGTCACGGCCGCCTGCCATTTATGCGCTGCATGCGCAATCAATACGTCTGCCGGGCCTTCTTCGATGTGCAGGTGCGCGTCGTCCACGTCAAATTCGGCCTGGAACGCCTTGCACTGCTCGCGATAGCGCGCCTCGATGGTTTCTTTGAGCTGGAAGGTCGGGTCTGCCGCCGACAGCATGGGCGACGGATGGGCGCTGATCACGTGCAATTGCGCCTTGGCCAGGCTCGCTATTTGGAACCCGTGGTCAATGATGGTGTTGTGCAGTGCCTGGTGTTCACTGTCGTTGTTGCCCACGTCAATCGCCGCCAGCACAACCTTGCCAGCCCACGGCGTGGAGGTTTTCACCAGCAGCACCGGCGTCGGGCAGTAGCGCAACAGTTTCCAGTCTGCCGGGGTCAGCAGCGCCTTTTTCAGCGGGCTGTCGGCAAAGTGCTGCTTGATCACCAGGCCGCAGCCCTCGGCTTGCTGCACGTCGATGATGGTTTCATGCAGGCTGTCATTCCACGCCTGTTCGGTAGTCACGCTGTAACCGTCTTCCTGCAAGCCAGACTTGAGCAGGCTCAGCAGCGCCGAATGCTCGTGTTTTTTGTCGCAGACCAGCAAGTGCAGGTGTGCGCCGGTGACCCCGGCGATCAGTTTGGCGCGCTTGAGGGCCAGGCTTTCCGAGTGCTCGGGTTCGATGACCACCAGGATGCTACGAATGGCTTGCATGGACGAATCTCCAGAGACGGGAAAAAGGGGCCTTGGACAACTATAGTTGCTGCCTGCCAGACGTCATGTTGATGCACATCAAAGCCGGCGGCTGGTGGTCTGCGGCGGGGTCGGTATAATCGGCGCCCTTTTGTGATCCTTTTGCCCGTGAGCCCGATGAACCTGCCCGAAATCCACGAATTCCTCGGCTGCCGCACCCCCGACGCCTGGGTCCAGGCTGCGTTGGCCGATCAGGAAACCCTGCTGATCGACCACAAGAACTGCGAATTCAAAGCCGCCAGCACCGCCCTGAGCCTGATCGCCAAGTACCACGCCCATGTTGACCTGATCAGCATGATGTCGCGCCTGGCCCGCGAAGAGCTGGTGCACCACGAGCAAGTCATGCGCTTGATCAAAAAGCGCAAAGTCGAGCTGCGCCAACTGCACGCCGGCCGTTATGCCTCAGGTTTGCGCAAAGTGGTGCGCAGCCATGAGCCGGTCAAACTGGTGGATACGCTGGTGGTCGGCGCCTTTATCGAGGCGCGCAGTTGCGAGCGTTTCGAAGCACTGGTGCCGCATTTGGACGAAGAACTCGGCAAGTTCTACTTCGGTTTGCTCAAAAGCGAGGCCCGGCACTTTCAGGGTTACTTGAAACTGGCCTACCAGTACGGCGACGCCAAAGACGTCGCCCAGGTGATCGAGCGGGTGAGGGCGGCCGAGCAGGAACTGATCGAATCACCCGACATCGAGTTCCGCTTTCACAGTGGCGTGCCAGCCTGAAGCGACGGCCACGCCGAGCAGTGCGGTGATCCCGGCCAGCAGCAGGATCACCGTTTGTGTACCCAGTGGCGCTGCCAGCACGGCAATCGCCAGGCCTGCCAATGGCTGGGCCAGGTTGTTGAATAGAGTGATAACGCCCACGGTCTTGCCAAAGTCCTGCACCGGAATCACCCGTTGGCGCGTGCTGCGCATGTACACATTGAACATCTTGTCGAAGCCGGTGATCAGCAGGAAGCCCAGGGTATACCCCCAGAGGTTGGGGCTGATCGCCATAATCAGTGCGCCTGCCGCAATCATTGCATAGGAGAGCCCTCCCAGCATTTTCAAGGGCAGGGTTGCGCGCGCCAAGTAAAACAGAATGACGATAGTCACCACCGCACCGGCAGCCTGCAGCAGGGCGTAGGCATCCTTGCCGGCAGCGTAGAGGCCAGTGACCATGGCGGCGGACGTTGCCAGCGTCACGCCGATGATCAAATTAACGCCCACGGCCAGGGTAATGACCCGCTTCAACTCCGTCAGGTTGCGGATATGCCCAAAGGCGATGCGCAGCGGTTGCAGCCAGACATCCTGATGCTGCTCAAAGCTTTCCAGGCTGACCGTGGTGTTGCGCTGCCACACCCGCATCGCCAAGTCCGCCAGCACAAACAGCCCGGCAACCCCAATGACCACCCAATGCCAGGCCCAGACCTCCAGCATTAACGCCGCCACCAGCGGCCCCAGTACCAGGCCGCTCTGGTCGGCGATTTGTGAGTAGGACAAGGTTTTGGCATAGGTGTAATGCTTGAAGATATGCGGCATGACCACTTCGCGCGCCATGATGCCTTGGGTCGTCAACACCCCGCACAGCGCCGACAGGATTACCAGCCAATAGATACCGTCGAACACGCCGTACAACGCCACCGCCACCCCACACGCCAGCGCCCGGTAAACCTGGCTGATATGCAGGATGCGCACCGGCGAGAACTTGTCGCACAATGCGCCGCACACCGGGAAGGCCAGGTAACGCGGCAGCGACTCGACAAAGAACGCCAGCCCCGCCCAGGAAACGCTGTTGGTGGTCTGGAACACGATCAGCGGCACGATAAACAGCAGGATCTGGTCCGCCAGCCGTGACAGGAACAGTGAAACAAAGAACGCCAGATAGTCCTTGCGCATACAACTCCCTGTGAATGGCGTTAAAGATTGCAGGCAATTTGTTAAAAACTCTTAAAAGTATGAAGCTTCGTCAGGCAAAACCGGTCAACCGCGTCTGCCGGACAGCTTGCCACCTATAATGACCGCACTTCAATCCGCGCGCGCACACTGAGAACTTATGGAAAACCTGGGTCTGGGCAAGGTCTTGCTCGTTGAGGACGATGAAAAGCTGGCGGGGCTGATCGCACATTTTCTGTCGCAACACGGTTTCGAGGTGCGGGTGGTGCACCGGGGCGATAAGGCCTTGGCCGCGTTCCTCGATTTTAAGCCGAAGATCGTCGTGCTCGACCTGATGTTGCCGGGCCAGAGCGGCCTGCACGTGTGTCGCGAGATTCGGAACGTGTCTGACACACCGATCGTGATCCTGACGGCCAAGGAAGACGACCTTGACCACATCCTCGGCCTTGAGTCGGGTGCCGACGACTATGTGATCAAACCCATCAAACCACCGGTGCTGCTCGCCCGTTTGCGCGCGTTGCAACGTCGTCAGGTGCCCGAGCCTACGGTGCGCGGGGCTCTGGAGTTCGGTCAACTGTCGATTGACCGCAGTTGCCGGCTGGTCAGCCTGGGCGGCGACAGAATTGACCTCACCACCATGGAATTCGAGCTGCTGTGGCTGCTGGCCAGCAGCGCCGGCAAGATCCTCTCGCGTGACGACATCCTCAACCGCATGCGCGGCATTGCTTTTGATGGCCTGAACCGCAGCGTCGATGTGTACATCAGCAAGTTGCGCAGCAAACTCAATGACAACCCGCGTGAGCCGATGTGCATCAAGACCATTTGGGGCAAGGGTTACCTGTTCAACCCGTTTGCGTGGGAGGTCTAGATGCTGCGGCTGTTTCTGCGCCTGTATGTGATCCTGGCGCTCGGTTTGGCGGGCGCGATCTGGCTGGTCAACTACACCTTCGACGAGTTATTGCCCGAAGCCAACGAAGTTTATAACCGTGAAGCCTTGCGCGGGCCGGCTTACGGCGTGGTGGAACAACTGCGCCCGTTGCAGGGAGCGGCCCGCGACGCTCGCCTGGCTGAGCTTCAACCCCATTACGGGCTGCACCTGAAGTTGGTGCCGCGCGATGCCGTGGCACTGAACGAACGCGAGCAACAATTGCTGGCTGACGGCCAACTGGTCGTGCGTGGGGACTTCATGGAGTTCTTGACCACGATTGACGACGGCCCGCAATTGCTGCAAATCAAACTGCCGGAGGAGCCTAAATGGCTCTACCTGTGGGCCTATGGGTTTCTGGGCGTGAGCCTGGCCATTGTGCTGTATTTTTGGGTACGCCCGCACTGGCGTGACCTGGAGCATATCCGCCTGGCTGCGCAGCGCTTTGGTGACAACGACCTGGCGTCGCGCATCCTGCTGCCACGCCGTTCCACCGTGCGTGAACTGGCTGGGCACTTCAACCAAATGGCCGAGCGCATCGAAAGTCTGATCGCCAACCAGCGAGAACTGACCAACGCCGTCTCCCACGAACTGCGCACGCCGATTGCGCGATTGTCGTTTGAACTTGACCAGCTCAAGCAACAGTCCGACCCGCGCAAGAGCCGCGCGCTGATCGCTGACATGTATGCCGACCTGGGCGAGTTGGAAGAAATGGTCTCCGAGCTGCTCACCTACGCCAGCCTGGAGCGCGGCGCCACCCAAGTCACCCGGGAAAATATCGAGGCGCACAGCTGGCTCGACAGTGTGATCGGCAGCGTAGCCTTGGAAGCCGAGGCGGCGGGGGTGCAGTTGTCGTTGCGTACCTGTGAGGTCGACTTTATCCAGATCGAACCGCGCTTTATGGCCCGTGCAGTGATCAACCTGCTGCGCAATGCCATTCGCTATGCCGAGCGGCGGGTGGAGGTGTCGTTGGTCAAGTTTGGCAGTGGCTACGAAGTGCGGGTTAACGACGATGGCCCGGGTGTGCCGCTGGAGGGCCGGGCGAAGATCTTCGAGCCCTTCTTGCGGCTGGACACCAGCCGTGACCGCCGCACCGGCGGGTTTGGTTTGGGGTTGGCGTTGGTGAAGCGGGTTAGCCAGTGGCATGGTGGGCAGGTGGAAGTGCTGGATTCGGAGTGGGGCGGGGCGTCGTTTCGGATGACTTGGGCTTATGCTGAGTAGGGCTGGGAGCTATGGCCATTTTTGTTTCGGTCGATGGAGTACATATCCGTTGCTGCGGCCAGCGTGGTTTAACGGGGCGCCTCAGCTCAAGATCAAAAGCAGAGCACCCCATCTAGCTGATGGAATGAGATCCCAATGTGTGTGGGGCTTGCCTGCGATGGCATCAACGGGTTATGCCTGATACCCCGAAGTGTCTGCATCACAGGCAAGCCAGCCCTCACTCCCAAGTCAGAAGGTGTACTCAAGCACCCCCATCACCGATGTCTGCAACCGCCGCTCCACAATCGGGCTCTTGCCCGCTTCATCCGCCAAATACTGCACATCCAGCAAGGTCGAGAATTGGGTGTGCTCGCTGATCGGCATGCTCCAGACCAGGTTCATGCCGTTGCTGATATTGCCTGCACCGGCCTTGTACTCCTTGAAGCGGCTTCGCGCGGCTTGGCCGGTGGTCACGCCGTACCAGGTCTGCAGGTAGTCGCGGTCACCGAAGTGGCTGCTGAGGCTGGCGTACACGGAACCGTAGCGGCCTTCATACAAATGGGTGCCCAGGCTCAACTCAAGGTGGGTATAGGCCTTGCCGGTGTCCTTGTGGTCATCTTCCTTGAGCGCGTGTTCCAGCGTCGCGCCGACGATCACGCCGCCCAGGTTGTAAGCGGCGCTGACGCCCAGTTGCGGGCGCGACTTGATCTCGCCCATGCCCTTGAGGCGCTTGGAACCGGCATGCAAGCTTTCGTTTTTATCCTTGCGCGCGCTGCTGGCGCCGACGTAGGCGCTGAAGCTCAGGGCATTGCCTTCGTAGCCCCAGCCCAGCCCTTTGTCGGTGTCGAGGAAAATCCCCCAGGGGCTGACGATTTTGCCGCCCAGCAAGGGCGCGGTCATGCGTTCGTCGCTGCCGCTGTAGCGCGGCGCGTTGGCCACGCCGGCCTTGAGGCTGTATTGCCAGTCTTCGGCAATCGCGGTGTCGGCAGCGGCGAGCAGGCACAGCGAGGTGAACGACAGGCAGAGGTTTTTTGAGCGCATCAGGGTATTCGTCCGTGTTAGAAATTCAGGCGGTTGTGGGGGGCGTTGGTGCGTTTGAAGGCGTAACCCGAAGCGCTCAGGCCGTTGACCTGGCGGCTTACGGTATCGCCCAGGCCGTAGCCGTTGCCGGCCAGGACTGCGTGGGCGTTGTCGACGGGGAGCAGGATGTAGTCGGTCAGCGGCTCGTCGTGCAAGTGGCCGCGAATCACCAGGAAGCCTTCTTCGAGGCGCACGCTGATGCCGCTCAAAGGTGCGTCGGGCTCGTGGGTGTTGAGCACTTGATACGTGCCGATGGTGTCAGCCCAGGCCTGGGGCAGAGGCGGCGGGTCAATACGCTCGCCGATGGCGATGCGCTGGCCGTGGCTGCGAGCGGTGAGCATCTGGCGGCCCTGCACCGTGATTACATTGAGTTGCACGCGGCCCAGGTCGCCGAGGTCCTTGAACCACACGCCCAGGCGCTTTTTCTGCGCCCGCAGCCAGCCCGAATCGTCGCGCAACAACTCGAAGTCGAACCCGGCCAACTCGCCGGCCAGCCGGTTGTTCTCATCCTTGATACGGAACACGCCCCAGGCCGTGGCATAAAACCCGGCCAGGCGCTTGCGGTCGACGGCCGCCGGCACGTGGCGCAACTTGAGCCCGTGGTTGGGCGCCTGGCAGTCGTCGGCGCACACCGCTTCGCCGGTCTGTGCCTGCAGCATCAGGCGCAGGGCGTCGGTGGCGAGGCTGGCGACCAGTTCTTCGGCGTTACTGTCATTGGCCATGATGATCACGGCCAGTTGCTGGTCTGGCAGCACGCTCAACTGCGCGGCAAAATCATCGCCGCCGCCACTGTGTTGGTAAGTGCGCACACCAGGGCCGACCGGCTCATCGCCGCAGGGTGCAAGGAACCAGCCCAGGCCCATCTGGCAGTCGAAGTCCAGCGCATTGCCGGTATTTTGCTGGGTGAACATGGCGTCAATCGACAGGCTGCCCAACACCCGGTTGCCTTTGTAGAGGCCTTGGGCGAACAGCATCTGCACGTAGTGGATCAGGTCTTTCGGGCTGGCCCACAAACCAGCGGCGGCGAGGTCACGCACCTGGGCGTCGGTACTCACCACACCGTCCTCGTAGCCCAAGGCGCGAAAGCTCAGCTGTGTGCCGGTGCCGACAAAACTCGACTGGCCCATCTCCAGCGGCTTGAGCAAGCTGGTTTGCATCTGCGCTTCAAAGCTTTTGTTGCTGACGCGCTCAATGGCCGCGCCTACCAGCGAATAAGCCAGGTTGGAGTACGCCACCTGCGAGCGGGGTGGGCTGCTCAGCCAGACGCCGGACACGCGCATCGGCATCTGGCCCATGGCGTAGGTGCTGCGCAGATCGCGCAGGTGTTCGCTGGGCAAGCCGGACTGATGGCTGAGCAAGCGGCGCAAGGTGATATCGCGGTCGGCGGCGCCCGGGTCGCTGTGAAAGCGCGAGCGCACGTAGAACTCGCGCAGGGTTTGCTGGATCGGCGCATCCAGCGCAAGGCGCTGCTGCTCGACCAACTGCAACGCGGCCGTTGCGGTCAGCAGTTTGGAAATGCCTCCGGCGCGAAACGCCGTGTTGGGCGTTACCGGCACGCCCTGGGCCTTGTCGGCCATGCCAAAACCGCGTGCCCAGATCAACTCCTGGCCGTTGACCAGCGCAATCGACAGCCCCGGTACATTTTCCCGCGCCATCTCCTTTGGAATACGCGCTTGCAGGTAACGAATGATCGCGCCGTAATCCCCCTTGGGAATCGGTGGCGGGGCAGGCGGTTGCCCATGGCAACCGAGACTGCCCAGCAGGCAACCCAACAGCGCAATACCGCGCAATGTGCGAAACATGAAGAGCACCCGGATGGTGATGTGGATGCTCGAATGCTAGGGCGCAGCTGACCCACAATCTTTGAGAGCTTTGTCGGGAAACTGTCAAAGACTGTTAACGCGCAAGCCCTAAGCGTTCATGCCATTGGGCGATGGACGCTTCGGGGTATTCATCGAACTGCAGGTCGCCCTGGCGCACGCTGACCTCGACCCACGGCGCCTTGGCGCCGAGCATCAGGTGCGTGTGTTCCGATGGCACCGGCAAGGTTGATCGCATAACCGCCGCCTTGGGTCTTGCGGCAGATCGAGCAATAGCAACGCTGATAGGGGTAGGGGGGCTGGGTGTTGAGGCTGAATGATACGGCGCCGCAATGGCAGGGCCTTCGAGTTGCTTGAGCTGATTCCTCCAGGCAGGTTGTAACAACGCTTTGCTAATACCATAGCCTCAGGCAAGATTCCCCGCTTTGGTTTCAGGGAAGACACCCATGATTGCTCAGTTGCAAAGCGCTGCCGCGCAAATTCGTCACGCTGTGCGTGCGGCCACCGAAGGCTTGGTCGGGCGCGAGCAATTGGCCGAGCTGATTGTGCTGGCGGCGGTCGCCCAGGAACACATTCTGGTCATTGGCCCGCCCGGCACGGCCAAGAGCGCCGTGGTACGCCGTGTGGCGCAGTCCATGGGCGGGCGTTACTTCGAATACTTGCTGGGGCGTTTCACTGAACCGTCCGAGCTGTTCGGTGCCGTGGACCTGAAGAAACTGCGCGAAGGCACCGTCGAAACCGACGTCAGCGGCATGCTGCCGGAGGCCGATATCGTGTTTCTCGATGAAGTCTTCCTGGGCTCGACCGCCATCCTCAATACGTTGCTGGGCGTGCTCAACGAGCGCCGCTTTCGCCGTGGCCATACCCAGATCCAATGCCCGCTGCGGGTGTGCGTCGGGGCTGCCAACGGCTTGCCGGACGATGAAGCGCTGGCGGCGTTTGGCGACCGCTTCCTGTTGCATTTGTTCGTCGAGTCGGTGCCCGACAACCAATTGGAAGCCATGTTGGCGGGCGGTTGGCAGTCGGAACAGCGGCCGGTGCAGCAGTTGTTGGGGCTGGCCCAGTTGGACACGCTGAGCCAGGCCATGAAAAACGTCGACCTGGGCGCCGTGCGCCCGGCGCTGGCTCAGGCCATTCGCCGCCTGCGTGAGGCTGGCATTCAGCTCTCGGACCGCCGCATCGTCAAGTCGCAGCGGCTGATTGCGGCGGCAGCGTTGTTGGGTGGGCGCCTGGCAGCCAGCGACGCCGACTTGTGGCCACTGTTGTATGTGCTGCCGACCAAGGAAACCCAGCAACATGGGCGCGAAGTACTGCGTGACCTGTTTGCCGCGTCCAGCAACAGTCATTTGTTCAGTGCCGTCGAAGAGGCCACCTTGCAGCCGATGTCGCGCTTGAATCGCTTGCTGGAAACCGCAGAAGACTACTTGGCCCGCAGCGAACCGCCGCCAAGCCAGGCGCTCGAAGGCTTGCTGCGCGAGATCGACGCCAATTTCAATAGCCAGACCCTGCCGGAACCCTTGCAGCACGTACGCGGGCAACTGACCCGACTGCTGACGCCGACACCATGAGTGCCGGTACGCAGACCTGGGCTTGGCGCCCGCGTCAGGTGCCCGCGGCGCCTGAGGCGGCGGTGGCCTGGGGCGACGTCGCACCTCGCTTGCATGCGCGCTTGCTGCTGCTCGCAGATGAACAGGCTGCCCGCTTGCACGCGACCGCCAATGGCGACGTATTGGTCGTCACCGGGGCGGCGCTTGATTTGCCTTGGGTTGACGGCGTCGAATACGCCGCAGCCCACCCCAGCGCGCCCGGTGTGTGGCTGCCCACCAGTTGGGAGCCGACGGTGCCGGTGGATGTGCTCGGCCAGACACTGTCGACACGATTCAAACGCTCGCCTTTGCTGTTGTGGCGTGCGCCGCAAGCGGTGGTGCCGCTGGATCGGCTGTTGCCGGTGTCTGTCGAGCATCTACAACGTATCGCGACGTATTGGGGAGCGAGCGATGCAACTGCCTGAAGCGCTGCAACCTTGGCGACACTGGCTGCAATGGTTTGCGCCTCAGCATCTGCCGCTGTTCGCCGACCTGCTCGGTCGCCTTAACCCGGTGCTTGGGCCATTGCGCGGTATGCAGCAGGGCGGTGTGCCGGAGCCGGATGGCGTGGGTGACCTGCAACGCCGTGGGCCTTATGAGCGCCTGCTCTCCAGCGAATGGCTGCTGGCTGACGAAGTGCCCGACGAGTTCATGCGTCGGGCCGTCGGCGGCGAGCATATGTTCCTGGCACCGCAGTACCGCGCCCGTGAAGCGAACCGCTTGATTATCGTGCTGTTCGACGCAGGCCCGTTGCAGTTAGGCACCGCCCGGCTGGTGCACATCGCCTTGTTGATGCTGTTGGCCCGGCGTGCCGAGGAGGCTGGGGCGCAGTTGCGTTGGGGCATCCTGCAAGGCGCGCCGGTGCTGCATGAGTTCGATAGCCCGGCGCAGCTCAAACGGCTGCTCAAGGCACGCACCTATGAAAGTGTCGCCCCGGCGCATTGGCAAGCCAGGCATGAATGGCGGGCCGCGCAGGGCGAGAAAGTCGGAGAGGGCGGGGTCGTGGGGCAGGGGTTGCCAACGGACGCAACCCAGACCTGTACGCCACGGGGGGCG
>NZ_UYXQ01000127.1 GCF_900624995.1 Pseudomonas antarctica
ATCCAAAAAGCCTGCGCCCGTGAAATCATCGCGCAGATGTGGGCCTTCGATGACAAGGCGGGCCGACCCTGCTGCCTGATCCCGGAAGCCACTGCGCTGTTCCAGGAGCGCAACGCGCAGTTACTGGGCGGGCGAGAGATGGCGATGTTTTTCTACGTGGCGCGGTGTTACCGGTATGAGCGGCCACAAGCCGGTCGCTATCGTGAATTCACCCAGTTGGGGCTGGAGATTCTCAGCCCTGAGCCCGCGTTGGCGTTGCAGCGCAGCCAGGCGCTGTGCAGCGGTTTTCTGGACACGCTGGGGCTCGATTACGAACTCAACCTGGCGGTGAAACGCGGGCTGAGTTACTACCTGGAGGGCAATGGCTTCGAGGTGCGTTGCCCCGCCTTAGGTGCGCAGCAGCAAGTAGTTGGCGGCGGCGCTTACCGAGAAGGCGCCGGGTTCGGCATTGGGCTCGAGCGGCTGGTGCTCGCACTGGCTTGATGTTCAAGGCGCCTGTACCCGCAGGCGTCTCCTCTACGGCGGCCGGATATGCTCCAATAGCCGCCATTATTTGATCACCCGGGAACCCCACCATGGCCGACGCCACCGACCAAGCCTTCTACGACCGTGCAGACGCACACATCGAACTGTCGAACGAGCAGCTCAAGACCTGTGAAAACCTCGGTGAGGTCAGCGCCTCGATGATGTTCGGCGCCACGCGCTTTAACGCCTGGGCCAGTGCGCGCAACTTCAAGTCCGGCGCCGAAATGGCCGATGCGCGGGAAGCGATGCTGAAGTATTTCTGTGACCAGTACCGGATGATGCTTGAGGATAATCTGGATGATCACATTAATAATTTCAGTCAGTACATGCTCGTAAAGACCTGATAGGCGCATGTAAAAATCATGGAGCCTGTTCGAGGGCTCGAGCGTGCGCGATAGGTTTGCGGTGCGTGAAACACAGTCGAATGGGTCAGCCCGTGGTGTCGGTTGCGAGATAGGCGGGCTGCGAGTCATGGATAGGGTGCGCGATGCTGAGCACGCGCCTGACCGCACGTAGCTCTTGGGCGGTGAAACGTGTTCTGCCAAGGTCGTAGTCAATGCCGCCGGGGTTCATCTGCAATGAAAAAAGCCCGGTAATGTCGTCGTCAGTTTGTTCAAGCAGCAACTCCATGTGTGCTTCGCTGCGCGTACTGGCTGTCAGGAAAATTAGCCCTTCAACGTTAGCGCGGCCACATCGGGTCACCTCATCCCAAGCCAGGATATTGCCTTGCGCGGTACTAATCTGATGCAGGCTCCATGTGGTTTCTGGCAGCGCCTTCAACGCGGGTATCAGCCGCTCGCAGGAGAGGACCTCAACGTCATACCCCGGTTTCCCAAAGTTAACGCGAGACGCAGCCTGGTTGACCGACGCGGGGCTGATCACCGTCGCGATCAACAGATGGCTTGTAGCGATTTCTGAAGGTTGCTCATCCCAGCCATTCAAATCGGAAACGGGCGGGCACCATATGAGGCGCAAGGTTTCACCGACGCGCGGGGCATCATTCTGCTCAAAATACGCGACCGTAGTGCTGCCGACGGCAGGTAAAAGCGCGTTGAGCTGAGTAACCGCAGCGTTGTGGTCAATGCCAGGGCCATTGGGCCAGAACGTTGGGCAGTAGGTGTTCACAACGGGAAGGTCCTTTCCAAAAGCACACGTTCGGCCGAATGATGACGTAAGAAATCTGGAATGCGCATGGAACCTACGGCTGTGGTTGCGCAAGTCGCGTCAAGTAAGTCGCCGGCACCGATTCCACCAACCACACGCCATTGTCCGCTTGATAAAACGTTATTCCCGTCTGGCTCATACCCAGCGCATCAACCGTAAGCAGCACAGGCTGCCCATAGCGTTTGCCAACGGCCAGTGCTGTCTCGGGGTTGTCCGTAAGGTGTACATGGTGCCGACTGCCAGGGATCAACCCCTGCGCTTCGATGGAGGCCATGAAGCGGCTGGCGGTGCCATGGTAGAGCAGGGCGGGCGGCGCCTTCTCGATGTGCTGCACCTGGACCTGCGCGGTGCTGTGCCCTTGTGCGGCGCGGATACGCTGGCCGTCGCCTGAGAGTGTGAAGCGCTTTTTTTCGTTGGTCTCGACCACGTCGAGCAGGGCTTGGCGATCCAGCGTGCGGCCGTGTTGGTTGGCGTTGAGGATCAAGCCGTCAACATCGGTCCAGCCATCGCCATCCAGGACGACACCAATGGATTCGGGCGCGTGGCGCAGTATGTAGCTGAGGAACTTGCTGATTTCGTCGCGTTGTTGCTTGTTCAAGGGATGTCCTTTCCATTCAGGGTTGAGCGAGCAGCTCGCTCTTTACTTGCAAGGCGAGTGCGCCAAAACCTTTGCCCGTGCCACGGTTGGAAATCGAAAGGTCTTGGGCATCAGTCTGGTCTTCCCACAGCTCTATCGATTCAATCTGTTGATGCGTCGCATCGGTCTCGATCTCAAACGAAATGAAGCGATCTGACTGAGTCAGTAACAGGCCCCATAAACTCGGCATGCCGCAGAAGTCGATCTCAAGTTTTATGACAAGGGTTTGTGACCAGTTAAGGCCCTGCGTCTCGCCGTAATCTTTCAGGGCTGATGGAATACCATTGGCGCGGCATGCCTTCGCACACGCCATGAGCCAGTGGGCGGTGAGTGCGTTTTGCTCTTGTACGTTGAGTTGTCTTTTCTTCAGCAGCCGTTGGATGTCCATGGCGATTTCAGATGTCCTTGCACGCTAGGTCGGGCAGGTGAGTGCCGAGGGAACTCTAGGGCAAGCCAGCGCCTGTGAAAAGCCGAGTTACCGTTCCACTCTGCACATTGAGTGCTTTTGCCCCATTTTCGCGCATGCCACTGCGCTCTCAAGTCGCCAAGCCGCCTATTTCGCGGCCCGCTACCAACGGCCCGTATCTTGCTTGAGCCTTCCCAATCAATGACATGGCATTTTGCTTGTAGTCATTTCTAGGTTGTTTTGGGGAGTGGTCGGCCATGCACAGTCTTTTATCACCGGGTATCCGCCTGCTTGGCCGTTTCGGTTTCGCGCGCAAGTTTCAAATCCTGTTTTTCCTGTTCATGCTGCCCCTGGCCGGGAGCCTGTGGCTGATTGGCCAGGACTTTCGCGACAAATTAGCGGTAATTTCCAGCGAGCAGTCCGGTGTTCATCAACTGTTGGCCCTGGACACGCTGGATGACCAGTTGACGGCGCAACGCAACCAGGCGGCGCGCTGGAAAGCGCTGGATATCCTGCACACCCCAACGCCTGCGGCCCAAGCGGCGATGGACAAGGTCGATGCTGGCAGCCCGGTCATTCTACAAAGCTTGCAAGCGCTGGGTGATTCGCTCAAAGCCCAGAGCGCCAGCGCCGACACGCTAGCGCGTTTTGAAGCCTTGCAGGCGACGGTCAAGGGCATGGACACCCAGTCCTTGCGCACCGTGGGGTGGTGGCCGGACGGCTATGACCGCTTCACCGCCGCCTTGACCGCGATGCAAACCCTGCGCGAGCAGGTCACCCAGGATGCCGGTCTGATCCTCGACCCTTGGCTGGAAACTTACCTGCTGATGCAGATTTCCACTCAGCACACGCCGGACCTGATCGAGCGCATCGGCCGCACGGCCAGCGTCGGGCAGTCGTCGATTGCGTCGGGGCAGTTCACCTTGCAAAGCCGCTTGCAGATGCGTGATCTGCGCGGCCGTATCGGCGATGCGCGGGACCAACTGGTCAAGGCCGCCGCGTCGCTCAAAGCCAAGCAATACCCCGGAATTGAACGGTGGACGGCGCAATACGACACCAGCCTGCAATTGCTCGACAGCGAACTCAAAGCCCTCGACGACGGTGTATTTGGCGGCACCATCAAGCTCGACACCGCAGGCTTCGATCGCAGCGTTGACAGCATACTCGGCGCGTTGGGCGCGTTGCGCAGCCAGTCGCTGCACTCGCTGGATGAACGCTTGAGTTATTACCGCGACCGTTCGCTAAATCAGTTTATTCCGGTGGCGGCGACCTTCAGCCTGTTGGCGCTCGCTGCGTTGTACCTGTTCATTTGTCTGCAAGCGTCGATCCATCGCAGTGCCAGCGGCATCACCACGCTCGCCGAGTCTCTGCGCGACGGCAACCTGTGCGTCGAAGTGGCGGTGGAAGGCCGCGATGAACTGGCGGCGATCAGCACGGCGCTCAACGTCGCGGTGGTGCAGTTGCGCACCAGCCTGCTGGGTGTCAACCACGAAACCCAGCAGCTCGGCTCGGCGGTGCTCACCCTCAACGCACAATCGGGCAGCACCCTCACCGAAGTCGAAGACCAGCAACATCAGATCAGCCAGATTGCGGCGGCTGCCACGCAACTGGCTGCCACCTCGGTAGGCGTCGCCAGAAGCTGCGAACAGGCGTCGGGCAGTGCGCAGCAGACACGCCGCATCGCTGAGGACAGCAGCCGTGACAGCCAGCGCACCACGGCGAGCATCCAGCAACTCAACCAGCGCCTGACCGACACGGCGAATGCGCTGGAGCAAGTGAGCCAGCAGGGGCAGCAGATTCAGTCGGTGGTCGACACCATTCGTGGCATTGCCGAACAGACCAACCTGCTGGCGCTCAACGCCGCCATCGAAGCCGCCCGCGCAGGCGAGCAGGGCCGTGGTTTTGCGGTGGTCGCGGATGAAGTGCGCAGCCTGTCGCAACGCACGCAGGCCTCTACGGCGCAGATCGCCGGCACGGTCGACAGCCTGCGCGCGACGGTCAGCCAGGCGGTCACGCTGATGGGCGCGGCGTGCGACCAGGCGCTGACCGATGCTGAATCCGTCACCGGCCTGGGCACACGCTTGGGCGAGATTGCCGGCGCGGTCCAGAACGTCACCGACACCCTGGCGCAGATTGCGGCGGCGGTGGAGGAACAGGCGACGACGGCGGATGAGGTCAGCGGCAATATCCAGCAGGTCGATCAGGCGGCAGGGCGCTTACTGGATGGCGCGCGGGCGGTGAACGAGGCGGCCGATACCTTGAGCAAAGGCAGCCGTGCACTGAGTGAAAACACCGCGCGGTTTCGCTTGGTCTGAACCCTGTTCTCAATTGAACGGCTGATACTTACCCATCCTGTGGCAAGCCCGCTCGCCACAGGGTGTGCTCTGAGTGAAAACACCGCTGGGTTTCGCGTGTAACACGCCGCTAGATGAACCTTCAGCGCCGACAGGGCTCACTTATGAGGTCGCCCTGTTTTATTGCCGAAAGGAATCCGCATGCCTTCAGCCCCGCCAACACCCGACCTGAACGCCCCAGTAGAACGCGAACTCAGCCTGCGCGCGGTGATCACCGGGGTGGTGCTGGGCATCCTACTCACACCTTCCAATGTGTATGCAGGCCTCAAGATCGGCTGGTCGTTCAACATGTCGATTATTGCCCTGCTGGTCGGCTATGCCATCTGGCAGGGCCTTTCCAAGCGCAGCCCTGCGCAACTGCCATGGACCCTGCACGAAAGCAATATCAACCAGACCGTCGCCTCGGCCGCCGCCTCGATTATCTCTGGCGGGCTGGTGGCGCCGATTCCGGCCTACACCTTGTTGACCGGCAACACGCTGGACGCGCTGCCGATGATCGCCTGGGTGTTCTCGGTGAGCTTCCTCGGGATCTGGATCGCCTGGTACCTGCGGCCCTCACTGCTCAACGACAAGGCGCTGAAGTTTCCCGAAGGCATGGCCACCCTGGAAACCCTGCTGCACATCTACAACCATGGCCGCGAAGCCGCCACGCGGTTGAAGGTGCTGCTCAGCGCCGCGTTGCTGTCCGGGTTGGTCAAGTGGGTGGACACGTTCCTGTGGGCCTTCCCGCGCGGGTCACCCAGCGCGCAGTTGGAGCGCCTGACCTTTACCGCCGACCCTTCGCTGCTGTTGCTGGGGTTCGGCGGCATCATCGGTATTCGCGTGGGCCTGACCCTGCTGCTCGGCGCCATACTCGCCTGGGGAGGGCTGGGGCCGTGGCTGTTGGCGCAAGGCTTGGTGACCTTGCCGGCGGGCAGCAGCGGCCCGCAATTCGCCGCGCTGGTGGAGTGGTTGTTGTGGCCCGGCGTGAGCTTGATGGTGTGCTCGACGCTGGCCTCACTGGCAATTCGCCTATGGACCTTGCATACGTCCACCCAAAACGGTGGTGGCACGCCCTGGGCGATCCCCAAGGCTGGGCCTGCGGCCGGTTTTGCGTTGGCGATTATCTTGGTGGTGAGTCTGCAGTCGCTGTTGTTCGGCATCAACCTGTGGATGGCCTTGTTGACCATTCCCCTGGCGATCTGCCTGGCCGCCGTGGCCGCCCGGGTGGTGGGCGCCACCGGCATCCCGCCCATCGGCGCCATCGGGCAATTGTCACAACTGAGCTTCGGCATCGTCGCGCCGGGGCAGGTGCCGATCAACCTGATGAGCGCCAACACGGCCGGCGGCTCGGCCGGGCAATGCACGGACTTGATGAATGACTTTAAGGTCGGCAAGGCGATTGGCGCCACGCCGCGCAAACAGGTGGTCGCGCAGATCCTGGGGGTTTTCGTCGGCAGCATTGTTGGCGTGTTCGCCTACCTGGCGTTGATTCCCGACCCGCAAAGCATGCTGCTCACCGAAGAATGGCCGGCGCCTGCGGTCGCCACCTGGAAAGCCGTGGCACAGACGCTGACGCATGGGCTCGATTCATTGTCGTTGAGCATTCGTTGGGCGATTGGTCTGGCCGGCGCGGTCGGCGTGCTGCTGGGGATTCTCGACAGCACCTTGCCCGCCGCACGCACCCGCTATTTGCCCAGTGCCGCCGCCTTGGGGCTGGCCTTCGTGTTGCCGGCCTCGGTGTCGCTGATGATGGCCCTCGGCGCAGTGCTGACGTGGCTAGTGAGCTGCCGTTGGCCGAGTGTCACCGAGCGCTTTGCGATTACCGCCGCCGCCGGGTTGATTGCTGGCGAGAGCATCACCGGTGTCGGCGCGTCGCTGTGGGCGATGGTTGCGAATTAATCCATGGCACTCCCGCGCGACAGCGTAGTCTCTTACCTTAATACTCACTCGCGTACAGCGGAGCCCTTATGATCACCGTCCACCACCTCAATAACTCGCGTTCGCAACGCATCCTCTGGCTGCTCGAAGAACTCGGCCTGCCTTACGAGGTCAAGCGCTACCAGCGCGACCCGAACACTAACCTTGCCCCGCCTGAACTCAAGGCCATCAACCCACTGGGCAAATCCCCGGTGATCGAAGACGGCGCTCTGGTGCTGATCGAATCCGCCGCGATCATCGATTACCTGATCCGCCGCCATGGCCAAGGTCGCCTGCAACCCGACCCGGCCACTGCCACCTACGACAAATACGTGCAATGGCTGCACTTCGCCGAAGGCTCGGCCATGCTGCCGCTGATGCTCAATCTCTACGTCGGCCGCTTGGGCGAGGCGGGTGCGCCGTTGCATCCGCGTATTGAATCGGAACTGGCCAACTACTTGGGCTACCTGAACGATATGCTGGCGGATACGCCGTACCTGGTGGGTGACGAGCTGAGCGGTGCGGACATTCAGATGAGCTTCATCGGCGAAATCGCCAAGGCCCAGGGCAAGTTGCAGGCTTACCCGAACCTGGCCGCGTGGGTGCAACGCTTTCAGGCACGCCCGGCGTATCGCAAAGCGGTGGAGCAGGGCGGCGAGTACGCGTTCGCGAAATAAACACGTCGGCGTCATCCTTGTGGCGAGCGGGCTTGCCCCGCGTTGGGCTGTCTAACCGACTAGCGCACCACCTCTAACGCCGTTATTTCATTCACATAATGCGTTTCACTCGATGTCGACTCCAGCGTCAGGGCTACACCCAGGTCCTCGATAAACACGCGCGAGGTCTGATAGTCGCCCTGGTCGCACGCCAGCTTGATCGCATCCCCGGTCAACGAGGCAAATACTTGCCGTGCCGGGACGCGCTCGCCGACCTTACAGGTCAATGCTGTTTTGTAGGGTTTATCGGTCGGTCGGGCCGGCACGCTCACCATCTGCAGGCGGGCGTTCAGTGTTTGGCCCGGGGCCCAACTGGTCGGCACCTTGAGCTCGACGTCGCGTGTTTGCAGCACGCGCCCATCGCCTACGCCATTCATCTTCGACTTCAATTGAACCAGGTCGGCTTGCGTCAGGCGATCAACGTTGAAGGTGTTGCCGTAGACCTCGTTCTTCACCAGCAAACCACCCTCTGCCTTGAAAGTGACCGAGGTCTCAAGGTCCTTGCTGCCGTCGCCTTTCTTGGACACGTAGCTGTAGCTCAGCGTCTTGAACTTCGGTTGCAGCAGGGGTGAATCCAGACGCTGGCGCACGTTGGCCGGTACGTCGACATCGCTGAAGCGGGTTTCGATCGGGGTGCGTGGGTAGTCGACCGGCGCGATGTCCGGACGCAACTGTGCCAGCAGCCCGGCATTCACGCCGCCCTGTACCGAACAGCTGACACGCGATTGCGTACCTTGCTTGCCTTGCGGCTCCACAATCAACACACGCTCAACCTGATGGGTCCCCGGCGCCTTGCCCGGTTGGGGTTTGATCGACTGCCAGCCGTTGCCAACCTTGAGTTCGCTGCGCGTGTATTCCTTTTCGCCTTTTTGCAGTGAACCGGGTTGTTCCAGCAGCGGGGCGAGGCGCTGGGCAACCGCGTCGACACCGCCGTCCACAACGAAGCCCCAATAATAGTAGAGCCCCAACGGGCCGAGGTCGGTGACCTCATCGGTATACGACAACAGCTTCAAACCCGCGATAGGGGGCGCGCTGACGGGCACCTGGCTGGCCTTGCGGTCGGCGCGATTTCTGACCGCAATCCACGAAAAGTTCTTTTCCTGCTGAAGCGGCGCGTAGGCCTGCCAGGCCTCACGGTGAGTGTTCAGGCTGCTGAAGAAGCTCGCGTCGCAACGGGTGAAGGCCTTGAGCGTGTCGACCCGTGCAGCGTCGTCGGCGTGAGCGAGGGTCGGCAGTACGGTGGCCGCCAGGAGGAGGGTGGGCAACTTCATTGCGCGGATGTCCTTATCGGAGAAAGGCGAGTCGGCATTATCCAGTAGATGGCGAGTGGCTTCTAGGAAAACACCGCAATTGAACGGTGGCCGCCGGCGTGCCTTAACCGAGTGGCATCACGCCAGGCGCCGACGCCAATCGCCGCCATGTTGAGCGCTGCATTCCTCTTCGGAGTCGAAGCGCACGCAGCGATCAATGTTCACCGCAGCCACATCCGCGTCATGCAACGCGGCGGCGGTCAGTGCCCGCATGCGTTGGTCGGCGCCATTGGCCAAGGCGTGGTCTTTGTGGGCTCGCGTGTCGAACACCCAAATCACCCGCAGGCTTTGGGGGAATGCGGCGTAATCAACGGTGTGGGTCAGCCAATCGAAACCCGGGATTTCGGCTTTGGCCGTTTCACAGGCTTCGGTCAGTGTGGCGACCAGTCGGCGTTCGAGGCGGGCGTTGTCGCGTTTGGATAAGGACTTCATCGCTACTCAATGGCCATAAACGCGCGCACGCCCAAATAAATCAGATACGCCGCGCCCACCCACTTCACGGCCTTGAACGCCGCCGCGCAAGTCATCAAGAGCGCCGACAAACCCAATGCGGCGCACACCGTATGGGCCAGGTTGCCAGTGGCAACGTCTGATCCGCTGGCGATGCCGACCTTGCGCCCGCCTTGAACGGTACGGCTCAGCACCAGCGACACGGAGGGGCCGGGGATCAGGAAAAGCCCCATCACCACGGCGACGTAAGTGATGAGCCTGGCGAGTTCAAACATGGCGGACTGTCTCGAAATAGGGCTCGGCACACAGTAACCCTCATGTGAGGTTTGAATGCAATGCCATTGGACACCTTGAATAATTACCGCCGATGCGCCCAGGCGTCGCCTCAAGCTGAGGGTTCATTCCATCAGCAAGAGGACAGTGCCCATGAGCACGCCACCCGCCGTACCATCGCTTCAGGAAATACGCACTCACCTGTTTGAAATAGACACAGACCTGCGCACTCAAACCAAGCTTCCTGTCGTACTGCCCGCCGAGCTGCTGGCGTTGGAGACGCTCAACACCACCCTCATCGCCGCCAACCAACGGTTGCTGAGCCAGTCACGTAGCCTGTTTCAGGCGCTGGCGCAGGCCGACCTCACCCAGGATGCGGGCAAGATGTTGCTGGCTCAGCTCAGAGCCGACCTCAACACCCACCTGCAAAGCCCTGACGAAACCAGCAGCGTGGACGGCAAAGGACGCGAAAGTTGTATCACTCAGGACGCCGGTCTTGGTGCCCTGGACCAACATGCCCGGCTG
>NZ_UYXQ01000128.1 GCF_900624995.1 Pseudomonas antarctica
CGGTAACCCCGCGCCACGTAGAAAAACATCGCCATCTCTCGCCCGCCCAGTAACTGCGCGTTGCGCTCCTGGAACAGCGCAGTGGCTTCCGGGATCAGGCAGCAGGGTCGGCCCGCCTTGTCATCGAAGGCCCACATCTGCCCGATGATTTCACTGCCGCCGGCTTTTTCGATAAACGTGTCCTGGCCCCACAGGGCCGGCACGATGGCTTCTTCAGCGCCCGCTTCGATGAAGATAGCTCCGAAAACGGCCCTCTATCTCACGCATCGCTGCGGCTTCTTTACCCGTCACTATTCGGGTTCCACGTAGCATAGTCATGTGTTGTATCTCCATTATTTACAGGCAATAAAAAAGGCGCCGTGGGCGCCTTGGGTGGGGGTTCATTGAGTGATCAGAGGTTCTGGTCAATCAGTGAGCGCAAGCAACCGCGGCACCTTGGGCAAGGTCCGTGGTGGTGGCGGTTGCTTTGCGAAAATTGAGTCATGGGCGATCCTTGCACAGTCAGACGACGCATTACAAGCCGCCGTTAAACCAACGGCGTCAACTGGCTCAACTGTGCAGCCGTCGGAAAACCCAGCGTACGATAGCGCGTTGGGTACAGGCTCGCCGGTGCCAGCAAATCACCCAGCTTGGTTTCAAGTTCATCCCATTCGACCACTTGGGTCTGGGCGGTGCCGTCAGGCTGGATCTGCACCAACGCCACGCGGTCGGTCTTGGGCAGCAAGGTGTCGACGGTTTCTGTCCAACTGCACATCGAGAAAGTCTTGCCGTTGCTGTCCTTCAACTCGAACAGCTTGTAGGTCGCTACAAACACGTCGATCTTCTGCTCTTCATGGATCGTGTCGAGCTGCTCTTTCTGCGCGTGGTAATTGCCTTGCAGCAGCATGTGTTCGAGGCTCGCCATGCGCTCAAGGAGTGCTGCATCCTGGCTGATAAAAGGCACGATCCGTTGATCGTCGTAGGTGTACACCTGGCTGGAAACGGCACGCCCGCTTTCCATGGCCTTGAAGCTGACCTCGACCATATGCCGAATGCCTTCTTCATCCTTGTCACCGGTCACCATGAGGATGTCGCGAGTCGGGATCATGAACACCGGGCGGCCTTTGATGGCCGCACGCTGCAGGACATCCGGCAGCAGCACGCGGCTGGTGTCGTAGCCGTCATTCCAGCGGCCGACGTAGAGACCGGGCACAATTTCATCAAACGCCTCCTGGGTTGCTTCGCGCAGGTTGCCCACGGCCACTGCCAGCGCCTCGTCCAGGCTCACGCCCCAGTTTTCCTTCGGCCCCTCGGTGAGGGTGGAGGTGGTCTCGGGGTAGTCCACTGCCAGCAAGGTCACGCAGTCTTTGCCCAAGGTCTGGTGAACAGCGGTGTAAGGCGCGTCCCAGCCTTCGGTACGCACGTGATGCAGGCGCACTTCCTCAAGCACGAATCACCGGGCGTAACAGCGGCTTGACGTCTTCAAAGCTTTGCGGCGCTTGCGTTTTGTAGCCGAGCAGTGTCGATACATAACCCTTCAACACATCAGATTTGTGCGCCTTGTCGGCACTCTGATAATCACTGAATGCGTTGTGCAGGTTGAAGTAGCCGCCGTCGCCGTGTTTGAGACGGAACTCTTTAGGCACGTACTCAAGAGGTTCGCTGAAACCGGCATCACGAGCAGCCTTGATGAATTTCTCAGCGAATGCGTCTTCGGTCAGGGGGCGATTGAAGAGTGTGTTCAACAGGGAGCCAAACATGCGCAAAGTCCTCCATGAGTGCGAGCCGTCCATCATGGGCGGTGCAAGAGACCGGGTAAAGCGCCGGTCTGGGTTGTGTGACCCCGTTCACTGTTACCGGTTCAAGCCAGCAACTGCGTAATCCACCGCGCCTGCTGCTCAATCTCTAGCACCTTCGCCTGCGGCACTGCCTGGCGCGCCTGCTCGAAACTGGCCAGGGTCTTGTGCTTCTGGCGCAGCATGCGTTGCCATTTGGCCAGGAACACAGGGCTGCGCGCCTGCATTTGCAGGGGGCCGAAGTACAGCTCCTCATCGGTGTAGGTCACAGGCGTAGCACGCTCGGCGACGATGATTTCGTAATAGAAGCGATTCTCCTGCAGCAGCTCTTCAAGCAGGATGCGGTAGCCGTTGCCCATTAACCATTGGCGCAGCGGTTGCTCGCCGCCGTTGGGTTGCAGGATCAGGCGTTCCTGGCCGCTCAGGTACGCTTTGCCGCTGTCGAGGATGTCGCGGATGGTCTCGCCGCCCATACCGCAGAGGCTGATCGCGGTGATTCCATCACAAGGCTTGATCGCCGCCAGACCATCCGCCAGGCGCACGCTGATGTGCTGCGCCAGGCCGTTGTCACGCACGGTGCGTTCAGCCGCGTGAAAGGGCGTGGTCGCCACCTCCCCCGCCACCGCTGCCGCGATCACGCCACGGCGCATCAATGCCACGGGCAGGTAGCCGTGGTCCGAGCCGATATCGGCCAGGCGCGCACCCGCCGGCACGTTTGCCGCCACGCGCTCCAGGCGCATGGACAATGTGTGTTCGTTCAACGTTTGTTCCTTATCAGCACAACATTACTCACCCGAAAAACGATCCCGGCTGTTGGTCAGGTGCAACACCATGGCCGCCCGTGCGGCGTCCGGGTCCTGGCGCTTGATCGCATTGAAGATCGCCTCATGCTCCAGGTTCGCCAATTGCCCCAGCTTGGCGAAGTCCGCGCCGCCGCGCTCGGCGCCTTTGACCTGGGTGCGCGGGATCATCGCACTGCCCAGGTGCAGCATGATTTCGGTGAAGAAGGTATTGCCGGTGGCCTCGGCGATCAGCTGATGAAAGCGTTGGTCTTCTTCCACGCAGCTGTCGTTGTTGGCCAGCGAAGCTTGGTAGTCGTCCAGCGCTTCGCGCATGCGCGCCAGTTGTTCCTCAGACCTGCGCAGGGCGGCCAGTGCCACGGCTTGTACTTCCAGGCCCAGGCGCAGCTCGAGCATGTTGCGCACGCTGGCGACCGTGTCCACATGCAAGCGCAAGCCTTGCTGGGCGTGTTGCGCCAGCACAAAGGTGCCGATGCCGTGGCGCGTCTCGACCAAACCTGACGCCTGCAACTTGGAGATGGCTTCGCGCACCACCGTCCGGCTCACACCGTGCTCAAGCACGATGGTGGATTCGGACGGCAGTTTTTCGCCGGGCTTGAGCTGGCCGAGCAGGATGCGCTGGGTCAGCGTATCGACCACGCCTTGGGCCAGGTTGTTGGAACGTCGACGGACAAGGGTTCCGTTTTCAATGGGCATCGCGAGGGGTCCACGGGGTTGGGCTGGAGGGAGCTTAACACCGCGCTTGGCGGCGACGCTGGGTTGATTGAAAAAACGCTCTACTTGTATGACAACCAATCTGAACAACCCATCACCCACTGCATGCCGTGATCGCTCTGGCGGGGATATTCAGGCTCCATCAACATGCCTTAAACATCAACAAACCCAGGCAAACACTGAGCAAATAACCAAAATAGCTATTCAACCATCGTGTTTATAAGAACAAATACACACCGCCCCACATTGCGCAGCACAAAAAACAACTTGTATGATGTCTATCAACAAAACACGCAAACCCGCATAAAAATAATCAGGGGGAGTTTTGAATTGTGAACAATTCAAGCCATGCATCTGTCGCTCCACACAGTGATTCCGTCCTCGCGCGTGCCGTGAGCAAAGTGAAGGGCCATGTGCTCCCACTGTTCGTGATCATGTTCATCCTCAACTACATCGACCGGGTCAATATCGGCTTTGTGCGCACGCACATGGAGCATGACCTGGGCATCGGCGCGGCGGCCTACGGCCTGGGTGCCGGGCTGTTCTTCATTGGCTACGCGCTGTTCGAAGTGCCCTCCAACCTGCTGCTGCAAAAGGTCGGCGCGCGTATCTGGCTGACCCGCATCATGTTCACCTGGGGCATCGTCGCGACCTTGATGGCGTTCATCCAGAACGAAACCCAGTTCTACGTCCTGCGCTTTCTGCTCGGCGTGGCCGAAGCCGGGTTCTTCCCGGGTGTGATCTATTACTTCACCCGCTGGTTGCCTGGCGTGGAGCGCGGTAAAGCCATTGCGATCTTCCTGAGTGGTTCGGCGGTCGCGTCACTGATTTGCGGCCCATTGTCGGGCGTGCTGTTGCAGATCGAAGGCTTCGGCTTCCACGGCTGGCAATGGATGTTCGCCATCGAGGGCCTGGCCTCCGTGGCGCTGGGGTTCTTTGTGTGGTTCTGGCTCGACTCCAAACCCCACGACGCCAAATGGCTGACCCGCGAGGAACAGGACACCTTGGTCGGCGCCATCGACCAGGAACAGCGCGAGCGCGAAGCGCTGACCACGGTCAAACCGACCCTCGGCAAGCTGCTCAAAGACCGCCAGATCCTACTGTTCTGCGCCCTGTACTTCTGCATCCAGCTGACGATTTACGCCGCGACGTTCTGGCTGCCGAGCATCATCAAAAAGATGGGCGACCTGAGCGACGTGCAGGTCGGGTTCTTCAACTCGATCCCATGGCTGATCTCGATCATCGCCATGTACGCCTTCGCATCACTGTCGGGCAAGTTCAAGTCCCAACAGGCCTGGGTCGCCGCCGCGCTGTTGATTGCCGCCGCGGGCATGTTCATGTCCACCACCGGCGGGCCGATTTTCGCCTTTGTGGCGATCTGCTTTGCAGCCATCGGTTTCAAGTCCGCCTCGTCACTGTTTTGGCCAATCCCCCAGGGCTACCTGGATGTGCGCATCGCCGCCGCCGTGATCGCGTTGATCAACTCCATCGGCAACCTGGGCGGCTTCGTCGCGCCGACCACCTTTGGTTTCCTGGAACAAACCACCGGTTCGATCCAGGGCGGCCTCTATGGCCTGGCCGGCACCTCGGTGCTGGCGGCGATCCTGGTGTTCTTTGCCAAGACTTCGCCCGCTGCCGTGCTGGCCTCGCCAAGCGCTGTGCCGACGGGCGCCGCCATCAGCAAACCTCTTTGAGCCTATTTAGGAACTTGCCATGAACACTCCCGTAGTCACCCATTTCCACGTCATCCCGGTGGCAGGCCACGACAGCATGCTGCTCAACCTGAGCGGCGCCCATGGGCCGTTCTTTACCCGCAATATCGTGATTCTCAAAGACAGCAGCGGCAATACCGGTGTGGGCGAAGTACCCGGCGGTGAACGCATCCGCGAAACCCTGGAAGACGCGCGTAGCCTGGTGGTCGGCCAGCCTATCGGCCAGTACCAGCGCATCCTCAACCAGATGCGCAGCACCTTTGCCTCTCGCGACGCCGCCGGGCGAGGCCTGCAAACCTTTGACCTGCGCATCACCATTCATGCCGTCACCGCCATGGAAGCCGCCCTGCTCGACCTGCTCGGGCAATTCCTCGACGTGCCGGTGGCGGCCCTGCTCGGCGAAGGGCAGCAGCGCGATGCGGTGAAAATGCTCGGTTACCTGTTCTACGTCGGCGACCGCACAGCCACTGACCTGGCCTATCGCAACGAGGCTGACGCCGATGACGACTGGTTCCGCTTGCGTCATGAGCAAGCCATGACTGCCGAATCCGTGGTGCGCCTGGCCGAAGCCGCCAAGGCCAAATATGGCTTCAATGACTTCAAACTCAAAGGCGGCGTCTTGAGTGGCGATGAAGAAATCGAAGCGGTCACCGCCCTGGCCGAACGCTTCCCGGATGCGCGCATCACCCTCGACCCGAACGGCGCGTGGTCACTCAAAGAAGCCATCCGCCTGTGCCGCGACCAACACCACGTACTCGCCTATGCCGAAGACCCGTGTGGCGCAGAAAACGGCTACTCGGGCCGCGAAGTCATGGCTGAATTCCGCCGTGCCACGGGCCTGAAAACCGCGACCAACATGATCGCCACCGACTGGCGCGAAATGGGCCACGCGATCCAACTGCAATCGGTGGACATTCCGCTGGCCGACCCACACTTCTGGACGATGCAAGGCTCGGTGCGCGTTGCGCAGATGTGCAATGAATGGGGCCTGACCTGGGGCTCACACTCCAACAACCACTTCGATATTTCCCTGGCGATGTTTACCCAGGTCGCGGCCGCCGCACCGGGGGAAATCACCGCCATCGACACCCACTGGATCTGGCAGGACGGCCAGCACCTGACCAAAGAGCCGCTGAAAATCGACGGCGGCTACGTCAAGGTGCCCACCAAGCCCGGGCTGGGCGTTGAGATCGATATGGACGCCGTGGCGAAAGCCCATGAAGTCTACAAAGGTATGGGCCTTGGGGCGCGGGATGACAGCGTGGCGATGCAGTTCTTGGTTCCGGGGTGGCGCTTCAATAACAAGCAGCCTTGCCTGGTGCGCTAAGGCTTAAGGGCAACGTAGGTCAATGTGGGAGCTGTCGAGCTTTAGCGAGGCTGCGAAAGCAGTGGTTCAGGCGATATAGCCATTGGCTGTGCCGCCGTCTTCGCAGCCGAGCTGAAGCTCGACAGCTCCCACATTTGATCGGCGTTGTTATCGCTGATCAGGGCTTACCGACGACTGCCGACTTAGCCCTTGCCGCCTGATTGACAGCCAACGGCTGTACAGTGAGCTCAACCCCTAACGCCAGCATCAGCTTCTGGACCGTCTCATAGCGCGTTTTCGAGCCGCCTTTGAGCGTCTTGTATAGGCTCTCCCGATTAACCCCCGCCGCCTCGGCAACCTTGTTCACACCTTGGGCTTTAACGACCTCGGCAAGCGCCTTCATGAGCACCTGCGGGTCTTGCGACTTCATGCTTTGCGCCAGGTAAGCGCTGATGGTTTCAGGGCTGTCGAGAAAGCGCGAGGCCTCATAGACACTGGTGCCGGATGTATCAAGGTCGAGGATCGGCATGTCCTCGGGTTTGAATTTCGATTCGCTCATTTCATTGACCTCTCAGGGCATCGAGGATCTCTTTTGCCCGATTGATTCCTCGCGTCTGGTCGGTTTTATCGCTGCCCCAAAGCATCAGGTAAGCGGTGATACCAGTGCGCACAAAGTAGATCCTGCGGCCGGGCCCGACAAAAACACGCATTTCACTCAGGCCTTCACCGACGGGCTCGCAATCACCAAAGTTGTTGTCTTCGGCGCGGTCCAAACGCGCCAACACAGCCGTTTTGCCCCAAATATCCTTCATACCGTCGAGCCCTGTATCGAACTCCGGCGTCCTGCCGATCAAGTTAGTCACAGATTCACATGTAGCCTACTGGCTACTCCTTGCCGATGCGAGTTAATTTTTTGTTCCGGCGCGATCCGGAACAAAACCCCTACCCCTGCCCCCGCATAATCAAGCTGTCGATACTATTAGCGCTTGTTTCCTTCACGTTTAAAGCGCCCGATCAAACAACGGCGTCACGTCATACCGTTGCTTGAGCATCTGCGCATCCACCAGGAAATCCGCCGTGGCCTGGGCCTCGCTGACAATCGTCGGCGAGATCGGCAGCACCTTGATCGCGTCACGCTTGAACCACACCCTGGCAATCTCCGGCGCCGACTGGTTGGCCTTCGACCACGCCTCGGCGTACTCATCGACATGGCTGTTGCTCCACACGCGAGCGCGGGTGAGACGCGCGACAAAGTCTTTGATGATTGCGCCTTTTTGCGCCAGCGCCGGTTCATACGCAACGATGTAGGTCGGCGCGCTCATCAGGCCCTTGGCGTTGCGAATCAGCGTGCTGCCCTCTTTCTCCTGCAGCGACACGTAGGGTTCCCAGGTGCCGAAGGCATCGATGTCGCCCTGGGTCAGCGCCAGGCTGGCTTCGGCCGGCAGCAGGTATTTGAAGGTCACGCTGCTGCGCGGCACGCCCGCTTCGTCCAGGGCTTTGTACGCCAGTTGCTGGCTCCACGAACCGTTCCAGATCGCCACGGTTTTGCCTTTGAGATCGGCCACCGACTGGATGCCTTTGCGTGCCACGATGCCTACGCCATCGAGGCTGGTCTGGGTGCTGGCGACCACCTTCACTGGCGCGCCATTGGCGGCCAGGCCGATCACCGGCGTGTCGCCGACAATGCCCACGTCCAGCGCGCCGCTGGCGACCGCCGAGGCCACCGGGGAGCCGGTGTTGAAGCGCTTGAAATCGATTTTATACGGCAAGTCTTTCAACTCACCCGACAGCTCCAGCACGATGCGGTTGGAGAAGAATTGGTCGCCCACCACCAGGGTCAGCGGCTCTGCCGCGCCTACCGAACTGCCATGCAGTGCAAGAGTAGCCAGGCCCAGCAGGACGAGCACGTTTCGACGATTGATCATGAAGAAATCCACACAGTTGAGGGCTGACTCAACCATCTGTGGGCGTGCAGTCTGGTGATGAGAAAAGGGGTTTGAAGGTCGCCGAGTGTGGCGCCCGTAGAAGCTAACGCAATAAAAGCGCGGGGTTTAATACTGTTGCGCACTATCGATAGAACCGTTGCGCAGTTCGATAGCTATTTTTCGTATTAAAAACTTTGCCACCCCTGGGTTAGGGTGGCGTCACCAGACCACTGGACCCCAGCACCTGAGCCACTTTCTGCAAGGTCCATTGCATGTCGATTCCCGCGTTGAATATCTGGGGCGCTGCGCCCTCGGCCCGTTATGAACAACTGGCCGCACCGTTTCGCCCACTCTTTGCCCACATCCTTGCGCACGCCGCTGAGGCTGATCAGACTCGCGCCAGCCTGGCGCCCGTCATCCAGCAACTGAACGCGCTGGGCTTGCCGCGCTGGCGCTTGCCCGCCAGTTACGGCGGCCAGGACGCAACCTTCGCTGAACTGCTCGCGCTGCTCACAGAGCTGTCCGCCGCCGACTCCAATATCACCCAGGCCCTGCGCGGGCATTTTGGTTTTTGCGAGGACGTACTCTGCGCCAAAGACCTCGACTGGCGCGCCAAGTGGCTCGAGCGACTCGGCCAAGGCGCCCTGCTCTCCCCAGGCAGCACCGAAGTCGGCACCCAGACCCGCGGCGACTTCGAAACCCGCCTGCACCGCGATGCGGACGGCACCCTGCGCATCAGCGGCAAAAAGTTCTACACCACCGGCGCGCTCTACAGCGACCTGATCAACACCGTCGCCACCGGCGAAGACGGCACGGTCTACAGCGTGGTCGTCGACCTCAAGGCCCCCGGCGTGCAGATCATCGATGACTGGAACGGCTTCGGCCAACGCCTCACCGCCAGCGGCACCTGCCTCTTTAACAATGCCCCGGTGGAAGACGACCTGCGCCCCACCCACCAACGCTTCGGCTACGGCCAATCCTTCTACCAGATCTACCACCTCAGCACCCTCGCCGGCATCGCCCGCCGTGCGGCGCTGAGTGGTGCGCAAGAGCTCAGCCAGCGCGCCCGGACCTTCACCACCGGCAACGCCGATACCGCAGCGCAAGACGTGCAACTGCTGCAAGTCATCGGCGAAGTCGCCAGCCAGGCCTACGCCGCACACGCCATCACCCAACAAGCGGCGCAACGCCTGGAACACACGGCGCAGTATGTGATCGCCCACGACCAGCCGTTGCATGACGACGATCCGCAGGTGGCATTGGCGGAATTGGAAGTGTGCCTGGCGGTGAACCCGGTAGTGGATGCGACACTCGCGGCGACCACCGCACTGTTTGATGCGCTGGGCGCCAGTGCCACGGCCAGCAACAAAGCGCTGGACCGGCTATGGCGCAATGCGCGCACGTTGGCGAACCATAATCCACGGGTGTACAAGTCGCGGATCGTCGGCAATTACCTGGTGAATGGCTTGCTGCCGCCGGCGCAGTGGCGGGTGGGTGTGGCCAAAGCTTGATGAAACAACACTGGAACAGTGTTGCCGAGTCGGGGATTGGGGTCCGAGCGGGCGTTTAAGGCATCGGCCGAGCGGCTGACAACACAATGATCCAGCCCCCCCCCAAGGCCAAATGTGGGAGCTGTTGAGCTTCAGCGAGGGTGCGAAAAGGTCACTGCCGTG
>NZ_UYXQ01000129.1 GCF_900624995.1 Pseudomonas antarctica
ATCACGATGAACGCACCGCCGAAAACCTCACGTTAGAGGCGTTTATCCGTTCCCAGGAACAAGTAAGCCAACCGGTGGGGGCTGTGGTGGAGATTGCGCTGGTCAGGCAGGTGGTGGCCTATCCCGCGTATGGCACGCCGGGTTATAAGCGTTCACTTTATGCGGTGGAAGGGGAGCGGGGGCGACTGATGGTCACACTCAAGCAGATGGACGGCGAGCAGGACGTTGAGGTGACGCAGATACTCCAGCCGTGATCGCCCGGCCCAGTCAATGCCGTCAATGGCCAGGACTGAGCAGGTAGATAAGGCGAGATGTTATGAGGCGAGGACCGTTTGTGATTCGCGGACGATAATGGTCCCCGACTGGATCAATTTGAATTCATCACCGTCCAGCTTTTCTACACGATCGCCAATGGCCAGCTTGTAGGTAGTGGAGGGCGCCGAGCCAGCCAGGTCGCCTTGCGCCGGGTTGGATTCCTGGAACTCATGCACCGAATACACGCGTCCTTCCGCGTCTCTGGCATGGAACTGTCCGACAAGTACTGCAGCCATCTGTTTAGAACCTCTGGAGATAAACACTCGATTTGCGGTTGTGTAGACCGTCATGGAGCGGGGTAGTTTACCTATGGAAAAAAAATACTATTCTTTGACGTTTATCAGACGCTTCCTACGCATATGAGTGCGTGGAAAACGGCGTTAAGATTATCAAAACCTTCTGGTTAACCTGCCGCGAAGACTCTATAACTACTAGCTCCTTTAGTCAGACGTCGGGAAAACCTCAATGAGCAAGGTCTACACGATTGCCGTCCTGGTGGGCAGCCTTAGAAAAGAGTCGATCAACCGCAAGGTCGCCCTGGCCTTGGCCGAACTGGCCCCTGCCACTCTCACGTTGAACATTGTCGAAATTGGCGATTTACCGCTCTACAACGAAGACATCGACGGGGCATCACCGCCCGCAGCCTACAGTACTTTCCGCCAACAGGTACGGTCATCCGACGCGGTGCTGTTTGTGACCCCGGAATACAACCGTTCCGTGCCTGCGCCGTTGAAGAATGCCATCGACGTTGGTTCGCGACCCTACGGGCAAAGCGCCTACAGCGGCAAGCCTGGGGCGATCATCAGTGTGTCGCCGGGGGCGATTGGGGGCTTTGGTGCCAACCATCATCTGCGCCAGTCCCTGGTGTTCCTCGATGTGCCGTGCATGCAGCAGCCGGAAGCGTACCTGGGTGGGGCGGGCAGTGTGTTTGATGAGGCGGGTAAGGTGTCGGAGAAGACCAGGCCGTTCTTGCAGGCGTTTATTGATGCTTATGGGAAATGGGTTGAGAAGCAGTTGGGCTGATGGGGGGCGCGGCGATTGAGTACATATCCGTTGCTGCAGCAACGGATATGTACATAAGTCCCCCCACAATCACCCTCAGCGTAACCAGTTGGTGCGCGCCAGCTCGATCACTTCATCACCTCGCCCGCTCATCACCGCCTTGAGCATGTATAAGCTGAACCCCTTGGCCTGTTCCAGCTTGATGCTCGGCGGCATCACCAGTTCCTGAGTCGCCGTCACCACATCCACCAACACCGGGCCGTCGTGGGCCAGGGCACGACGCAAGGCCGGTTCGAGGTCTTCGGATTGCTCCACACGAATTCCCAGAATCCCCATGGCGTTGGACATCGCTGCGAAGTCCGGGTTTTTCAACTCGGTACCGGTGTCCAGGTAACCGGCGGCTTTCATTTCCATGGCCACGAAACCCAGTGACGAGTTGTCGAACACAATGACTTTTACCGGCAGTTTCAACTGCGCCAGCGAGATGAAATCGCCCATCAACATGGCGAAGCCACCGTCGCCGGACATCGAAATCACCTGTCGCCCGGGAAAGGCTGCCTGTGCGCCGATGGCCTGCGGCATGGCATTGGCCATCGAGCCGTGGTTGAACGAGCCGATCAGGCGGCGTTTGCCGTTCATTTTCAAGTAGCGCGCAGCCCAGACAGTGGGTGAGCCGACGTCAGCGGTGAAGATGGCATCGTCATCCGCCAACTCGCTGAGCAAGCGCGCCACGTATTGCGGGTGGATCGGCCGGTCAGCCTTTGAGGGCTCGGCCAGGTCATCCAGGCCTTGGCGGGCTTTCTCGTAATGCTTCAGCGAGGTCTCGAGGAAGCTGCGATCGGTCTTGCGGGTCAAGCGTGGCAGCAGCGCGTCGAGAGTCTCGCTGACATCGGCCGCGATGCCCAGGTCCAACGTGGCACGACGCCCCAGCGCCTGTGGGTTGCGGTCGACCGGGATGATTTTTGCATCGGTCGGGTAGAACTGGCGGTAGGGGAAGTCAGTGCCGAGCATGATCAGCGTGTCGCAGTTGAGCATGGCGTGGTAACCCGAGCTGAAGCCGATCAGGCCGGTCATGCCCACATCGAACGGGTTGTCCCATTCCACATGCTCTTTGCCGCGCAAGGCATGCACAACCGGGGCGCCGAGGGCGTCGGCCAGGGCCACCACTTGGTCGTGGGCACCGGCGCAGCCACTGCCGCACAGCAGGGTGACTTTCTCGCTGCTCTGCAGGATCTCGGTGAAGTGTTGCAGGTCCTGCTCGGCCGGTAAGGTGCGCGGTGCGTGCAGGGCAGGCCATGGCTTGAGTTTGTCTTCGACTTCCAGCAGCGACACATCGCCGGGGATGACTACCACCGCGACACCACGATTGAGGATTGCCGAGCGCATCGCGCGATGCAGCACGTGGGGCATTTGCTCGGGGTTGGTCACCAGCTCGATAAAGTGGCTGCACTCCTTGAACAGCTCCTGGGGATGGGTTTCCTGAAAGTAGTTCAGGCCGATCTCCGAGGACGGAATTTGCGCAGCAATCGCCAGCACCGGCACATGGTTGCGATGGCAGTCGAACAGGCCATTGATCAAGTGCAGGTTGCCCGGCCCGCAACTGCCGGCGCACACCGTCAGTTCACCGGTGGCGGCGGCTTCGGCACCGGCGGCGAATGCGGCCACCTCTTCGTGGCGTACGTGCATCCATTCAATGCTGTCCATGGTGCGCAGGGCGTCGGTCAGGCCGTTGAGGCTATCGCCGGTCAGGCCCCAGATGCGCTTGATGCCCGCCTGTTCAAGGGTGGTCGCCAATTGCTGGGCCAGGTTGATTTTCGCCATGAAGAACTCCAATCGTCAGTGAGTTTAAAAGCTTCTGATCATTAGAGGACCGTTCGACCACGGCGGATGTTCACCCTTTAATGTGAAGATTGCGTCATGGCGGCGCGGTATTGGCGGGTGCGGCGGGCGATGAACCATTGGTCACGCAACAGCGCCAGCCAGGGGGCTACCTTGGGTTGGGGCCGGTGGCCGCGGCTCAGCCGGCGCATCTGGTAGCGCACCACGGCCAAGGTAGCGAGGGCGGCGAGGGGTTTGCGTTGCCAGTTGATGGGTTGGAGTTGCGGGTTCAGATCGCGACCTTCACGCCAGTGTTTGATCAGTTGCGGCTCCAGGGTCAGGGCGGTGGCAATGCCGGCCATGGCGATGCCGCTGTCCAGCACCTGTTGCACGATGGGCAGGCGACGAATGCCGCCGGTGACCATCAGCGGCATCTTGGCGACGGTCGCCAATTGCTTGGCAAACTCTAGAAAGTACGCCTCACGGGCCAGGGTGCGGCCGTCCCGCGCGTCACCCTGCATGGCTGGCGCTTCGTAACTGCCACCGGATAATTCCAGCAGGTCGATGGGCAGCGGGTTGAGCATCTCGACCACGGCGCGCGCATCGGCCTCTGCAAACCCGCCGCGCTGGAAGTCTGCGGAGTTGAGCTTTACCGCCACGCAAAAGGATGCGCTGACGTTGGCGCGAACCGCGTTGATGACCTCCAGCAGCAGGCGCGCGCGGTTCTCCAGCGAGCCGCCCCAGCGGTCGGTGCGTTGGTTGCAAAGTGGCGAGAGAAATTGACTGATCAAGTAGCCATGTGCGCCGTGGATCTGCACCCCGGTAAACCCGGCTTTCTCGGCCAGGCGCGCGCTGGTGGCGAAGCGTTTGACCACCTCTTGAATGTCGTCTTCGGTCATCGCCTTGGGCTTGGCGAACATCTTCGAAAAACCGCCGAGGTCGAGGGCTACGGCGGAGGGTGCCAACGCTTGCTGGCCCAAGTTGGCCATGGTCTGGCGCCCCGGATGGCTGAGTTGCACCCAGAAGTGCACGCCCTTGGCGCGCGCCACATCGGCCCACTCGCGGAAGCTGTCCAAGTGCTGCTCATCTTCGAGCGCGACGCCGCCGGGCCCGGTCATGGCGTGCCGGTCGATCATCACGTTGCCGGTCAACAACAAACCCGGCTCACCGTCCGCCCAGGCTTTGTACAGCCGCTTCAATTCGCGCGACGGCGCCTGCTTGGCGTCCGCCATGTTCTCTTCCATCGCCGCCTTGGCGATGCGGTTGGCGAGGACCTGGCCGTTGGGCAGTTGCAAGGCTTCGAAAGGTGACATGCGTTGACTCCTGAGCGGGGGAGGCCTCAGGCTAAGCTTAAAGTTAACTTTAATGTCAAGCAGGGTGTGGCGATGAATATTGGTGAGCTGGCAAAACAGAGCGGGTTGGCGGCGTCGCGTATTCGCTTTTATGAGGCCGAAGGGCTGATCAGTCAGGTGGGGCGCCAGGCCAATGGCTATCGGCGCTATTCAGCCGAAGCACTGCAGACCCTGCAGCTGATTCAAAGCGCGCAGCAGGCCGGGTTCACCTTGCAGGAGCTTAAGGCCCTGATGCCGGCGCCGGGCGAGCACAAGCGCGACGAACTGATTGAGGCATTGGAGCGCAAGGTGCAGCAAATTGAAGCGATGCAGGTGCAGTTGGCGCACAGCAAGGCCCAGTTGCTCGGTGTTATCGAGGCGGTGCGCGCGCAGCCGCAAGGTGTGCCGTGCTCCATGGGCCAGAAGCAGGTGCTGGCGTCGATCAAACTCAACGCATGATCGTATGATCTTTCCCACGCAGAGCGTGGGAACGATCACGCATAAAAAAGCCCTGGCATGCCAGGGCTTTTTCATGGGCTAACGCTTAGCGACGACGGAACAGCGGCAAGGGCTCATCCGTTGCCGCCTGGTACGTCACCGAGAAGTCCTTGAGGCTTTCCAGGGCTTCGTACGGGTCTTTGTCGGCGCGCAAGGCGAAGGCATCGAACCCGCAGCGGCGCAGGTAGAACAATTGGTCGCGCAGCACGTCGCCAATCGCCCGCAGCTCGCCCTTGTAACCGTAGCGGTCACGCAGCAGGCGGGCGTTCGAGTAGTTACGCCCGTCGGTGAAGGCCGGGAAGTTCAGCGCGATGACCTGGAAGTGCTCCACGTCATCACCGATCTCTTCGGCTTCTTCATCGGCGTCCAGCCACACACCCAGGCCGCCGTCGCGGGCCTTGAGGGCGTGGGCGTGCTCGCGCCACAGGGCCAACGGCACGATCAGGTCGTCGCAGTTGGAAATGCCGTCAAAGCTCGCGTCCTTGGGCAGCAGGTGCCAGGTTTCGTCGAGGACTTCGTTGTTCTTAATGATTCGCTGCATAGACGCGCTCCTTGAACAGGTCGATGCCGATGCGCTGGTAGGTGTCGATGAAACGCTCATCTTCGGTGCGCTGTTCGATGTACACATCGATCAGCTTGCCGATCACCTCGGGCATGGCTTCCTGGGCGAAGGACGGGCCGAGGATCTTGCCCAGGCTCGCATCGCGGCTGGCGCTGCCGCCCAGGGACACTTGGTAGAATTCTTCGCCTTTCTTGTCCACGCCCAGGATGCCGATGTGGCCGACGTGGTGGTGACCACAGGCGTTCATGCAACCGGAGATGTTCAGGTCCAGCTCGCCAATGTCGAACAGGTAGTCCAGGTCGTCAAAACGGCGTTGGATCGATTCGGCAATCGGGATCGACTTGGCGTTGGCCAGGGAGCAGAAATCGCCGCCCGGGCAGCAGATGATGTCGGTCAAAAGACCGATGTTCGGCGTGGCGAAACCGCCTTCGCGCAGCTCGCCCCACAGGGTGAACAGTTGGCTCTGCTCAACGTCCGCGAGAATGATGTTCTGCTCGTGGGAGGTGCGCAGTTGGCCGAAGCTGTAGCGCTCGGCCAGGTCGGCCACGCCGTCCAGCTGCTTGTCGGTGATATCGCCCGGCGCAACGCCGGTGGGTTTGAGCGACAGGGTCACTGCCACGTAGCCCGGCTTTTTGTGCGCCAGGGTGTTGCGCGTACGCCAGCGGGCGAAGCCAGGGTGCTGCTGGTCGAGCGCAGCCAACTCGGCGTCCTGGTTCGTCAGGGCCTTGTACTCAGGGTCGACAAAGTGCTTGGCCACACGGTGTACTTCGGCTTCGGTCAGGGTGGTCTGGCCGCCGCGCAGGTGTTCCATCTCGGCGTCGACTTTCTGGGCGAATACCTCAGGGGTCAGTGCCTTGACCAGGATCTTAATCCGAGCCTTGTACTTGTTGTCACGACGGCCATAGCGGTTGTAGACCCGCAGGATGGCGTCGAGGTAGCTCAACAGGTCCTGCCACGGCAGGAACTCGTTGATGAATGCGCCCACCACCGGCGTACGGCCGAGGCCGCCACCGACCAGCACGCGGAAGCCCAGCTCGCCGGCTGCGTTGTGCACCGGCTCAAGGCCAATGTCGTGCACTTCGATGGCCGCACGGTCCGAAGTCGAGCCATTGATGGCGATCTTGAACTTACGCGGCAAGTAGGCGAATTCAGGGTGGAAAGTGGTCCATTGACGGACGATTTCACACCAGGGGCGCGGGTCGATCAATTCGTCGGCGGCAACCCCGGCAAATTGGTCGGTGGTCACGTTGCGCAGGCAGTTACCGCTGGTCTGAATCGCGTGCATCTGCACGGTCGCCAGCTCAGCCAGGATGTCTGGCACGTCCTCCAGCGCCGGCCAGTTGAACTGTACGTTCTGGCGGGTACTGATGTGGGCGTAGCCTTTGTCGAAGTCGCGGGCAATCTTGGCCATCATGCGCGTCTGACGGGAGGTCAGTTGGCCATAAGGCACGGCAACCCGCAGCATCGGCGCAAAGCGCTGAACATAAAGGCCATTTTGCAAGCGCAGAGGGCGGAACTCTTCTTCGCTCAGTTCACCAGCCAAGTAGCGTCGGGTCTGATCACGGAACTGCTTGACGCGGTCCTCGATGATGCGCTGATCGTATTCGTCGTATACGTACATATAGGTCCTGTTCTCGGCAAATCTGCGCGCACGGCCGCGCACTCCCAACGGAGCCGGCGCACGATACCAGTTTGCGTTTATGCGCAAAAGTGATGTTTGAGTATATGCACATAACCAAAATGACTAATGAGAAGGGTTATCGCGATACCCACATTTGTCATGCGGGCAATCATGATCTTTACTGTCGTCGAGTCTTAATGCAATCACCTATAAAACCGACAAGAGGCGATGCGATGAGCAATTCGACTAAAGCCCGTAAACCCGACAGTACCGTTGATGCCTGGGCCATTCTGTTCTTGATAATCCTGGTGGTGGGCACAGCTGTATTCTGGGTCAGCCACCAGTAAAGCGCCTGATTGAGCCTCGATTCAATGTCGCATTGCCATTATCCTGTGGGTTAATGCTTAAGGCTCAAACAACCATGTTGAAGGTTCTGATTGCGTGTGTGTGGTTAGTGGGATCGGCGTACGGGGCGATGGCCCATGCGACGTCAGTGGTATTTCTCAACCCGGGCACATCTACTGAGACCTTCTGGGTCAGCTACGCGCAATTCACGCAGGCCGCTGCCAAGGACCTCGGCCTGAGTTTGCGTGTGCGTTATTCCGAGCGCAGCGCCGAAAACACCTTGGCGCAGGCCCGCGAAGCGCTGCAAGGTGCCCAGCGGCCCGATTACCTGGTGCTGGTGAATGAGCAATATGTCGCGCCGCAGATCTTGCGCTTGGCCCAAGGCAGCGGGGTCAAATTGCTGATCGTCAATAACGCCCTGACCGCCGATCAGGTGCAATTGCTGGATGCGCGCAACGACGCCGGTTGGATCGGCAGCCTGGTGGCCGATGACGAGCGGGCCGGTTACCTGATGTTCACCGACCTGCTGCGCCAGCATGGCCCGGTTGCAACGGGTCAAACCCTCGACTTGCTGGCGTTCTCCGGTGCCAAGCACACGCCGGCCGCGCAGCGGCGTGAGCAGGGCTTGCGCCGCGCCTTGGCCGAGCATCCCGACGTGCGCCTGCGCCAGTTGGTCTACGGTGAATGGAGCCGCCAGCGCGCCTTCGAGCAGGCAACGCAGTTGTTCAAGCGCTACCCGCAGACAGCGTTGGTGTGGTCGGCCAACGATGAGATGGCGCTGGGCGCGATGCAAGCCTTACAAGGCAGTGGGCGGGTGCCTGGCAAGGATGTGCTGTTCAGTGCGGTTAACAGTTCGCCAGACATTTTGAAAGCACGCCTGGACGGGCGGCTGACGACGTTGGTCGCGGGGCATTTCACCCTGGGCGGCTGGGCAATGGTGCTGGTCAACGACGATGCCAAGGGCGTCGATATCAGCGCTTATGGCGGGCGCGACCGCCAGGCAGCCTTATTCCAGCTGATTGATGGCGACCAGGCGCAGCGCCTGTTGGGGCCGACGCCGCCGGTGGATTTCCGGGCACTGTCGGCCGTGGGCAAACCGACGTCCTACCGTTACCCGTTCAGCCTGCACCTGCTGCTGCGTTAAACGCCGGCCAGGTGCAGCACCAGCTGGACAATGCCGAACAGCGTCAACGCAAACACCGCCGTAAACACAATACCCAGGATCACAAAATGGCTCGGTTTGCCGTGGGTAAAGTCTCGGGCGCGGTTCTTGCCGCTTTGCACGCCGAAGGCCGCCGCCATTACGCTTTGGAGCATTTGCCAGAAGGTGGGTGGTTTGTTGTTGAGTGGATCGTCCATGTTGCCCTCGTCAGGAAGGTCTACTCAATAGAGCATAGACACTCTGACAGTCAGGCGGTTGGTGTTTCCGTGGGCTCAGGCTGTTCCAGATGTAGAAACAGTTTCTGATCCAGCGGTGCTTTGATCACGGCTTTATCCAGGTTGATCAACGTACGGTGGTTGGTACCTGCGCGCTCGATCAGTTCTTTGCGTGTGTAGCGGCGCTCATCTTTAGTTTTCAGATGACCAAAGTCAGGCGCCAATGCGGGTGCATCGACGGACGTATAATGGAAATGTGCGTACCACATGTCGGCTTTCTCATCCTTTTCCCCGGGTTTTATCTTGTTTTTGTCACGTATCGCGTACTCGGTGAGGTAGCCACCGGCCTTCAATGGGGTGCGTGTTTTAACCAGGTTGATATCGACAAAACCGTGCGTCCATAGATAATCGACATTGGTGGCTCTGGGGCGCTGCAGCTTATACCCCTCGCTGCACACCTCTCGGGCTTTCTGTATGGCCGCGTGCGCTTGATCACGATAACTGTTCTGCAAGCTCAGAGCGTTGGCATCAGTCGCGTGGTTGCGTTGGATTTCATCGGCCAAGGCTTCGAACTTCGCCGCATGCTGGCTCAGCATCACATCCCACTCGTGCGGATCAAGGCCTTCAAGTCGGCTGGGGTCTTGAAGCTTTCGCTGTTGGAAGCGAATGCTTGCATCGATGGCCGCTCGCTCGTTTTGGATGGTTTGTGCCTGCGCCTTGATTGCTTTCCGCGACCGCACCGGAACCTGTACTGGCGCACGAACAGGCTCAACGATTTGCCAACCACCTTCATGCGCGTGTTCATGGTACGTGGCCAGGGTTTGCCCGGTGAGGGGGTCTTGGATGTCGACAAAGTTGCCAGGAGCCTCAGGCTGACTGGGGCGCAAGTCGCCAATCAGGTTCTGATTGTCGAGGGTTTTGATCACTCTTCGATTGGGTTTTTTAGGGCGTTTGGTTTTGTCGGCAGCGGG
>NZ_UYXQ01000130.1 GCF_900624995.1 Pseudomonas antarctica
GGTGGGCGCGCTGCCGTGTGGGTTTGGGTGGGCGGGCATGCCGGTGGCGCCGCTGGGGGGGGTGATCTTCACGGCATTGCTGCTGATGCAGCGCCAAAACCTGCTGGGCACCCTGCCCTGGGCGCGGGATTGGTTACTCAGTGCGGCGCTCATGGGGTTGGCCGCGCTGTTGCTGTTTCGGATTCAAGGCGTATGGCTGCAACTGGGGCTAAGTAGCCTGGCAGGCATCGTGGTGTTACTGGGCATGGGGCTGTGGCTGAAGCCGTGGCGCAAGGCGTGAATAATCGATCGGGGGGTGGTCAGGTGAAACATCGTTGGATACAGATGGATATTGCCAAAGGCATTGGCATCCTGATGATCGTGTATGGCCACAGTTGGTTCGTCGCCAACTCTCCGGAGCTGATCTATCCAATCATCGCGTCGTTCATATTGCCGTTGTTCTTTTTCCTGTCCGGGGTGTTCTTCAAGCCCGAGCAACCGTTTGTGGAGATGGCGATACGCAAGGCCGACGGCCTGCTCAAGCCGTTTTTTTTCACCATGCTGGTGTATGTGATCGTACGCAGTGTATTGCGCGGGCAACCGCTGCTGCCGGATGTTGGCGGCGTGCTGTACGCCTCGGTGGACACCATTCCCTGGCAGGCACTGTGGTTTCTGCCGCACTTCTGGGTAGCGATTCTGTTCAGTGGGTTGATGCTGCGGCTGATCCAGCGACTGAAGCTGTCACTGACGATGGGCTGCCTGCTGATGGTCGCGCAACTGTTGCTCGGCATCTGGGTGCTGCCGTGGTTCTGGCAAATCCCCGTGACTGTCGGTGAGCACACCTGGACGCTGCCCGGCCTGCCCTTCAGCCTCGAGATCACCCTGATCAGCAGCACCTACTTCATCTACGGCTACCTGCTGCGCGATTGGCTGCGCAGGCATGAAGGCTCGCTGCTGACGCTGGTGATTTCAGTGGCACTGTTCGCCGCAGTGTTCCTCTACAGCCACGACACCATGGACTTGGCGCAGCGGCGCTACGACCACTGGTTGTGGACCAGCCTGCTGGCGGTGATCGGCGTGTACGCATGCTGGGCACTGGCGCGGGTGCTGATGGTCTCGACCGTGATCACGCGGGCGATGACCTACATCGGCCAGTCGACCCTGATCCTGTTGATTTTCCATGGAGAGATCCAGCACAAGTGCGTCAACCTGATGGAGCGCCTGGGCCTGCCTCCATTCGTGTCGGCTTGTGTGGGCCTGGCGGTGGCGGTGGTGGTGCCGTTGCTGATCGGGGAAGTGATCAAGCGCGTGGCGTTCTTACGGTTTTTCTACTTTCCGTTTCCGGTGCGTAAAGCCGCCAAAACTTCAGAAAACCACTGAACCAATGTGCGAACGGGTTCTCTCTCGAAGGCGGTGTGTCAGTCCATATTTACAGCGACTGGTACACCGCTATCGCGAGCAAGCCCGCTCCCACAGGGGGTTATGTAGGTTCAATCATCGAGTTGCGCAGCGGCTGCCTTGCTGCCGGCCTTGGCAGGCTTGGCTGCTTTGGCGCCCTTAGCTGGCGCGGCGGCGGGCTCTGGTTCTGCAGGCGCGGCAAGTTCTTTTTCGGCCATGGGCATCTGGTCGATGGCGCTGAAGAACTCTTTGAGGTCGAGGGTATCCGGTGGCACGGTCTTCTCGACTTTCTTCTCGCCGTCCTTACCGACCAGGATCACCTTGGTACCGCTGCCAGCGCCTAACTTCAGGGCACGGATCAACGCGTTGGTTTCAGGCGGCGTGAGCTTCTTGTTGTCCTTTGCGTCCTTGGCAAACTTTTCCCCTTCGGCACCGATGCTGCCGAACTTCACGGTGTAAAACACCATGTTGCGCTCTTCAAAGGACTGCTTGTTGGCAGGCTCGTCCAGCTGTTTCTTGAGGGTCGCCAATGTTTCGTTGCCGGCATCAAGCTCCACCACCACCAGCGGGCGGGACTTGCCCACGTCCTGCTTGAGCGGGTTGATATCATCCGCGGCCAACAGCGGCCCCGTAAAAGCCATCAAGGTAGCCAGGGTCAGCGACCGGATGAGCATGCGCACCTCCTTTGAATTCCATGCAGGGTTCTTGAGTTTCATGTCTGCGACAGTCAATTTCAAGGATGATTCCTACACCTCGTTAAGAAGCGTAGGTCAGGAAGCCTGCTACGCAAGGGGTTGGACAGCCTCAACGGTGATTGTTTCTTCTGATTGCGGAAACATTAAGAGACGCCCCACTCCGGCCAATGCCGAGCGAACACAGGCGCCACCACGGGGTCGGCATCCACCTGCGCCAGTGTCTGGGCAAAGCCTGGCGCCAGGTCGTTCAATACGTCCCGCGCCGCGTCCCAGCGCGACACCGCCGCGGCCATAAGGCCCAGTGCATTCGGCACATCATTGGGGGCGAACAACTGGTCAGCGAACTGCTGGGCGAACACCACCCATGCATGATGCAGATAGCGTCGCGTGCCAGTGGTCAACTGCGTCTGCAGCGATTGATCTGCGGTGCCCAGCCAGCGTTGCGGGTAGTCGATGATGCCAATGGCCGAATAGCAGTTCGCGGCGATGTAGACCAGGCCGCGCAGGATCTGCGCGCGGTTGCCGGCAAGCAGGTCCGAGGCGGGAAATTCCAGACCCAGGTGGATCAGGATTGCAGCGCTTTCGGTCAGCACCTGGCCATCGGGCGTTACCAGTGTGGGGATCTGTTTGAGCGGGTTGATGCGGGCCAATGCTTCGCTGCCCTCGCTGTCTTCCCAGGAACTGGCGTCGATGCGGCGCCACTGCACTGCGCAACGCTGCAGGGCGATTTCGATCATGCAGGAGCCGGATTCATCAATACCGTAGAGCGTGTACATGGGCGTTTGCTCCTTATCGCAACAATTTGGCCTGCAAGTTGGCCTTCACCTGCGGCCATTCCGAATCGATGATGCTAAAGCGCACCGAGTTGCGCTTGCGCCCGTCGGGCATGATGCGTTCGTGGCGCACGATGCCTTCTTGCGCGGCGCCGAGCCGCAGGATGGCGGCGCGGGACTTTTCGTTGAGTTCGTCGGTGGTGAATTGCACGCGCACGCAGTCCAACACTTCGAAGGCGTAGGTCAGCAGCAACAGTTTGGCTTCAGTGTTGATCGCGGTTTTTTGCGTGGATTGCGACAAGAAGGTGTGGCCAATCTCAAGCTTGCGATTCACCCGGTCCACCTTCCAGAAGCGTGTACTGCCGACCACCTGGCCGCTGTCGCGACGCACAATAGCGAACGGGATCATGCTGCCGGCCTCACGCCCGATGAGCGCAATGTCGAGGTACTTGTCGACGGTCTCGGGGCCTGGGACGTTGGTGACGTTGAGGTTCCACAGCTCGCCGTCGGCGGCAGCCTCGACCAAGGCAGCCGCGTGTTCACGTTGCAGGGGCCGGAGTTCGACCGTGTTGCCGGTCAGGGTGATCTGAGTCATGAGAAGCTGCGCCGTCTGAGGGTGGTCATCATCAGACCAAGAGTGCAGGCTCGTGTCCCCTCCAGACAAGCGTTTTAGAACAGGCCCATTTGCCCGCCGACCAAGGTGGCGAAATCATCGTTGACGAACGGCAAAATCGCATCGGCCACCGGCTGCAATTGCCGGGTGACGTAATGATCGTAGTCAATCGGCGCCTGCCGCACTTCCAGCGGTTCCGGGCCGTTGACCGTGATCACATAGCTGATCCAGCCACCGCGCTGGTACTGGCGCGGGCGCCCCAGGCGGTCGTTGTATTCATCGGCCAGGCGCGCGGCGCGCACATGCGGTGGCACGTTGCGTTCGTAGTCGTCCAATTGGCGGCGCAGGCGTTTACGGTAGATCAGCAGGTCGTCGAGTTCGCCGCTCAAGGTTCGGCGTACGTAGTCGCGCACGTAGTCCTGATGGGGCTGGCGATGGAAGATGCGCTGGTAGAGCGCCTGCTGGAATTGTCGGGCCAGGGGCGACCAGTCGCTGCGCACGGTTTCCAGGCCTTTGTAGATCATGTCTTCACTGCCATCGGCGTGCACGACCAGGCCGGCGTAGCGTTTTTTGCTGCCCTCCTCCGCGCCACGGATGGTCGGCATGAGGAAGCGGCTGAAGTGGGTTTCGTATTGCAGTTCCAGGGCGCTTTGCAGACCGTATTCGCTGTGCAAATGCGCGCGCCACCAGTCGTTGACGTGCTGCACCAATTCCCGGCCGATGCGGCTGGCGTCATCCGCAGCATGCGCACTGCCGAGCCAGACGAAGGTGGAGTCGGTGTCGCCGTAGATCACCTGGTAACCTTTGGCTTCAACCAGCTCGCGGGTCTGGCGCATGATCTGGTGCCCGCGCATCGTGATCGAGGATGCCAGCCGCGTGTCGAAGAACCGGCAGCCGCTGGAACCGAGTACGCCGTAAAAGGCGTTCATGATGATTTTCAGGGCTTGGGACAACGGCGCGTTGTGTTCACGCTTGGCAGCCTCGCGGCCCTCGGAAACACGCGTGACAATTGACGGCAGGCAGTGTCGGGTGCGCGAAAAACGCGCGCCGCGAAAGCCTTCCACCGACTCGCTGTCGTCGGGGTGCTTGAGGCCTTCGATCAGGCCCACCGGGTCGATCAGGAAGCTGCGGATGATCGAGGGGTAAAGGCTTTTGTAATCGAGTACCAGCACCGATTCGTACAGGCCGGGACGCGAGTCCATCACAAAACCACCGGGGCTGGCCTGGGGCGGTTTGTCACCCAGGTTCGGCGCAACGAAGCCCTGGCGGTGCATCAACGGCATGTACAAGTGGGTGAACGCCGCGACCGAACCGCCGTTGCGATCGGCCGGCAGCCCGGTGACGCTGGCCCGCTCCAGCAGGAACTTGAGCAGCTCGGTCTTCTCGAAAATCCGCGTAACCAGCTCGCAATCCTTGAGGTTGTAGCGCGCCAGGGCGGGCTTGTCCTCGGCAAACATGCGGTTGATTTCGTCCATACGCTGGTACGGCGTAGAAATGTCCTTGCCTTCGCCGAGCAGGGTTTGTGCGACGTTTTCCAGGCTGAAGGATTCGAAGCTCCAGGTCGCCGAACGCAGCGCTTCGATGCCATCGATAATCAAGCGCCCCGCTGCCGCTGCAAAGTAGTGATTGCGACTGCCATGTTCGCGCCAGGCCATGGCCTCACCGCCACGGCCCAGCAGCAGCGGCACGTTGAGGCGCTGGGCGTGTTCGTGAAGCACACGCAGGTCGAACTGCACCACATTCCAGCCGATGATCGCGTCTGGGTCATGGGTGGCAAGCCATTGGTTGAGGCGCTCGAGCAGTTGCGCGCGGGTTTCGCAGTAATCGAGCTTGAAGTCCACCGCATCGGCCTTGTTCGGTGGGCCGAGCATGTACACCTGGCGCTCGCCGCAGCCTTCGAGGGCGATGGAATAGAGGTCGCCTTGAGCGGTGGTCTCGATGTCCAGCGACACCAGTTTCAGCGGCGGGCGGTAATGCGGCGCAGGTTTCATCTGCGCGTCGATTAGGGTACCGCTGGTATCACGTGTGCCGCCGAACCACACCGGCGCGGTGATGAAGCGCTCCATCATGTAACGCTCGGGCGGGCGTACGTCGCCTTCGTAGACATCGACACCGGCAGCGCGCAGGCGTTTTTCCAAGTCCATCAGTTGGCGGTGCTGGCGGGTGTAGAGGCCCATTACCGGGCGGTGATGGAAATCACACAGCTGCAGCGGACGCAGTTCGATATCGCGCTCGCCCTTGAGCAACCAGTCCAGCGGTTTGCGATAGGCCTCGGGGATAAACATCACCGAGGTTTGCACGGGTAGACGCACACACCGTGGGCCTTGGTCGGTCGCCAGCCAGAAACTGACCTCGGTACCCGCTGCCGTGTCACGCCAATGCCGGGTCAGGACAAAACCCTGCTGTAAATCCACCGTACCGCACCTCAGGAATCGCTTTCAGAGCGTGATTCTACTCGGCATCCGGGAAAACGCGGCACGTTAACGCGCACGCAGACCGCGATCTCACAAAATTATTGCAGAACATTAAGTGGCTCGCGGCGGGTAACTGGGCGTGCTGGGCGGCTATCTGACCCAAGGCGATCCGCGTGTGGCGACAGTGTCGGCGAGGGTGGTTTTCCAAAGACATCATTGATCAGCGAAAGACGGCTGAGCGTTTTTATAACGGGCATCGTCTAGGTGCCCGTTTGGGTCAGGCCCGACGGGCTTGACCGAGATAGGTTTCGATATTGCTCATTTGTTCATCCCAGCCACGGGAATTCATCTTGAAGGCTTTCTGGCGTCGGGCTTCGGGCACCGCGTCGAAACCGGACTCAACTACCCGCAGCAAAATGCCTGGCGCCCGATCTTCGAGGGTGAACTCCACCAGAGTCGGTGTTTCGCTGTCGTAGTCGACACCTTCCTCGACCGCGTAAGGGTGCCACCAGAACGAGAACAGGGTGTGTGGCAGGACGCGTTCGATCTTGGCCTTCCACACCACATGTTCGTAGCCGGGATAGGTGATCTGCGCCTCGATGCTTTGCCCGGGCGCAAAGGTTTTGCCTTTAAGGGCGATGCCGAACCAGTTACCGAATTGCTCGGCATCGGTGAGCGCTTCCCACACCTGTTTACGTGAAGCATTGAGCAGTACTTTTCGTTCGATGCGATCTAATACGTGCATAAGTCACCTCCTCCATTCACAGTAGGCGACATCAACCAATGCGCAACCTTGAGTTGTGCGCGCTGATGACCCCGTCCTGAATCAGGCAATACGTGTATGACTGACCCGTTGAATGGAAGTTGCTTGTGCAAGGCTGTGCGCTATCAAGTGGACAGCCTGGACATGCCGATCAGCCATTGCCACTGCTACAGCTGCCGCAAAGTGCATGCAGCAGCGTTTGTGACCACGGCCGGAGTGATGCGCGAGCATTTCCGCTGGACCCAGGGTGAAGCCCTGCTGTCGTCGTTTGAGTCTTCACCGGGCAAAGTCAGGCGTTTCTGCTCGCGTTGCGGCTCACACCTGATAGCGGAGCGTGGGCATCAACCCCACGTGATTGTGCGGGTGGCGACGCTGGATGATGATCCGGGCGTTCGGCCCACCTCGCACATCTGGACCACTCATGATGTGCCCTGGCTTGCTTATGAAAGCCTAGAGCACTGGGACGAGTGGAAGACCTGATTTAGACGTGCGGGTCACCCGGGGCTTTGGCCGGCGTGGCATATTGCGGCTTCAGGTGGCCGTCCTGGTCGAGCAGCCAGGCGTCCATGATTTGCCGGACCACGGGGCCCGCCACCCGCCCACCGGCCTCGCCGTTTTCGATCATCACCGAGATCACGATTGTCGGGTGTTCCGCTGGCGCGAAGCCGACAAACAAGGCGTTGTCGCGATGGCGCTCCAGGGTCTTGTTACGGTTGTAACGCTCCCCCTGCTTGATCGCGACGACTTGCGCCGTACCACTCTTGCCAGCGATGCGGTATTGCGCGCCTGCTGCTGCGGCCCGCGCGATACCACGCGGGTCATGCATGACCAGTTGCATGCCGTGGTTAACCTGCTCCCAATCACGCGGGTCCTTAAGGACTACGTTGGGCATCGGATTTTCATCCACCGGTGGTACACCGTTAATGGTTTTGGCCAAGTGCGGTCGGTTCCACACGCCTTTGTTGGCAATCAACGCGGTGGCCTGGGCCAGCTGCAACGGCGTGACTTGCATGTAGCCCTGACCGATACCGAGGATCACGGTTTCGCCCGGGAACCACGGTTGGCGCCGTGTCGCGCGCTTCCAGGCCTGGGAAGGCATCAGGCCGGCTGACTCTTCGAACATATCGAGGGAGACTTTCTGGCCGAGGCCGAATTCGGCCAGGTAATCGTGGAGGCGGTCGATACCCAGTTTGTGGGCCAGGTCGTAGAAGTAGGTGTCGTTGGAACGCATGATGGCGGCGTCCATGTCCACCCATCCGTCGCCGCTGTGGTTCCAGTTACGGTATTTGTGGTCAAAATCGGGTAACTGGTAGTAACCGGGGTCAAACACGCGGGTTTGCGCGGTGACCACACCACTGTCGAGGCCGGCGATAGCCACTTCCGGCTTGATCGTCGAACCCGGGGCGTAGAGCCCGCGTAGCACGCGGTTGAACAGCGGACGGTCGATGGAATCGTGCAGCGCGGCGTATTGCTTGAAGCTGATACCAGTGACGAACAGGTTGGGGTCAAAGCTCGGCTTGCTGACCATCGCCAGTACTTCGCCGGTTTGCGGGTCCAGGGCCACTACCGAGCCACGGCGATCGCCCAAGGCTTTTTCAGCGGCTTCTTGCAATTTGACATCGAGACTCAGGACAATATTTTTGCCGGGGATCGGGTCGGTGTGCTTAAGCACGCGCAGTACGCGGCCCTGGGCGTTAGTTTCGACCTCTTCATAGCCAACGTGGCCGTGCAGTTCAGACTCGTAGAAACGCTCGATACCGGTCTTGCCAATGGACTGGGTACCGCGGTACTCCACCGAATCGAGGGTTTTGGATTCTTTTTCGTTGATACGACCTACGTAGCCAATCGAATGCGCAAAATGCGCGCCCAGAGGGTAATGGCGGACAAATTGCGGCTCTACGTCTACACCGGGCAGGCGGAATTCGTTGACCGCCAGTACGGCGATCTGTTCTTCCGTCAATTCGTAGAACAACGTCACGGGCACGAAAGGATGGCGGGCTTGCTTCAGCGCCTTGTCGAACACGGCGCGGTCTTCGGTGGGCAAGTGCAACAGGTTGACGATAGCGTCCAACTCACCCTTGAGGTCGGTGGTGCGCTCACGGGTGATGGTCAGGTTGTAGCTGGGACGGTTGTCGGCAAGCACCACACCATTGCGATCATAGATCAACCCACGTGTCGGTGTAATCGGCAGTACGTGGACCCGGTTGTTTTCAGAAATCGTGGAGTGATAGTCGTACTGCACCACTTGCAGGAAATACATGCGCCCTACCAGGGCGCAAGTGATGCCAATGACCAACAGCGCGCAGGCGAGTAGGCGCTTGTTGACCAAGCGGTTTTCTTTTTCGTGATCCTTGATCGGTATCGGTTCAGGCATTTCTACAGCATCTCGTTGAAGAAGGTCGACGCCGCGTCCTGCGGATGAAAGATCAATCCTTGTGAAAATGTGCTGCACGATACCAAAAATGCAGAAACACTTTGCATCGATTTCCCCAATGGCATGCTGTTCCGTCCGTCAAGGACCGATTTTGGCTCCAGAAAGACCTCTAAACCGAAGGTGCCCTACTCACGGCCGATACCTGACTGTTTAAAGCCGCCAAAGAGCGCGGGACTCGTGAGCCACGGGTGTTGATCAGCACGCGACCGGCGTCAATACGTATGGCGAGAGCGTGGGCTTTCTGTGGGTCCGAGGACAGAAGACGCTGATGCGTGCTTGGCCATCCACCGCGCACGGGATATGGGTCTATCCTTTGATGATCGCGTCAGTGAGTTCTGCTTCCACGGACGCAACGGCATCTACGGGGTCGCCGTTATGCGTGCTCGAGGATCGCCCCCCTGTTTTGACACGTTGCGCCTCTACTACAGCGCAAGACGCCATGTTCAGGCAGGGTTGAGAGCACTGATTGAGTTGAGCAAAGGCGGGACTTTTAAAATATCTATAGTCCTTTGCTTTCCGACCGCCCAAAACAAAACCCCTGTTTGCGTTAGCAAACAGGGGTTCTGGAATTTAATCTTGACGATGACCTACTCTCACATGGGGAAACCCCACACTACCATCGGCGATGCATCGTTTCACTGCTGAGTTCGGGAT
>NZ_UYXQ01000131.1 GCF_900624995.1 Pseudomonas antarctica
GGGGGCGGACTGGTCGTGGTTGAGTTGGGTGGTCATGGCGTCGAGCTGATCGGACAGCGGGATCGCGGCAATGCGATCAAGCAGGTCGTTGACGAGGGGTTGCTCGCGCAGGATCAGCGTAATGTGGTTGCTGAGAATCTCCACCGGCACCTGGAATTCTGCGGGCAGGCTTTGTTTGTTGATCGCCAGTTTGTTCAGGCCCACGAGGATGTCTGCGGCTTTGTCATCGCTCGTCACCTGGGCAAACTCCAAGGCGCTGAGCAGCAAGTCGTAGGTGTCGGTGGCAATGTTTTGCTGTTGCAGTTTGTCGGCGTCGTCCAGTTGCAGGAAATGCGCCTGGATGTCGTCCTCGGCCGTCGGCAAAAAGGCCAGGGAGTTACGTAGCACCGCATGGTGCGACTTGAACTGTTCCACCAGCCGCGCCTTTTCCTGGAACGACTGGCGATACGCATCCTGCGCGGCCTGCCAATCGGCCAGGTTTGTGTGGCGGTGTTGCGCCTCGCGACTTTCCAGCATGGCCCACAGCGCGCTCATCTCTTTGAACGGGGCCACCAGCGGGTCATAGTTGTGGGTGAGGGCGATCCGGGCTTTGAGCACTTCGACGTCCCATTGGGAGTTGAGTTGCTTGATCTGGCTGATCAGGTCGCGCGATTGGGTGTAGGTGGTGGACTGGTCGCCGACCGACTTGAGGTACAGAAACACCAGCACCGAGGCCAGTATCAGGGCAATACCGCTGAGCGTGAGCAGGCTGGCGAGGCGGGATGATTTCATAGGGGCTTGCCCGCCCATTCGCCGGTCAATGTCTTGAGGAATTGGATAATCAGCGTCTTGTCCTCAGCCGAGGGAATTCGCCCCAGCTGGTACTTGAACATGATATCGACGGCCTCCTCAAGGGTCTTGGCCGAGCCATCGTGAAAGTACGGGGCAGTGACTGCCACGTTGCGCAGGCTCGGCACTTTGAACACATTGCGGTCGTCTTCGTTCTGGGTCAGCAAGTAGCGGCCCAGGTCGGCTTCGGTCGGGTTGCCACGGGCCTTGAAGTAGTCGCCCATCACGCCGAACTTCTGGTACATGTTGCCGCCGATATTGGCGCCTTGGTGGCAGGCGATGCAGCCATATTCCTTGAAACGCTGGTAGCCGTATTTCTCTTGAATGGTGAGGATCTCGGTGTTGCCTAGCAGGTATTGGTCGAAACGCGAGTTGGGAGTGAGCAGGGTGCGCTCATAGGTGGCCAGGGCGTTTTGCACGTTGGCGGCCGTCACACCGTCCGGATAGACCTGCTGGAACGCGGCCTGGTAGGTGGGCAGTGCCGCTAAGGTCTGGACCACGGTCTGCCAGTCGTTGCCCATTTCCATGGGGCTGGTGACCACCTGTTCAACCTGCGCCTCCAGGGTGTCGACCCTGGCATTCCAGAATTGTTTGAAGTTCAGGCTGGCGTTGAACACCGTCGGGGTGTTGAGCGCGACCGGCTTGCCATCGAAGCCCAAGGAAAATGCCAGGTTGTCGTCACCGCCCATTTCCAGGTTATGGCAACTGGCACAGGACTTAGTGTTGTTGACGGACAGGCGTGTCTCGTTGAACAGTTGGCGCCCCAATTCCACGGTGGCCGGGTCCAGCGTTGGCACTGCCGGCAGGGGTTTGAGCGGTTCATCCAGCGGTGCTGCCGTGACGGGCAAGCAGGTGCCATAACCCAGGGCAAGGGTGATGCCCAGAACCCGTGATAACAGGTGACGCGTGCGCGGCGTGCTGTGGCTCAAACGGTCGCTCCTTGCGGTAAAAGGTCAGTAGTCAGGCATCAGGCTGCGGCGCCCGGCTTGCAATAACTGGGCGAATTCATCAGGTGCTACGGCTTTGCTGAACAGAAAACCCTGGCCTTCTTCACACTGATGGTCTTTCAGAAACTGCAACTGCTCAACGGTCTCCACGCCTTCGGCGACGATGTTCAAGTCCAGGCTTTTACCCAGGCTGATGATTGCACCCACCAGTTGCGCGTCCGGGCTGTTGTCGCTCAAGCCACGAATGAACGATTGATCGATCTTCAGCACATCAATCGGAAAGCGTCGTAAATAGCTGAGGCTGGAATACCCGGTGCCGAAATCGTCGATCGACAGCCGCACGCCCAGGGTCTTGATCCCGCGCAGGGTGTTGAGTGTGTCCTCGACGTTCTGCATCAGCACGCTCTCTGTGATCTCCAGCTCCAGCAAGTGCGGCGCCAGGCCCGTACGCTCCAGGATCGCCGCCAGGTTGGCGACAAAGTGTCGCTGGCGAAAATCAATCGCCGAGATATTCACCGAGATACAAATGTGAGGCAGGCCGGCGGCTTGCCAGGCGCGTGCTTGCTCGCAGGCCTGGCACAACACCCATTGGCTCAACGGCACGATCAGGCCGCTGTCTTCGGCCACGGGAATGAAGGCTGACGGGTAGATCCAGCCATGGTCGGGCTGGTGCCAGCGAACCAAGGCTTCGGCGCCGACGATCTGCCCGCTGTTCAAGTCCAGTTTCGGTTGGTAATGCAGGGTAAATTCATTGCGCTGCAGGGCCAGCCGGATGGCGCTTTCCAGGCTTTGCTGGGCCTGGGCGCGCAGGTTCATGTCGTCGATGAAAAAACTGAAATCGTTGGGGCCTTGGTCTTTGATGGCCCGCATGGCGGTTTCGGCTTTTTTGATCAATGCCACGGCATTGCTGCTGTCATTGGGATAAACACTGATGCCCACACTGGCCGTGACGCTCAGGTCGTGGCCAGCCACGTAGCGGGTGGTGCTGACGGCGGCGAGGAGTTTTTCGGCGATGTACTGGGTTTGCTGGGGGTGTTTGATGTCGTTGAGGATCAGCACAAATTCGTCGGAGCCATAGCGAAACACTGAGTCCGACTCGCGCACCGTGGCCACCAGGCTCTGGCTGACGTGCTTGAGCATTTCATCGCCGACCGGGTGGCCCAGGGCGTTGTTGATACGCTTGAAGCGGTCCAGGCCGATAAACATCACCGCCAACTGGGTGCCATGGCGCCTGCAGACTGCGATGGCTTGCGTGAGGCGGTCGCCCAGCAGTGTGCTGTTGGGCAGTTCGGTCAGGGCGTCATATTGCAGCAGGTGTGAGACTTTGAGCAGTTCCTGCACGCGCTCCTCAATCGTGCGTTCCAGCCCGATCAGTTTGATTGCCGCGTCCTGCGCCAATTGCCATTTCCAGGTCAAGGCGGTAGCCATTTGGCGAATTTCCAGGTCGTCGAAAGGCTTTTTCAGGATCAGCAACTGGTCGTCGTACTTGAGGCGCGCTTCAATGGCTTCGAACGAATAGTCGGAGTATGCCGTGCACAGGGCGATTTGCAGGTGAGGGTCGACGTTCCACAGTTGTTCGATAGTTTCCAGGCCGTCCCAGCCTGGCGGCATACGCATGTCGATGAAGGCCAGGGCATACGGTGTGTTGTTGGCCAGGGCTTTGTTCACCAGTGTCAGCGCTTCCTGGCCTTGATAGGCCGAGTCCAGTACAAAGGTCTGGCGCACGGCCGGGGCGGTACCGAACAAGGTTTCTTCAATGCTGTCCAGTGTCTGGCCGCCATGGGCATCGGCGCACAGGATCTTGCGGAAGTCTGCGTGGATCGAAGCCGTGTCATCGACGATCAGAATGCGTCGATTGGCCTGTCCTGAGCGCGGCATCATGGCTGATTCCGAGAGACGCGCAACGGCGATTTCTGACGCATAGGGCTTCCTTACCTTGAATACTTGGATAAACAGGAACGGTCACCAGCTTCATGCCACAAGCATAGTCGGCTCCCTTGAATAAGTCGGCCAGTTGGCGTCAAATCAACCTCAATTACCCCGGTGTTCATCTAGCGCTCAATGCGTGAGCAAGTACAGCGATGGATCATGTCGGGTCGCAATGAAGCAATCGTGTGTCATCGCCAGGAGGTGTCGCCATGGATGAACAAACTGCTACGACGTCCCCCTACACGCCTACTATTTTGCTGGTTGACGACGAAGAATCGATCCTCAACAGCCTGCGCCGGCTGCTGCGTGGCCAACCCTATGACGTGCTGTTGGCTGGCAGTGGCGCCCAGGCCCTGGAAATCATGGCGGCCCAGCCCATTGACCTGGTGATGACCGATGCGCGCATGCCGGCCATGGACGGGGCCATGCTGCTGGCCGAGACCCACCGCCTGTACCCGTCAACCACCCGCATCCTGCTGACCGGCTATGCCGACATGGCCATGATGATCAAGGCGATCAATGAAGGTCAGATTCACCGTTACATCAGCAAACCCTGGAACGATGAGGAAATGCTCCTGACGTTGCGCCAGTCTTTGGAGCACCGGCATTCCGAGCGCGAACGGCTGCGTCTTGAGCAGTTGACCCGCGAGCAGAACGACCAGTTGAAGGCCCTCAACGCCACTCTGGAAAAACGCGTCGAAGCGCGTACCAGCGAGTTGCAGCAAACCGCCGACATGCTCGACCTGGCCTACGATGAGCTCAAACGCAGCTATGTGACCGGTACCGAAGTGTTTTCACTGCTGGCCAACCTGCGCCTGCCCAAGCAAAAACAGACCAACCGCCAACTGATCGAACTGATTCGCGTGTATTGCAAGGCTCAGGCGATGGACGAAGCCAGCGCCCGCGACCTGACCATGGCCGCAGCGCTCTATAACATCGGCAAGTTGAGCTGGAGCGACGGCATGATGGTCGCGCCCTCGGACATGCTGCACAGCACCGACCGCGAGCGCTATCGGGATTACCCGACCCAGAGTGAGTCGTTGCTGATGACCCTGGAGCCAATGAAGGACGCCGCGCGCCTGATTCGTCATCACCAGGAACGCTGGGACGGCAGCGGTTTTCCCGACCATCTCAAGGGCGAGTTGATCCCTTCCGGCGCACGGTTATTGAAACTGGCCGTCGACTTTATCGAGCTGCAAAAAGGCTTGATCCTCGAGCGCCACATGAACAGCGATGAAGCGCTGCTCTACATCCGTAAATACGCCGGCAAGCTTTACGACCCGGACATGGTCGAAGACTTTGTGCAGGCTTGCGCCGCGTTCCTCAGTGACGTGACGCTGGGTGACCCGAGTGTGAAAGTCTTGACCACCCGTGAACTGACCGAAGGCATGGTGCTGGCGCGCAACCTCAACGCCGATAACGGCATGCTGCTGCTCAACGCCGGCAAAGTGCTGAACCTGCCGCTGGTGGACAAGCTGATTGCGTTTGAGGCGATGGAAGGGGCCAAGTATTCCGTGTTTATCAAAGAGCCGGATGAGGCTGCACTTTCCGGTTAAGACGCTTTCTGTGATCCTTTCACTTTTGCATTCAAGGCAGTTTTTACATGACATCTACCATTCGCATCGCCGCCGCTCTGCTGATCGGCAGCAACGGCCAAACTCTGCTGGTGCGCAAGCGCGGCACCCAGGCGTTCATGCAACCGGGCGGCAAGATCGACGCCGGTGAACAACCCGCGCAAGCCCTGGCCCGTGAGCTGTTTGAGGAACTAAACCTGCGTATCGACCCAAGCGAGGCCGTGTACTTGGGGCACTTCTCGGCGCCTGCCGCCAACGAGCCGGGTTTCACCGTGCAAGCCGAGTTGTTCCAAGTGCACATCGACGTGGCGGTAACGCCCGCTGCTGAGATCGAAGAAGTGTGCTGGATCGACCCGGCCGGTGACGGCGGCCTGCAACTGGCGCCGTTGACGCGCGACGTGATCCTGCCGTTTTACCGCGCACCGCTGACCTGCGACGCATGATGATTCGTTCGCTTGGCGCCAACGACGCCGAGGCGTATCGGGCATTGATGCTTGAGGCTTACGGCGCCTACCCCCAGGCGTTCACCTCTAGCGTGGCTGAGCGCGCCATGATGCCGTTGAGCTGGTGGCAAAAGCGCTTGGACAACCCGCTGGATCGGCTGCTCGGGGCATTCGATGGCGGTGCATTGGCGGGCATCGTTGGCCTGGCCTTCGAGCCGCGTGAGAAGGCGCGCCACAAGGTGACCTTATTCGGTATGTACGTGAACCAGGCTTACCAGCACAAAGGCCTGGGCCGCCAGTTGGTGGAGGCGACGCTCGCCGAGGCGCGTAAACATCCGCGCCTTAAACTGCTTCAACTGACTGTCACTGCCGGCAATGACGCCGCCTTCGCGTTGTACCAGCGCTGCGGGTTTATTCAGTACGGCGTGGAGCCGCTGGCGGTGCGTGTGGGTGATGACTATTTCGACAGGGTCCACATGTGGTGTGAATTGAGAGCCGTGTGACGGCTAATGTGGCAGCGGGCTTGCTCGCGCCCCATTTTAGCTTGCGGCGCTTAACGCACAGCGCTGACGCCATCCAACGTGGAAAACGACGTGTCCTTGGCCGTCAGCAAAAAGTCGCGCATATACGGCGCATCCAGCATGTCCGCCCGAATTCCCGCATACAACGTCGCAAACAAGCCTTTCTCGCCCAACCGCTTGGCCTTCACGTAACCGCGTGAGCTGTACTCATGCAGCGCCCAATGCGGCATGCCGCACACGCCACGGCCGCTGGCCACCAGTTGCATCATCATCACCGTCAATTCCGAGGTGCGCACCTGGGCCGGTTCCACATCGGCCGGTTCCAGGAAACGGGTGAAGATGTCCAGGCGGTCGCGCTCCACCGGGTAGGTGATCAGGGTTTCGGTGAGCAGGTCTTCGGGCACGATGTACGACTTGTTCGCCAGCGCGTGCTGGTTGGCCACGGCCAGCATGGCTTCGTAGGTGAACAGCGGCACATAGGTAATACCCGGCAATTGCAGCGGGTCGGAGGTCACCACCAGATCCAGATCGCCCCGCGCCAGCGCCGGTAGAGGCGCGAAGGCGAAACCGGACGCCAGGTCCAGTTCGACTTCCGGCCAGGCGTCGCGGAACTGGTCGATGGTCGGCATCAGCCACTGAAAGCAGCTGTGGCATTCGATCGCCATATGCAAGCGCCCGGCGGTGCCGCCAGCCAGGCGTGCAATATCGCGCTCGGCACCACGCAGCAAGGGCAGGGTGGCATCGGCCAATTGCAGCAAGCGCAAGCCGGCGCTGGTGAAGCGCAGCGGCTTGGTCTTGCGCACGAACAGCTGCATACCCAGGCGCTCCTCCAGCTCCTTGAACTGATGGGACAGCGCCGACTGCGTCAGGTGCAGGCGCTCGGCGGCTTCGACCAGGCTGTCGGCTTCGCGCAGGGCGTGCAGGGTTTTGAGGTGGCGGATTTCGAGCACGGGCGCTCCATGAATAAAATTTGTGTTGAATAGAGATGGCGTGAGTTTGTCTCATGTGGCAATGCCTGTCGATAAGGCATCGACCATGACCGCTGGGCACTCTTCATCAAACTGTCACAGAACTGTGGCAGCGCGCTTGAACAAACTTCATCAGACTCGCGCTCTACTGGGGTTCTGCGTTTCGGTGTTTTTCATGCGCGTGTTGTTTTTACTGGCCGCTCTCTTGTTCGGCCTGCCGTCTTTTGCGGCCTCTCGATGTGATGTCAATGTCCCGACGCAAACGGTCGATCTGGAAAAGGTGAGCATCGCCTACCAGAGCATCGGCCGTGCGTCCGACCCTGCGCTGCTGCTGGTAATGGGGCTGGGCGGGCAGTTGATCCATTGGCCGGATGAGGTGGTGGTGGCCTTGTGCGAACAGGGCTTTCGGGTGATTCGCTACGACAACCGTGACGTTGGCCTGTCCACGTGGCGCCAGTTGCCTGCCAGCGCCAACCTGACTTTCGAAGTGCTGCGCTACAAGCTCGGCCTGCCGGTGGCGGCGCCGTATACGCTGACTGATATGGCTGACGACGCCCTGGGTTTGATGGACGCGTTGCAGATCCGCCAATTCCACGTGCTGGGCGCAAGCATGGGCGGCATGATCGCGCAGCACCTCGCGGCCATGGCGCCGCAACGTGTTGAGAGCTTGACGTTGATCATGACCAGCTCCGGCGCCGAAGGTTTGCCGGCGCCGAATGCAGCGCTGGTGCAGTTATTGTCGCGGCGCAGTGCGCCCAATCGTGAAGTGGCGCTGGAGCAACAAGCTGATCTGCTGGCGGCGTTGGGCAGCCCGAATGTGAAAGATGACCGCCAGGCACTGCTGCATCAGGCGGCGCTGTCCTACGACCGCGCTTTCAACCCGGAGGGGGTCAAGCGCCAGATCATGGCGATCCTCGCCGAGCCCAGCCGGGTACCGTTGCTCAACCAACTGCGGGTGCCGACGCTGGTGGTGCACGGCACTGCCGACCCGTTACTGCCGGTGATGCACGGCGTGCACTTGGCTGCGCATATCCAGGGCAGCCAGTTGAAGTTGATTCCCGGCTTGGCGCATCGTTTTCAGGAGGCGTTCAAGGCGCCGTTGCTGGCGGCGGTGTTGCCGTACCTGCAGGCCCATCGCGAAGATGCCGCGCACTGGGCGCAGATTGACTTGGGTCAGCCTTCGAAGGTGCTGTGAAGTTGGTGTATGGTGCAGCTTTTACGGCACGTTAATGCCGACAAGACTGCCTGCGAGGTCACCTGCCATGAGTACTCCCCTGAAAATCGATTTCGTCAGCGACGTGTCTTGCCCCTGGTGCATTATCGGCCTGCGTGGGCTGACCGAGGCGTTGGATCAACTGGGCGCTGAGGTGCAGGCCGAGATTCATTTTCAGCCGTTTGAGCTGAACCCTAACATGCCCGCGATTGGGCAGAATATTGTCGAACATATCACTGAAAAATACGGTTCCACCGCAGAGGAATCGCAAGCTAACCGTGCGCGTATTCGTGACATGGGTGCGGCGTTGGGTTTTGCCTTTCGCACTGATGGACAGAGCCGTATCTACAACACCTTTGATGCGCATCGTCTGCTGCATTGGGCGGGGTTGGAGGGGCTGCAATACAACCTGAAAGAAGCGCTGTTCAAGGCCTATTTCACTGATGGGCAGGATCCGTCTGACCATGCGACTTTGGCGATTATTGCTGAACGTGTTGGGTTGGATATCAAGCGTGCTGCTGAGATTTTGGCCTGCGATGACTATGCGGCAGAAGTGCGTGAGCAGGAACAGCTGTGGATTTCTCGGGGGGTGACTTCGGTGCCGACGATTGTGTTTAACGATCAGTATGCGGTGAGTGGGGGGCAGCCGGCTGAGGCCTTTGTTGGGGCGATTCGGCAGATTATCAGTGAGGCTAAGGGCTAGCCTTAAATTGCGTACATATCCATTGCTGCGGTAACGGCCACTTAGGGTTCCGCTCTTACAGCGGGTCACTTTTGGCAAACGCCCCAAAAGTAACCAAAAGGTCCTCGCCCCACCACTCGGCACCTCGCCTAGGCTCGGTGTGCCCGCACGCAGGCTTGAATCCGTGGGCCGCCGCGATGGGCCATCCTTGGCCCAGCGCGGCTAACCCGGCGTCCTGCCGGGTTAGCCACGGATTCAAGCCTGCGTTCGGCCAGCGTGGTTAACGGGGCGCCTCAGATCAAAAGCAAGAGCACGGCGGCCTAGTAGCCGACCTGAGTGGTAGAAGCAAAAGCAGGGCAAAAGCACAGCGGCACACTTTCTGTCTGATGTACCGAGATCCAATTGTGGGAGCGGGCTTGAGTTCAGCTTCCAAGCTTAGGCCTCCACGGCTTTGCTTTTGCTCTTCCTCTACCCCTCATGTCGGCTACTAGTCTGCCGTGCTCTTGCTTTTGCTCCTGATCTTATGCGCCCAGTTAAACCACGCCGCCCGCTCGCAGGCTTATCATCGCAGAGCGTCCTGTCGGCACAGATTTTTGGGGTTTCT
>NZ_UYXQ01000132.1 GCF_900624995.1 Pseudomonas antarctica
AGAATCATCTCCCCTAACACCCCCGAATCGGCCGTGACCGATCACAGTGAACACAACGCTAAAGTCTTCGGTTCGCCCAAGGACCGTCTCGACTTCTATCGCCGGGAGATCCAATACGAGACGACCATCCTGGCCAACCGCACCGATGCCTATCTCACCGCGCAGTCATTTCTGGTGATCGCCTTCGTGTCTGGCATGGGCAACCTGAACCCGGAATGGGGCAAGTTATTTACGTTGATCGTGCCGGTATTCCTGGTCTCCCTCGGCGTGCTCAGCTCCCTCAACGCTTGGCCCGGTATCCGTGCCGCCTACGACATCATCGACCATTGGCATTACAAACAGAGCGAACTGCTGCGCAGTGAACCGGTGATGGGCCTGGCCTATGACGATTCGCCGCTGTTCTGTGAGACCGAGTCGTCCCACAAGGGCTATCGCAAGTCGCTGTTGTTTTCCATGCGTGCGCCGTGGCTGTTCATGGTGTTTTGGGTATTGCTGGGGGCTTATGCGTTTTATATTCAAGTCGATAACCCGATCTCTTAAACAGTTGGAACTTCATGGCCCGGCACGGGACCTTATCTTTACGCAGGCTGTGTTTTGCAAAACTGCGAAGAGGTGACCTATGAACACAAGCAACGATCCCCAAGTCAGCAACCGCAATGACCCGGCCATCGATGGCGGCGAACCGGCGCCCGGCACCGCCGCTGATGCGCCGAAAGACCCAAAGCCTGCCAGCGACCCAAAAGCCAAGGAAAACGACTACAGCCCTGACTTCAAGTCTGAGCCTGAGGCCAAGCCTGAAACCGATGCTGATATCGACACCCAGGGCGGCTAGAGGAGACGGTCATGTCAGAAGAAGACGAAGAAGAACTCAATGACCCGGGTAACGAAGACCCGGGCTCATTGATGGATGACGCAGAGGTGCCGCTCAACGATCTGGATGACGCGGCAGACGTTGGCAATGCCGACAAGCAAGAGTGATTTTTCACCTTGGCACGTCGTTCATACAAGCCCCGTATCGGCTGGGTACTCAGGCCATGAATGACGATGCTCAAGGCGATCACCGAGACGGTAGACCCAGGTTCAATCCACCTCGATCAGGTATTGATCCAGGAGTGCTCGGAGCCCACTTGGATGTTAAACCGATGGCGAAGCGGGAAGTAATGATCCTTCATCTTTTTGATCTGGTTATCCAGCAGGTCCGGGGGAGTAATGCCATTTCTGGCGTAGGCCTCAAGTACGTCCTTTTTTATGTCCACCGCCGGGCCATGCGCCACGTGCGCTCCGTCGACAACCTTGGCTTGCTTGGAAAACCCATCGATACCCAAGTCGTACATATCGGGTCTTTTTAACTTAAGCGTGTCGTTAAACAGATTAGGGCCCACGGTATCGAATATTTTCTTCTCATACGCTTTAAATTCATCGGTAAAGTTAACGTGGCCATCGGCGCCTCTGGTGACTTTTGGTCGTTTGGCCGGGAAGTGGATTTTGTTCGCGGTGAACCGCTTGTTCATCTCAGTGATCAGGTTTTCAAGCACTGGATTGCCCGGTCGTGTTGCAAAGTGACTGGTGTTATAGAAGGTCTTGTTATCAGTGAAGGTATGCACCGTCGGCACACCGAGCAGCACATCATCCGCGCCGGCCATCAGCGGCTCGCAACTGATGTTGGCGCGAATGACATCATCGGTATCGAGGTACACACCGCCATGTTTATTCATGATCGGATAGCGTGCCACATCGGAAGCAGCGGCCAGATTTTGCCCTTGGCCTTGTCGAAAGTATTGGTACAGCTCGCTATTTTTCACCCGTTTGAAGGCCTCGTCCTCATGCAGGTTTACGACGGTCACGCCGGGAACCTTACTTTCCATGTTGGTCTTTATCTGCTGAAAAATAGCCGGGCTGTCGGCATCCACATGAAGGATGGAGGTGTACCCCGATGCTCGGGTGGCGTTCTGGGTGATGTTGTCGATCAAGTGCGCAGGGATCTCCTTGCCTGCCCAAAAATAGTGGAGTTGCTTGGGCAGCGGCTTTAAGCCTTTCGGAATGTTTATCACCACCGGTGTCGAAATATCAGCCAGCTTGTAAGTTTTCGAATCCAGTTTCCGGGCGTTTGAAAACTCATCAAACGTTCCGCCTTGCCATTGGCCGTTGCCACTTCTCCAATAATAGGTATGGCGTATTTCATGGGTGCCTTCGATACGGCGGGTTTCTGTCCATGCGCCGGCTGTACTGTTGAACGTTACGGTACGGTCCAGGCCCTGATAGTGGAGTGAGAAGGGGGAGGCTGAATGTTTGGTGATTTTAATATCATCCATCGGCACCGCAAACATACCGTTGCCAAAACTCCACCGTACCGGGCCGCTGCCCGCGCCGCCCAGCAGTCGCTCGGATCTTGCGGCGGGCTCCCATCCGCTAGCGCCCAGATCGCTGACAGGTATGTCGAGACCCGCGCCTTTTGGGTGGAGGATGACGCGTTGGCCGTCCTTCAATCGGGACTCATACAGCAGCCCGTCGACTTTCACGTATTCTTTTTTGCTACGGCCTACAAACACATTGCCTTGTAAGCCCTTGATCGCCAACTCGCCCGGCGCTACGTATTTGGACTCATAACCCAGAAGGTCGGCGTCCAGTGACCTGACCTCGCCGTTGGCCGCTACCCGGCTGGGGGTGAAATGTGTCACCGGGGGGGAAATGGGTCGTTTCTTCAAGGCGTCGTATCGATGCCATTTGCCCTGCGACATGACGACAGTCCCCTCGACAGTCTCTTGCCCAACCTTGAACGTACCGGTTGCCGCCAGACCGTACTGCTGGCTGGCAGCTGTTACCGGGTCATGGCTGCCGATTGCTTGCAAACTATTAACGTCTTTTGAGCTGTACAGGTCGGGGATAAAATTCGGCAGCGGCTCGAGGTACATTTCTTTTGTGTGTGGATTAATGCGAAACCACTGTTGGCTTTCCTCATCGAATTTGGCCAGGGCTTGACGGGCGTGTGTGCTATTGGCCGCTCTGAATGTGCCTTCAACGATATTGGGGGTTTTTGCCAATTCAAGCAGATTGACACCCGCGTAGGACGCGCGCAGTTGTTTGACACCCTTATGGGCTTTACGGACAACAAAGCGCCCGGCCTTGAAAACACCCCGCGCCAAGTCATCAACACCGCCCAGTGGGTTAAGTGCGCCAACCGCCGCCCGGCCGGCAATCTGGAATACCTTACCGACCTTTGAAAGCGCCGAAGCGCCGGCCAGGGCGCCTTTTGCGCCTTTGGCTGCGGCCCCCAGGCCAACCGCGAAACCAAAGATATCGAAGGCCAGATCAACCGCGCCGTCGAAAACCTTGCCCTCTTTGAAGTTGTTGATGGCTGACCTGAACGGGATCAGGGCGAGCGCAATCTCTTGAACAACCTTGTGGGTCGGCACTTCAGTCTCAAAAGTCGTTGCGCCTTTGGCGTGGCTCTGTACCGCAGGCAGATCCATATCCTCGATCACCGCATCAACGATGTATTGAGTTCTTTCACTGCCGAAGCTATCAGGCGCCCCTCGCGCGCCTCTGTTTTCATCCGCTATCCCAGGTGCGTGCTTACCCGAAGGCTTTATTACGTCGTATCTTTTACCTTTCGAGGGGTACCAACCTTCGGTGGGCGCATATTCCCTGTAAGTCTTGCCCGGTAATGGGGTTAGAGTGCCCTTCAACCGATCAAATTCATACGTGAGGGATGTGCCGTTGCGCTCGGTCTCGATCAACAACACACCGTCTGCAACGCGCAGGGGGTGATCGGCCCTGTGGTAGTCGATTTCCCTGCGGACCGTTATTTTGCCGTACGCCAGATTCTCTCGGTGTTCCTGTGGCTGTTTGCAAATCAGGTAGTTGAGTTGTGCCGACGTGGTCTTTTTCACGGCGTTGGCGTACTTCGGGTATTGCTCATCGAACTGCGCGAGCGGGCGCGGCAGGTCTTTGAGCTTGGGCAGCACATCGTTGAGGTTGAGCCCATCCTCGGATGAGACCCATACCGCAGGCGTCCCGTCATCCGGAATATTGATAGCCCCAACCGTCAGGAACCTGAAGAACGTACGGCCTGCGCTCCCCCAGTCATCATTCGAGTCGGGGGGGGCGCCCACCAGCGCTCTGCCATCAATGTACAGATCCAACAGTGAGTAAGGTCCGGGAAAGTGCCGGTTGCTGGGCTGCGAGGTGATAGATTTTGTTTCGAACAGCGTTGCGTCGACGTTCGGGAACGCTGTTTTCAAGTGTTCGAGCGCGATGGCATTGGTCGTCGGCATGGCGAGGTCGGGCGTTGCAGCCGCCTCGCTCAGCAAGCGCACCTGCGTATCGAACGCCTTGCGCACAGTGGATAGGGCGGTATCGGTCGACGGGTAGTGTTTGCCATTGGCGACAGCCCACTCTTTGATTGCTTCATTCTGGGCGGCATATTCAACTTGGCGTTCTTCATCCGTGATCGGTGCGATGCTGGCTGCGAGGATGACTTGCGCATAAGTCATTGTCGCCGTCGCCCCGGGCGCCTTGGCTTCGATGCGAGCGACCGCCGTGGCAAAGGTGACCCAGCTGTGGGTGCCTACAACCACCTGATCAGGGATGTCTTTGACCCCAAACTCCGGGGCTGTACTGCTGACCTTGGTGTAGGCCAGTACAGATGCAGTCTCCAAGGACGAGGCTATGCCTTTGGCGTGCAGGTATTCAGCCAGCGCCTTGACGACCGCCGCCGCCGTTTTGCCCATGTTTTCAGCTGAGACCAATCGATAGCCTTCAATTGTCGTCCCATCGCGCGAAGGCTTGTTGCTCTGCATGTTAAAGGCCGCCAGCAACCAGTCGGTGGCATTGCCTTTAATGGACCGCGCCTCAAAGGTGGCCTGAATGGCGTTGCCCAATGCCTGCCCCCTGGGCGAGTTGATCAAAGCGTCGATCAACAGTCGCGGATTGCGCTGCTCCTGCTCAGTGATCGGCCTGGCGTTGAGCAGGTAATCCAGCACGTTTTTAAATGGGCTTAAGGTGATATCGCCGAGCTTACCGGTGCGTATATCCGCCCGCAGTTGTTCCTGACTTTCCTGATCAAGCGGTATGGGCCAGCTCAGCGCGCCACCCAGGTCGCCATGGGAGGCCGCCTTGGGGGGCGCAGTGGTCAGGGCATTTGCCAGGTTAACCAGGTGTTCGGAGGTGGTGGGGATGTCCCAGCCGTGATCCTCCAACAATTGCTGCAGGCTGACGTGGTTGGATTGGCCGGTATCCGTTGGCCGATAGGTACCGTCGGCGCAGAGTTGGACGGTTTTCTGCAGTTCGGCCCGGATGTCCCCCACCTGTTTGCCGCCATTTTCTATGGCTGTCGCCAGGCGCCGCAGTGTTTCGCCAGCCATATGCCGGTTGCGAATGTCGCCCAGAAGCGCTTTCTGATCTTGAAGTGCATCCTCACCGCGCGACGTGATCAGGCTCGCAAAGCGAGTGGGGTCGAGGGTTTTAAAGCGCTGATCCTGACCTATTTGGTCCGCGCGCCTGAGCATGCCGGACAGCGTCAGTCCTCGGGGCTCTTGATAAAAATCCCCGACGATCTGCCACGGAACCGGTTCGCTTGGGCTCAGGACCGGCGGTGCAAACGGGAACCTCACGCCCATGACGCGTGCAGCCTGGCGGATAGGCTCACCGATTGCGGCCCAATGGGGGGCGTCTTGATCGACCGTGTGCAACGTTTGCAGTGGGTCGAGATAGCGCTCGAGCATGAAGGAGACTTGACCTGATTTCGGATCGAGCTTTATCGACGTGGCGTCGATCCCCCGACTGCGAATCCACTGCTGAACGTCAGGTGATTGGAAGGCGTCATGCAAATGCCCCCACCATTGGCCAAATGTGGAATGCGCAGGAATGTGCTCGATCTCGATATAGGGTTGACGCTTGGCAGCCAGGTTCAAGGCAATCTGATATTGCATTGACAACTCAGCATCCCCTCCGGCGCGCGTGGTGGCCTGCGGTTGCGGCGCAGAAGGGCTATCACGCCGTTGCCGCGACAGCGGCGGCGAGTGGGGAAGCGTCGGGGCAGGTAAGGGTTGAGACGGCGCGGTAAAGCGCTTTTGTACACTGTTCATAGGGTCTGTCGCTTGGCGTTGGGGAACTCTGCCTCGGTCTGCATAGACTGCGAGGCTTTCACCCTATTTAGCCGTCACGCCGGGCGGGTTCCGTCAAACCGCTGCAGACGTCATTACCCTATGTTTCGCCCCAGCCAGGACAGCCCTCGGGGCTAACGTCAATGTGTTTCCAGCAACTGCGAGCCGATGGTTTTCAGGCGGATCGCCGTGGTGACCGGCATCCAGCGCAGCTAGGAGGGGGCGGGCGAGTGTGAGTAACACCGCGCCCGGCGAGGCCCTTCCTGGAATAAAAGTCATCGAGCAGGGTAGGGCGCAATATCCTGAAAATGATTGGCGGCCAATGCCGGGGAGTGATTTGTGGGGTTTCAGGCACATAGATGGATATCGATAAAAATCCAATTGATGCCCGTCTAATTTTCCCTTGTTGAGACCGTGAATGATGGCAGCCTCCTCCAGTGTTCCCGCATTGCAAAACGAACCAAGCCAATTGCTCAATGCACGGGCTTGCTCTAATGAGCCGCTTGCCCCCACACGCCAGAGTGATATGCAGCCTTCTACGCAGTTACCGGGCGACGTTCACCCCGAGGGCGATAACGAACTGGCTCCGATCTACCGTGCGGCACTGCTTGAGATCAAGGGCGAGGCAACTCATGACGCCGGGATCCACGTTTATCCAATCCCCTGGGCCTCAACGTTTGGCCAGTGGTGGTCCCAGATGGGCCGCGCGATGCAATCGCGCGAAATGCAGCAATGGATGACTGAGGTTGGCGTAGACCCCATGACCGTCGTCCTCAAGCCCGGCTTGGGTGAGATCTCATTCAGGCTCACGCGTGAACGTGATCCGCGGCGGGTTTTGCACACACTGAACCAGGCCGATGCACGGTGGGCAGCGATAAGCGCGCCTGTCCTGGCGGCCGCGAAAATTATCGCGGCGGGCGATCCCGCAGCGGTTGTAAAACCACCCTTGGATGCGGGCAGCGAGCGCGCTCCGCTCGACACAATCAGGCGTTTTTATAAAGAACCCGCAACACCCACGCGCGCTGCTGCCCAGGCGCGCGCTGTAGAGCTTTTGCGGGATAAGTCATTGGTTCAATTGCCCCCAGAGCAGGATCGGGTATTGAGTGAGAGTCGCAGTCAAACCGTGCTTGAGCGCCATAGGGCCACTTTGGGCGATATCGATATCCGATACCAGGCTGGCTACAACTTGCAGTACCTGTCCCAGCGTATTGAAAAAGGTGATGATGACGAAATCGGGTGTGTCGATGAACTGACCAAGCTCAAGGTCTATGTGCCCCTCGACAGCAGTTACAAGCCGGCCAAGGCGGACACCTCCAACGGCATTAGCCTGAGGCAGTATCTCGATGACCACGGGTTGAACATCCCCGGCAACCGCGAACAATTGGTCAACCTCGCTAAAGCGCTGATGACGCCCGAACCTCGCGCCCCCTTGCACGGCGACTACTCGGGAGCGCTTGGGTGGGCAGAGCCTGTCGACCCCATGATTTTCCAGGACTTGAGGGCCATGATCACTCAAGGCAAACCGGGTGGTATTGACTTGGGTGCCTTCAAGAGCGTACTGGAATATCTGTTGGATAAATGGCCGCTTTCCACGTCACAGGCACGTAACCCGCGGCTGTTGATCGACAACCTGCTGAGCTCACCCAAGGGCAAGGCGCTGGGTGCTGCCATTCAAGCCGCGTTCGAAGTGAAGTCAATCAAAGGTCGTGCAGATGACTGGCTGCTGGCCGCTTTATGCGCAGACGCAGGCACTGCGAGGGCGGTTGAAAATGCCGATTCACGCCTGAACATCGAAGGCTATCGATTGATGGCCGCCGGTAACGCAGGCAAGACCGCCGCAGCGGTCTTGAAGGAATTGCACATGTCGCTGGTGTCGTGTGGCAAGACGACCAGCCTTCTAGCCGCCTCCGCTTACACGACCTTGCGACTCTCCTTTCAAGCGCCTGAGTTTCTCGTCAAAGAGATACCGGCCGCGATCGTCCTGGGCTCGCATGCCTGGGTCAGCTTTGTGACCGCTGTGGGCCGTATTGAAGCAAAATCTCCCGGCGCGACAGCGGCGATGACGTATTGGCAGGTCATGGACTACGCCAGCACCGCTCCCGTCACCGATGAAGAGCAGCGTGATGAATACCTCGCTCAACGCCATTCGCTCAAGGATTGGGCAGTGGCCAACGGGATTGGGTTGCCCCAGCCCAATGACACGATGGCAGCGGTGCGCACGGCGTTCAATGCTCAGCTCGGCGAGCTGAAGGCCGCCGCACTGACCGCCATTGACACGGTCCCCACCCTGAGTGAAAGGGTGCATGCCTTGCTGAAGACGGCCCTTGCGGGGATGAGCCGCGAGCAGTTTGAGAAAAAGTGCATCACCCTGCAGCCCCCCAACAGGCATTTCCCTGGCCCGTATTCAGTGCTGGACCTGTGCATGGATGGACGGCCATTTGCCTCAAAGCCTCCAGGCCCGAACGATGACGTGGGAACGTTCGGCCAGGCAGTCCTGCAAGCGACGCTATTGAGCAACCTCGGCGCTATTCATGCAACGGTAGAGAAGCCGCCAACAAGCCAATGGGTTTCGTCATCGCCCGACGTTGATATCCGTAAGGCCCTCACTGCGATCGAATCGCTTGGCGACCTGCCCACGCGATTCAATGCGGCATTTTCGCGCTTCGCCGCTGACCTGGAAAAAACCACCAAGGCGCAGCTCAAGTACCTGATTTCAACACTGGCGCTGCAGGACCGTCAGAATCTGGAATACGGGAAAATGACCGTCGTCAAACACATGAACCTTGCCAGGAACAATACCGGGCAGCCCAGACGCTCGCGTGCCTCCCCAGGGAGCGTGTTGGTCAAGACGGAACGCAACGGCAAATTCTGCACTTACGAGATCAATCGTTTGACCAACAAGATTATCCCGCGCCGTGACCTTGGAGACTTCCAGACGGGAGACCGTACAGATGTGGGGAGTCGCCCTTACACACTGTTCGACGTTATCACGCCTACGGGTAAGTACCCGCCGGGGTTCACCGATGAGAATAAAGGCACCCCGGGTATTCCACGCAGTTTCAGCAGTGAGAGGACCGCCTACATAGTCGACGCCGTGATCAAGGACATTGACCTGCCTGCTGCCAGGCAAGCCGCCAAGGGCATGACCACCTTCGATACTGAAGTACCTCCACATAAAGTCGTTGGCGAGTTTGCGCTTAACCTGATCCCGCTGCGCTCGGCGATCGTCAACTTTAAAAAGGGCAATTTGAGTGACGCGGCCAACGACCTGATACTGGACATCTTTGGTTTCGTGATGGGTGTTGGGGGGGCGGCCAAAGGGGCTAAAGCCTTGGCTGCCGGTGCTTCGGCGGTGGGCAAGGCCGCTCACGTCATGAAGATTGTCGGTCGGGCGGCCGTGGGAAGCCTCAACCCTTTGAGCGGTATTGATGCTCTGGCCCGTAGCGCCTGGGCC
>NZ_UYXQ01000133.1 GCF_900624995.1 Pseudomonas antarctica
TTGCCGGTGATGCCGCCGAGGACCTGCTGCGTATCGGGGTCTTTAACCAATACCGTCAGTGGCAGGCGATCATTGGCGCCGGTGATCGCTTCATTGAACGCGGCGAGGCCGCTGCCGAGGATGCGTTCAGCGTCGGGGTTGGGTTGGTCGCTGACTTCGATGAAGGGGGCGCTCATCATTGCCTCTCAATAGGTGCCTGTGGGGCGGTATGCAGCAGGTTCCCCATGCGCCATACCACCGGTTGCTTCACGCCTGCTGCCATCCTCCCATGCCGTCGGCCTTGATCTCGAAATCGATGGCCTCACGGTAAGGATCGCCAAGCGCGGTGTACTGGCCGTTGCCGGCTGCTTGGGTGGCCTGCCAGCACTGTGTAGCGGGGTCGAACACCTCAGCATCATCGCCGGCGGTTTGGTCAATGGGGTTAACAAAGGGGTCGCCGTTGTCGACCTGGGCTGCTTCAAACAGCTTATGAAGACGCTCCTGCTGGGGCTGGAGGGGGTGCAGATCTGTCGCCTTGCGGGCCATCAGGACATCATTCCCGCTTTGCGAACCGGCCATCAGCACGTCATTTCCATCCCCGTGTTGAGGCGGGTTGGGTGTTGGTTTTTCGGTATTGATCTGGCTGGCTTCGTAGTGTGAGTAGAACGAAGCGATTGAAGCACTGATTGAAAGCATGAATGCACCTCTCTGATGGTCAATAAAACACCCGCCGGACCCTATTCCGGCTGGGTGCATCGCAGACTACTGAGCCGTGCCAAGGCATTCAATGCGTTGATTTTGGGCGGATGTAACGGGGTAAAACGCCGCTGGTTGCACTCACACAGCCTGAGCTGTGCGTCTGTAGTGCGTGGCTAAAATTATCGTACGACGTTTCAAGTTAAGCGCCAGACAGTGGCCATGGAGACAGCGTCCTTACCAGTTGAAACACAGTTGCCCTTTGAACGATGGCTGATGAGCATAAATCCCGACACAAAAAGACCACCAGCCCCATAACGACCTAAAGCCCCATCACCATCTCATGCCACGCCATCCCGCCATGCTCCGAAGGCGAAGGCTGCACATAGCTGTAGCCCATGCGCGTGTACAACGGCACATGCTGCTCCTTGCACATCAAGTGAATCGTCTGCTTGCCCAGCGCCCGCATGCGTTGCACAAACTCAGTCATCAACAGCCTGGCATAGCCGTTTCCCTGCTGCGCCGGGTCGACCACCACCGACATAATCACCACATTCGGCGCCTCGGCCGAATGCCCCACCAACTCCTTGAACGCCTCATCCGACATCACCACCTGATGCGCGCAGCCACAATTGATAAACCCCACCACCGCGCCATCCGCCTCCAGCATCAGAAAACCCTGCGGGTACTGCGCAATACGCGTGGCGATCTTCTCCAGCGTCGCGGCTTCATCGCCTTCATAGGCACTGATTTCAATCTCAAAACAACGGGCGGCATCGGCGGGGAGGGCGTTGCGCAAGGTGAGGGCGGGCATGGGCGTTTCCTGAGGCGTTAAGCGAAAGGCCACATCATAACGGTGCGCCCCTACCACCGCCATCGCCGCCTCCCGCGCTATGCAGGTGCCGAGCACCCATCAAACGGTGGGAGCTGTCGAGCCCCAGCGAGGCTGCGAAGGCGCCAGCACCCACACCGTCAAAGCCGGACTAGCCGTCAATTCCCGCCTCCCCAAAAACCAGAAAACCCGGCAAGGCGGGTTTTCTCACAGCTCACATCACATCAACTCACAGCCAGCACATCAAACCCGCGCCGCTCCATCACCGTAAACACATCCGCCACATCCTGGACGATGATTCGAGCGGTATTGGCGACGGTATTGATGTCGTGCTCGGCATAGTCGGACACATTGGAGCAGGCCATCAGGTGCAGGTAGGCGAGGGCGGCGTTGAGACGCTCGCTGGCGCAGGCGTGGAGTTCGCTGAGCGGGGCGTCGCTGTCGATGAGGAGGACAGGGTATTCGGTTGCGATTTGGGACATGGGGGTGAAGCGGCGGGGCGGGTGTTGAGTTTTCAAGGTGGAGATCCCTAAGAAAGAAAAATTTCGGACAGCCGTAAAACAGGACGTCACCGGAAATCGGTTCTGTCGGGCCTAACGGTTTTTGGTGTAATTCCTTTTTAGGGCTGCGAATCCCATCGCCGATCAAGCTGGCGACGGGGCGGACTATAGAGGGGGGATTTTGGTGGGGCAACGGGGGGCGTTGCGGTTGTAGGGCTGGTTTGATGAGGCCGTGACGATTTTGGGAGTACGATTAAAGCTGAGGTAACGCACTCTATACCGCATGTTTAAAGGTGATGGGGGATAGGGAAAGGGTTGGCATGGTGGATGCGCCTTTCAATTTTACGAGACGTTTCTGACTGGGTTTTAGGAGGGTTTGGGTAGTTTCACAAACCGGCTCATCCATTTGCGTTCGACCTCTTCAGTCATTTTTGCATCAAGATTTACCAGCAAACTTGCACACATGACACTCAGAATGGAGACGATTGCTGGCTGGCGCAATGGGGGCGCAAATAGCCAAGAGTCGAGCGTGAGCGACAGCAAACGGCCAGAAGCGGTCATTGCATTTGGTCTGCTTTCGACCCATAGCTGCCTGTCATAGCAGCGTTCTGATGGCATAGCCTCGTCAGCTAGCGGCTAAGGTGCCATCGCCGCTCAGATCGGTCGGTGCGCTTGAGGGGTCATCACCCCGGATGTGGCTTATCCAGTTTCTAGCCTGTTCCAAGTACTCCAGTACACCGAACTGCAGACTTGCCATGAAGCCATCTAGGGCTGACTCGTAAAGGATGGTTGAAAGTGGGGCTGCAATTCGCCCCACAATATAAAAAGTTACACTGCTTTGCCCTGTACCAGGTCTAGTGCATCTCGGTATAGAAATGGTACCCAGTAGGTGGGGAGATTTTTTTCATTGCGTGCTTCAAAAAAACCGGCTACCACCAGCTTGTCGGCAAGTATCTGAGAGTTTTCTAAAGACTCTTTCCAGATGCGTGACAAGGTTTCAATTTTTTGTTCGGATTTTTCGTTCTTTAGAAGTTCGGTGTATTTTTTTAGATCAGGGTATTCGGCGCACAGTGTCTGTTCGTATCTGACTTTTGATACGGTTATTAGTGAGTCTTTGAAAACAGCACGATCAAAAAGTATTTCGTTCTCCGGTTCCGACTTACCTTGTTCAAGTTTTTTTATTTGATTGGAGATTAGGCATTCAAGCATGTGGATGATTTCTCGCGGCGCAGCATATTTGGTGCCATCTTGTACTCGCGAAATTATCCAATCAAAGGAATCAGGGTTTTTGCCCGTATCTACTTTGTCGGGAAGTATTCTTTTTATTAATTTCTCTTGTTCACTTAAATCACTGATTATAGCTTGCTTGTTTATTTTTAAATAGTCGACAAGAGATTGGTTGTTAAGAAGGCGGTTTACGACTAGGTTTAATAGTCCATCACGATCCCATTCAATTGTGTCCGTTTTTATTATATGGCTAGCCTCACGAAACCCTCCGTCCGTAATACGTTCCCAAATATCTTTTCGGACAAAGATTTTTGCTTTAATATTTTCTAGTGGCTTTAGGTCGGCGTATACACGAAATAAAGCGCGTAGTGCTGCTCTTTCCAAGTCGGGGGAGGACGAAAAAGAAACGTCTAGCCGGTCGAAAAGAAGCCATATTTTTTTGTTTGAAGCGACGAGACCTTGATTAGCAAAGTTCAGAAGATCATTAACAGGCACACTGGAAAGCTTGGCCTTTTTATCAGCAGGGGCATAGCTGGCTTTTCTTGTTGCTGTGGGCATTCCGGATGAAGCATCAAGCGCTATATTGTATTCGACCTCCGTCGGGTCGGTATCAGCAAAGCTGTTAATGTAGTTCTTTGCTTGCGCGAAGAGAGATGCCAGTGTGAATGTCTTCGGTAGAAGCCCTGCGGTCTCCAGAGCAACGATTAGTGTGGTTGCAACGTCGGTTGCAATGTTGTTTTTCCGAAGCTCAGCAGAAATCAACTGAAGAATATAAAGTTTCCATATGTACGTAAGGTCTGTCTCGTTGTCGGTGTCGTCGTCAATTAAGCCTTGGAACGCAGATGCTCCTAAGGGGTTCTCTGCGGGGACCAAAAAAATGTTTTTAACTAGAAAGTCGTTGGTGTTATTTGTTAGTAGTGAGTATAAGGCGCTTTTTCCTGTTCCCTTTGCGCCGTAAATAATATCAATTTCTCCATTGGCTAGTGCGTTCCATTGCGCTGTCTTAACAAAGTAGTTAGCTAGTTCATTTTTTTCATCCTCGGCCACACGATGGCCGACTCGTATAGAACTAAGTAAATATTTTTTGCTCAATGTGTCATTCCTCATGAGTATATAGGTTCCCCTCAGCGTTAAAACCATGGAGATCGCAAGCTGTAGGTTCCAAAGGGTTTTAATTTTTCACGTGTTATTAGAGTTTTAGCCCGGTTGAAGTATCGAATTTCGCGGTATATCGGAATGCTGAGCAACCTGATGCCGCGTCGGTAATGCTTTCCCGAGGACTATTTAGGATAGCCTCTGCGACTCTTTGAGATTCGATGTTTGCTACATCAACAGCGGGCTCAATGAACAAATTGCTATTGCCCATCTGCCCTGCTTGGTAAACTTGGTCTTTAATGACATCTTTCAGAACCTGCTTCGCGAGTCCTTGGTTTCGCAAGTGCTTAGGCACTGCGTATCCCACGGAAACACAGGGAATCCCGTCTATTTGGCCGTTCATCACACAAGATACAAATGCTATGACTGATTGATGGTCTTGAGTGAGGTGGACGTACGTTAAACGGATCGTTCCAAGTGATGGTTCGTCGATATGACTGAACAAATTGTCAAAATTTCGGACTGGACCTATGTCCAAGATCCCAGCTTGCAACGCTTTTTGAAATGAAACCATCCCCTCGTGAGGGTCTGCCATCTGCATATCGAAGGTCCTTCTCGGTGGTGGTAGCTCATCCGAAGTGGCTATTCACTACTAACACCAGCGTAGGTGTCAACAGGGTACGTAACGAGAAAATCAAATGCTAAGGGTGGCATGTGACTGTTTCACGTGTTGGGCTACTGACTGTTGGGGAAAACTCCTTGGAAAACTTGGGACGCGATGGAAAGCGAAGGGTGTCCAGATGCCCGTGGCAGGCAGGTCATCAAAGCTAGAAAAAATTGCTGCTAAGAAAAAACGCAAGGCACACGGATGAGACAGGCTGGAGTAGAAATAGGCGGCTACGTCCAGCTCATCATCACAAAGCGAAGTTTCAATAAACTTATATTGCCCATCATCAGGATTGCCGGACGCAATCCTGAAATGGCATTGAGGAGGCTTGGTCGACACTCGACGCATTCAGCTTATCCATCGAGCGGCTAATGTCCGTTACTGGCGGGTTGCTGCCCCTTTGCGACAGGCAGCAATCGGACAACAGTAGAAGGGGACGGATTTAATCAAATAGATTGGCCCCCTTTTTTGCTCAAGGTACCGGCCGCTTTCCGCTTGGCGCGGAATCCGCCAACTACGAGCGCCAGCTTATTTTAGTTGCGAAACCCTTGAAAGATAAGCGATAGAAGGGTTGGCGGCCCGTACGGCCTGCCGTTTTTCGGCGCGTGAGTCCAGCACGTGCGCCAGGCTTGAGTAAGCAACTCCACTTAATGCTCCCGTAAGCACGCCCATTGGCCCCCCGAGGAGGTACTCATAAAGAAGTGCTGCCGAAGTACCGGTTGCAAATGTGAGGCCAAGCCCTTTAACCAAGTTCGGCCAAAGTTTGTCGCGAGCAGCGCCGATAGCTGCTTGGTACTCTCTGACTTCTTTTGAAATTTCTATACTCAACGCTATTTGGCTACGGGATAATTCAGCATAGGAAGTCGTATTGGATATCTGTATAAGGCGGGCGGTCAATTCATTGACGAGTGCGGCACGATCACCACGCGTGTTCTCGCGGAAGCGAAGAATTTTATCAAAACTCGCGGATTCAAGTGCCTGATGCGGCATGAGCGATTCAAGGAGCTTTACGGCGGTGCTGGTTGCTGATTGGGACAATTGGGTGGAAACTGGATCCGTCCACTCGCTATCGGGCGTTAAAGCACGGGTTGCCTTGCGCAACAGTAGTCTGTGATGCAACTCGCTGTCAGTAATGGGAGACAGCCCGAGATCCGCCGCCGCCGCCAAATGAAAATTCAAGGTCGCTGCAGAGCCCGCCGCGTATGACAAGGTCCATGCGTAATGGTCGTCTGCCTCGTTAATAAGATGTTCTCTTGCTGTGTCGGTACCCAAAAAATGCCGAAATTCCATCGGGATTTTCTGTGCAAACATCTGCCAAGTCGGCTGTTGTGTATCGGCTTGTCTCTGGTGTGGCAGGCCGAACACAGATGGATTACTTGCCATTTTGCACCACAGCGGATCCTGAAGATCACTGATGGCCGCAAGGGAAGTCTCTGGTCTCTTAAAAGCAGCAAGGCTTTGCGGATCGACGAAGGATAGCGCCCCTTCCTGCTCTAGAGTTTTGAGGTCATGCTCCAAACCCCGATATTTGGAAAACCGTGGATCCTCATTAGTTTCAAGGTTCCGAAACAGTCCGGCGCGCCACTTCGCGTCTTTGACGGGTTCCAGAAAAGTCACAGCGTCGAATACCAGCATCAATTGTTTCAGCGCACAGCTGTCCATGCAGCGTGAAAAAGGATAATAGAGTCCCTGTAGTAACGTGTTGTCGCCGCTCATATTCCATTATGCCTTGTGGTATTGATTGGCAATCATATCAACCAATACACGTAATACGTGAACCTTCCCTCATTTTCTGAGCATCGCGAGATACCCCTATTGGCCGATTGCGGCCCTCCACAAAAGGCAACAACCGCCAACAGCCCCTCAACCACCCTCCAAATCACACCCGCACCACGAACCCCTGCGCCGCCCGCCGCTCAAGCATCGCATCCTCCGTCTCCCGCGTCGCCCGTTCGCCTTTATCAGACAACTGAGTGAAAAACGTCGCGCTCCTGAACTCCCCGGGCACCATGGTGTGCGTGTCTTTAAACAACGGCGCCAGATCAATAGTCTTTGCGAAATTCTCCTTGGTCAGGCTGTAGAACCCCATATAACTCCCCGACCAGGGCGAATCAGCGTCCACCAAATCAATGGACGCATCGCGATAAGCAACGGCCGCCGCTTTAAGCCCAAGAGAGTTGTTGAGCAGGTCGGTGAGCCGCTGGGTGTCCGAGCTGCTGAGCTGGCTGGCAGTATCGAGCACTTTGAGTTTGCCGTCGGCCTCGACCGTGAAGCCGTACTTTTTGCTGGCAAGGTCGGGCGCGCTGGTCGCCAGCGTTGCCTGGAAGGCCTGGAAATGGGTTTTCAGTGTCTGGTGCGCGCCGGCGGCGATATCAGCGAATCGAGGGAAGTCCGGCGATTGGGAGCGGCCAATCCAGGTGTCGACGGCCTCCAGCGGTTCCGCCGTGGTGCTGGTCCCTTCACTGGGGTGGTAGATGGCCGCCGGCGTGGCATTGGCCAGGGTGTTCTTGTCGGCATTCGTCATCGGCTGGGGCTCAAGCTTCTGTCCGGAAGGCGTGAGTAGGGTGTTAGCCGGTGAGAGGTAGGTTGCGCTGACGGAAAGGGCCATTTAATCACTCCATGATTGGCGGGTTTCCTAGAGGTTATCGACGGGGATGCAGCAAGCTTTAGGTCGGTCGACAGTCGGCGTCTTGCTGTTCGCAGGCTCGCCGCGAAAATGAAAAAACACCCGCGCAAGTGGGGTCAGGTCACCATTAATACAATGTGGTCTGACCCTGAGGAATCCACAGCCCTTTATCCTGATTTCACCCGACCGCTCTCTGCCGTTAGTTCCTCAATGGCTATGCCGATGAAGCCCCCCGGAACGTCCAGTACGTAGGTCTGCGCCTGGATTAAAGTAGTCCATTTCTGAATCGTTAAAACCACCCCTATACCCTTCTTACCTCCGCTGTAGCGCCTTCTTATAGTCGTGCGCCTCAGTCACTTGGAGGTGCACGCATGCAGGGACCCTACGCATTTATCAATGAACGACCGCAGCCGTATCCCGTGCTCAAATTGAGCCTGGCGCTTGATCCGCGTACTCACACCAAATTCGACACGCTCAACCAGCACATCCGCAATACGCTGGTGTTGCCGGGGCAGTTGGTGATCATTGGCGACAGCCGAACGGCCGCTTGCACCGCTGAAGAGGCACAGCTGATGCGCTCGGCGCTGAATATTAAGCTAGCGCTGTTGGCGTACTCCGCAACCGACCAGTTCCTGGTCAAAAACCATGATCAGTTGCAGGCCATCTTGTCCTATTCGTCCGTTGGCATCGGCAGTGCCAGCAGTGCTTGGAGCAAGCACTTGGCGCACGTCGAGAAGACCCAGGATTTGCATCAGCAGTACTTGAGAAAGGGCACCACGGGGGCGCGGGAGGAATTTCTGGTTAAGCGTAGAGCGCTGTTTGCGAGGTTGGATAGCCAAATCTCGGGGATGGCGCGCTTTGGCACGGGGTTGAGAAACGAAGGTTCGATTAAAAAGATGCTGGGAATTTCCAGTAAAAGCTACTGGCAGCATGGAGAAATCCGGGGGTATGAGGAGCGGGTCAAGCACTTAGCGAAGGCTTCGCAGATGCTGAAGAAGGGGACTTACATTGGTATAGCGCTGGATGTTGGGGCGACGGCGTTGGAGATATCGCAGGCGTGTTCCACTGGGCGTGAGCAAGCGTGTACGCAGGCGAAGTATGTTGAAGGGGGTAAGTTGATAGCCGGAGTCGCGGGTGCATCTGGAGGCGGCGCGTATGGAGCCCAAATTGGTATCGCTGCTTGCATGATTGTTTTTGGCATACCTACAGCAGGCGCTGGAGCGTTGGCATGCGCCATCGTCGGCGGTGCCGCAGGCGGACTCGTTGCAGGCAAAATCGGAAGCGCTTTCGGAGAAAACACAGGAAAATTTCTCTATCAGACTGTGAGGGATTAAATGGTTTTCGAATACATCGGCATGTGTGCGTGCGTCATCATGATACTCAGTCTCCCACTTACTTTTTTTGTCATGTTCAAAAAGCTAGATGCAGCAGAGCGCTATGTGGAACACAGCGACTATGTAATTGCACACAGGCGCATTTTTCGTAATGCTCCATTTGAGGGCCGACAGGTACGTGTAGTCGCTATGGCGATCATTATTCTTATGCCCAAAGTACTCCAATGGAGGCGTTTAGTGCGGGTTGAGGACGTTGAAAAAATTCCACGGCATCTCAAGTACTGGATGGTCATACCGACACTGATTGGTTTCGGGACTGTCATAAATTTTGTGTTCGGGCATAACATGTTGAAGAGGTGCATGTATGCCAACCGCAAAGAAACCGGCCCGCAGGGCCCAGCGTGACCTTCCAGCCATTCCAAAAGAGCTGATCGACCAGTTCGTCAGCGGCCCGATGAGTGCCGAAGCCATTCAGGATGCGTCGATGGCGTTCAAAAAGGCCTTGATCGAGCGAGCCCTTGGTGCCGAGCTGGGCCACCAC
>NZ_UYXQ01000134.1 GCF_900624995.1 Pseudomonas antarctica
CGGCGTATTTCCAGGCGGCTGGCGTGTTTATGCCGCTGTCGACGGTTGGCGGGTTGCCGGTACACGCTTTGAGTAGCAGGCACGCGCCCAGCAGGGAGTTTCGTTTATTCACTGGTCAACGCCTTAACCGGATCGAGCCGGGCAGCTTTACGGGCCGGCATAAAGCCGAATACGACGCCGGTGACCAGCGCACAGCCAAACGCGCCAAGCACCGCCACCAGAGAGAACTGCACTGCCACCTCGGCCAGTACCAGCACGCCGCTGACCAGCAGTGCCAGGGCGATGCCGACCAGGCCGCCGACCACCGAGAGCATCACCGCCTCGGTGAGGAACTGGCGCAGAATGTCGCGCTGGCGCGCCCCGGTGGCCATGCGAATACCAATCTCGCGGGTGCGTTCGCGCACGGTCATCAGCATGATGTTCATCACGCCGATCCCGCCGACCAACAGGGAAATCGCTGCAATCGAACCGAGCATCAACGACAACGTGTTCGCCGTGCGCGCCTCGGCCTGGATCATTGCTGCGTCGTTGGTCAGGTGGTAATCGAGCTTGCCGTTATGCAGCTTTTTCATCAGTTGGTCGATGGCTTGTTCGGCCTCATGCACTTTGCGCGCGTCGTTGGCGGCAATCACCACGTATTCGGGGTTATAGGTGCCGAACAGGCGCACGCTGGCGGCGGTGTAGGGGATGGCGATACGGTCGTCGCTGTCTTGCAAGCCGGAGCTGGAGCCTTTTTCCGCCAGCACACCCATCACTTGAAAGGGCACGTTTTCTATCAGGATGTATTGGCCGATGGGGTCTACCTGGCCTTTGAACAACTTCTCGCGCACGCGATGACCGATCACCGCCACCGTGGCCCCGGCGCGCTCGTCGGCTTCGGTGAAGTAACTGCCTTCGGCCACTGGCCAGTTGAAGATGGCCGGGAAGTTGGTGTCGTTACCGCCCACATAGGCCATGTAGTCGACGTTGCCGAAGCGCACCCCGGCATAGGTGCCGTTTACCGGCATGATGCGCTTGACTTGGGGCAGTGTGGCCAAGGCGGCAACATCATTGAGGGTTACGATACCTTGCGGCGTGCGCGGGTTGGGCGAGAAGCCACTCAAGTAGATGATGTTCGAGCCGAACGCCGCCATCTGCGCCATGACCTGGCGTTTGCTGCCTTCGCCCACTGCCAGCATCACCACCACCGACGCCACGCCGATGATGATCCCCAGCAGCGTCAGCGCGGTGCGAAAGCGGTTGATCCACATCACCCGCCAGGCCGCCTGCACGGCGTCCAGCAGTTCGGCTTTCCAGGCGCCATTGTGTTCGGCCCCGTCGGCCAGGCGCTGGCGCAGGTCCACGGCTTGCAGGGCGTCGCTGTTGGCCGTGACGGGCACGTGGGTGTGACTGCGCGCCGAGTCGCTGATGATCAGGCCATCGCTGATCTCGATGATGCGGTTGGCGTGCGCCGCGACTTCGCGGTCGTGGGTAATCAAAATGACCACGTGGCCCTGGCTCGCCAGTTCATCCAGCAGCCCCATCACCTCGGCGCCGCTGTGGCTGTCGAGGGCGCCGGTGGGTTCGTCGGCGAGGATGATGTGGCCGCCATTCATCAACGCGCGGGCAATCGAGACGCGCTGTTGTTGACCGCCGGAGAGCTGGTGCGGGCGGTTACCGGTGCGATCGGCCAGGCCCAGGCGCGTGAGCAGGGCCTTGGCGCGGGCATGGCGTTCGGCGGCGCTGATGCCGGCATAGATCGCCGGCATCTCGACGTTTTCCTGGGCTGAGCCCGACGGGATCAGGTGGTAGCCCTGGAACACGAAGCCGAAGGCTTCGCGGCGCAGCCAAGCCAGTGCGTCGCTGTCCAGGTGCGCGACGTTTTCCCCGGCGAACAGGTACTCGCCCACGGTGGGCCGGTCGAGACAGCCGAGGATATTCATCAGCGTGGATTTTCCGGAGCCGGAGACGCCAACAATGGCGACAAAATCCCCGGCATGGATCGACAGGTCGATCCCACGCAATACGTCGACCTGCGGGCTGTCGCCGCCACCGTAGGATTTGCGGATGTTCTTGAGTTCGATCAGCGGCGTGGTCAAATCAACCCCCATTGCCGTTGGCCGGGCCGATCAACAGGTGATCGCCCTCGTTCAGGCCGTCCAGCACTTCAACCCGCAGGCGGTCGCTGATACCCAGGCGTATTTCGCGTTCCACGATGGCGCCGTTTTTTGCCACCACGCGGGCGATCGTCCTATCGGTGCCTTGGCTGCCGAGCAGCGCCGCGACCGGCACGGTGAGGGCGTCCTTGACCTGGCTGGCGACAAAAAACACCTGAGTGGTCATTTCGGCCATCAGCGCGTTGTCAGTGTTGTCCACATCCAGCAGCACGGTGTACAGCACGACGCGGCCGCTCCCGGTTTTGCTCGTGCTGCTGGGGCTGCCATTGCCCTGGCTGGTTTCGTTCAGCGGCTTGGGCGGGATCGGCAGGATCTGGCGCACGGTGCTGGTCCAACGGCGGCTCCCGCCTGCGAGCGTGGTGAAATAGGCGGCCATGCCCGGTTTGACGTGGCCGATGTCGGCTTCGGATACTTCGGCCCACACGGTCATCGGCGATAACTTGGCAATGCGCAGGATCAGCGGCGTTTGTTGCTGGGCGTTTAGGGTCTGGCCGACCCGCGCGTCCACCGCCACCACGGTGCCGCTCATGGGCGCGTAGATGCGTGTATAGCCCAGTTCAGCCTCGTCACTGCGCAGGTTGGCCTGTGCCTGGCGGATCTGCGCCAGGAACATGTCGACCCGCGCCTGGGTTGCGCTCAGTTCGGCCTTGGCGGTTTGTACATCTTCCTCGCGGGTGGCGTTGCCGGCGACCAGGCGTTGCTGGCGCTGGTATTTCTGGCGGGCGAGCTCGTGCTGGGCTTTCTGTTCCTGCAACTGGGCCTTGAGGTTTTCGATGGAGTAGCGGCTGGCGTCAAGCTTGGCCTGTTGGGTGGCAGGGTCGATCTCTACCAGCAGCTCGCCTTCCTGGACCTGGTCACCGGCCTCCACATGGATTTTGCGGATCTGCCCGGACGCCTGGGCGCCCACATCGACATACCGGCGCGGTTGCAGAGTGCCCAGTGCGGTGACGCTGTTTTCAATGTTGCCGCGAGTTACGGTGACAGTAGGCAGGCCATCGCGGCCCGGCGGCAGCATCTGCCAGGCGGCCAGCGCAATGAGGGGGATCAGGCACGCGACAGCAAGCAGTGCGCGTCGGGCGGGGCGAGGGCGTTTCATGCGTGGGTTCCAGCCAGGAAATTGAGGCCGCATTGGCGGAGGGCTGACTGTTATACGAGAAAATTGCCCAAGAATTTAGCTGTTTACATACTCGGTAACAGCTCTGTCGAATAAAAAAATCGTCCGTTGATGCGAGACTTCTTTAAAACTAGATGAGAATTACTATAAATTGCACGTACTCAAACTGCCATCATTCATGGCCTGCCTGCTTTAGCGCTCAAGGATTAGATGCCGCCTCACCTGGCGGCCGGGAGTCATGTTGGAAAACTACTATCGCGAGCTGGTGTGTTTCCTCAACGCCAAGCTGGGCAACCGTCAGGTGGCCGAGGATGTGGTGCATGACGCTTATGTCCGGGTGCTTGAGCGTGCAAGCGACACGCCAATCGAACAACCGCGGGCATTTTTGTACCGCACGGCCCTCAACTTGGTGATCGACGGCCATCGCCGTAACGCGTTGCGCCAGTCCGAGCCCCTGGAGGTGCTGGACAACGAAGAGCGTTTTGCCCCCAGTTCACCGCATGCCAGCCATGATCAGGGCCTGCGCCTGGAAATGCTCGAGCGCGCTCTGGCCGAGCTGCCGGCGGCCTGCCGCGACAGTTTCCTGCTGCGCAAACTCGAGGGCCTGTCGCACCTGCAAATCGCCGAGCGCTTGAGCATTTCCCGCAGCCTGGTGGAAAAACATATCGTCAACGCCATGAAGCATTGCCGGGTGCGTATGCGCGAGTGGGAAGCGCACTGATCAACGATCAGTTAAATTTTATTTCATTGTCCTCGTTTCCTATCAACACATGACCTGTTGTGCAGGTCTTGAAGGTATTTCCGCCCCACCGCCAAGGGGCTTATCCAGAGGACACTGGAATGACACAGGCAATTGCTTCGCCCGCGGTTCACGACCTGATCGGTATCGGTTTCGGCCCTTCGAACCTGGCGCTGGCCATCGCCCTGCAGGAGCGTGAAAAAGCCCAGGGCAAACTGGACGTCCTGTTTCTCGACAAGCAGGCCGACTACCGCTGGCACGGCAATACCCTGGTGACGCAGAGCGAACTGCAGATCTCGTTCCTCAAGGACCTGGTGACCTTGCGCAACCCCACCAGCCCGTATTCCTTCGTCAACTACCTCAAGGCCCACGACCGTCTGGTGGACTTCATCAACCTGGGCACCTTTTACCCGTGCCGCATGGAGTACAACGACTACCTGCGTTGGGTCGCCGGGCAGTTCCAGGCCCAGGCGCGTTACGGTGAGGACGTATTGGCCATCGAGCCGGTTCTGCAACAGCAACACGTTGAAGCATTGCGGGTGATCTCCCGTGATGCATCGGGCGAGCAGCATGTGCGCACCACCCGTTCGGTGGTGGTCAGCGCCGGAGGCACACCGCGTGTGCCGCCAGCGTTTGAAGCGCTCAAGGATGACGGCCGCGTGTTCCACCACTCCCAATACCTAGCGCGTATGGCGCAGCAGCCGTGTGTTGAAGGCAAGGCGATGCGCATTGCAATCATCGGCGGCGGCCAAAGCGCGGCGGAGGCTTTTATCGACCTGAACGACAGCTTCCCGTCCGTGCAGGTCGACATGATCCTGCGCGGTTCGGCGCTCAAGCCGGCCGATGACAGCCCGTTCGTCAACGAAGTGTTTTCACCGGCGTTTACCGACCTGGTGTTCCAGCAAGTTGGCGCCGAGCGCGAGCGCCTGGTGGCCGAGTACCAGAACACTAACTATTCGGTGGTGGACCTGGACCTGATCGAGCGTATCTACGGCATTTTCTACCGCCAGAAAGTCTCCGGTATCGCTCGCCAGGCCTTCCGCACCCTGACCGTGGTCGAGAAAGCCACCGCCAGTGCGTTGGGCATCGAGTTGGTCCTGCGCAACAACGCCAACGGCCAAACCAGCGTCAGTCATTACGACGCAGTGATCCTGGCCACCGGTTACGAGCGCCAGATGCACCGCGAGTTGCTCTCGCCGCTGCAAGCCTACATGGGCGACTTCGAGGTGGCGCGCGACTATCGCATCGTGACTGACGAGCGCTGCAAGGCGGGAATCTATATCCAGGGTTTCAGCCAGGCCAGCCATGGTTTGAGCGATACGTTGCTGTCGGTGCTGCCGATCCGGGCGGACGAGATTGCGGCATCGTTGTATGTGCATGATCGCCACCGTGGCAAAGGCCGTTCGGTTCAAGACTTACTGCTCGCAACGGCGAGCTGACAGGCTGCACTTGTGGCAGGCAGGGCTGCCTGATACTGTACAAAAAACCAGTATCGGTAGCCCTTCATGCAGTTGATCGAAAAACTCAGCATCCTTGCCGACGCCGCCAAGTACGACGCTTCCTGCGCCAGCAGTGGCGCACCCAAGCGCAGCTCCGAGGGCAAGGCCGGGTTGGGTTCCACCGACGGTATGGGCATCTGCCACAGCTACACCCCGGACGGCCGGTGCGTGTCGCTGCTCAAGGTGTTGCTCACCAACTTTTGTCTCTACGACTGCCAGTACTGCGTCAACCGCCGCTCCAGCGACGTGCCCCGCGCGCGTTTCAGCCCGGAGGAGGTGGTCACCCTGACCCTGGATTTCTACCGGCGCAATTGCGTCAGCGGGCTGTTTCTCAGTTCCGGCATCATCCGTTCGGCTGACTACACCATGGAGCAGCTTGTCCGGGTGGCGAAACTGCTGCGTGAAGAGCACGACTTTCGCGGCTATATCCACCTCAAGACCATTCCCGAAGCCGACCCGGCGCTGATCGCCGAAGCCGGGCGTTATGCCGATCGGCTGAGCGTGAATATCGAACTGCCCACCGATGCCAGCCTGCAAACGCTGGCGCCGGAGAAGCAGATCGTCTCGATCAAGCAAGCCATGCAAACCATCTACACCGGTGAGCAAACTGTTCTCAACGAACCGCGTGCCCCGCGTTTCGCCCCGGCCGGGCAGAGTACGCAGATGATCGTCGGTGCCGACGACACCGACGACAGCACCATCCTGCACGGCGCCGAGGCGTTGTACGGCAATTTCAAATTGCGCCGCGTGTATTACTCGGCGTTCAGCCCCATCCCCAACAGCCCGAAAAGCGTGCCCCTGGCCGCGCCGCCGTTGATGCGCGAACACCGTTTGTATCAGGCGGACTTTCTGCTGCGCAGTTACGGCTTCAGTGCCAACGAACTGTTCCAAGGGCCGGGCCACCTGGCGTTGGATATCGACCCCAAGCTGGCCTGGGCCCTGGAGCATCGCGAGGTGTTTCCCCTGGATCTGAACCGCGCCGAGCCGACCCTGATCGCGCGTATTCCCGGCATCGGCCTGCGCACCACCCAGCGCCTGGTGGACCTGCGCCGCGAACGCAAGATCCGTTTCGAAGACCTGGCGCGCATGCGCTGCGTGCTGGCCAAGGCCAAGCCGTTTTTCATCACCAGCGACTACCACCCGCAACAGGCCGAAAGCACCAGCGTGTTGCTGCGCGAGCAACTGCGCGACCGCCCGCAGCCACAGCAAATGGGGTTGTGGGGATGATCAGCCTGGAATGCGACAACCTGTTCAGCACCTGGCGCGAGCAGGCGCGCTGGCTACTCAGCCATCAGGTCGACCCCAGCCAAGTGAGCTGGGGCGAAGCGCAAGTGGCGGACCTGTTTGCCACCGACGAGCCCATCCCTGAACAGCTTGGACCGTTCCAGGCGCGGATTACCAAAGCCTTGTTGGAGCTGCTGGAGTCGGCGGCTTGCTATCACGGCGATCAGCGCTGGAGTTTGCTTTACGAGGTGTTGTGGCGAGTCAGTCATGGCGACCGTACGGCGATGCTTGCGGGTGACAAATTGGGCAGCGAGTTGCAGCGACGGATCAAGCAGGTCAGCCGTGAAGCCCACCACTTGCATGCATTTGTGCGGTTTATTGCCGTACCCGTAGAGGCGGGCCCTGAGCTGCCGGAATACGTGGCCTGGCACGAGCCTGCCCACGACATATTGAAATCAGCCAGCCAGCACTTTATCGGGCGCATGGGCCGTCATCGCTGGATGATCGCCACGCCGCTGGATGGGGTGTATTACGACGGTGAGCAGTTGATTCATCAACGGCAGTGCCCCGAGGCGTGGCAGCAACTGGCGCAAAATGTCGAAGACCCTCACAGCGCGATGTGGCAGACTTACTACAGCCATATCTTCAACCCGGCGCGGCTGAACCCCAAGGTGATGGAAGGGCACCTGCCGAGCCGGTTCTGGAAGAATTTGCCAGAGGGTAAGCTGATTCCAGGGTTGATCAGTGAGGCGCGTACCGGCAAACAGCGCGATGGCCAGGCTAAGCTGATCGGCGCACGGCCCGGTAAGCGTATTGGCGCGGCGCACCTTCCCACCGGTTAGTTTGTGCGTGGGGTGGGGCTTTGCGCCGCAGGGCTGACGAACTGCTTCAACGGCGAATCCAGGTCATCGGTTTTAACCGGCGGGCGATAGTCTTGAGTGCTGGCAGGCATCACATTCTTCAGTGCGTAATCTGCGTGGGAAGGTTGAGTGCTTGAGTGGGTGGGTTGGCTTGCAACGCCGGGCAGCTCTTTCAAGCAGTTCTCTTTCTCGACCCCCTCCGGGAAATCACGACAGGCCTGTTCGCGGTTTTTGCGAATACACCGTTCTCGTTCTGCAGGCACCAGGCGATTCTGGCAGGAGGCCCCCGACAATATCCCCATGGCCACCTTAAACCAGGCGGCTGAAGCGTCGCTGCCGGGTGGTGCTGCCTGAGCGGCAGGCGAGAGAAGGCAGGCGAGCAGTGCGCAATACAATAATGACGTTTTGATGGTGTTCATCCTTGACGCGGCCAGTCACAAGTAAGGTCTGTATAACATCCTGGTGTTTCAAGCAGCAACACCGAACACCACCCTTGACCATTCCCACGCAGAGCGTGGGAACGATCTACGATCTATAGTGACGGACGCTGTTCAGGCCAGCGCAGGCGCGGTGTTTTTGACCTCCGCCAACTCCGGATGCGCCACCAGCTTATCAATGTGCAACTCATCGTTGTTCAACCAGCTCTCCGTCAGCACCCGGTAATGTTCCATGTCCCGGCAGCGCATGCGCAGGCTGTAGTCAAACGGCCCGCTGATCAGTTGGCATTCGAACACCTGCGGGCAGGCTTTGACGCACGCCTCGAAAGCCTTCTGCGCCGAGCGCCCGCGTTGATTGGACAAGGCCACCAGCACCAGCAGCGACAGCCCCGGGTAGACCATCTGCACATCGATGATTGCCCCATACCCGCGAATCACGCCGCGCCGCTCCAGCTTGCGCACCCGCTCCAGGCAGGGCCGTGGCGTCAGGTGCACCAGTGACGAGAGCTTTTCGTAGGTGATACGCCCCTGATGTCGCAGCACGTCGATGATTGCCTCATCGATGCGATCCAGCGCAGGGGAAGAATGGGGTCCGTTGGCTTTGGTATCCATGAGTTCACTTCAAACGTTGGAAAGAAATGGCTGCAAGCGCTCGCTGCTGGGGTGGTCGAGAATCTCGGCGCCGCCTTGTTCCCCGACCCGGCCCTGATGCAAAAACTGCACGTGGCTGGACACCTGGCGGGCAAAGCCCATTTCGTGGATGACCATCAGCATGGTACGACCTTCCTCGGCCAACGTCTGTATGACTTTGAGGACTTCTCCTACGAGTTCAGGGGCCAGCGCTGAGGTCGGTTCATCGAACAGAATGATTTCCGGCTCCATCGCCAGTGCGCGTGCGATCGCCACACGCTGTGACTGGCCGCCCGAGACAAACGCCGGGTATTGATCGGCCACGCGGCGTCGATTTCAAAGTAGTCCCCGCCGAACACTTCGCTCAGGTCGTTGAGCCACAGTTGCAGGCTGTAGAAAATCAGCAGGATCAGCACCAGGTCCGGCACGCTGCGGATCAGCGTGGTGTACAGCGTGGTCGGCATGCGCAGCCAGTTGACGCTGGAGCGCTTGGCGCCAGCGGCAATCAGGCCCAAGGTGATGTCCAGTGGCAGGGTCGGATCCTTGCAGGCTGCCGTCGCCGGCTACGGATTCGAAGGGTGGGTACTCGTGGAATACGCCGAAACGGATTTCTTTCCCGTCTAGGGCCTGGGCGCAAAGCGGCATGCCAGAGCGGTCTCAGGCGCGCTTTTTGTGCTGTACGTGTCTCGTCCTGAATAAGGTTTACACCTTCTGGCTTCTTATCAGGAGGGTGCAATGGATACGGGCGCAAAACGTAGTCAGCGCGATTACACGCTGACTTTTAAATTGTCGGTTGTCGACCAAGTAGA